>JBKJNB010000140.1:0-68766 GCA_046595995.1 Candidatus Kapaibacteriota bacterium
GGCATTCAACACCGTCGAAGCGTCATCCTGACGGATAACGTAACCACCGTTGAGACCCGTACCGGCGTTGCTGTAGATGTTGTTCACCGATTGAACGACACCAGCCGGTGCAGTGGCAAGCGACGAGTTGATATACAATGCGATGTTGTTCACGCCACCCGTGCCAGTTACGTGCACGGTGTTGTGATACAGACGTGTCAATCCACCACTGTTTGCCTGGATGTTGAAGCCTTGTCCAGATGTAGCTGAACCAAGTGCAATCATGTTGTTCGTTGCTGTGAAGGTCGACCCTGTAAATGGGTAGATGATGACACCAGTAGCGTTGCTTCCCACCAACGTCAGATCAGCCGAAATACGGTTGTTCGTTATCGTCGTGCTGCCGGCGCTGTATGTAAAAATGCCCGTGTAGTCAGTGAATGCAGACGTGCCCGAGAATGTATTCCCGGAGACTTCCATAGCACTGCCGCCATAGACATAGGCACCATAGCGAGCACCCTGAACAGTGTTGTTCAGAACCTTTGTGCTGCTACCTGTTTCGTTATCCCAGAAGATGCCATAAGGGAAACTCGAAATGTTGTTGCGATTGATTTCGTTGTTCGCGCCGCCAATATTATCGAGGTAAATGCCATCTGCAGCCTGCGTCATTGTTGCCCAGTTGTCCGGACCAACAAACGTGCTGTTTAGCACACGTAGGTTGCTGATAGGTACGCCGCTGAGCCAGTTCGTGGTTCCGTAAAGGAAGCCGCCGGCGTTTGTGCCGTTAGGCAAACGAACGTTCATACCGTTAATCGTATACGGAGCGCCGCCACCTTCAATAACGATTGCCGCACTTGCGTTCTCAAACTGACCGTACGAAATTCCCGGAAAGCCTACTGGCTGATACTGAATGATCGGCATTTGGCCTGCGCGCGCAGAGACTGTCACGCGGCCGCCTGCGAGACTGTTATCGATTGGTGCGAGGTAGACCTGACCGTTGAATATGCCATCGAACGACTGAAGCGTAACGTCACCGGAGATACCGGAAACGCGTAGATGGCGCATTGCTGACCAGAAATCAGAAAATGTGTTTGGGTTGCCACTGCCCTGTGCGATGTTAAATGTGCCGTTGACGCGAGGCGCCAGATAACGAACAATTGCATCGTTACCGCTTACAGCATCGGGCACACCATTCGGTACGGTCGTCCATACACGCAACGCGCTAAACGAATTCGTTGGGAATGTTGCGAAACCGATAGTAATTGTTGCTTCCGCAAATGGCGCAAGAGCCGGCTGAGGGTAATATTTCACCGGTGTTTTCACAGCACCATCGATTGACCAGTTAACGGTCACACTGTCGAGGTTGTTCGTGCCCCAGTTCTTAATCGTAACCTGTATCGATTGACTCGTGTTGGCTGCGAACTTGCCACCTGGGCTTACAAGTGCATAGGCACCTGCGTCATTGTTCGTAGTTGGTGCGACGCGAGGAATGAACGAATAGAGCTGGTTCATGCCCGGAACCCACGTCGGACTTGCAATCGATTCGATGTTCGATGCTGCCGTCGTAATGGTCGGACGATCCCATGGCGATACCGTGGCGCGAGCCATAACTGCTAGGCGTGAGCCTGGCTGGCTAATGCCGATCTGAGCACCGACTTCAGAGTTCACAACCATTGAGCCGTACACGATGTCGACACGGCCTGTTGCGTACATCTTGATCTGGAAGTTGAACAGGTCGCTTGAGGCGTTAGCCTGCGGACCACGCGTAAAGTTCTTCCACTGAATGGTGAGAATCTGACCGTTGCCAAAACCCGTGGTCTCGCTACGGAGTTCTCCGTTAGCATTACCCGTAAGGTAGTTAGCCCAACCAGCGATAGCTGGCCTGCCCGCAGTGGTGAGAGGTGATGTCGCAACGCTTGATGTGAAGCCCGAAGGTGTGGCTATGCCGGACGATAGAGCCGTTAAGAATCCACCTCCACCGCTGCCAAACGTTACGAACCCGTGAGCGCTGATTTGAAGGTTGCTACCAGAAGGATAGGTAACGCCATGAAACGAGAAGTTGAATGGCAAAGCAAGGGAATATTCCGTATTGCCCATTCCGGTACCAGTAGCGTGAACTGTACCACCCGCGATTTCTGTGTACGTCCCTGTCGTCGCCGAAAACGTGTACCCTGTAACTTGCGCCTGCGCTGAGGGTAGTCCCCACAGCAAAAGTGCTGCAAGCAGCGATACACATGCCGTAGCATTACGAAGCATAGCTCCTCCACTTGTGATACGATGAGTCTTGAGTGTCATGAATTCTCCATTTAAAACTGCGTAACAACGACGACATTGAGCACAACCCCCGCAATGCAGGTGCCCCCAAAGACACCTGTGCCGAAGGCAGACCCATAGCATAAACCATACCAAATTTTACTTTCTGGATAGGGGTCACCGAGTGTACGCCTGTAATCGGGCGCGACGCCACCCTTTAAGCTGAGGTTCGAGGGCAATCGCCTGTCGGAGAATTTCAGGGCGAAACTGCGTCTGTACACGCATACCATCGAGGTAGGCCTTGGCTGGGTCTGCCAACCGCTCGTTTGGATTAACTAGGGCGTCCATGGCATTACGCACCGCTCCTGCGGTTAGGATGTTCAATCGGCGCCAGGCTTCAAAGGCGTTCACGCGTGTGCGAAACTCCCAAGCTGGGCCGCCAAGATCGATAAGCTCTTGCTCCAAAGCTCCCGAACGGGTGCCGGGGTCGGCAAGGGCTGACTCCAACCAAGCGATTCGTATGCGTTCGCTAGCACCCCGTTCCGTAGCGGTACGTTGTAGATATGCCGCGCGGTCTTGGGGGAACGTGGTTGACAACTGCGTAAGGGCATTCATAACAACGGAATACGCAGAATCTGCCAACAGGGCTTCGACGTCGGCCTTCAGCACCTGGGGGACGGTTGGCAGCGCGGCCAGCGCGGCCAAGCGGACCTCGACAGCCCCATCTCGAAGCCCCCTAGCAAGAATTTCATGACGTTTTGCGGAGCGCATGAAGCCTGCTTGTTGCATGGCTTCGGCACGCATGGCTGGATGAGATTCTGTAGACATGATGGCGTTCAGCAGGCTGAGGCGCTCATCTTCACGCACGGTATCGCGGCGCATTGACTCGAGAGCGTCGAAACGGTCAATCATGTAGGGGGCTGCCTTGAGTTGGGCCACACGTTGGTCCCAAGTCTTGTCGAAATCGACACGCTTTAATATGTATGAGCCAGGGTCGAAGAGCACAAATGCTGGCGGTTTACCTTGGGAATTAGGAATGAGGACTGTGGTGCGCTGACCATCAATCCAGGCTCTGACGCTGTCACGTCGGCCGTTGGCGTAGCGCACTTCGACCACGATTGGCATGCGGAAGTAGCCCGTTAGGTCGTCCACCGGCTGCACCTGCTCGACGTTCACCACCGTAACACCCTCCGCACCGTCGCGCTCGGCGTTCCAGGTGCTCAGCTTAAAATGAGGCTCACCGCCGCGATACAACCACTGATCGAAGAACCAGTCGGGCGTTATTCCGAGCGTGTCCTGAAAAGAGTGATACAAATCACTGGTCTCGACATTGGCATAGGCATGGCGTTTAAGGAAGTGTGTGAAGACCCTTCGGACGTCACGATCGCCGAACGTGTATCGCATCATGTCTATGACAGAGGCGCCTTTCTGATAGATTCGGGCTGATCCACTCGATGGATGCACAATTGGAAGTCTATCTCTTTCACCGGCCGATAGTGCCTGCCTGTGCATGCTGCGCCGACTCCATTGGTATGCGTCTTCTCCGGCAGTGCTTCGCAGCATCAGATGCGGATAGAACGTCGCAAAGCTTTCCTGAAGCCACGCATGTTTTGAGCTGCGTGCCGTTATGTAGTCGCCAAACCACTGATGGGTGAGCTCGTGAATGTTTACGCTAACGTAGCTGCGATCGAGCCAGCCACGTCTATCGGTCATGTAGAAGTCGCCAAAAATTGTTGCCGTAGTGTTTTCCATCGCACCAAACGTGAAGTCGGCCACAGGCACCTGACTATATGCTTCCCATGGATAGGGCACACCCAGCTCACTTTCGAGGAAGTCCATTGCCTCCACACTCATGCGGTATGTTGGCTCTACGCGGTCGGGATATTCTGGATACGAGTAGAGTCGAAGAGGAACGCCACTCTTGGACTGCCGCTCTGTGACATCGTACCTGCCGATCGCCAGCATAAGCAGGTAAGAAGCGTGAGGCTTTGTCATGCGATAATGCCAGGTCTTCGTGCCGTTGTTGTTGTTTTCGACCTTCAGGTTGGTGCCGTTGCTAAGCACACGGTAAGCAGAGTCGAACGTAATGATGGTTTCGGTGATCATCTTGTCGTTCATTTCGTCGTACATCGGAATCCAGTGCCGATGGTCGATGCCCTGTCCTTGCGTCCATATCTGTCGTCGCATGCGAAACGTTGTGTCGCGCCAACCAATGAAATACAATCCGCGCCGTGGCTCGGCCTCATACGAAAACGTTACGCTGTCAATCTGGTCTACCCGAAGTGCGGGTTCACAATGCACCACCACTGTTGAGTCCGTGGTTGTTGTACGTACCGGCTTGCCGCCAAGCATTGCCTGACGCACACGCATAGCAATGCCGTCGAACACAATGCTGTCTACCTGAGAGCGCAATACACGAAAGGTGTGCGTCACCTTTCCTATGACAAGTCCAGCCGGCGCATCAAATCGTACGTCTAACGTCATGCGGTTCACATCCACCACATGTTCGCGCGGTTCGCTGCCTGGAACATGAGCGTACCGAGATGTGTGTTGAAAGGGGCCTTGGGCCAAAGCGCTTTGGCATGGGTGCCACAGTGCTACCATTACCAGAACGACGAGCAACCGCATAATTTTCCTTGCTACGAGTAGTGGTGCAAAGATATCTCACAGTAATTCAGAGGTCGTATGTTCGCATTCATGAAGTCAGCACATCGAATTGCACTCCTCTTCGCGCTCGTTTGTGTGGCGTGTGCTGGAAATGATAGCAAGACGCCAAAACCATTCACCCCTTCTTTAAAGTCAACTGAAATGAATTCAACAACGGAAGTCGCCACGCTTGGTGGCGGCTGTTTTTGGTGTATCGAGGCCGTTTTCGATAGACTCGAAGGCGTGCAAAAGGTCGAAAGTGGCTACACAGGTGGCAATGTCGAGAATCCCACGTATAAAGCTGTCTGCTCAGGCAACACCGGACATGCTGAGGTCGTTCAGATTACGTTCGATCCATCGGTTGTTACGTTCTCGGACATTCTGCAGGTGTTCTTTGCAGCGCACGACCCGACGACACTGAATAAACAAGGCAATGATGTGGGTACGCAGTACCGCAGCGCAATCTTCTACGCCAACACGACGCAGAAGGAAGTTGCCGAGACATATATCAGTCAACTCGAATCGGCGAAGACATGGTCGAAAGGCATCGTCACGGAAGTAAGTCCGCTTACAACATTCTATAAAGCCGAGGACTATCATCAGGACTACTACGAACAGAACGGGTCACAACCATACTGTGCATTTGTGGTTCGGCCGAAGGTCGAAAAATTCATGAAAGAATTCGGCGCGCGCGCTAAAAAGGAATACAAATAACGAGCTGTTTTCACGCTGAGAAAGTGCGCGTGAGGTTGTTCTAGCAACTTTCGTGCTATTTTCTCAATAGGATGATTTCACTCGACCATTTGCTACTTGATGAAGCTGTTCTTACGGCTTCATTTTCGTGCGACCTTGCGGCTTGCAAGGGCGCGTGTTGCACGTTGCCGGGCGGGTCTGGAGCACCATTATTAGACTCCGAAGTCGATGATGTACGCGGTGCGGTTGCGGCGGCATGGCCGTACTTGTCTGATAAGTCCCGCGCTCAACTCGAGGCAGAAGGTCCGCTTGAGGGGTTTTCGGGTTCCTATGAGGTCGGCGTAATCGATAACAAAGACTGTGTCTTCGTGCGCTATGAAGGCGATGTTGCAACATGTGCCATTGAACGTGCGTGGCACAACGGAGAGAGCACCTTTCGGAAGCCCCTTTCATGTCATCTGTTTCCGATACGGGTGGCGACGTTCGGGGGACCGTATCTGCACTACCAAGTTTTTGAGGAATGCGAGCCGGGTCGAGTACTTGGCGCTAAGCTGCGCAGGCCACTCGTTGAGTCTGTGAAGGATGCGCTGGTTCGCGCTTATGGTGTTGAGCTATATGAACGGATTGCTGCATTAGCGCGCGGCGAAGAGGTTGAGGAGGACCGATGAAACTTGGTCTAAGCCTCGAAACCTCGCTGCAGCAAACGCTAACACCGCAACAGATTCAGTATCTGAAGTTGCTGCAATTGCCGTCCATGCAATTCGAGCAGCACGTACAAAGTGAACTTGAGAACAATCCCATGCTCGAAGAGCAATCGGATGACTCGTTCGACGAACGCGACGCTGATGGACATGCACCAGAGCCAAGGAGTGATAGTGCCGGTGCTCTCGAGACAAGTGCACCGATTAAGCGCGATGCCGACAATATTCCAGAGTCGACAGCACCAGCCGAAGCGGCGGAGTTCGACCCTACCGATGCTTTCGAATTTTATAAACTTATTTGGGGCGAAGACCCTTCATCCGGAAAGAGCTCTGACAACCAGCGCGAAGAAGAGGAGGACGACGAGTCCTTTCAGTTCAAGGCAACCACTTCATTCGAAGAAGATTTTTTCGAACAGTTGCGGTTTCTTCCACTTACCGATGAAGAGCGCATTCTTGGCGAACAGATTATTGGAAGCGTTGATGAGGACGGCTACCTGCGTCGGAATCTACAGGAAATCGTAGACGAGGTAAACGTTACGATAGCCGAACACAACTTCGCATTCCAGGCTCCGTCCATGCTGGGCATGCGTAGCAGTGGCTTCGATCAAGCAAGAATCGATGGCATCGATCGAATTCTAAACGCGATTACAGCGAATCAGGCCGAAGGTGTTATAAAGCGACTGCAGAATCTAGACCCACCAGGTTTCGCATCACGTACTGTTCAAGAGTGTCTTGTTTGCCAACTGCGTTCTCTACCCAAGCTGAATGCTGCACAAAAACTCGCTCTCATGATCCTCACCGAAGCGTACGATGCATTTGCGATGAAGCACTTTCACGTTATCGAAAAACAGCTTGGCATTAGCGAAGCGTATCTACGCGAAGCCATCGAGGTAATCCGCCGTCTTAACCCTCGGCCGGGTGGTGGAACGTTCGGTCCAGACATAAACACCGTTGTCCCCGACTTCATCATCGAACGAGAAGAAGACTCAAACGAGCTTCTGATTACTGTAAATGATAGTCGGCTTCCGACGCTCCGCGTAAGCAATGCATACGACCGGCTTAAAAAAGAGGCGAAGTTTCACAAGTTCAACAAAGAAACGCGTGAATGGCTACGCAAGAAGTATGAAGATGCCAAGTTCCTCATGCAGGCTATACGCCAGCGTAAGAGCACGATGTTACGTGTGATGACTGCAATTGCTGGTTTGCAGGATCAGTTCTTCTTTCTAGGCCCCACTGCCTTGAAGCCCCTTATCTATCGCGATGTAGCCGAGATTACTGGCCTAGATATATCGACGATCTGCCGCATCGTAAACGGCAAGTATGTACTGAGCGAATTCGGCACGTTCGAACTCAAGTACTTTTTCAGTGAGTCGCTCATCACCGACGATGGCGAAGAAGTATCGACGCGCATCATCAAGCAAAAAATAAAAGAGTTAATCGAAGTTGAATCGAAGCATAAGCCTCTCAGCGACGATAAGCTTGCTAAAGACCTTAAGGGTCTGGGATACAACGTGGCTCGGCGTACGGTTGCTAAGTACCGCGAACAGCTTCGCATACCCGTCGCTCGCCTCCGACGCGAACTATAGCGCGAACTCCTCTGGAACACCGTCCGGCAGGGTTAGTACATCTGTGTCTATTGATAACCACCGTTCTCGTGCGCTAATTGTTCTTTGGAGATCGCTATGCTTACTCGCGCCAGTTCTAACGTTTTGCTCGCAGTTATTGCGATTGCTTGCGTTCTTTCAGGATGCACGAAATCTGAAAATCGGGTACCAGAAGAGACCCCAGGTAAGGGGCTTGATCAGGGGGCCAATCAGTGGCCGAAAGAGGGTGGCAATAGAAACGATCCGACGCTGGCGCACAGTGCGTTACTCGACGAAGGGAAACACACGTTTCGCTATGATACGTTTGGCGATGAGGCGTTTTGGGGAGGTGCCCTACAACTTCACAAAGCAATTCAAGGGTCTAAGAATGGCGGCGTCGGAGACGGCGTTAGTCCAAAAACTGCACTTTCCGTCGGCCTTAAAGTCGATATGGAAGTGCTCCCCGCTTCTCTTGTTGCGGACATAAAAGCCAACAAAGTGAACATGGACGATGTTGCTACCACGCTCGCATTGCTGAAGCTCAATGCCGTTGTAGGTGTAACGGGGTTCTTCAATCCACAGGGTAAGCTAATGTCGATGGGCATTCAGTGTGCACTCTGTCACTCTACCGTCGACAATGCCTTTGCACCAGGAATAGGTCGGCGTCTCGATGGTTGGGCAAATCGCGATCTTAACATCGGCGCAATTGTAGCAATGGCACCGAATCTTAAACCATTCTCCGACATGCTCAAGACGGATATCGCAACTATTAAAAAAGTTTTGAATTCATGGGGACCCGGCAGATATGACGCCGTGCTCAACCTCGATGGTAAAGCATTCCGTCCGGACGGCAAAACAGCCTCAACATTGATTCCTCCTGCTTTCGGACTCGCAGGCGTAAACCTTCACACCTATACAGGATGGGGCACCGTTTCGTACTGGAACTCTTACGTTGCAAATCTTGAAATGCACGGGCAAGGCACGTTCTCAGACTCACGATTAGACAACGCTGCACAGTTCCCGGTCGCAGCGCGAACGAAGCAAGGGCATAAGCGCGATAGCGTTGATCGCATCACACCGAAGCTCGCAGGACTGCATGCCTATCAGCTGAGTATTCCAGCGCCAACGCCACCGAAGGGAAGCTTTGAGGCTATAGCGGCAGAGCGTGGTCGCGTTACGTTCTCCGGCAAGGCTAAATGTGCTACCTGCCATGTACCGCCTCTCTTTACCGAGCCGGGCTGGAACATGCATAAAGGGTCTGAGATCGGCATCGACGATTTCCAGGCAAATCGATCGCCAGACAAAGCCTACCGAACAACGCCGCTCAAGGGGCTCTTTTCACACTCAGAAGGTGGGTTCTATCACGACGGTCGTTTTGGTACTCTTGCGGAAGTCGTGCACCATTACGATACGTTTCAAGAACTAAACCTGACGGACTCCGAACAAACCGACCTCGTCGAGTACTTGAAGTCTCTCTAAATTGAATTACTCACAACTAATTGGCCTGAAGAGCAAACAAATGAAACCAAACATGGGAACGATTGACAGAGGCATCAGAATCTTTGTCGCAATGGTGATTGTCGTGCTGTATTTCACGAACCAACTATCAGGTATCGCTGCTATTATCCTCTTAGTGCTTGCGGGCATCTTTCTTCTTACGAGCTTCATTGGAAGTTGCCCTTTGTATCTGCCCTTCGGACTTACGACAAGAAAGGCAGTCAAATAACGTTAAAGGGTAAAGTGAATTTCATACTACTACACAGACTTACCATCCTTGGTGTAGTCGCGGGTGCCATCGGTGGTTATCTATACTACCACTTTGTTGGATGTGCAAGCGGCACTTGTGCCATTACTTCAAAGCCATTGAACAGCACCTTGTATGGCGCTGTCATGGGTGGCTTGTTGTTGACAGTATTCAAGAAAAAAGGGACTCCGCCAGAATGAACATTAGACGACTATTCGGCTTCAGCCCAAAAGTAGACTATGCGGAGTTAGTAGATAGAGGAGCCATAGTCTTGGATGTTCGCAGCGCAGGTGAATATGCTGGCGGACATATCATGGATGCATTAAATATTCCTGTTGATGTATTGAGTAAGAACCTATCCAAGCTCAAGGACAAGGGAACACCAATCATAACCTGCTGCGCTTCAGGCATGCGTAGTGCCACTGCAAAAAGTTTCTTAGAATCGAACGGATACACAACTGTTCACAATGGTGGCAGTTGGAAAAGCTTGCTGAATAAACTACAGCAGAAGGAATCCTGACCTTTCCACTTTTGAATTGTCAGGTGGTGCGGTTCTAACCAATCCGAACGGGCGTCACAGCCAACCCTTCAGTCGTTACGTTTTCACTTGAATCGTTACATCTTTCAAGTTCGAAAACTCACTATGTCAGTATATGACAGACTCAGTGCCGTAGCCTCGCACATCCTTCGCGATGTGCTGCCGTCACTGCTCATGAAAAACATTCATCGTCCGACTTTATACCGCATCCAGTGGATATTGGCGCGTGTAGTTATGGGCGAACGAGTTACGGCGAACCTACTGGCAGAGCAGCTTGAAGTGTCGATACGGACAATTACCCGAGACATCGACTACCTCATAAACTCGCTACACGTGCCGCTTTCGTATGATTACTTCAAGCGTTCGTATGTGCTGAACGGACCCATTCCGATTCTGTTCTCACTACCGGCCGGAATGGGAGACCCGGAGCCAGCAGGACCTGCCACAAACATTGTAATTGAGATTGATCGTTCGGTCGTGCGGCACTTTAGCAACCTTACGCTACACCCTTCTCAGCGTGTCGTCCGCAAACAGTCCGGAGAGCATTGCATTCACTTGAAACTTCCAGTGAATGATATGCTCGTGCAATGGGTTCTCAGCTTTGGTGGGAAAGTACGCGTGTTAGAGCCTCAAGCACTGAAAGATCGCGTGCACATTATGGCCCAGGGTATCGCAGAAGAACACTAGCCCTGTTTTGGTACGAAGAGCTTCATCGAGATATCGAGCGCCACGGCACTGTGCGTTATAGCGCCAACGCTAATAAAGTTTACACCAGTCGAGGCATAGTCGAGGATGTTGTCGTATGTAATGCCACCACTCGCTTCGGTCTGCATCCTACCACCGACCATACGTACGCCCTCACGAACAGCCTCTGGTGTGAAGTTGTCGAACATGATGCGATGGATTCCAGAGGCCTGCATAATCTCAGCTACATCGTCGAGATTTCGAGCCTCTACTTCTATGTGAAGTGGCGAGCGTCCCTTCATTTCACTATGACACTTCTCAACAGCCTCTCGAATACCGCCACATGCGGTGATGTGATTGTCCTTAATCATCACCATGTCGTACAAGCCCACTCTATGGTTCACCGCCCCGCCAACCGATGTTGCATACTTATCAAGCAATCTCCAGCCAGGTATAGTCTTGCGCGTGTCAAGAATGCGCGCACCGGTACCTTCGATACGATCGACATACTGACGCGTTTTTGTTGCCACACCACTCATGCGCTGAATGAAATTCAGCACCGTACGTTCTGCGCCTAACAGAGCGAATGCCGGACCTTCTACGGTTGCGATGATGGTGCCGGCCGGAACACGGTCACCCTCGTTTACCTTAAGGTCGACATTCACGTCCGACGCAAACTCACGAAACACCAACGGCAACATTGGCAGCCCGCACACAATGCCATTCTGCTTCACAAGAAAGCGCGCAGCGGCAGTTGAGTCGTGAGGTATCGTTAACTCACTTGTGATGTCGCCAGAGCCAACGTCTTCCTGAATTGCAATCTGGATTAGGCGAAGAATACTCGAATCGTGAAGCAGTGATAAAGCCATGGTTATTCTAGTGTCAGCAACGTAATTGCAAATGTTGCGGTTAGTCGATAATCAGTGACGTGAACGTAAATGTCGCGGTTAGTCGATAATCAGTGACGTGAATGTAAATGCAGACCCATCGAAAAGCCCCTTATCACTAATCTTCAGCTGCGGAATAACGAGGAGAGCCATGAAGGATAGCGTCATGAAGGGGGCGCGCAAGGGGCTGCCAAGCTGCTTAGCTCTGGCGTCGAGCATCGAATACCTGTTTGCAATTACATAGCCGTCTTCGTTACTCATAAGGCCGGCGACATGCAACGGCAAAACGTCTGTTGCACCATCTGCCGAAACACTCACACCGCCGCGCTCACCAATTACGGCGTTAATGGCTGCGCAAAGATCGGCATCATTCGTGCCGACGGCAACGATATTGTGTGAGTCGTGAGCAACACTAGAGGCAATGGCGCCGTGCTTTAGTCCGATGTTGCGGATGAAAGCCATTGAAGGCACTATGGGTGTGGTCGACGTTCCCATTACGTAACGATTAATGACGACAATCTTAAGCACGTCCTGCTCGGTGTCAGATTCGATGGCGCCATGAACACATTGCAGCGTGGCCCGCGACTCGGTTGTAATGAGTTGACCGTCGAGTGCATCGATTACACGAACGACCACTGTCTCATTGTCCACCGCTTCACTATTGCACAGTAAGCGTAGTGACGCTTCGCTAATTGGCTCGACGCTAAAATTGTTTATTACAGACTGCCCGATGCTGACAATATGGGTTGCTCCGTTTTCAGCAACGAGCTCACCGCGAATGAACGTCTGCAGAATGTTGAAGTCTGCGGTATTGTCAACAACGATAAGGTCTGCTGGGTCGCCAACGCGAAGCTGACCGACCGGCAGTCCGTAGTGCTCGACAGGGTGTACACAAGCCGCTCGAAGTACATCGTACAAGTCGTGTCCGTGCGCTAAGGCACGTTTCACAAGCACGTTAATGTGTCCGAGTACCAGAGAGTCCGGATGCATATCATCGCTACACAGCATGCACCTCTCAGGATGCAGAGACAGCATGGGATGTAGTGCTTCGAAGTTGCGTGCTGCCGAACCTTCACGAATAAGAATCTTCATGCCGGCGTCGACTTTGTCTAGTGCTTCTTGCAGAGTAAAGCACTCGTGGTCTGTGGAGATGCCGTGTGCTGCATAGCGTCGTGCATCGTCGCCCATAAGACCAGGTGCGTGTCCGTCTATCACGCGCCCACACTCTCGCGCAACCGCTAGTTTCTCCAACACCATTGCATCGTCATGCAGTACTCCGGGCCAATTCATCATCTCGCTCAGATAACGCACACGTTTGTCTTCGAACAACGTTCGAATGTCGTCGGCTGTAATCTCTGCCCCTGCTGTTTCGAACGGGGTCGCTGGCACACACGATGGCGCACCAAACGCAAAGGTGAACGGAACGCGCTCGCCGTTCGCAATCATGTATTGTACACCTTCGATACCACAGACGTTGCCTATCTCATGTGGGTCGCTAACGGTTGCAACAGTGCCATGCACCACTGCGAGCCGAGCGAACTCTGACGGTATAAGCATCGACGACTCTATGTGTACGTGGGCATCAACGAAGCCTGGCAGAATCGTTCGTGAAGGGTCTGAGGAGGGGTCTTCTTCGATGGACGTGATGAGGCCCTCGGACACATGAATGCGTCCGACGAATGAACGCCGAGCGTGTAAATCGAGGATGGTGCCTTCAATCATAGAGTCCATGCGTGAATCTAAGACACTTCGACTTACTCACGAGCAAACGGCCAAGCCCCCTGCCTCCAAGCGAGCACACAGTAAACACCACTTCCAATAATTGGCATCGCAATGCCTGCGATTTGTGCTAGTGGCCACGTCTCGCCCGCTACGCTCACAGGCTTTGCTGAGATAAAGATTGCAAGCCAGCCGATAATAACGAGAATGATTGGTACAGGATACAGCCACATCCTCCACGGCATTGCGCCTGCGCCAATACGTTTACGCAACACCATAAGGCCCACTGCCTGTGCAATGAACTGCGTGAAGACACGCATGGTAATAATCGACTTTATCGACGCCTCGAGCGTTAGGGTTAATGAGAACAGAACACCTAGTGCACCAAGAACAAGCAACGCGACATGCGGGAAGTGTTTTGTTGGATGCTCGCGACCGAACATGTCGAAGAAGAGTCCGTCTTTTGCTGCAGCATACGGTATGCGCGTATAGCCGAGCATTAAGCTGAACAGCGAAGACAGTGCGACGATGAGAATGAGGCCGGTTGCGATACGCGCAATGTCGGTACCATACAGTCGTTCAAAGAACGTGCTAACCACAAACTTCGATGACGCAATATCGGCGATTGGTAGCACAGCATAGATCGCAACCTGCATCAGCAGGTAGAGCAGCGTAATGCCTGCCACAGATACGAACATGCTTCGTGGAATCGTGCGTTGTGGGTCACGCACTTCGCCGCCCAAGTGGCAGATGTTGTAGTAGCCGAGGTATGAATACACAGTAGCAATCGTTGCAAGACCGAGTGAACTCCAGTCGAGGCCACCAATCGGTCCGCCCGAGACCGTAACGCTAAAGAAATCGGAGATGGCATCCGGACGCATATGTGTGAGTCCGCTCACGATTAATGCGAGGAGTGTTAACACCACAGTCACCCACAACACAACAGAGATCTTTCCTACATCACCAACCTTACGGTAGAGCAATGCTACGATGAGCACCACGAGTGACGCGCTTACGATGCGCGATTGCCACGGTTCGAGCGGCATTATGAACTGTGCGTATGCAGCGAACCCAAGTGCGGCAGAAGTAATAACGAGCGGAGCTTGAAACGTCGTTTGCCACACAAACAGGAACGACATCAGTCGGCCCCATTTCTCAGCCCCATAACTCTCACGAAGGAATGCATAGGAGCCTCCGGCCAGGGGCATCTTTGCGCCGAGCTCGCTCCAGATGCACGCATCGACGAAGGCTAGTACAGAGCCGGCGATCCAGGCGAGGAGGGCGTACGGACCGAAGCCCATCGTAACGGCGACCATGGCCGTTGTAAGGAACGGACCAATGCCCACCATGTCAATCATGTTTAAGGCCGTAGCCTGGAAAAACGTCAGTTCGCGACGTAATCCCATCTTACTTGCGGATCGCGTCCGCCGACCACAGTAGTTTCTCGCGAAGCAGATCGTAGTACGTGCTGTCGGCACGTTTTACAAGCTTCACGAGATGTTCGCTTTTGCGAATAATCACAGCATCACCGGTCTGTAGCGTCGAAACAATCTGTCCGTCTACAACGAGCTGCGCATCGTGGCCATCGTATGGAAATTCGAAGCGGATTTCGCTCGTGTCCTGAACGATTAACGGACGCAGGGTTAACATGTGCGGACTCACCGGCGTAAGGCACAATGCATGTGCCGAAGGGGCTATAATGGGGCCGCCTGCGGCGAGCGAGTATGCGGTCGAGCCAGTTGGCGTCGTTACGATTACGCCATCGGCGCGATAATCGGCAACGTGATGCTCGTTTACGTACGCACGCACGGCAATCATTTTTGACGAAGAGGCTTTTTCGACAAGGATTTCGTTAAGGGCATACACTGTCTTACCCTTAATGGTTGTCTGCAAGGTTGTTCGATCGACGATGCGATAGTTGCCTTTCAATACGTCCATAATCGAGTCGTCGAGCATCGCAACAGGAAACTCTGCGAGGAAGCCGAGTTTGCCAACGTTTACACCCATAATTGGGATGTCGGTTCCAATCAGCAGTCGAGCCGCACTGAGTAACGTTCCATCACCACCAAACGTGATGACCATATCGGCAAATCGTTCGAATTCGAGCGGCGACACGACCTGAACTTTCGCGGCGGTATCTGGCGGAAAAAGTCCTGCAAGACCTTCTTCGACATACACTTCAACCTTCTCTTCTATCAGACGTTTGGCCGTGTGCAAGGCCCACGACACTGCGTCGGGGCGTGCAGCGAAGGCAAGAAGAGCGATGCGACGCATCATGCTAAATCCGCTGTGGGTGGCGTGGTTGGTGTGCCCGACTCTTCGAGGTAGTTGAGTTTTAATGTGCTGATGGTGTTGTCTAGAAACCGCTGCTCTTCGTCACTAAGATTGCCCGAAGTCTTAGACTTGAGGATGTCGAGGAGATCGATAACGTATTTGGCGTGCTCGAGACTACGGGTGATTTGGTTGGTGGCGGGGTTCAGCATTTTACCGAGGGCAACGAGGCCTTCAAGCTGATACACCTGCACGATGGTTAGGAAGTTTAGGTCCATGTATTACACTAGTAGCGAGGATAGATCCAAAAGATACGGAGGCACTGGCTTCTTGGTGAGCCACGTTTCCTCCAGAGGAATATGTGTGATAGAGCCGGCAACTTCGCCGATCATGATGTCCGTGCGGCCTTCGAGCAGGGCATCGACAGCGGTTGCGCCAAGACGTGCTCCGAGTACGCGATCTCGCACCGTAGGCGAGCCGCCCCGCTGCATGTGTCCGAGGATAGAGACTTTCGACTGAAGACCGTAGCGTTCTTCAATAACCTGCGAGATCTGCATAGCGCCGCCGAATTCATCACCTTCTCCAACAATTACAATAGTGCGTTTGTCTACTCCCTGCGCAAGAACGCGTTGGTAAAGCACTTCGATATCCGTCATGGTCTCGGCAACGGCTATGTACTCGGCACCAGATGCCACGCCTACATCCATGGCAATGAAGCCAGCGTGACGCCCCATCACCTCGATAAAGAAGAGACGTCCGTGAGAATCGGCCGTGTCTCGAATCTTATCTATGGCTTCGGTGGCAGTGTTGACTGCAGTATCATAACCAAGTGTATAATCGGTACCCCATAGGTCATTGTCGATTGTACCTGGTGTACCCACAATCGGAATCTGATGCTCGAGCCACAGAAGGTGAGCACCGCGGAAGGTGCCATCACCACCACATGCAATCACGCCATTGATGCCATGTTCTCTGAGCTCTTTAGCGGCACGGGTGCGGCCCTCAGGCTCCATGAACTCCGGACATCGACTTGTCTTGAGCACCGTACCACCGCGGTCCAGAATATTTGCTGTTCGAATTCTATCAAGAACTTCGAACTGCCCAGCAATCATTCCGGCGTAGCCGCCAATGATGCCAATTACCTCAAGCCCCCGCTTCTGGGCCGTTCGCTCAACGGCTCGGACGTGGGCATTCATTCCGGGGGCGTCGCCCCCGCTGGTAAACACTGCTATTCGTTGCATTGGCCGCGAAAATACCTCATGGCGGCTATCTTTAAGCGGTTTCTGTTCACTATGGGGTATACAATGGCATGTTGTAAGGGGCTTTCCGTATCCACCATCACACAATTCGTCTCGTGTATTGGGCTAATCCTTTTCCTCCAATCGTCTGCGTTTGCGCAGAGTTCGACGCATTCGTCTGGTAGTTTCGATTTCAATCGCGACGGCTTGGTGTTTGCGACGGCGGACACAGCATCTAGAGTCGTAATGCGGTTCCGCATGCAGAACTGGGCAACGATTAACATGGACGAATCGCTCGGCATTTTGAGTTCGGACCTCGTTGTTCGCCGGTTGCGGCTGCGTTTTGGTGGACACGTCTTCGATCCGCGCCTGACTTTTAACATTCAGCTGAACTTCGGACGCTCCGATCTTGATGCCACAGATCAGCCTGTGCCGAACATCATTCGTGACGCCATGGTGTTCTGGAATTTCAGCAAGAGCTTACAAGTGGGTTTCGGACAGACAAAATTGCCAGGCAACCGCCAGCGCGTGATTTCGTCTGGTGACCTGTTCTTTCCCGATCGAAGCATCCTGAACGGTGCATTCAACCTCGACCGCGACTTTGGCTTGCAAGGTTTCTGGCGTCCCTTGGATTCCGATGTTATCGTAAATATTCGTGGGGCTATTTCGAGCGGAGACGGTCGCAATCAGGGCACCATCGTTGGTGACGGCTTTGCATATACCGGCAGACTCGAGATCCTACCGCTCGGTTCGTTTAAAGAAGGCGGCGATTACATCGAAGCCGATCTCGCCCGCGAGGAAACACCCAAGCTGAGTGTCGGCGGATCGTTCCAGTACAACGATGGAACGACGCGTACACGCGGTGCATTAGGTCCGGTACTCTACCAGCCGCGCTCTACGAATATCATTTATGCTGATGCTGTGTTGAAATACTCGGGCTTCTCCTTGTACGGCGAGTACGCACAACGTTCGGCTACAAACCCTGTCACTCGTGACACGAAGGACACCACCAAACGGTCAGCAGTCTTCGTGGGTAACGGCTTCATGGCCCAAGCCATGTACGTTTTACCCTCTATGTGGGGTATGGGACTGCGTTATGCAACAACCAAGGCCCATGAGGACCTAAGAGGCCTGAGCGAGTTCAAACAAGACGACAACATTGCCCTGTGTCTGGCCTACTTCATTAACAAGCACCGCATCAAAGTCCAAACAGAGTTTGGTCTCAACCAATCAACTCTGTTCAATGACGCTGATAAAGTGACGAGAACCTACTACGCCCGACTGAACACGGAACTGGGCATCTAGGGCACGTGTGTTACGAAAACGTAACACGCGCCCCTTTACCTCGCCTCGTGGATGGTTCATGGTAATTTGCGTCACTTCTGGTCGATCAATTCTCTGGACACACCACATGCACACTCTTCGTAAATACCTGCCCCTGCTTGGCATCATTCTCTGCCTTCCGGTTTTCATGGGGCTCGCCGATGTCAAGCGTGTTACCATTAAGGGGTCGGATACGATGGTCATTCTAACACAGCGTTGGGCCGAGGTCTTCCCGCATAAGAACGGCGTAGAGTTTCAGGTAACAGGTGGCGGTTCTGGAACGGGCATTGCGGCTCTGATTAACGGTACCACAGACATCTGTGCTTCATCGCGGCCGATCAAGCCGGCTGAGGTGCAGCAGTTGAAAGCGAAGTATAAGTATCGGGGCATGGAGATCCGCGTAGCCCGAGATGGCATTAATATTTACGTCCACAAGTCAAATCGTGTTCGACAGTTGACGATGGAGCAACTGCGCCTAATCTTTACGGGTAAGGTCACCAATTGGAAAGAAGTCGGCGGCGTAGATAAGAGAATCATCTTGTACAGCCGCGAGAACAACTCGGGTACGTATGAGTTCTTCAAGGAACATGTACTGCTCAAGCAGGATTTTTCTGCTGAGGCCCAACACATGGCTGGCACGGCCGCGCTCATCAACGCTGTGTCGAAAGATCCGTCTGGCATTGGCTTCGGCGGAGCTGCCTATGCATCGAATGTGTCTGCCCTATCAGTTGCGAGCGAACGCGGAAAAGCCTTTATCACTCCATCTGAGAAGACAATCTTAAACGGCCAGTACCCGATCTCGCGATTCCTGTACTTCTACACCAATAAGCGTCCGAAGGGTACAGTAAAGAAATTTATCGATTGGGTTATTAGTCCAGCAGGCCAGAAGGTCGTGCAGAACGTCGGCTATTATCCAATCAAAGCTCTGTAATCCTGGTGCATCCATTCACGACTAAGAACCGGCACATTGGCGAACGCGTTATCGAGTGGACCATCCGCATCGTTGCGTCGTTCTCAATCCTTGTCATCTTCCTGATTTTCATTTTTGTGTTTAAGGAAGCTGCAAGCCTGTTTACTGAGAAGCCGGCTGAGTCGTCATCACAAGAACTCGAACCATCGACGACTCCTGCGGGCGAGCCCGAAGCCTACAACCCAGACGTCGTCGAGGCCGAAGAAGTCGATCCCAATCGTCCCGAAGTTTACAATCCAGATTCTGGTCCAGACCCCGGAAGTGTGGTTGTCGATCGGGTCGACGAAGCGGTGAAGCCGACACCATTATCCGAGAACATTTTTGCTGGTGTCTGGCAGCCTGTAGGCGAGTCTCCCAAATTTGGCGTCGGGCCACTTCTCATTGGCACGTTCAAGACAACCGTTATTGCCATTGTCATTGGCGCACCGCTAGGCATACTCGCCGCAATGTTTTCTGCATTCTTTGCGCCGCGCTGGTTGCGCGAGATTGTAAAGCCTGCCATCGAACTCCTTGCAGGCTTCCCCTCTGTTGTCATAGGCTTCTTCTGTCTTGCAACGGTTGCGACGTTCATTCAGCAAACGTTCGATACCGAATTCAGATTAAACGCCCTGGTAGGGGGCTTCGGACTTTCGCTAGCTGTGATTCCCATAGTCTTTACGATTGCCGAAGATGCGTTGTCGGCAGTGCCGAAGACTCTGCGTGAAGCATCTCTAGCTCTTGGCTCTACCGAGTGGCAGACTGCGTATCGTGTTATGCTTCCCGCTGCGGCACCAGGCGTCTTCGCGGCAGTGCTCCTTGGTGTAGGCAGAGCATTTGGCGAAACAATGATTGCAATCATGGCAACGGGTAACGCACCGTTCGGATCGTGGTCGATCTTCGCGCCTGCACGAACGGTTGCCGCAACGATTGGCTCAGAGATGGGCGAAGTTGTATGGGGCTCAGAGCACTATGGAGTGTTGTTCTTGTTGGGTGCCGCATTATTCGTCGTAAGCTTTGGGTTGAATGCAATCACTGAGCTCTACGTGAAGCAGCGTTTGATGAAGAGATTTCAAGGCGCATAACCATGACAACATTTGCTGGTCATCAAAAGCTGCCTAAACGTCTAATAGGTCTCTTCGCAGTCCTAGTTGCAGCAACAGCCGCTGCCGCGATTGTGCTTCTGATTCTGAGTCTGTTCGGAACGTTCATCTTCAAAGGGGCCCCGCATATCTCGTGGGACTTCCTCACACAGTTTCCGCAGACTAACAATACACAAGGTGGCATCTGGCCTGCCCTTGCCGGCACGACGCTGCTTGTGCTTCTCATGACCATACTTGGCGTACCCATAGGCACAGCGACAGCCATCTATCTAACCGAATACGCCCGACAAAATTCTGTCTTTGCTCGCTCGGTTCGATTTGCCGTGAACACTCTTGCCGGAGTGCCTTCGATCGTCTTCGGTCTGTTCGGCGTTGGTTTCTTTGTACAGTTTCTCGGAAAAGGCATAGACATGGCCTCGGGCTCGTCTGTGTTTGGCGATGGCTCGTTGCTTTGGGCGTCTGCGACGTTAGCAGTGCTTACCCTGCCTGTTGTTATCGTCTCTGTCGAAGAAGCTCTGCGAGCCGTGCCACGCGATCTTCGCGAAGGGTCGCTAGCGCTAGGGGCTACACGCTGGCAGACGATATGGAAAATCGTGTTGCCGAACTCAGTAACTGGCATTCTAACCGGATCGATACTTGCTGTGGGACGTGGCGCGGGCGAGGTGGCCGCAATCCTTTTTGTCGGTGTTATATACTCCGCCGAGTCATTGCCTGGAAGTGTTACAGACAAATTCATGCACCTCGGCTATCACCTGTATGTGCTCGCAACACAATCGCCTGATGTAGAGAAAGCACTTCCGCTGCAGTACGCGACGACACTTGTACTACTCAGTCTGACGTTCGTGTTGAATTTTTCCGCCATATATATTCGCTCACGGTTGCGCAAGACTTAATGCCAAAGGACAACACAACAAAGATTCATACGGATGCTTTTTCGGTCTTCTACGGACAGAAGCAGGCATTGCATGACATCAATCTCGATCTGCCAGAACAGCGTGTTACGGCCTTTATAGGTCCGTCGGGCTGCGGAAAGTCTACGTTCCTTCGTGCAATCAATCGCATGAACGATCTCATAGACGGTACGAGCGTTACGGGCGGCATGATGGTGGATGGCATCGATGTATACAGTCGTGAAGTAGATGTCGTTACGCTTCGCCGCCGCATTGGCATGGTGTTTCAGAAATCCATTCCATTCCCGAAGAGCGTTTACGAAAACATTACGTATGGTCTTACGCTTACAGAACGCCACTCAAAAGCAGAACTCGATGTGGTTGTCGAGGAAAGTTTAAAACGCGCAGCTCTGTGGAATGAAGTGAAGGACAGGCTGCATAATTCTGCCCTTAGCTTATCGGGAGGTCAGCAACAGCGGCTCTGCATTGCGCGAGCGATTGCTGTTAATCCTGAAATCTTACTCATGGACGAACCGTGTTCAGCTTTAGACCCAATATCGACAGGCAAGATCGAAGAGCTGATTGGTGAGCTGAAGTCTACCTACACGATTGTGCTCGTAACACACAACATGCAGCAGGCCGCACGCGTCAGCGACCTTACCGGATTTTTCCTGATGGGGCATCTAATAGAGTTCGATCGGACACGTACAATCTTCACGAGCCCGACAAAGAAGGAGACAGAAGATTATATTACAGGACGATTCGGTTGATAATCTTACGAGTACACCGCTAATGAATAGAACGTTCGAAGAAGACTTAGACAAATTGCGCACGCGACTCATACGAATGGGCTCGCTGGTCGAAGAGCAGGTCGAATTCGCTTCACGGGCTCTGCGCGAGGGCAATCTTGAGCTGGCACGTATTGTCACCGAGAGAGATGACAAAATTGACAAGCTCGATCTTAAAATCGATAAACAGTGCCAACGCATCTTCGCCCTCAACCAGCCGGTTGCGAGTGACCTACGACTGTTGTTGGCTGCAATGAAAATCAATAACGAGCTCGAGCGCATCGGCGATATGGCGCACGACATTGCCGCGATGGTGATTCTTGCCCCGGGTGCGGTTGAGCTTGCCGCTCGAATCGATGTAGCTCGCCTATCATCTGCCACGTATCGGATGGTGAAGTCAAGCCTCGACGCGTTCATCAACAACGACCCGGAACTTGCTACACACATTCTCCCCTCAGATGCCACTGTCGATCAGCTCTACTCGCACCTGCGTAACGAGCTTGTCGATGTCATGAACGCAGAGCCTGCAACAGTTACCGACGGAGCTCACCTCCTCATTGCCCTTCACACAATGGAACGCATGGCCGACCATGCCACCAACATTGCTGAGAATGTAATCTTTCTCGTGCGTTCGAAGCTTGTGCGTCATCGTGCCGTTAATGAAGACGGGATAGACGTCTCGGATATCGGCATCAGCACGATCCTCGATTCCGACCCAGACTGAGGCCGGCCCACCGCTCAGTTCGTAGTTTGCAGTCCATGACGACAACCAAGGGTATTATTCTCGCCGGTGGCAGCGGTACACGTCTGTACCCAATGACCGCTGCGTTCTCGAAGCAACTACAGCCTATCTACGACAAGCCGATGATTGCGTACCCGCTGTCTACGCTAATGATGGCTGGCATTCGCGAAATCCTCATCATCTCTACTCCACAAGACACGCCTGCTTTTCAGAGACTCCTCGGTGACGGTAAGAAGTGGGGCATTGAGTTACAGTATGCGGTTCAGGATGAGGCCAGGGGAATTGCAGATGCGTTCAGGGTCGGACGCGATTTCATTGCTGGCAACCAAGTATGCCTTATCCTCGGCGATAACATCTTTTACGGCAAGCTCGACTTTCTACGCAATGCCCTTGCTTCGAATGAAGGGGCTACGATCTTCGGCTATCAGGTTCAGGATCCCGAACGTTATGGCGTTGTAGAGCTGAGCTCTAAGGGCGACGTTCTTTCTTTGGAAGAAAAGCCCCTTAACCCTCGGTCTCATCTTGCTGTACCCGGCTTGTACGTTTACACATCGGATGTGTGCGATATCGCGGCGACGCTTACTCCGAGCTCTCGAGGGGAACTCGAGATTACAGACGTCCATCATGCTTACTTGGCAAACAACCGCCTACGCGTGACGCAACTCGGACGCGGCATTGCCTGGCTTGATACCGGCACGCCTGAGAGTATGCTTGAGGCAAGCACGTTCATACACGCAATCGAAAAGCGTCAGGGCATGAAGATTGGTTGCGTCGAGGAAGTAGCCTGGCGTAAGGGCTTCATAGACGACGATGGCTTTCGCAATGCCGTCGAATCGTTGCCTGTGTGTGACTACCGACGATACTGCGAGAACCTGCTTACGCAGACCTGACGGTGGCACGCAACGCTTACACTGGACACACAGCGCTCAATCTGGTGTGATGCGATAGTCCTCGACTATCTCGCCGCCTATGAGATGCTCCTGAATAATGCGTTCGAGCACTTTCTCATCGCACGAATGGTACCAGACATTTTCGGGGTGAACGACAGCAATAGGTCCGCTTGCACAGATGCGTAAACAGTTCGCCTTTGTACGAAAGATTTTACCTGGGACGTCGAGCTCGAGTTCGTGCAGCCGCTTCTTAAGGTAGTCCCACGCTTCCATTCCGTCTTTGTGTGAGCAACACTTCGGTTTTGTCTGATCGGCGCACAGAAAGATGTGCCGCTCGTGGGTGCCTACCTGAAGTTCATTCGCTTTTTCTTTGAGCTTCTTCACTTCAAAACATAACCATCAAGCACTTGTTCGATATCGGCTAACAGTTCATTGTATAAGTCTGCGTGCGTCCAGGTCAGAATTAGGCAAACTCCCTGCCGTCCTGTGTATAAATAGCCGCGATAGACGAATGGCTGATTAGATACCTGCGCGGTAATCGTGATGTCAGTGAGCTGTTTGGAATTCACGCTCAAGGCGCGACGCTTTGCGAGCTTGGCGTTTTTTACTTCCGAATCACCACTCGTCATGCCGTCGACAAAGGCTACAATGAAGTCGTTTGCAGGCATAAAGTCTGTACTTGTGACAACGGCAAGGAAGGCGTCCCCTTCATTATGCGCGAGCTCGAGTGCCGCCCCAGGCACATTCGCGTCAACACTCTTCTTCCAAAGCAATGGGTCTACCCACAGTTTGCCGATAGGAAGATTGAAAACTTGTGTGTTCTTCTTACTCTTGGTGCGAGCGAGTTTAGTGTCCGGCCCAGGACTCTCTAAAGCGGGCATTGCCAGAACAAGGCTGCACAACAAAAACACTGTAGATATCATATCGGATTGCCCGCCTGAATTACAGTGTGAGGTGCAACAGCAAACGAGACTCCCAATTCTGCTGCCAGCCTTTGAATCGCAAAGTTGATTTCCATGCGGTCCCGCTGCTCGTCTGGTGCTTTAGGTTCAAAGTAACACTGGAATAATATTTTCAACGAAAAGTCCCCAAAGTCCGAGAACGCAATCGTAGTCGTGTCTGGAGCCTTGACCGTATGTGGATGTTCCATGACAATCGTGTTCAATCCGTTGATGAAGCGCTGCAGATGGTCAGGGTCGGTGTTGAGCGCCAGATTTAGCGTGATTTTATACTGACGCATTACTCTGAGACCGAGGTTGTCAATGATCATGTCCGCAAGACGTCCATTCGGCACATATATGATAGAGTTCGCAGCAGATCGAATACGTGTACTGCGTAGACCGATGTCCTCTACGACACCTTCCGCCCCTGGTACAATAATGTGGTCGCCCGTGACGAATGGCTTGTCTGTCATAATCATGACAGCACCGAGCAGATTGCGAATGGTGTCTTGCGATGCTAGAGCAATGGCGACACCACCGATCGATAATCCAGCTACGACAGCCGTAAGATTGACGTCGAACTGCTGCAAGATGGCGACTAGGCCAACAACAACAACAATGAGTTTGAGTGCGCGCCGCACCAGCGGTCGCATTGGTGACTGCGATTCGCGCCCTTTTGATGTCTTCCAGGCGATATGTTCTACCACCGCATCGACGAGGCGATATGCGGTGATGATAGCGAACACTGGCAGAAGTACGTTTACAATCAGGACTGCGTACCGCGAGATGCCGATAGGCAGGCGCAGGGCCGGCAACAGTGTGGCGATCAAAATTGTTGTTGCCAGTAGCGCAAGCGACCGTCCGATGCGCCGATAGACATCGGCATCCGACTCGATTAGTTTTAGGCGTCGAAACGACCAACGGACCAGCCACGCACCAACAGGCTGTAAGACTCTAACGAGCACGAGGCTTACGAAGGCGAGGATGACAATTGCCAGCCACTGCCACGGGAGCAGCCCAAGTATTCTCGCCCCGTCATCCGGTGTCATCGCGGCAATGAATTCCAAGCCAAATGGATACAGTGCCTCATACATTTCTGGCACCGTCTGAACGGTGTAGGCTGCGAAGACCCAGTTCTCTCCGTCTCGAATGAGCGAGATGCGTGGTTCTTTCGGATAGGGTCTGAACTCCGCACGTTGCGTAGACGAGTCTATGTAGTCCGCGCGATTTGGGACAGCATCGAGGTGGATATGAAATCCACGTCCGCGAATGATGTCGCGTAGATGCCTTGCGCGTTCGATCTCTTCCTGCGTAGAAATCCCTACATCTTGCAGGAGTCTGCTAGCAGTATTAAAGTCTTTTACCTTTTCGTCCGTGCTTGCCATGAATGTGGCCAGCGCCTGACGTGGAGTTGTGCGATCCAACGGAACTGAGGCACACAAACCGGGAACGCATGCAAGGAGTGTGATCGCAACGACGAGTACCGTCAGGAAAAATGAAGGTATGGTTACACTCCGCACGCTTGCTGCACCCATGTTAAGACGCACCAGGGACGTTGAGCATCGTGAACATCTCTTTCACGTCTTGAACAAACACCATTCCCTTGTCGCCTTCGCCATGTTTGCGAAGCCCCACGCCTTCGTTCTCAATCTCTTTCGTGCCGATAATAAGTGCAAACGGTACTTTCTTCTGCTCACTTTCGGCAATCTTTCGACTAATCTTCTCGTTGCGTACGTCGAGATGCACTCGTATGCCCATGGCTTCAAGTTCTGTTGTAAGCTTTTTCGCAAACTCATGATGTGCATCGGCGATTGGTAACACGCACACCTGTATTGGAGCAAGCCAGAATGGGAAGTTGCCTGCGTAGTGCTCGATGAGGATAGAAATGAATCGTTCCATAGAGCCGAACGGGGCCCGGTGGATGATTACTGGTCTGTGTTTAGTGTTGTCCGCGCCAACGTATTCGAGGTTGAAGCGTTCAGGCATTACATAGTCTACCTGCACCGTGCCTAGTTGCCACTTGCGCCCGATAGCATCACGCACAATGAAGTCAATCTTCGGTCCGTAGAACGCAGCTTCACCGAGGCCGATGAAATACGGTAGCTGCATCGCATCTGCCACATCTTGAATCTCTTTCTGTGCACGGTCCCAATACTCGATGTCTCCGCCATATTTGGTTTCGTTGTCGTCGCGAAACGATAGACGCGTCGTTACTTCCATTCCAAACGTTGAGAACACAAGCTGCGTTAACTCAACGACACTCCGAATCTCGTCTTTCAACTGATCATGCGTGCAGTATATGTGTGCATCATCCTGTGTAAAGCCCCTTACCCGAGAGAGTCCGTTCAGCTCACCCGATTGCTCGTACCTATACACAGTACCAAACTCCGCGAGGCGCAATGGTAGATCGCGATATGATCGAGGTTTCGCTGCGTAGATCTGATGATGGTGCGGACAATTCATCGGTTTGAGTAGGTACTGCTCATCATCGATGGTAATTGGTGCGAACTGCGATTCTGCGTAATACGGATAGTGTCCAGAGGTTTTGTACATCTCCAGGTTGCCAATGTGCGGCGTAATTACTTCCTGGTAACCGCGTTTTACCTGCTCGTCACGAAGAAATGCCTCTAGACGTCGGCGGAGAATGGTGCCGTTCGGCAGCCATACAGGCAGTCCACCACCGATTGTGGGTGTGACCATATAGATTTCAAGTTCGCGGCCGAGCTTTCGATGATCGCGGCGTTCAGCTTCTTCACGTTGTGTTAAGAACTCTTCGAGCTGCGCTTTCTTTGGGAAGGCAATGCCGTAGATACGAGTGAGCACCGCTCGCTTTTCATCGCCGCGCCAGTATGCACCCGCGACACTTAATAACTTTGGATACTTAATGAGTCCAGTAGACGGTATGTGCGTTCCACGGCACAAATCGGTAAAGCCACCTTGCTTGTACAACGTAACGGCCTGACCCTTCAAGCCATCGAGCAACTCAAGTTTGTACTGATCACCCTTCTCAGTGAAGAACGCAACGGCATCATCCCACGCAATCTCAATGCGTTCGAACGGCACATCGCGTTTTGCAAGCTCCTGCATTTTTGCTTCGATGGCAGGCAGTTCTTCGACACTGAGCTTTGCGCTGCCGGGTAATTCGACGTCGTAGTAGAAGCCTTGTTCGATGGGCGGACCAATTCCGAACTTGACGCCTGGGTAGAGTACTTCGAGTGCTTCTGCCATTAAGTGCGCAGTTGAGTGCCAGAAGATGCTGCGTCCTTCGTCGTTGTCGAACGTTACGATGCGCACCGATGCATCGGCGACAATCGGACGCGACAAATCGTATGGAACGTCGTTAACAAAAATGCCGATGGCATTGCGGGCTAGTCCGTCAGAGATGCCCTTTGCAACGTCCATGCCTGTCGATCCGGACGGCATCTCGCGCACGTCGCCGTTCGGTAGAGTAATGTTCATCGTGAAATTTACGAAACGCTGCGCGAGAGCCCCTTCTTAGACCCATCGTAGAGTTCGAACTCGAGTAGACGGCATTCTAGGTCGGCAGACCAGAACTCGATGCGGCGTTTGGTTTTCAAGCCAATTTCCTTTGCAAGGTTCATGTTGCCAGTGAACACGTAGCCCATGTAGCCCTTGCACTCCTGCTTCAGGAAGTCGCCTATGTCGTGGTACGTCGTGCGCAACGCTGCTTCGCTCCCCATTCGCAACCCGTATTCTGGGTTAAAGATGATTATTCCAGGGGGCTCAGGAAGGGGCGTCTGACGGAATTCGCATTGCGAGAAGCGTACAAATGCACCGACTCCGGCGCGTCGTGCGTTTTCGCGAGCGTTTTCGAGAACGGCCTTATCGTAGTCTGTACATATAATCAGGTCTTTGGGGACGGTTTTTCTACCCGCGCGCGCAGTGTCGCGTAGTGCCGCCCACGTAGCAGCGTCATACCAAAGCGTGTGCATGAAGCCGAAGTTGGTACGCAGTGAACCCGGGGCAAGTCCGGCTGCCACCATAGCAGCTTCAATGCCCAACGTGCCACTACCGCACATCGGATTCACAAATGGCTGTTCGCTCGTCCAGTCCAATGCCATCACAATTGCTGCGGCAAGACTTTCGCGCAGTGGTGCCTTTCCAGGATGAATTCTATATCCACGTTCCGAGAGCGGCGTACCAGACGTATCGAGGTATACCATACACGTGTCATCGTGCCAGTACAGAAATACTACTGCCCGGTCGGTTGCTGCGCCGCTGTTCGGACGTATTCCTTTCTTCTCTCGAATGCGGTCGACGATTGCATCCTTGCATCGAACATTCGCATACTGTGTGTTATCGATACTCGCAGTCTTCACGCTCGAAACAACTGCTACGTAACCATCAGCCGGAATAATCTCTTCCCACGCAAGGGTCTTCACCGCCTCGTACATCGAGTTCGAGTCGTCTACAGTCCACGACCCAAGACGCAACAGCACGCGATGCGCTGTGCGAATCCAAAGATTGAGTCGAAGGCAATCAGCGAACGTGCCTTCCATCTCAATTGCCGCCGGGTGTTCATAGGTAACGTCGTATCCCAACGCCTCTACTTCTTTGCGGAGGTGGGGTTGAATGGCTCGAGCACATGTTAGAAGAATTGTCATAAGCTCTGCTCCAGTGCGTATTCAAGTTCGTCGACGTCCGCACGTTCGATGATGTACGGCGGTAACAGCCGCAACACATTTCCTGAAGTAGCATTTGTTATAATCTTTCGCTTTAGCAGTCGTTCAACGACCGGAGCGGCTTCGGATGTAAGTACTACACCTTGCATACATCCACTGCCGCGTACTTCGCGGATGTGCTCGGGTCGCCGCAGCATCAGAGCATTTAGTTGCTCGGTAAGGTAGGCGCCAATGTCAACGACGTGAGCCTGCAAGCCATTCTGCAGTTCTTCGAGCACCACAGATCCTGCAACACAAGCGAGCGCATTGCCGCCATACGTTGTGCCATGCATCCCCTTCTCGAGCAGCGAAGCGGCTTCCTCTGTGGCGAGTATAGCCCCCAACGGCAAGCCCCCTCCCAACGCCTTCGCAACTGTAACGATGTCGGGTTTTATGCCGTAACGCTCGAAGGAAAAAAACGTGCCCGTGCGACCAATACCTGTCTGCACCTCGTCTGCAATAATCAAGAAGTCATGTTCTGCTTTGAGTTCGGCGAGTGTGTTCACAAACTCATCGGTTGCCGCTGTTATGCCACCTTCGCCTTGCAAGAACTCGAGTACCACACCACATGTCGATGCGTCTACGCGTGCACGCAATGCATCGACATCGTTGTACGGAAGCACTAGGGTATGGGGCAGAAAGGGGCCCATGCCGTCTTTGTGCAGGGGTTTGTCCATAATAGACAGTGCTCCGTACGTACGACCATGAAAGCCGCCAGAGAAGCCAACGAGGTCATAACGTCCACTGCGTGAGCCATGCCTGCGCGCCAATTTCAACGCACCTTCCATGCTCTCAGCACCAGAGTTGCTTAAGAACACGCGCGGATATCCGGTGATACTGCGCAACTGCTCGGCAAGCCGCACTTGCGGCTCCTGGTAGAAGAAGTTGGATACGTGTGTGTACCGCCGCGCCTGTTCGACAATGGCTGCAACCAGACGAGGGTGTCCGTGCCCCAGGGCATTTACAGCAATGCCACCAAGAAAATCGAGATACACATCACCGTCCGAAGTGTAGACGCGACAGCCTTCTGCACGCTCGATTTGAAGTGGCAGGCGTTTATACGTCTGGAAGAGAACAGACTGTTCGCGTGTGATGAGGTCTGATGTCATGCGTTCGCTCGACATCACGTCATGTGGTCGTAAAACATGACGTCATTTGATTAGGATAATGATTTCTACCCGACGGTTCAGCTGTCGCGAAACGTCATCAGTTTTATCAACAACTGGCTTCGTCTCACCATACCCTTTGAGCACAAGTCGATCGGGTGCAATCTTGCCCGCAGTGAGAAGGCGATCGGCTACAGACTGTGCCCGTGCTTCAGACAGTGCCTGATTTAGCTCAGGCGAACCTCTATCGTCGGTGTGCCCGCCAATTTCAATCTTGATTGTGGGGTTCTGTTTCAGGAGAACAGCGATGCGGTCAATCTCGGGGTACGACTCGGTGCGAAGCGTTGCAATGCGATAGTCAAAAAAGATATTATTTAGTTCCGCAACACTTCCCACTTCGATTGGGACAAGGTAAAGATCGCGCTTGATTTCTGCGTATTCGACGAGTTTGGTTAAGTCGATGTTGTCGTTTACTGACAAGAATCCGGGAGCAGAAGCGCGGAAGCCATAGTTGTTGCCTGCAGGCAGAACAATTTTATAGGCGCCAGTAACAGGCGCGCTTCGTGCAATACCAAGCTCTTCGCCTTGAGGTAACAGTTCGTAAAAGATGTCGGCCTCTATTGGTTCACCAGTTTTCTTGTTGAGCACACGACCGGTAATGAGAACTACCGGACGTGGTCGCATTTTTTCTGGCAGCCGAACACGGAAGATGTCACCTAAGCCGTAGCTGTTGGCCAGTGACACGTAGTAGGCGTCACCGCCAGATGCGGGAATCGTGTAGTATAAATCCCAACCGCGCGAATTGATAGCCGGACCGAGATTTTCGGGAGCAGACCACTTTGTCCACGTTGAATCGAGACGCCGCGTTACATATACGTCGAAGCCCCCGTAGCCACCGTGACCATCGGAAGCGAAATACAACGATGTATTATCGGAAGCGATGAACGGCGTTGCTTCATGTCCGAACGAATTCACCACGGTGTCAAGACTAACTGGTTCAGACCATGTACTATCTGCGAGTCGCTTAGAGAAGTAGAGATCACGTCCACCGCGGGAATCACGTCGCTCCACAGCCATAATGATGGTCTTACCGTCATTCGCTAGCGAGAACTCATGGTGAACATTCAGGTTGTAGTAGTTCTTGATTGTTAGCGGCTGAGGTGTAGACCAACCATCTGTGGTTCGACGTGATGTTGCAAAGCCCCTTTTTCTGTTCGACGGATTGCTATAGCTGTCGCCCACGATAATGGTATTGCCATCGGGTGTTATCGAGCACAGATAGTTGTTCCCCCTGTTATTCAGAGGAACGCCAATGTTCTTGGCCACACCCCATGTACCGTCGGGTTGCAGTTCTGAGTACCAGATGTCCTGACCAAATCCGCCGAAGTTGTCGGGATTGTTGCTTCGACAGAAATACAGTGTATTGCCGTCAGGTGCGATGACAGGTAGAATATCATCGTAAACACTGTTTACATTCAACCCGAGGTTCTGCGGGAGACTAGCGGAATCACCGACTGGAGCAGCGCCTTGTGCAGCAGCACTTCCGACTCCGAGGAGTATGAAGTACGCCACACAAAGCGTTTGTACGATGGAGATGGAATTCAATGTTTGTGTTCGATCGTCATTTCAATCTTCTCCAGCGGGTTATCGCCAGCGTCACGAGGCGAAGCCACAATTGCGTCTGCAACTTCCATACCGCTAACGACTTCACCAAAGCCTGTGTACTGATTGTCCAAAAATGTTGGACTTCCAACGCAGATGAAGAACTGTCCGCTATAGCTGTTTGGGTCGTTTGTACGAGCAGCCGAAATAACGCCACGTACGTGCGATTTCTTGTTGAACTCTGCCTTCACAAGGTCTTTGTGCCCACCCGAACCCCAGCTTGAGCGCGCGCCTGCTTTGCTGTTTGGGTCACCGCCCTGAATCATGAAGCCTGGAATAACACGGTGGAACGCGGTACCGTTATAGTGTCCTTCGTGTACACGCGCGTCAAAGTGAGCAGCATGAAGAGGGGCAATGTCAGGCCATAGTTTGATAACAATCTTGCCGAGATCTTTGTTGCCTTGTTTTACACTGATTACGTATTCGTAGGTCTGCGTTGCTGGATGCGTCGTTGCAGTTGTAGACATAGTACCCTTCGTTGTTGAGGCCTTCTGAGCAGAACAGGTCGCGAGGAGCATAACGCTCATTACGGACAGAAGTGCGGTCGAGAAAAGTGTTTTCATTGGAATGCTTGCTTGTAAAATTTATAATGTTTGGATAGTAATGCCTTTTAGTACAATCGGCTTTTTCGGAGCACCGTCAGTGTCACCCAGCGGACCAGGCTCTACTTCTGCCTTGCCGATAGCCTCGAGCGCTTCGAAGCCCTCTATGACGCGTCCAAAGATGGCGTATTGGTGAGGCAAGGAAGCAGCCCCTTCCAAGCAAATGAAAAATTGACTGGTTGCTGAGTTAGCCGCAGTCTTTCGTCCGGTAGCTAATACTGTCGCCATCGCAACTACACCTTTCTGATACCCAACAAGCGCAGAGGGCGCGGTCGCGTCGAGTTCGTCTAATAAGGGCTTGCCATCTGCTGTTACTCCGCCCTTGCCCCACTCAGTTCGTGCGTTTGGGTCCTTAGTCAGGGGGTCACCTGTTTGGACAACAAAGCCTTTCGCCACGCGATGGAACAACACGCCGTTATACTGCCTGCGCTGTGCCAACGCCACAAAATTCGCAACAGTTTTGGGAGCATCAACACCGAACAGGCCAATTATTATTATTCCTTTCGACGTTTTGAGCGTCGCAACGTGGGTAATAATGGCGGTATCTGTGGCTACAGGCGAGGTTTCAAGCGGCACAGAGACGGTTACGGGTGTAGAATCAAGGCGCTCAGAAATAATGTTCTTGTCAGCTCCAGAACCGTCTTTTGAGGGCGTACAGGCCGTGAGAAGCAGTACAAGACCAAGACCGATACGGTAAACAACGAAGGGCATGAGTGACTTGTGTTTGAGATAACTCATGAGAAAAGCAATCGACAAGTAGCCAGTAATACCTGCTGCGATGGCTGCGGCAAGAACTTGGATGCCCCCTACCTCCCAAGACAGATGCCCCACCTCCTGCGCGAACTCGAGTACGCCAGCAGCAAAGATTGCAGGCAACGAGAGCAAGAAGGAAAAGCGTGCGGCATCAGACCGAGTAAGACCCCTAAAGAGTCCTGCCATAATCGTGGTGCCGCTTCTCGAAGAACCAGGAATAAGGGCAAGTACTTGGGCGAGGCCAATAACAACTGCATCGCCAATGTTCATTTGTTCGGTTGTGCGCTTGAATGAAGACAACCGGTCTGCCAGTGCAAGGAGTATGGCAACGACAATCAGGCTCGTTCCGATAACACTTAGATTCTTCGTAAACGTTCCTTCAAGAAAATCCTTGGCGAGGAACCCCACAACAACGATTGGTACGGTGCCTATAATAACAAGCCATGCAAGGCGCGATGGTGCAGATTGCTCGCGTAGAGCACGACGTGCGGCAAAGTTCTCGCTGAAGAACGCCGTCCCCATCGACACGATGTCACGGTAGAAATAGATAACAACCGCTGCAAGTGTTCCCAGCTGAATTGTGGCCATGAACGCAGTCCACGCATTCGGATTCTGCGGATCTACGACACCCAGCCAAGCGGCTGCAATTGTTAGGTGTGCGGTGCTTGATATCGGGATGAACTCTGTGAGTCCCTGTATAACACCAAGCAAAATGGCGGTTAGTAAGGTCATGTGTTTAGTGCGCCTCGTACCATGATGCGCCGATACCGGTTTCAACGATCACAGGAACGTTGTTTAAAGGGAGAGCTTGCTCCATTCCTTCTTTTACGACTGACGTCAGCTCTTCTGCCTCATCGTCGTACACTTCGAAGACAAGTTCGTCATGCACCTGCAGCATCATCAGCGAACGTAGGTTTCGTTTCTGCATGTCGGCATGAATGCGAATCATGGCGAGTTTCAACATATCGGCAGCTGTGCCTTGAATGGGCATGTTGATACAGGCACGTTCGGCAGCCGTTCGCAAACCGCGATTCGCAGAATTGATGAGTGGGAAGAATCGCCGGCGTCCCAACAGAGTCGATGCGTACCCGCGCTGACGGGTAAGTGCAATGGTGTCTTCGATGTACTGCTTAATTCCTGCGTACTTCTCGAAGTAGTTGTCGATAATCTTAGCGCCTTCTGCGCGATGAATACCTAAGCGCTGCGCGAGTCCGAACGCACCGAGTCCGTACATAATCCCAAAGTTTACAGTCTTGGCAACACGTCTATGCTCTGATGTCACAGCATCGATTGATACGTCGTGGAGAATTGCTGCGGTCGCTGTGTGAATGTCCTCACCACTCTTGAAGGCCGCCACGAGGTTCGGGTCCTGCGAGATTGCCGCCATAATGCGCAGCTCTATCTGTGAGTAGTCTGCAGAAAGGATCTTTGCGTTTGGTGTTTGCGGCACAAAGGCCTTACGTATGCGCAGACCAAGCTCGCTGCGAATAGGAATGTTCTGAAGATTAGGGTCGGTAGATGAGAGACGTCCAGTTGCAGCAACCGTCTGATTATACGTCGTGTGTACGCGCCCTGTTCGCGGGTTGATGAGCTTCGGCAAAGACTCGACGTAGGTCGAGCGCAGTTTTTCGACCTGACGGTAATCGAGGATTAGCTGTGCAATCGGAAACGACTCAGACAGCTCGGTAAGAACACTCGAGTCTGTTGAGAATCCCGTCTTCGTTTTCTTCGATGTCGGTAGCATCAGTTTCTCGAACAACACTTCGCCCAACTGTTTGTTCGACGCAATATTGAATTCCTGTCCGGCCTCGGCCCATATCGCTTTCTCTAAGCGCGCTGCTTCTGTACGCATGAAATCGCCGAGATCGCTCAGTGCAGATTGTTCAATGCGCACACCGTTAAACTCCATTGTCACCAGCACAGGCACGAGTGGAAACTCAATGGTGTTTGCCAAATCGGTAATGCCGTGCTCTTCTAGCTTAACACGAAGGATGTTCGAGAGTTTCAACGCAACGTCGGCGTCTTCAGCCGCGTACTCCGTTAGCTGAGCAAGGTCGACTTCGCGCATCGATCGCTGTGTCGACTTCTTCTCACCAATCAATGCAGTAATCGGTACGGGTGCATAATTCAACCACCGCGCAGCAAGAGCATCGAGTCCGTGTGACTTATCCGGATCGAGCAGATAACTCGCCAGCATCGTGTCGAAAACAATTGGTGCAACATCGATTCCGTATCGCTTCAGAATAAGCGAATCAAATTTTATGTTCTGACCAATCTTACCCACTGAAGGGTCTTCGAAAAGGGGCTTGATCGCAAGCATTACATCGGCAACAGGCAGCAGCTCTTTATCAGCACGATGGTCGGTATCAAACAGCGACGATGCCGGATCGACATCTGTGTCATCGACGGCCACAAAAAACGCAGTGCCTTCGCTGTTGCTAAGTGATACACCAACGATGTGACATGACATGCAGTCAAGCGATGTTGTCTCGAGATCGATCGACAGTATCGAAGACCCCTCGAGCCCCTTAACCATATCGTCGAGTCCGCCCTGCGTATGCACGAGCGTGTATGTGTGCGGCACGTCGCTAACCGTAAGCAATGGCGGTACGTCGCCAGGGTCGTTGCCCTCTGCAAACACACCAGAAGATTGCTCAGACGATGCGCCGTTTGCGCCCGCGCCGTCGCCGGATGCGCCGTCACCGGACATTGCTGCAAATCGTTTGCGCAGTGTGTGAAAGCCCAGCTCGCCGCAGAACGCGTCGAGTGCAGAATAGTCAACTGGTTTACGAACGAGAAAGAGGCGCTTTGCATCGACTGGCACGTCGAGATCCATGGTTACCAGCTTCTTCGACAGGAATGCCATATCGCGCGCGACTTCAAATTTAGTTCGCAGCGATTCTCGTTCAATCTCGTGTAAGTGGTCGTAAAGATTTTCAACCGAGCCATACTTCTCTATTAGAGGTATTGCAGTTTTCTCTCCAACACCTTTAACACCTGGTACGTTATCAGAGGCGTCACCAATAAGTGCGAGAACATCTACGACGTGTTGGGGTCCGACGCCAAATTTCTCTTTGACTTTTACAGCATCGTAAATCGAATACTCACCAACGTCGCGTCCGGGACGTAGAATCTGAACCTTCTCGTTCACGAGCTGGAAGTAGTCTTTGTCCGACGTAACACACAGCACATCATGTCCGTCGTCCGATTCTCGTTTTGCAATCGTTCCTATCACATCGTCAGCTTCGTACCCTGGCATTTCCACGCATTCCATGCCCAACAATCCGATCATGGTCTTGATACGAGCAAGCTGCGGCACAAGATCGTCTGGGAAGGCGTCACGATTCGCCTTGTACTTCTCATACATCACATGGCGAAACGTGGGCCCGGGTGTATCGAAAACGACGGCAATTGCTTCAGGGGCATGACGCTCCAGTAGCAGCAGCAGAATGTTCGCGAATGCAAAGACGGCAAAGGAGGGTTCTCCCGAAGGAGAAGCCATTCCGGTTTTCGATAGGCCGTGATAGGCACGGAAAACCAGCGACATACCGTCGATAAGGATCAGAGGATGGGTCATTACTCGAACCAAAGATACGGACCGTATTATTGCCGTTCGTTCCGCTGTTCGTTCCGCCGTTCGTTCCGCCGTTCGTTCCGCTATTCGTTCCACTGTAAACATCCGCATGCTGGCAGCCATCCCCGAATTCTGGCTTTACGCCGGCTTCATCGTCCTCGTCCTCTTCCTTCTGGCTCTCGATCTGGGCATCCTCAATCGTAAACCACACGTGGTGAAGCTGAGCGAGGCCCTTGGGTGGACGGCGTTGTGGGTGGCGCTCGCGATGGGGTTCAATGCCCTTGTGTGGCAGTTCAAGGGCGCAGTCGCAGCACAAGAATTTTTTGCGGGCTACCTGCTAGAGCAGTCACTATCGGTCGATAACATCTTCGTTATCATCCTGATTCTGCGCTATTTCAAGGTCGATCCCAAGTATCACCACAAGGTGCTCTTCTGGGGAATCGTTGGCGCACTGGTAATGCGCGGTACCATGATTGCGCTTGGCTCGGCGCTTATCAACTCATTCGACTGGATATTCTTTGTATTTGGCGCTTTCCTCGTGTTTACGGGCATACGAATGGCCATGCACGATGACTCAGAAGCGAACCTTGACGACAACGTAGTCGTGCGGCTATCACGGCGATTCCTGCGGCTTACCAATCATTACCACGCCGACGCATTTACGATTCGCAAGGACGGACTGCTGTACTTCACGCCCCTGTTTGTGGTAGTGCTAGTGGTCGAAGTCACCGATCTCGTGTTCGCAGTCGATTCGATACCTGCAATCTTTGCTGTTACAAAGGATTCATTCATCGTATTCACGTCGAATGTATTTGCTGTCTTGGGGCTTAGATCGCTGTTTTTCGCCGTCGCAGGCATCATGGACCTCTTCAAATACCTGAAGTACGGTCTGTCTGTCATCCTCTGCTTTATCGGCGTAAAAATGTTCATTCAGCTGTGGTATCACATACCCGTCGAGATCGCGCTTGGCGTTATCGTAGGTGTGTTGGGGATATCGATTCTGGCATCTGTTATTGCACAACGCCGCACCAATAAATAAACGACTTACGTCGTTCATTCCGGGAATCATTATCTCCCGGAATGAGATGTGGGGCTTTTGTGGAATCTGCTTCCTTCTCCTCCTCACGGCCTGCTCCTCGCCGACCTCCCTTCGCCGTACATCGAACACACAACTGAACCGCGTAATTACAGAAGCCGAGGGTCTCATGGGCACGTCTTACTGCCCTAGAGGCACGACGCCCGACTGCTTCGACTGCTCTGGTTTTACATCTTGGTGCTTCAGGCGCGGAGGCGTTACCCTGCCTCGGTCGTCTAAAGACCAAATCAATGTCGGTATTGCAATCCTTCCTCAGGAGTCGCAGACCACTCCGACGCCACTCGTTTCTCCAGACCTAGACCTGCTACAACCCGGCGATCTGGTGTTTTTTATTACCTATGGCAACGAAGTGTCGCACGTTGGTATCTACGCAGGAGACAACACGTTTATCCATTCGTCTACATCGAAAGGCGTAATCGTTTCATCGATGTACGAACCGTACTGGCGGACCCGCTTCGTTGGGGCACGCCGTATCTTGAGCCCATGAAGCCCACCCGTATCTTTAGCCTATGAAGCCCATCCGCCTGATTGTTGTGATAGCGGTATTAATCGCAAGTGCTGTCTATGCATTCGCCACAAGCCCATCTGCAGTGTTGTCAAGCGATACGACTTGGATAGAAGGCGCTATTACGTGCTCTATGTCTAAGCCCCTGCGTGTCGGACATGCAATGCTCTATCTACCGAGGCCGAGCACGTCAAATCGGAAAGGCGACCTATCTGCCACCGGGTTCATGGACGATATCGCTCATCCACCACTAACTGTTGTGCCCTTAGATTCCACCGGAAATTTCCGCCTGGCTACCTCGGAGAAAGGCCTGCTGCTCTTGCGCATCGCCAGCCCGAATCACGCGCCACTTGAACACTATGTGTACTGCTCCGGCGGACATACCATTCGTCTGCTCGGCACTCCAACGCAACAGTTTCATGCCTATTCGACAATTGATACGATCTCAGCGGTTACCAACGACACAACAATTCTTTTGAAACGTGTTGGTAAGGGGCGGTATGGGGCTTCAATAAAAACGAAAGATTCCGTAGTACCCTATTATCTACTTGTGTCATCTCGTGGATCGCGCGAACGAATCGCAATTACCGGCAATCCCTCTTCGCTGATCAATAACAAGCAGTCGGGTACGATAAACCAGCAGTCGGGTACGATTACTCCCGATGATAACGGTGTTTATTGGTCTTGGGTGCGCGCATCAAAAGGTGTCGCCAAAATTCAGGTCAATACTGATGCATGGATGCGCGCATGCGATTTCCCTTCTGTGACGTTCCTGAGTGCCGACGATGCTACAATCGATTCTCTCATTGCTCGAATTGGACATCGAGCCAACGATCGGTCGGTCGAGACGCACAACGGTCGGTCGGTCGAGACGCACAACGGTCGGTCGTTCAAGACGTACAACGATCGCTCAGATCGCGTTCGGCAGGTTGCAGCGATTGCCTTTGGAGTGTCCTGGGATACGCTGAAGACGGTTGTGCCTCCTACGTCTATCGCATGGACGATGGGCCATCTGCGATTCTTCGATCTACTCATGCAATCGGGCACGACTGCGGATACGTGGGACTACATCGATACGCTGCTTGTGCGGCATCCTGTCCGACGCATTACTCCACCGCTACAATTGGCAGCGGTTGGATATGCGCACCGCTCGGGCATGCAGGACCGCAGTATGCTTCTTCTGCGGAATCTGATACGTGAGTTCCCAGACCATCCGCAAACACAAGATGTGCGCGACTTCACAGATCCAGATCGTCCGATGCAGGTCGGCCGCTTGATGCCTGAATTCGACTGGGTGACAGCCGATGGTTCCGGACGTCGCATTACATCGAATGCACTCAGCGGCAGCCACACTCTTTTCTTCGTCTGGGATGCGCGGGCACAGAACTCTGACGCATTCAACGAACTGCGGCGGCTGCAGACGACCTTTCAGGCAGACGGCCTTAACATGGTCAGCGTATTCGCGGGCAAGGGCGCCCCGCCACCGTCTATGGCATCGTTCATACAGACTCATCCGTGGCCAACAGTCTATAGCGATGGATCGCCGCAATCTCCCGCTGCCATGCTCGCCAACCGTGTACCTTTCATGGTACTTGTCAGCACCGACCGTAAGATTGTTATGGTAATCGGAGGACTTAATGTCATCGAAGCTGAGAAGATTCTCGTCCAACGACTTAGGAAGTAGCCATACCGCAACCGACTCCTTGCAGAGCATCGGTCGCCTGTCATGGCAAGACTTCCTTCTATTAGCCTTTGCGTGTTTGCTTTGCTGCGTACAAATCGTGCAGCCGTTCATGACCGATCACGAGATATATGCAAGGGGCGGCCAAGCCCTCCTCGACGGCGCTCGTCTCTATACGGACTTCATAGATGTAAAGCCCCCGCTTATCTACGAGCTTTTTGCAGCATGCATTGCGGTGTTCGGGGCGTCTACGGTTGCTCTCCGCTCAATGGAAGTCTGCCTTCATCTCGTCACTCTCGTCTTGATGTTCAGGATGGTGTATCGATATACAGGCTCACGCCTAAGTGCGCACTCAGCCTCACTTGCATTCGGGATGTACATCGCATCACTTGGGGTGCCTACGACGCTGCAGCCAGAGACGATGGCATTTCTTCCGCTTCTGCTTGTCATCCGCATTGGGGCAAAGAAGTCGGTGTCCTGGAGCGATGCCGCAGCTCTTGGCGCCGTGAGTGGCATTCTCTTTACACTGAAGTATCCATTCGTACTGGCTGCGGTGCCTGTAATCTGGACAATGGTACGGCAAGGAGTCAGGCCAAGTCGTATAGTAACCATCATTATGATTAGCTTTACTGGCGTTGTTGCGCTAGTGTTTGGTATTGTCTGGTACGACGGCATCATTCCCGCAATGCAACAAATAGCTGTGTTTCTATCTGGCTACGCATCTGTGTATGAGAGTATTCCAAAACTCGTAGCGGGCGGACTTGATGTCGTTTCAGACTTCATCGCGAACGACACTTCTCTACTGCTAACGACGCTTGCCCTCACTGCCGTCATTGCAGGGATGTTGCGTGGAGGCAAGCGCGATCCACTGTTTGTCGTAACCGTTACGGTGCTCGTGATGCTTGTTGTTTCGATAATCGTTGAACGAAAATTCAACCTTTCCCACATGCCTCGTATCATTCCAGCAATGGCAATCCTTGTAGGATACGGTTTCCCCATCGTGTGGCGCGCATGCACACGCGCGTGGCGCGACCGCACGTTCAGCGTTCCCGTGTTTGTTGCAATGGCTTTTATCGTCATCATCCTCAGCCCCCTACCGCGAGTTATCAGAAGCACCAGTGGTGTTGCAAAAGTTGTTGTGCAGAGCTTGTCACACAGAGAAGACCCCAACACGTACCATCATGGCTTCGTGGATCTTTTTGGCATGGATTCGGCAATAGCGGCCGTGAAACGCGTACAACCACGTTCTCTTGTTGTGCTTGGCGTCGGAGCAACGGTGTTGTACTGGTACGTGCCCGGTGTACGAAAATCGAAGTTCGCTACCGCGCATTTCTTCACCTCGCGATATGCTCCATCGGAATGGAAATCTGAGGCGTTGCGCGAAGCCACAGAGGCTGATGTGATCGTGCTACAGAACGACGATTCGCATACACGGCTGACCGGACGTGCTGCGACTACAAGAGAGCTCCTTATGCAGCAGCCCGAGTGGGTAGCTCTGTTCGCAAACCGCCGTCTCCTTTTCGACGATGACACTTTGTCGGTCTGGTCCCGACGCTAAGGCAGTCAACCTACAGGTTGTTCCTCTCGATGTCTGCCAAAACGGCAGTAAAAGGCAACTGGCACGATTTTGCAAGGGGCTGGTTGTTCACGCATTACAACCAACAACTACAAAAGCGATGTACGCACACTTCAGGAGACCTACCATGGGTATAATTAAAGTCGATCCGTTTCGCGGCTTAGACACGATGATGCGCCGCGTTAACGATTTCTACGAGGATGTGAACAGAGGCGGTATTCGCTTCGAAGTCGGTGATTTTCAGCCGCGCGTAGATGTGAGTGAAGATGCGACAACGGTAACCATACACGCAGAGCTGCCAGGGATTCTAAAAGAGGACGTAAAGATCACCATGACCGATCACAACGTACTCACCATTCGCGGTGAAAAGAAGCGCGAAACAAAATCAGAAGAGCGGAACTTTATGCGCATCGAGCGGAGCTACGGCAGTTTTACGCGCTCATTTACGTTGCCAGAAAATCTCAAGAACGATCAGGTAAACGCCTCATTCGATGGTGGCGTACTTACCATCACGATTCCAAAGTCAGAACCTGCGAAGCCTAAAGAGCAGGAAATCACGATTTCATAACCAGGGGCTTCCCCCTGCGGCGATTCACTCAGGGCTTCCCCTGTTAGAACTAACTACAAAGAGGTAATGATGGGAAAAATCATAGGCATTGACCTTGGCACAACGAACTCCGTGGTTTCCGTTATGGAAGGCTCTTCACCGATCGTAATTGCTAATGCCGAAGGCATGCGCACTACTCCGTCGGTCGTGGCTTTTACCAAGAGCGGCGAACGCATTGTGGGTCAGGCCGCCAAGCGTCAGGCCGTTACAAATCCAAAAAACACAGTCTACTCTATCAAGCGCTTTATGGGTCGTAAGATCGACGAAGCTACAGATGAGGCGAAGTCGGTACCGTACACAGTAGTTGCTGGCGAAAACAACTCTGCACGTGTAGACATCGACGGTAGACTGTACTCTCCACCCGAAATCTCGGCAATGATTCTTCAGAAGATGAAGCAAACTGCCGAAGACTATTTGGGCGAAAAGATCACAGAAGCAGTAATCACTGTTCCCGCGTACTTCAACGACTCACAACGTCAGGCTACGAAGGATGCTGGTGAAATTGCTGGCTTAAACGTCCGACGCATTATTAACGAGCCAACAGCGGCTGCGCTTGCGTACGGAATGGACAAGAAGGGTCAGAACCAGACGGTAGTGGTATATGACCTTGGTGGTGGAACGTTCGACATCTCGATTCTTGAGATCGGCGATGGCGTGTTCGAAGTAAAATCGACCAACGGTGATACGCACCTTGGCGGTGACAACTTCGACCATCGCCTGATTGAATACCTCGCAGACGAATTCAACAAGCAGGAAGGCATCGACCTTCGCAAAGACCCAATGGCGCTTCAGCGTCTGCGCGAAGCAGCGGAAAAAGCCAAGATTGAATTGTCGCAGATGCTGCAAACCGACGTCAACCTGCCGTTTGTAACGGCAACTGCCGAAGGTCCAAAGCACCTCAACATCAACATCACACGTGCTCGTTTCGAACAACTGTGTACCGACCTCTTTGAGCGTTCGCTCAAGCCGTGCGAGAGCGCAATGAAAGACGCGAAGCTTACGCCATCACAAATCGATGAGGTTATTCTTGTCGGTGGCTCGACACGTATTCCGAAGATTCAGGAACTCGTTAAGAACTACTTCGGCAAAGAACCAAACAAGGGCGTGAATCCTGACGAAGTAGTGGCCATTGGTGCTGCAATTCAGGGTGGTGTGCTTGCAGGTGATGTGAAAGACGTGCTGCTGCTCGACGTTACTCCACTTACACTTGGTATCGAAACCATGGGTGGTGTAATGACGCCGATGATTCCAGCGAACACAACCATCCCGCATAAGAAGTCGGAAACGTTTTCGACGGCTTCGGACAACCAGCCGAGTGTTGAGATAAACATTCTACAGGGCGAACGTTCGATGGCAAACGACAACAAGACTCTCGGCAAATTCCACCTCGATGGAATTCCGCCAGCACCTCGCGGTGTGCCTCAGGTAGAAGTGACATTCGACATCGATGCCAACGGCATCCTTAGCGTCATTGCCAAGGACAAGGCAAGTGGCAAAGAGCAGAATGTGCGCATTACAGGCTCGAGCGGACTCGACAAGAACGACGTTGAGAAAATGAAGCGCGATGCACAAGAACATGCAACCGAAGACAAGAAGCGCAAAGAAGAAATCGAGGTTAATAACCAAGCTGACAATCTCGTGTACTCCACAGAAAAGCAGCTCAAGGAATTCGATGCGAAGCTCGATGACGACACCAAGGCTAGCATTACGAAGGCCAAAGACAGACTTGCAGACGCTGTAAAAAACAATCCTTCGGACGTACGTGCCGCTATGGATTCGCTTAATCAGCTCTGGAGCGAAGCTTCCTCCAAGATGTATGCCGACACGTCTGCGCAGAGCGCTCCGAATGGCGATCAGGCCGACGGCCAACCCGGTGCAGGCCCTGACGCCCCCAAGGACGGCAACAAGGTCGAAGACGCCGAGTACACCGTCGTAGACGACAAATAGACGTTCTGGCAAGATTCCCATCGTACATCGCGGATCGTCTCCCTAGTGGGGCGGTCCGCGTTTGCGTTCTATGAGGCGACCCGCGTTTGCGCTATAATTGCTGTATGCCAGCAGCAAACCGTTCCAAGACCTTCGAACTCCACGAGCACACGCCGGGGCAGTTCGTAATCTTTATAGGACTTGCGTTCTTGTGCACCGCAGTCCTTTTCTTTTTTGTGGCTGTGCCGCTCATGGAAGGATTCTTCAAATCCTTCTTACGAAATGCAACCATCCGAGACGGCACAACAGTGTCGTATCACATCTCTGAGAAACGTGCGGACGATACCGTAACCACCGGACTTATGTCTACGTGGGGTCTCGTCGATGAACGCGATATAACCAAGCCCCGTGGGCCTAACAGCCCCCTACCGGCCGACTACGTATTCCGTCCGTTACTCGCCTTTACTCCACTCGTTGCTGTAGGGGGCTTCGTTCTGGCTGCACTTATAACGTGCTTCTTACCAGGGGGCTACGTTAGACAGAAAATCCAGCGTGAGATTCAGACAATGCTCGACCACTTGTCTGTTGCGCAGTACGGCGAGCATACCCCCGACGAAATCAAACAGCTCACGCGAGACATTGCCTCCGCCGATCTACGGCGCCTGCACGATCTTGCCGATGGTTATCATGTGCCGTACGCCGATCTCGAACTTCTGCAGGGTGCAATACATTGGCGCGATGCACAGGGCCTAACGCAATGGACGAAGACCCACGATGCAATCAAGTTCTACATGCGCGAGTATTTCACCGAACGTTATAGCAACACTGTACTCGGACTCGTTTACATGGGTGCAGCGGTGCTTATCATCGTCATCGGCATCCGCGGTTTGAAGTTCCTTCCATCCACTGACCCAAGTATTGTTCTCGGCGCTCTGGGTTTGGAGTTCATGCTCCTAATTACATACGCGTTGGTGATGATCTACGGCAAACCCGAAGACAGCGGACAACCAGTGCACTCTGGTGGATCGCTAACTGGCAGTAACGACCAAGGGCTCTTGCTCGACGGCGAGAGCGAACAGGTTCTGCGCGCATTTCTCGCTATACGCCGTGAGCCAAGGGGCGACGCGTGACGCAGCCAGAGTCATCCTCGGCGCGCAACGCAGCGGCGCTGCCCGGACGTGCTACCGTGAGCAACCGATTGCTTGCTGCAGTCGATTCCTGGAGAAATGGCAAAGGCGATGTTGTCTTTCTCGCTGGTGAGCCAGGCATGGGCAAAAGCGCATTGCTTTCGTGGGTCGAAGGCCTTCGCGACTCCAACACCATCATCCTGCGCGTCGATTGCCGTCCGCCCATCGGCACGTTTAACGTTAGTGCAATCGCACCGTTACAACCTTTCGGTCTTGCAATCGAGCAACTGTATTTGCAAACAGAAGAAAAAGCCCGCAAGCGACTAGTGCTGAATGTCGGTATGTCTGTTCTGTCTGCGATACCTGTAATAGGCGACTTCATCTATGCATTTAAGGCGGTATCGCAAGATCTGAACGAGTACAAGAAAGAGACAGCGGCACTGCAGCAGAAGAAGAAGGCTGCTGTGCAGGACTGTGTAGATACGCTACGCGAAATCGGTCGGCAAACACCATTCATTCTCCTTGTCGATGATGGACATTGGTCCGACTCGCAATCGGTCGAAGTCGTGCGTCAGCTTCTTGGCATCGGCGAAGACATCCCGGTCTTAATTGTCTGGGCATACACGCCATCGATTGCACAGCGAGTGAACGTTCCACTCGCAACGCTGCTTCGCACTGCATCGTCTGTTGAACGTACAATGTCAATAGAACCGCTGCCAGCCGAGGAAACGCTGGCCCTCGTTCGGCTGCTCGTACCGAATGCATCCGTTAGCGCCGCAACGCTAAAGCGATTGCACGAACGCTCTGATGGCATACCAGGCATTCTAACAGAGTATGTGAAGTATCTCGAGCATGCAGGCTTTGTGCAATCAGACGGCACAATTGCTGACGATGGTGTTGATGACCTTGCAGTGAAGGGCAGTACACATCCGGCAACCGATGTTGTTCTCCGCGACATTTCCGAAGACGATGCCGTTGTCTTGTCGCTATGTGCCGCCGAGGGACGTGAGTTTACAGCGTTCATGGTATCGGAATTACTCAACGTTGATGTAATCACGGCAATTCGAACACTACGTCGGTTGCAGGTGGCGACGGGTCTGTTTCAGAGCGTGGGCATGCGTACGCGTTATGGTGTAAAGACCACGACCTACGAATTCACACAGTCGTTTGCCTTTACCTACTTTTTGCATCGTCCGGAATACGAAGAACGCAAGGCCGTGCATCAACGCATCGCCGAAATCCTCTCGCGAGAGTATGCAAATGCATCCCTTACCGAGGTGAGGCATCAACTCGCTGTCTTTATTGCGGCGCACAGTGTCGAGGCAGAAGATTCGGCAACTGCAGAGCGCATGCTTGCAGAGACTGCCGATGCTGCCGATGCTATGGGTGCACCCGAAGTAGCGCGATGGATACGCGAGAAGTATGGCACGTCTGCACCCGATGATACATCCAATGAGACAAGCGCCGAAGGCGTCGACGACAAAATTGCCGACGGTGTACAATCAGTATCGTTAACTCCGGGTGACGTTCTTGTCGAAGCTGCAGAAAGTCTACTGTCAGGCAACGCAAATGGGGCTCTTCGTCTGTCTATCGTGTGTTTGCAGGCACCTGGCGTGTTAAGCATACACGAACGTGTTATGCTTACGTGCATGGCTGCACGGGCGAACATAGAAATGAACAGACGTGAAGACGCAGAAGTGCTACTACGTCAGCTCGATGTTCTCTCTCTCTCTTCGGCCGATCGCTGCACTATTCTAAATGTACGGGCTGTATCATCGATGCATAATCGCAATCCACTCGAAGCACGCGCACACCTTCGCGAGGCTGCGACGCTTTCGACTTCACTGCCAGTGGCGTCAAGAATACTTACACTCGGCAACATCGTCACCACACTCCGCGCTGCTCAGGACCCGGATACACATCGTTACGAACGCACACTTAGAAAACTCGTCGACGCCAGTGGCTGGTCTCGCGTTCGTGCAGATTTACAACTGTCACTTGCCCTCCTCTTTACGCTTGCCACTGCATTGGGTTCGGGAGCGGTGTGCTCTGCTGCTGTTGCGCAGGACAGTGTGAGAACAAACGTACACGAACGCCACATGGAGCGGGCACACCCTACGCCATCTAAAACCGCGAATGTGCCGTTACTCCCGTTTGTGTTGCTGTCGCCGTTCCCATCGTCGTTCCTTAATGTGAACATGATAGCTCCCGAGACCGATCAGTCGCCAATGCAAAACGAATCGTCGATTGCAATTAACCCAACCGATCCGTTAAATCTCATTGGCGCTGCTGTAGACTATAGAGCATCGAGTGCAACGTGGGTGTACCACACAACGAATGGTGGCAAGGCTTGGAGTAACACCAATCTTGGGTATGTGCGTCCAGGCTGGGCGTCGAGCAACGACCCGTCTGTTGCCTTTGACAAAGACGGACGTGGCTATTTGTGTTATGGGGGCTTTGGTCGCGACACAACAAAGCGCGGCGAGAACGGCGTGTTTGTAAGTATCACAACCGATGGTGGAAGATCGTGGGGTCCGACGCATATACCCGTTATCGTTCACATCGGTAAACAAACTGCCGACTCGTCCTTCGAAGACAAGTACTACGTGCATGTCGATACAGCAGGTGCTTCGCCTTATAAAGGACATGTTTATATTCCATGGAAACGCGTAATCAACCGCGACTCTTCCACACAGATCGTTATTTCTAAAAGCACTGACCGTGGTCTTACATGGAGCCGTCCAAAAAACGTTAGCGAGCGATTCTCGCGCACGAGCGAAGACACAACGTTCGGACAAAGTTTTCCTCTTGCACGTACAGGACCCGACGGATCTGTTCACCTGGTCTGGAACAGCGGCACGGAAAGCTCAGTGCGGTACGCGCGTTCAACGGACGGCGGCGCAACATGGACGCCTCCGCGCATTATTCACACGTATGCATCCTTCGGCACGAAGAGCAGGATAGGCACACAAGTAAACAGTCGCGTAAAAGGGTCTGTACGTGCTGAAGCGTATCCGACGCTTTCCATAGACAACACAAACGGTCCGCGCCGTGGCTGGCTCTACCTCTGCTGGGCCGCGGGTAAAGTCCCCGACATTTTCTTCAGTCGTTCGACAGACAATGGCGCCACGTGGAGTCCAAAGATCCTCGTCCACTCCGTTTCAACAAACGACCAATTCTGGCCTTGGATCTCTGTCGACCCAACTAGCGGCGATGTTGCGGTAATGTATTTCGACTCACGCGATGACGACGCGAATATTCTAGTGAACACGTACGTGTCGCTTACGACCGATGGCGGTACAACGTGGACGGACAGACGCGTGGGCGACGGTGTGAACGATTTGCGCAATAACCCGTTCGACGGACGCACCTTCGCTGGTGACTACAGTGGTTGCGATTTCTATAATGGAAAAGTTTACCCGTCGTGGGTAGACATGCGCAACACCACACAAACAAACATGGCCGATAACGATGTCTACACTTCAATTGTAGACACGAGGGCTCCGTCAGCACCTACGTCGTTCGAAGCCTCTGTAATTGCCGAGCAGCCAACACGTATTCAGCTCGATTGGTCGGCTGTAACCGTTAGCACATTCGGCAAGGCTCTTGACATGGCCACATCGCGTTATGTGCTCAGTCGCGAAGGCACTGTAATAGCAACGCTGCCACTAACGACACTGTCGTACACAGACATGGGTCTAACCGCTCACAACCTGTACCATTACGCGCTTGCGGTTACAACTGCAACCGATACAAGCATCACGCGATTAGATAGCGCTTTTGCAGGGGGCTCTAAGGCGCCAGGACGCACAACGTTGGTCGATGTTGAAGGGAACACCGCTCCGGAGTACAAGGCGATACTGACTGTGAGGCTTCCGGCGCTACGAGCGGATGGGATAACACCGTTAGTAAACCTTGCGAGTATTCGATTACACGCGTCTGAAAAGGTGTATGACCTTGATGTCTCCCAGACAGACACGGGCCGTACGCTTTCGTTCACTATTAATGTGTACAGCGCGGGCTGGTTCCACTTCTCTGCTCAAACCATCGATGCGGATGGCAATGTTGGTGAGTCCTCCGATACGCTCGTGGAATTTATGCCTGGTATAATGGGCAGGGATTTTAATGGCCCAGAGCGTTTCGATAGCGTACCTAGATTTTGGGTAAAACGTGGAACATGGGGTCTCTCTACGAACGGATTCGGTCATGCATCTCCTACTTCGTACACAGATTCGCCAGCCGGACCGTACCTCGCAGTGGCGAGGGACACAGTGATTCTCAATTACATCGAGGTCCCCGTTCCACTTCTCGAAGGTTATGTCGGCCATCTGACATGGTTTGTCGCAGCGTTTGTAGACCCCTTGGATACTGTGTTTCTAGACATTTCTCGCAATGGTCCGGAAGGTCCGTGGACGACACACGCTTGGTGGAACTCGTCGCTAGAAACACGATGGGGTGACACGACAAAGGGCGATGACGCGTGGCGATACGGCTTCATAGAGACGGGTGGTGTTATTCTACCGCGCTTGCGTTTCAAGTCGAACGTTAGTCGTCAGTCCGATGGCTTCTACATCGACGATATTGGCATTGGCGCCGCTGTCTCGAGTGTTGACGACCGCACTCCTAGTCCCTTGGCCACAGCCCCTTACCCGAACCCTTCGACCTCGCACGCTGTGTTTGGACTGCTGCGCGAAAGTGATATAGACCGTGTGACTGTTACGGACATAACGGGAGCTGATGTAAGCGGCAGATGGCAACAGCACGGACGTACCGTTGTGTTGGACGTGCGAACACTGACTGCGGGGGTGTATACCGTGACTCTGACCAGTGGCATGCACACGTCAACGTCACTCGTGAGAGTTATGCGTTAGTCGATTCTGTTTTGCTCGCGCTCTGCGCCCGTGTACGCTAATCGCCTTTAAGGCGGAAGGTGACGGTAGTGCCTTCGCCAACGACGCTTCTTACATCGAACGGCGCTTGGTGCGCTTCGAGGATGTGCTTTACAATGGCGAGTCCGAGTCCGGTGCCACCAACAAGACGCGATCGGTCTTTGTCGACGCGATAGAACCGCTCAAAAATGCGCGTGCGATCTTCATCGGGAATGCCAATGCCAGTGTCTGCCACAGACACTCGTATATACTGTTGCTCTGGCGTTGCACCCACTACTACGGTGCCTCCGACAACGTTGTACTTTATGGCATTGTCAACAAGGTTAGTGAGTACCTGGGTTAAGCGCTCTTTATCGCCGTAACACATTACTTCGGCAGGCATTGCGGTGTCGACAGTAAGTGTTACGCTGCGCTGCGTGGCGCCTATCTCTGAGGTATTCACGATCTCGCGAATGAGTTCGCTCATGTTGAAATACCGAAAACTCAAACGCAGTTCACCGCTCTCAATGCGCGATATGTCGATGAGATCACTCAGTAGAGCGTTCAGGCGCAATGCGTTCGTGTGAGCCTTACCCAGAAACTGTCTACTAACGGCGGGATCATCCATTGCACCGTCGAGCAATGTCTCTAGATAACCTTGAACGCTAAAGATGGGAGTGCGCAGTTCGTGTGATACGTTCGCAACGAACTCACTTCGCACACGCTCGAGGCGTCGCATTTCGTTGATGTCCTTCGTGGCCCTCTCAGCCAAACGATTAACAGCATGCGCAACGAGTTGCACATCGAGAAATGCATTGTCATGCAACACGATGCGTGCAGACACAGCACCTTCGGTTATGCCGGTAGTAACTTTTGTTATTTCATCGAGCGGACGAAGAAGACGGCTCTCAATAACGCGGGCGTAGAGAACCATGCAAATAACCGTAGCGCATACAACAACGCCTAGGTACATTAACACGTGTGTTACATCGAGGTGCTCTCTGAGCACAAACAGCCCGACCAGACTAACGCCGATAAGGGAAAACGTTAGCCAGACGAACGTGAAGCCGCGTAGCGATGGGCGCCGCAGGTTAGAAGCCATGTAGCAAAGTTAGGCGTGTTCTCTGAAGCGATAGCCTACACCTTTAACTGTCTCAATCCAATGCGAATAGTCCCCCAGTTTTTCGCGGATTTTCGAGACGTGTACATCGACGGTTCGGTCAATCACGTATACGCTCTCACCCCAGATGCGCCGCAGTAGCGCTTCGCGGGTAAATACCTTGCCGCGGTTCGAGGCGAGGAAGGCCAAGAGTTCGAATTCCTTCTTGGGGAAAAAGCTCTCCTTGTTGTCGATGCGCACCGTGTAGTTCTGGCGATTGACTTCGAGAGCTCCGATACGCATGACTTCCGGGGCGGCAATTGTTTCTGTTCGAACCTTTTCGCTACCGCGTCGCAGTATGGTTTTAACACGGGCGAGGAGCACCCGCGGACTTACCGGCTTCTGGATATAGTCGTCGGCACCGAGTTCCAGGCCTAGTATCTGGTCTATTTCACCCGACTTAGCGGTTAGAAACACGATGGCGGTGGCAGTAGTGGTCGGACTCTGCCGTAGTGCCCTGCATACCTCGAATCCGTCCATACCCGGCATCATGATGTCTAGAATTACCAGATCGGGTCTGACTTTTTCCGCTAATTCGACTGCCGCTGTGCCATTTAAGGCAGTGAAGACTTTGAAGCCTTCCTTACCCAGGTTGTAGGATATGAGGTCGACGATATCCTGCTCGTCGTCAACTACGAGAATCTTCTTTTCCATGGTGCTTTCCTGACCTGTGGGTCACGTACAAACTTACAGCAAAGCCAAGGGTAAGACAGCGTTACGAAAGCGTAACGTCTTGGTATCAGGGGCCAGTTCAAATCGTATTTTTCGGTTGCAGACATGTCCCCATCCCGACCATACTCCGTCCTGCTTATTTACCTCGCGCTTCTTACGATTGCAGGGGCTCGAGCGCAAGCGCAGACACCACGTTACGCTTGGAACTGGTATTTCGGTGACAAGGCGGGATTGACGTTTCGAAACGGACTTGGCGAACCCATTTCAGATGGTCAGCTACAGACGAATGAAGGCTCGGCATCGACTTCCGATCCGGTTACGGGCGCGTTACTGTTCTACACCGATGGTGTAACGGTCTGGAATCGCCTGCATGAAGTAATGCTAAACGGCCTCGACCTTAATGGCGACGCGTCGACAAGTCAGAGCGCAATTATCGTTCCCGTGCCCGGCTCGGCATCTCTCTACTACATTTTCAACCCTGCACCTATCACTGCGCCTGCATTGAACGGCCGTTGCTACTGTTTGTATTATTCAATTGTCGACATGCGCAGAGGCGATGGCTACGGTGAAGTCATTTCAAAAAATCTGCACCTTTACGATGACATTACAGAACACATCGCCGCGGTGGCCGATTGTAAGAATGAAGGTTGGTGGCTTGTTGTGCGCAGTCGAAACACACGACACTTCTATTCATTTCATGTCGAACGCGGACGCATCAATCCGCAGCCTGAAATTAGTGACGCGGGCAATCCATTGCTGATGGTTCAAAGTGCGGGCAACATGCAGATCTCGCCGAACGGCCGGAAGCTTGTCATAACATCTGTGTCGGGCAACTCGCAGCTATACGACTTTAATGTGTCTACAGGCAAGGTAGAAAACGCAGTTAGTTTGTTTCCACCGGCCATTCAAGGCATTCATTATGGCACGGCCTTCTCGCGCGAGGGCGACCGTGTCTATGTAGCAGTTTCGACTGCCAGCGGCGGCACCACGCCTACAAAAATCTATCAGTTCGATGTCTCTGCCGCAGCAAGCAAACTCATTCAAGATTCGCGAGCCATCGTTGGCCTGTTGCCGAATACCAGCGAATGGACACCAATGCAGCTGGGTCCGGACGGACGCATCTATATCGGACGTCCGAAGGAAGGCTACCTGGCAACAATTTCGAATCCGAATGAAGACGCCGACAGTGTGCGATTTCAGGACAGCGTTATTAAACTTGGCAACATTTGCCGCAATGGGTTGCCGACGTTCTCTGCAGAATTCCTTGGCTTTGGTAGTACTGCCGTTACATACTGCGAGGCACCAATAGCCGGCTTCTCTACAGACAGCGGCTGCGTTGGCGCCTGCCTGTCATTTCCCGACCAATCGGTTGGCAGTGTCGATTCGTATGAATGGTTCTTTGAGGGGGCTACTCCTTCAACTTCCGTGCGGAAGGATCCTGGTTCGATCTGTTACCCGGCAGCGGGCGTGTTTGCTATTCGCCTAGTCGTTAAAAATTCGTTTGGCGAAGACACTGCAGTCTCTACCGTGCGCATTCTGCCACGACCCTATATCGAAGTCGATTCTGTACTCGAGATATGTCCAGGCCAAAGCATTCGCCTCAACGCACGCGGAGCTTTTAAATACAGGTGGGAGCCATCTCGCACGCTGAACAATCCAACATCGCCCACACCGATTGCTACGCCAGAAACAACGACACGCTACACTGTTATCGGCAGTGGCACCAATTCCTGCAAAGACACCGCATCTGTTCTTGTGCGCGTGCGCAGCTTGGGCGCCGGACCCGACAAGACAATGTGCCGTGGTGGCGAAGTCGTTCTTGAAGGCTTCGGTGCCGAATCGTATTTGTGGAGTCCAGCAACGGGCCTTAGCGACGCGACAGCGGCGCGACCCCTCGCGCGACCCCTACAGACAACAACATACGTCGTACGCCTCCGCTTTGGCATCTGCGAAACGTCTGACACGGTTGTCGTGAATGTTGTCGACACGTTCTTGGTTGCCGTTAGCGGAGCACGCGAAGTATGTATAGGCAGCGCAGTGCCGGTTCGCGTCTCAGGCGGCGATGTGTATCGGTGGTGGCCTACGCAGGGCGTGGCAGATCCGCTTGCAGGCAGCACGACGATTTCTCCTACATCAACATCGACATACTACGTTGAAGCACGCTCGGGCAATTGCATAGACACCGCTAGTATTACGATTGTGGTTTTCGATGGTGTTCGGATTAACGCCGGACCCGATGCAAGCTCATGTGAAGGCAGTGTGGCTGTTCTCCAGGCAACATTGTCAGGCGATACAGCAACCGCAGCACGCACGCGCGTGTCTTGGAGTCCGTCAGCAGGTCTCGATACCGACACAGGTCTCGTTGTGCGTGCACTCCCATCAGTGCGCACAGAGTACATCGTAACCGCAACCGACGCCAATGGTTGCATTGCTTACGATACGGTCGTGGTGAGCCTCAGGAACCCTCCGTTAATAGAAGCCGGCCAAGACGAAGGTATCTGCGCTGGTGGTTCAGTACAGCTCTTTGTGAGCGGAGCAGCAGATGAGTACTCGTGGTTTCCAACAACCGGCTTGAACGACGCAACGTCGCCCGCACCTGTTGCAGACCCTACGGTGTCGACGACCTACGTGGTTACAGCTCGAACTGGTGGATGCACAGCATCGGATACAATTCGTGTGAACGTTTCATCGCTCGACCTTCGCCTTTCAGCCGACGTGTCTATCTGTCAGGGCTCTGAAGTAATGTTGCGCGCTGACGGTGCATCGCGTTACGATTGGTCTCCGACAGACGGGTTAAGCGATCCGACAATCGCAACACCTGTTGCTTCGCCTACTGTAACGACAACGTACCTGGTGCGAGGCACCGACGCTTTCGGCTGCGAAGACGTTAAGACAGTGCGTGTTACCGTTCTCGATGCCTTACAGCTAACGCTCATTGCCGCCACTGCATCCGCGCGGGCAGGTGCAGAAAACCTTGGCATACCCGTGTTTGTAGAGGTAGACCCCGCACTGTTGCCGTTGCACATCGATAGGCTCAAGGCAAAGTTGCTAATCGACGTATCTGTCTTCTTCCCAACCAGTGTCGATCGTGGTAGTTTTTCTTCGTCTATTGGAAGCAATGATCGGGTAACGCGTATTGAACTAGAGAACATTACGATCGTATCGCCACGCCAGAAACTTACCGAAGTGCGCGGCGTTGTGCTCGCGGGCTCGGTGCAAGTTGCGTCTCTGCGCTGGGGTGAAGTAATCTGGGAACGTCCGACGTGTCCGGTTACACGCACCGAAGGCGGCTTCCTCTTTATATCGGGGTGTAACCTCGCAAGCCGTGTGCTTCGTCAGTTCTCAACGGCTTCACTTACCATTCATCCAATGCCCGAGTCTGGCATCATGGCTGTCGATGTTTTCGGTGACGAGCCAGGCACGTATTCGATACGCGTTGTTTCGATAGACGGACGTGTAGTTGTTGAGCAGATCGTGGCGACCGGCATTAACGAAATAGACATGTCGGGTGTAGGGTCGGGCTTGTACTTCGTGTCCTTCAGCACGCAATACCGCACAGAAACAGTACCCATGTCTTGGGTGCGCTAGCTTTGCAGGGAAGGCAAACCACAGCGGTTCTTACAGCGGCTTGAAGCCCTCGAATGCTTGCAAGCAGTTGTTGCAATAGTGCAACGATCTGCAAAGGGTCGGACCGAAGGGGCTTTTAAGCGTTGTGTTTTTCGAGCCGCAAAACGGACAAGCAGTGTCGTTTAGTACGTCGAGCTCGAACTCGACCGTGTATGGCTGGGGCGGCGCCAAGCCGTGTTTAAGCAGAGCTGCACGTCCACGCTCTGTAACCCGATTTGATGACCAAGGAATGTCGTAGTTCACATCTACGTGCACTTCATACGCACCAAGTGTGTTTAGTACGTGCTCGACGTCGCGCTTCATAACATCGATTGCAGGGCATCCAACAAATGTCGGCGTTATACTTACGCGGATAACGTTGTCTACAACAGACACGTGTGTAACGATGCCTAGATCGACAACGCTGATTGCCGGTATCTCGGGATCTTTGACGTTCTGCAACGCCAGAAGTATGTCATCCTCTGTCATCTTACCATACCGCCGTGGGATCGATGCGAAATACCTCGTTCATCTCTTCGAGCAGAGGATTCAAGTATTCCGTATGATAACCTTTTCTACCACCGACGATTGGAGTTGCGTTGGTGGGCAGTACTAGATTCGCCGCTAAACATCGTTCAGCAATAAAGACGTGCCAAGCCGCTTTAAGGGCATCTTCACCAACGAAGACACCGTCTGCAATTAAAGCCCCTTCATCAGCTCCGTGCTCGAACATTCCTAAGGCGAATGGCCATGCTGCGTTAAGTGACGATTGTAAACGCGAGTGGCTTTCTTCGTTGCCTTGCGCCCCGAGTTGTATAATCCAGGTCTGCGCGTGATAGACGTGGTACTTTACTTCGCCATGAATTTTCGCAGCCAATTTCGCAAGTGGCTCGAAGGTCGACTGCTGCAGTAGTTGCCAACGAAACAACTCTGCCGCATCAAATAGAAAGTGTCGAATGAGTGAGAAGTCGTATTCGCCGTTTGGTAGCTCGACAAACTGACAGCACCTAAAGGCGCCTTCGGCGCGCGTGAATGCAATGGTATCGGGGGCGGGTTCGCCAAGGCGCTCATGCAAGATTTTGTACAGAGCATTAGCATGCCCGAGTTTGTCCTGGGCGATAGACGAGAATGCGATGTCTTCCTCGAGTAACGGACCGAAGCCCGTCCATTCCGAGTGGCGATGCGCAATAATTAAGCAATCATCGGCTAGGCGAAAGAGTAGATCGTTCAATGCATCCGTTGAAGAGGGTGTCATTCCTTCGTTCCCGACTGTGGCAATTCTTTGTTCTCCTGTTGTCGGCGCTTCTTGTACTCTTCGACCTTGTTGCGCACCATGTACGCTCCTACATCGCGATACGTTTTGTCTGGAGTTGTTTCGAACACATCACTGTCTTCTCCGCGCATCGTAAGAATAGAGGCAGTGTCAACAACCCACATATTCGTAGTCTGACCGCGGCGTCCGTACGTTTCCTTCGCAAGCACAATAGCCATCTCGGGGTTTGGCGCGTGTACACAACCGACATGCATGTGATGGGCGCCCGTTTTCGCCTGGTGGAAGACTTCGTATGTCTGGAACTGATCGAGCTCAGACTTGGGTTCGGCTGCTGTGTCGGGGTCGGCCTGGATGTTCAGGCGCGTTACGCGCGGATCGAGAGAAAGAATAGTGGCCATAGCCACAAAGTTACGCAGTAGGCCGCGGTCGGCGTAGCCCTAGCCGCGGTCGGCGTAGCCTTAGGGAACGCCTTTGATGAACGGCATGTGCTGTAGGACCGACTGGTCTGAAAGCACCACAGCGATGGAATACAATGCTGGCCTCAGGTGCTGGATGTCAGCGTCGATATCCACGACATCCTCGTTGCCCTCGCGGGTGCGAACGATGGTTGCATGCGCAACGGTTTGGCCCAGCGTGTTTACAATGTGGGCCGACAGCACAGATGTTGGCTTGATTGGAGTGGCAATGGTAGTATCGATTGGGGTTCGAACCTGCATTCGAATGCGGTTGCCCGCTGGTACGGGAAACGGATTCGACAGCCTGTATGGCGAACCGGCGCGGTAGACAAGTGCACCTACTGGCACCTCGCAACGCGAAGTACCATCGAAGCTATTGGAGAGGCCGCGGCTTCGTACTGGCAGGAACGTGGAAGAGCATGTATCGGGCAATTCGAGCGTATCATAAACAATTCCACTATCGAGCACCGAGCAGCATATCGACAGGGTTAGAGACCCGAGCGGACCGATGGTAATGGGCAACTGAGAAAGTGGAATGCTGCAAAAGACGTTGCGTAAGAGATGCGGTTCACGGATATACAACACCGTACTGTCAGAACGGTTACGAATTGTGATCTCTGTACATCGTTGCTGTCCGACAATGTGTTCTGGTACCACAATGTCTGTAGTCCCCGGCGCAAACAATACTTCGATCTGATTGCGGATATTCAGCACTGTAACGGTAACTGGAGGTGACGTACCTGTGCATCCTGCAGCATCGACGACGCGAACAACGTACTGACCCTCCGTTTTCACGACAATCGATTTCGACGTTTCGCCTGTTGTCCAGAAGTACTGTACGAAGCCGTCCGGAGCCGACAGTGTTACCGAGTCATCGATGCAAAAAGTCAGAGGGCGGCTGTTTGATATCTGCGGTTCGACCGGCGGACGAATGTTCACGATGTATGGCGTCGACACACGCGTACAGCCGTTTGTGTCGACGGTAACAACAGTGTACGTACCCGACTGCGAAACGATAATGCTCTCATTTGTCGAGCTATCAGACCATGACCACGAACGGTATGGTCCGGCAGCTCTTAGCACAACGCTATCACCAAAACACACAGCAGTTTTCGAAGCCTGAATCTGTGGCGTTGTTGCGGGGTAGATAGCAATGCGAATCGTGTCGCTGGTCGTTTGACATGTAATTGGGTCGACAGCAGAGAGTATGAACATACCTGCTTTGTTTAGTATCCGCGAAGCGCCCTTAACTCCGTCACTCCACGAATAGTCTCTTAGCCCCGTTGTGCCCCCTACCGTTATTGTCTCACCTGCGCAGAAACTGATTAAGGAGTCGGGTGGGTCGATCGCCACCGCTTGCGGTTTTCTGTCGAAGATCGATCGATACAGGCCATCACCTGCAATCCAACCTGTGTTCTCATCGATAAAGAAGATATCGTCTGTACTGCCCTCGATACCGCAATTGCGTTCAACCCAGTTCGAACCTGCATCCTCGGAGTAGTACACAGCGCGGTTGCTGCCAACGCCCCAACCGCGACGCTCGTCGATAAGGAACGTACCGAACATTGCTTGGCTGGTCTGGAATTCTCTCCACGAGCCGCCATTATTACTTGTCCAGCGTAACGACCCCACATCGCCGAACGAGCCAGAGCAGTCCGTGCCCGCTGTCGGCACCAGAAATGTCGAATTGATATTGGTAATCTCTTCGGTCCAGTACTTCGGGCCTGTCTGCGTAAAGACATGCCACGAACGGCCATAGTCATCGGTGCGCCAGATTATGCCGCTACTCGAGGCATAACCAACACCATTGCGGTAGATGATGCCGTCGGAGAGTCCGCTTGAAGGTTCCTGTGCTAGATAAACCGTCCAGGATGCACCACCATTCGTTGTGCGGAAAAACTTTTGAAGTCCGCCCTGGCCAGGCCCCTGACTACATCCATCCACAAAGTACATGCCTTCCATCTCGTTGATGAAGAAACATCCCCATCCTTTCTCTGTGACGATGTCCATCTGTACTGGCGTCACATCCGTGAAGCTTTGTCCGCCGTCAGAACTTCTGAAGATTCCGGCCGGACCCGAAACGTAGCCTACCGTAGGCGACAAAAACATCACACTTTCGAGGAATCGTCGCGGCAGCATGGTACCCGTCCACGTAAGACCGCCATCAACAGTACGAACAACGGCACGTTCCTGACTGGAGGCCCAACCGTAGTTCGGATTGCTCGCCAGGAACATGACGTCGAGGTAGTATTCACGGTCATACGGTGCCGGAAGGGGCACTTTCTCCCATTGTGCATGCACTGGCGATGTCGTAATCATTGAGGTAATGACTACGACAAAGCAGGCAATTAATACTCGAGTGTGCATGGGGCGCAAAGGGGCTTTCTTCGACCGCATATGTTTGTTGTGAGGTAAGGCGTTCGTCGGCGAATTGCGGCGTTATCGCACGAGAACAGCGCGACCGCGGTTGACACGTCCATTACCAGATACGGCTACAACGTAGGAACCCGGCAGTGCTTGTATGCCGGCCGACGTCGTGCCGTTCCAAACATACCGAAGTAGGTTGTCCGGCGATGTCACTTCATCTGAAAAGACAAGTGTGCCCGTAAGATCGAGAACGTTTACGGTGTACACCGATCCTGGTGTTGCTGCAGTGGTTAACGTTATCGCATCGTGAGCAGGCACTGGGAAAATCGCAAGCGCAGCAATTGGGTTGTTTTTATCGACATCGTCAACACCGTTAGGCACATCGGCGACCACACGCACGCGTAGCACAGGCGCCCAGTTCCATTGGTCTGCCGTGCTCCGTCCACCATCGAGGTTCACTGCGTTAGCAATGGCGCGTAGGAAGTACACACCGGGCTCGGCAGGTGCAACCCACTGGAACATGAATCGGACGGTGCCAGACTCGAATGGCACTGGTGTGAAGTGCGTGAGTTCGCCGCCAAGAAGCTGCAAGTGCCCACCGGCAACAAGCAGAAGTGTGCCTGCTCTCAGGCCACCACCAGTCTCCGTGGCTTTCGCTGCGATGTTTACACCCGCAGCAGGAGCGCTGGCATGACTCACGACGACCGTAAAGCTGGTCGTTGATCCTGCAATCACGCTTGTCGAATCGATAAGACCTTCAAACGCAACCGTAGTGTTTGCGTTTGCGGCGCCACCGTGGCACTGCGAAGTACCGCAACCGGTGCCATTGTTTGCAGTGCGGCCAATAATACCCCCGCTGCTGGCCTTAAGAACGATTGGTGCTGCTAGTGTTCCAATAAATACGAGGCAGAAAAGAAATCGAGAGGTCATGTACAATCCATTCGTTGTTATAGTGGTCAAAAAAAAGGGCACACCGAAGTGCGCCCTTTGTATTCGAATACCGTCGTCAGGTTTACTGACGAACTAGGCGGACCGTCCAACGTTCGTTACCGGACGTTAGGATGACGCTGTAAACTCCGCTTGCAAGATCACCGAGGTGATTTGTTGCTTGGAACTTGCCACCGTCTGTTGTTGCGTTAAGAGTAAGCACCATTTCACCGATTGCATTAACGATCTCGATGCGAACTGGACCAGCTTGGCTGATTTCCGTTTCGATCGTGAATTGACCGTTCGTTGGGTTCGGGAATACGCGCATTTCAGCTACATAGCCAGCCGTAACATCATCAACACCTGTTGTGATGAAGTCGAACGGATCTGACAGGTTCGTGCAGCCATTAGCATCGGCGATTTCGACACGATAAGCACCGGCTGCTGTACCAGTCAGGACCTTGTTCGTTGCACCTGGCAGCAACGTATTGTTGCGATACCACTGATACGAAGTTGCAGGGCCCATAGCTGTTAGCTCATCACCGAAGCGATCGATCGTTGGCTTAGCTGGCGTTGGGAATACTGTTACAGTTGTTGTGGTTGAAGTCGCAGCACACAACGAGTTGTCTGTTACAGTAACCGTGTACGTTCCGCTTTCTGTTACCGTGACTTCACGATTCGTTGAACCGTTAGACCAGATATAGTTAGCGAAGCCGGTTGGAGCCGACAGCGTTACCGAACCACCTTGGCAGAATCGAAGAGTACCAGATGCTGTTACAGTTGGAGGCGTAACGCTGCTCAGTACAACTCGAACTACGTCCGAAGTACCTGGGCATCCGTTAACATCAGAAACCGTTACATAGACCGTATCGGATGTCCTGATGAAGATCGTGCGACCAGTACCGTAGACCGTTCCACGCGTGGAAACCCACGTGTAGGAAGGATATCCGGCTGGTGCGCGAACTTCAACACTATCGCCGCTACAGATTGTTGTTGTTCCGATTACTGTAAGCACTGGAGTTGGACGTGGATTCACGAATACATCGACTTCTGTTGATGTACCTGTGCAACCATTGTTGTCTGCCACTGTGACCGTGTACGTACCAGACTGTGTTACTTGGATGGACTGCGTTGTAGCGCCTGTCGACCATAGGTAAGCAGTAAATCCGCTAGGAGCAGTAAGCGTGATGCTTCCACCTTCGCAGAATGTTGTTGGACCGGAAGTCGTGATGATCGGCAGCGTCGTTGGGAATACGTTAACCGTAATCGTGTCAGACGTGTTCGAGCATCCGTTTGCATCCGTTACAAGCACAAAGTACGTGCCCGTTGTGCGAACCACAATCGAGCGGCCTGTTTGGCCAGTGTTCCAGACATACGTAGCGAATCCGAGTGGAGCCGTTAGAGTAACGTCGCCACCTTGACAGAACGTGGTTGGGCCAGAAGCCGTGATTAGTGCTGTCGGGATTGGATTTACCGTTACGGTAATCGTATTCATTGCCGTACAACCCGTAGCAATCGTTGTCTCTGTCAGCGTCAGGGTATGTGAACCTGGAAGGGTCCATTCAACCGTGATGTTCGGAGTGCCTTGGCCGGTGCGGATGATGTTGCCACCACTCAGCGTCCATGCGTACGAATTGCCTGGGATACCAGTTGAGCTGTAGTTGTGAATCGTGTTCTGACAAACTGAAGTCGGACCAGCAATCACTGGGTTTGGAAGCGGGTTGATCGTAGCTACGAACGAACCTGAGCTTGTGCAACCGAATGATGTGGCAAGGACAACCGTGATTGTACCAGTCGTTGGTAGAGTCGTTGGGTTAGTCCAGCGAGCGACAACAGCGTTTGAACCTTGACCGCTAACGATTGTACCGTTCGGGGTAACCGACCACGTGTATGTCACGCCTGCTACTGCAGGTGTTGTATACGTTACGTTGTTGATTGTCGGCGGTACGTCGTTCAGATCCGATGCACAGACCGGGTTCTGGCTAGCTGTAATCGTCACAGCTGGCGGGTTCGGACGAACTGTTACGTTAAGCGTGTTTGTGGTAGCACATGAGCCTGGTGGCATAACCGCAGCTACTGATTCGTTGACAGACACGCTGCCCGCGAATGTAGCTGGGAATACCACGCTGCCCCATGTTACAGAGATTGAGTTCGGGCTGCCTGGAACTACGAAGAACGTTGTTCCTGCAGGACCGTTCACAGTCCATGTGTATGTGTTACCCGTTACGAACGGTGTCGTGTAGATGGTCGTTGCATTTGAGCAAGGATTAATGTTGCCAGTAATCGATGGCGTTGGTGCTGGACGTTTGTCGATTGTATCAAGATCTGTACCTATGCATGTGCTGCCTGGTACTGTTTCTGTAATACCAATCGTGCCCATACCTGCCGAGCCCCATGTTACCGTGAGGTTCGATGTGTTCTGACCACTTACAATCGAGCCACCGCTTACTGTCCAGAAGAACACGTTACCCGGTGTTGCCGTTACGCTGTAGGTGTGTGTGCTGCCTGCGCAGACAACACCCGGGCGTGCCGTTGTCGGTGTACCGTATCCAGTCGTAGACGTGATAGCTGGAGTTGGGATCGGGTTAACACGTACTTGGATTGACGTCGTTCCAACGCAGTTGCCGCTGTTTGACGTTTCCGTTACTGTAAGTGTATGAAGACCCGTTTGAATCCACTGCAGCGTAACCGAGTTGCTTGTGTTCCAACCGTTGATCGGAGCAAACACCGGTACTGGTGAACCAGCGTCTGGAGTAATCGACCATGAATACGTGTTTCCGGCCACTGCTGGCGTGGAGTGCGTATGGATGGTGTTGATACAGACTACTGTTGGACCAGAGATGATTGGTGTTGGCTTGGCTTCAACAGCTACGCCCCGTGTGTTCGTGAACGAGCACATTGCGAGAGCAGTTGTTGTTTCCGTCGATGTCAGCGTTTGGTTGCCAACAACTGTCCATTCAATAACGACTGAGTTTGTTGCTTGACCGCTAAGGAGGTTGCCTCCAGTTACAGTCCAGTTGTAGCTCGAGCCGGCATTGTTTGTCACTGCATACGTGATGTTGTCACCCGAGCATGCTTGGTTCACATTGCCTGCAGGTGATACACGTGTGATTGGGTTCGCAACTGGCTGACGATGAACAGTTACCGCTACCGTAGCCGTGCCCGTACAGTTGCCAGAAGGTGACGTTTCCGTTACCGTAACTGTAGCTGGGAAGGTTGTGCCAGGTGTTGGGTTGTTCCAGGTGATCTGGATCGCGTTTGAAGTAGCCGACGACGTAATTGTACCATGAGCAGCGTTGCCAATGGTCCACAAGTACGTGTTGCCTGCTGCCGATGGTGTCGAGTAGTTCTGTACGGAGTTGCCGCACACAACCGTCGAACCCGAGATCGATGGATTTGGCTTGGCTTCGATACCAACAAGCAGTGTTGCAGTTGCTGAGCAAGCTGTGTTCGTTGCTGTTGTTTCCGTTACCGAAAGCGATCCGTTACCGGCTACTGTCCATTCAACAACTACGCCGTTGGTTGTAGAAGTGCCAATGATGTTGCCACCTGTTACCGTCCATTGGTACGTAGAGCCAGCGTTGTTCGTAACCGAGTACGTGATGTTGTCACCTTGGCAAGCCTGGTTAGGATTACCAGCTGGTGACACGCGCACGATCGATGGCGGTGTTGGCTGACGGTGTACCGTTACGGTAAGCGATGTTGTTGTAACGCAGTTTCCGGTTGGCGACGATTGAGTGACGTTAAGAACGGCAGTGAACGTCGTGTTCGGAGCTGGGTTATTCCAGATCACTGTGATTGCATTGGTTGTCGTAGACGACGTGATCGTTCCATGAGGAGGAAGCGCCGCGTTGATCGACCACAAGTAGGTGTTACCCGCTACTGCTGGAGTTGAGTAGTTGGTTGTGACATTACCGCAGACGACAGCCGGACCAGTGATTGTCGGATTTGGCTTCGCTTCAACAGTTACGTTCAGCGTCGATGTTGCTGAACATGCTGTGTTAGCAGAGTTTGTTTCCGTTACCGATACCGAACCGTTACCCACTGCAGTCCATTGAACAACCAGCGTTGTTGTTGCCTGACCGCTTTGGATGGTACCACCGACTACGTTCCAGACATATGTCGAACCAGCGTTGTTCACAACTGAGTACGTGATGATGTCACCCGAGCAAGCCTGGTTAGCGTTGCCAGCTGGTGATATGCGCGTAATCGTTTGAACGATTGGTTGACGGAAGATCGTGACGTTGCGAGTCGTTGATGTTACGCAGTTGCCGGTTGGCGTTGTTTCTGTTACCGTTACGACTGCAGCGAACGTTGCGCCTGGAGCAGGGTTGTTCCAGAGGATGTTTGCCGAGTTCGTGTTAGTAGCAGATGTGAACGTTCCGAATGCTGCATTATTCAACGTCCAAGCGTACGAGTTACCAGGTACGTTTGGTGTCGAGAACGTGCTTGTCGAATTACCGCAAGCGATCGACGGACCAGTGATGGCTGGTGTTGGCTTGGCTTCAACAGTTACTGATTGCGTCGACGTTGCGAAGCAAGCAGTGTTAGCTGTTGTCGACTCTACCACTGTCAGCGTTCCTGTACCAGCGACGTTCCATGTTACTGTAATTGCATTCGATCCTTGGCCGCTGTTGATGTTCGCGCCCGTTACCGTCCAGTTGTAGCTAGAGCCGGCATTGTTAGGAATCGAGTACTGAATGGTTTGTCCCGTACAAGCTTCGTTCACCAAACCACCCGCTGTTACGCGTGTGATTGTTGATGTCGTTGGCTGACGGTGAACCGTTACAGAGATGCTAGCAGTACCTGTGCAGTTGCCGCTAGGCGTTGTCTGCGTTACAGTTACTGTAGCTGGGAATGTCGTACCCGCTGCTGGGTTGTTCCACATTACGGTGATTGCATTCGTTGTCGTAGACGATGTAATCGTTCCATGAGCAGCGTTTGCGATCGACCATAGATATGTATCACCCGCAACAGCTGGTGTCGAGTAGTTGCTTGTTGCGTTACCGCAGACAATTGCCGGACCTGTTACTGTTGGTGTTGGCTTGTTCTCAACTGCTACGTTCATTGTAGTGGTTGCAGCACAAAGCGCGTTTCCTTGCGTTGTTTCTGTAACCGTTACCGTTCCAGCACCTGCAAGCGTCCATTTAACTACGATCTGATTCGTGTTCTGTCCGCTTTGGATGTTGCCACCCGAAACGTTCCATACGAATGTCGATCCGAGGTTGTTTGGTACCGAGTACGTGATGTTATCGCCCGTGCAAGCCTGGTTGGCATTGCCAGCAGGTGATACACGCGTGATAACTGGTGGTGTTGGCTGACGATGCGTCGTAACCGTGATGCTCGCTGTGCTCGTGCAATTTCCGCTGGCTGTTGCCTGAGTAACAGTTACCGTCGTGGTATTTGTTGTGTTAACAGCTGGGTTATTCCAGAGAATAGTAATCGAGTTTGTCGTGGTCGACGAAGTAATCGTTCCGTTAGCTGGGCTCATAGTCCATGCGTACGTGTTACCTGCAACTGCTGGTGTCGAGTATGTAGCCGTTTGGTTTCCGCAGACTACTGCAGGACCGGTTACGGTTGGTACTGGATCGGCTTCAACTGCAACGTTTAGAGTTCCCGTTGCAACACATGCCGTGTTCGCAGCTGTTGTTTCTGTAACTGTAAGCGTGTTGTTACCAGCGACTGTCCACTGAATAACAACCGATGATGTGCTCTGACCGCTGACGATGTTACCGCCAGTGACATTCCACACGTAGGTAGAACCAGCGTTGTTCGGAACCGAGTACGTGATGTTATCGCTCGTACAAGCCTGGTTGGCATTGCCAGCAGGTGAGATGCGCGAGATAACAGGTACCGTTGGCTGACGATGAACAGTCACGTTGATGTTCGCTGTGCTTGTGCAGTTACCGCTAGCTGTTGCTTGCGTTACCGTTACAAGTGCACCGAACGTCGTGCCCGCTGCTGGGTTGTTCCACAGAATCGTAATCGAGTTTGTCGTTGTCGACGAAGTAATTGTACCATGGGCAGCGTTGCCGATTGTCCATGCGTAGGTGTTACCCGCAACTGCTGGTGTCGAGTACGTTGCCGTTTGGTTTCCGCAGACTACTGCCGGACCCGTTACGGTTGGTACTGGATCAGCTTCGACAGCTACGTTCAGTGTTCCTGTTGCTGTACATGCTGTGTTGGCCGTTGTTGTCTCGGTCAATGTAACAGTGTTGTTACCAGCTACTGTCCACTGAATAACAACCGACGATGTGCTTTGGCCACTTACGATGTTACCGCCAACAACATTCCACAAGTAGGTAGAACCTGCATTGTTTGGAACCGAGTACGTGATGTTATCACTTGTGCACGCCTGGTTGGCATTGCCAGCAGGTGAGACACGCGAGATAACCGGTACCGTTGGTTGACGATGAACAGTAACGTTGATGTTAGCCGTGCCCGTGCAGTTACCACTTGGCGTTGTTTGCGTAACCGCGAGGTTAGCAGCGAACGTGGTACCCGCTGTTGGGTTGTTCCATATTACTGTGATCGCGTTCGTGGTCGTGGACGATGTAATCGTTCCATGAGCAGCATTGCCGATTACCCAAGCATATGTGTCACCCGCAACAGCTGGTGTCGAGTAGTTGCTGGTTACGTTACCGCAGACAACCGCTGGACCTGTTACTGTTGGCGTTGGCTTGTTTTCAACCGCAACGTTCAACGTTCCAGTTGCAGTACATGCCGTGTTTGCTGTTGTCGATTCTGTAAGTGTAACAGTGTTGTTACCAGCTACAGTCCATTTAACAAGAGCTGTGAACGTTCCTTGGCCGCTAAGGATGTTACCACCCGTTACGTTCCAGAGGTATGTCGAACCCGCATTGTTTGTAACCGCGTAGTTGATCTGGTCACTTGTACAAGCTTGGTTGGCATTGCCAACAGGCGTTGTGCGCGTGATTACAGGTACTGTTGGCTGACGATGGATTGTAACCGTTGCTGAAGCCGTACCCGTGCAGTTACCTGTACCCGTTGTTTGTACAACAGTTACTGTGGCTGTGAAGGTGCTGCCTGCGGCAGGGTTATTCCATGTAATGTTAATCGAGTTTGTCGTAGCCGACGAAGTAATCGTGCCATGGGCAGCGTTGGCGATTGTCCATAGGTACGTCGTGCCTGCAACCGCTGGTGTCGAGTACGTGCTGACTGCGTTACCGCAGACAAGCGTTGGACCCGTTACTGTTGGTGTTGGCTTGTCTTCGACTGTTACGTTCAGCGTGCCTGTTGCGAAACAAGCTGTGTTACCAGTTGTTGTTTCCGTTAGCATAACCGTGCCCGCACCAGCTGCAGTCCATTCGATGAGAGTTGTCGATGTTCCTTGGCCGCTAAGGATGTTACCACCCGTTACGTTCCAGAGGAATGTCGAACCCGCATTGTTCGTAACCGCGTAGTTGATCTGGTCACTCGTACAAGCCTGGTTGGCATTGCCAGCAGGTGTTGTGCGTGTGATTACAGGAACTGTTGGTTGACGATGGATTGTAACGGTTGCTGAAGCTGTACCCGTACAGTTACCAGTATTCGTTGTTTGTACAACTGTTACAGTAGATGTGAAGGTGCTGCCTGGCGTTGGGTTACCCCATGTCACGTTAATTGAGTTCGTCGTTGCCGACGAAGTAATCGTGCCTGTACCTGGAGTAATCGTCCAGAGGTACGTCGTGCCCGCAACCGCTGGTGTCGAGTACGTGCTGACTGCGTTACCGCAGACAAGCGTCGGACCTGTTACCGTTGGTGTTGGCTTTTGTTCAACTGTTACGTTCAGCGTGCCTGTTGCGAAGCATGCAGTGTTAGCAGTTGTTGTTTCTGTAAGCGTAACTGTGCCAGCGCCTGCTGCAGTCCATTGAATAAGAGTTGTGAACGTTCCTTGGCCGCTAAGGATGTTACCACCCGTTACGTTCCAAAGGAATGTCGAACCCGCATTGTTTGTAACCGCGTAGTTGATCTGGTCACTCGTAC
>JBKJNB010000004.1:0-15873 GCA_046595995.1 Candidatus Kapaibacteriota bacterium
ACAAGCGGTGTAATAACAATGTCGAGAATAGTAGAGCTTATTAGACCGCCGAGAATGACAATGGCAACGGGGTGAAGAATTTCTTTGCCCGGCGCCCCCGCAGCGAGTACGAGTGGGAGTAGGGCCAGTCCAGCAGTTGTAGCCGTCATTAGCACCGGTACCAATCGTTCAAGCGAACCCTTGATAATCATCTCTTTGTCGAATGTGTGACCCTCTTCTTTGACTAAGTGAAGATAGTGTGAGATCATCATAATGCCATTGCGTGATGCAATGCCCGTAAGCGTGATAAAGCCCACAAGACTTGCAACGGATATTATGCGATCGGTGATTGCTATGGCGATAATCGATCCGATGAGTGCCAACGGAATGTTAAGCAGAATCTGAAATGCAAGTGTCGACGATTTGAAGTGCGTATAGAGAACGAGGAACATTGCGAGCACAGAGAAAATGCTAAGAATGCCGATTAGTCTGCTTGCATCGCGTTGCGATTCGAACTGACCGCCAAACGTCACGAAGTAGCCCTCGGGGAGGTCAACACCCGCTGCAACAACTTTCTGCATATCGCCTACAACGTCTCCAAGTGAGCGATCTGCGACGTTCGCCTGTATGACAATTCTGCGCTGAGAGTTTTCGTGGTTGATGGCATTCGGACCTCGTCCGGTTTCTACGAGCGCCAGCTCGCGCAATGGTACACTTACACCGGCAGGCGACTGAATGAACAGGTCGCGCATGAGTTCGGGCGCAGCGCGAAACGTTGTGTCACCACGTAACACAACGGCATAGGTCTGTTGGCCATCGAGGACCTGATTCACGACCCTACCGTTCAGCACTGTTTCAAGATATTCAGCGATGTAGCCAGGCGTCATCCCGTATTGCGCGGCGCGAACTCGATCGATACGAATTGGTATTTGCGGTATAAGCGTTTGCTTTTCCACCGACACGTCGACAGCCCCCTTCACACCCTGCATGGCCTGTCTGATTTCGTCGGCTTTTTTGCGCAGCACGTTTACGTCATTGCCGAAAAGCTTCACCGCGATTTGTGCACGTACGCCGCTTAGCAAGTGATCGAGTCGGTGAGAAATAGGCTGCCCGATATTTATGCCTAATCCAGGAAATAGATCGAGTCGCTCACGGATTGCTCGTAACACTTCGTCACGATCACGTCCGGTGTCTTTCAAATCGACATCAATCTCACTCGAATGTGTTCCCTCAGCGTGTTCGTCTAATTCGGCACGTCCTGTCCTTCGTGATACCGTTACAACCTCTGGCACCTGAAGCAATTGTTTTTCGATTAGAACACCAAGTCGATTCGATTCTTCGAGTGAAGTGCCGGGTTGGGCAAGAACACTTATCGTAAGACTGCCTTCGTTGAACGGCGGCAGAAACTCTGTTCCGAAAAATGGAACCAACGCGAGTGTACCGGCAAGCAGTATACCTGCTACCCAAAGCATTGGCTTCGGTCTAGCGAGATTTCGTTCAAGTAGCTTTCTGTTCTGACGCTTTAACCAGAGAACAAAGCGGCTCTCCTTCTTCTCCTGCGTAACACTCTTGCCTAACAGGTACGATGCAAGCACGGGCGTAACGGTAAGCGAAACAACCAGACTCGCAAGGATGCTCGTGATGTAAGCAATACCAAGGGGCGCGAAGATGCGTCCCTCGATGCCCTGCATCGCAAAGAGTGGCAGGAATACGAGTACAACGAGTACAGTTGCGTAGACAATAGAATTCCGGACCTCTTTGGAAGCTCGATACACGACGGTTAGCGTCGGCAACGGAACAGCGAGGTGTGCATTCTCTCGCAACCGTCGGAATACATTTTCTACATCCACGATTGCATCGTCTACCAACTCGCCGATAGCCACAGCAAGACCACCTAACGTCATCGTATTAATCGTAATGCCGAAAATGCTAAACACAATTGCTGTTACTACAATCGAAAGAGGAATGGCAGTAAGTGTGATTACTGTTGTTCTGAAGTTCAAGAGGAATAGAAACAACACGACCGCAACGAGGATAGAGCCATCGCGAAGAGCGTCTACGACATTCGATACCGCAGCAGAAATAAAATGCGCTTGTTGAAAGACTTCGCGGTTAACCTTCATGCCATCTGGCAACGAATGTTCGAGTCCGTCTAGCACCGCACCTATACTCTTCGTTAACTCAAGCGTATTTGCATTCGGTTGTTTCTCGATTGACAGGATTACGGCGGGCTTACCATTCAAGCTTGCGTCGCCGCGCTTTACCTGCGCGCCGTATTGCACGCTTGCGACGTCGCGAACGAGTACAGGACGTTGTCCGGGCACCGCTTTAACAACAGTGTTACCAAGGTCATCCAGCGATGACGTAGCAGCAAGATTCCTTACTAAGTACTCTTCGCCGCGCGACTCTACGTAGCCGCCTGTTGTGTTACGTGTTGCCTGTTTCAGAGCTGCTTCTACGTCGAGTGCACCAATGCCATACGTTGCAAGTGCTGAGTTGTTCAGTAGTATCTGAAACTGCTTCACTCCCCCGCCCATCGAGATTACTTGTGCAACACCCGGTATTGCGAGAAGGCGTCTGCGTATTGTAAAGTCGGCGTACGTGCGCACCTCCATCGGCGTCTGTTTGTCTGAGGTCACACCCAACATCATGATTTGTCCCATGACGGACGAAATCGGACCAAGCGTCGGCGTTAGACCTTCCGGAAGCCTCGACGATACTGTTTGCAAGCGCTCTGTAATGAGCTGCCGATTTAAGTAAACGTCTGTTTTCCATCCAAACTCTACGTAAACGATTGACAGGCCGACACCCGATATCGAACGAACGCGCTCGACACCAGGCGCGCCATTCATTGCGGTCTCAAGTGGCAGCGTAACGAGCGCTTCTACTTCTTCTGGCGCAAGGCCTTCGGCCTCTGTCATTATTGTGACGGTCGGACGATTCAGATCGGGCAACACATCGACGGGTAGGTTCACTAGCACATACGTACCGTATACCATCAAGAGAGCCGCGAGTGAAAGCACAAGCAGTCTGTTGTTGAGCGAGAACGCAATAATCCGATCGAACATGCGCGGAGACTTCGTTAAATGACGTGGTTAGTGTGGTAATGCTGCCTTAGTGCGGCAGCGCTGCCTTAGTGCGGTAACGCTGCTCTGAAATGCGTCAAACCTGTGACAACGACTTTGTCGCCAACCTTCAAACCAGAGACAACCTGCACATGCGTGCGGTCCGACCCAAGACCACGTGTAATCTGCACAGCCCGAAAATCTTCGGGTGATTGATGAACAATTACAAATGCATGTACACCAGATTCTACGATGGCATCCTTCGGCACGGCAATGGCCATAACATCAGCGCCCATTCCAAGCTGAATATCTGCACTGGCATTAATTCTAAGCTTGCCATCCGGATTCTTGACTTCAAAGATGACAGGAGCTGTCCGGCTCGCAGGGTCGATTACGTTACCGACGGTAATCAGCTTTGCGGAATACGTTGTTGGAGACGACGGACTCGTGATTATTCCTACTGCACCTTCAGGCAATGCCGCGAGGTCGCTTTCGAACAATTGCGCTTCAATCCACACAGTCGATGTGTTAACTATTTCCAATAACTGCTTGCTCACTTCAACGGACTCACCACTCGTTAAATCCGACGCAGAGATCGTACCTGTTATTGGCGCCGTTACTGCAATTGGACGAGTGCCCTGGGAGAGCCCCTTCTTCAGAGCCCCTTGCCGTACCTTCGCGCTTTGCAGGCGTATTTGTGCGTTTTCGATCTCTTTCTTCGCCACCACACCTTCGAGCGACACTTTACGGCTGTAGTCTCTTGTTGCTTCATCGAGCTCGCGGTCTGCCTCGATAAGCGCGCGTTCGAGGTCGAGGCGTTCAGAGCCCGTCATCGTTTGTTCGACGGAGAACAACGTTTGCCCCTTCGTTACACGATCGCCGATCTTCCATGCACGACCCGACACTATTCTTCCCGGTTGCGGGGCGAACACTTCTGCACGCCCATTCGGTGAAGCGACGATCTTACCCGTCACTCTACGATTTTGGGCAAGGGTCTTTTCTGCAACGCGCTCCGTAAGCATTCCAAGGGCGAATTGCGATTCTTTCGAAATGTTTACTAGTCCTACTGCCGTTGCATCTGCAACTGCGGAACCAGACTTCTGCGTTGCAGAATGGTCTTCACCTCCGTGCGCCAGAATGCCTACAACGGATCCCATGCTTAACAGCACAAGTACAGCATGGTTGAGGTGCCTGCGGCGTCTACGCAATAGCCAAAAAACAAGTAGTGCCACTCCAACCAGCGCGACTATAATAGTCCAAGTAGGTATCGAGAACCCTTTCGACAGCACTTCGACTGCATGCTGGGGATGCAACTGCTCTTCCGCTGACGCGCCTGCATAGAAAGGCGAGAGTGTTGTTAAGTATTCGATGCTATCGACAGTTACTTTAAGCAACGCTGTATGGCTTGTATCGCGTTTGAATACGGCAGTGAATTCGTAGACGCCATCGCTCAGCTTAACAGGTTGCTTCGTTACACTAGCCCACGCAGATTCTGGAAACGAGATCTCGATTACTGCAGGATTTACCGGATGATTGGTGGCGTAATCGGCGAAAAAAATGCGACCTGTCACTTGTTCGTTCAGCTTTGGCGCGGGATACTTTACAAAGACCTCGAGATTGCCCGGATATGACACCAGCTTGAGTAGCGAGCCGCCCACTGCGATACTTGGTGCTGATGCAGGAGCGCTGTGGTCTTCGCCACCGTGCGCGAATGCATGCGTAGTCGTAGAGGCAAAGCCGACCAACGACAAGGTGACGGCGGTGACAATCGAAAGGATTGCGGCTGCGATGCGTGTAGTGGGCCTCATCTGTTTCCTATGCTACGAAGCAAAATCTCTGTGTCTTTGAACTCGCGAACGAGATCGAGTTGACCTGATTGCATGTCTGTAAGCTGTTGTCGTCCGACAAGTAACTCAGTTACTGAAAGCTCACCGCCTTCGTAGCCTCTGTTCAATAATTCATCGCTTTGCGAAATCAAAACAACTGACTCCTCATAGATCTTCAGAGCTCGTTGAATGCGCTCGAGTCGAGACCGCAGTTTGGCGAGTTTCCCGACCAATGCAACACGAAGTACAGACTGCTCTGCCTGCAAGTGCAACAACGAAGCTTCGCGTTCAGCGATACCGGTTAGGTCTGGTCTCCATAGGCCTGGAATACTAATAGGGAGTGTCATTGAAAGCTGCACGCCAATTCCACGACCCGGCGCATCGATGCGGTCTATTGACGCGGCTGCGCCACTAATGTATTGGACTTCGCTGCCTTCGATTGACAAACGATCTTGTGTATATGTAAGACCAATTGTTGGATTAGGCAACTGTGCAACTTTCGCGAGCTCTACCTGAGCCTGTGCAATCCGAATTTCATTATCGAGACGCACCCAATCGGGTGACAGCAGATAGTAATCTAGGGCAGTGTCGCTTGCATTAGGAAACGATGGTACCGTATCCGCACTAAGCGTGGCGTTCTGCAAATCGAGTCCCGTTAGGGCCTCAAGCTCCGCTATCGATTGTTCATGCTCTGAGCTCACCTTTTCGAATTCGATTCGCTGTTTGTTTGCTGCCAACACAATGGTGTTACGCTCAAGCACGGACATGTCACCGGCTTCGAGGCGTCTACGCGACGCTTCAACGAGTTTGGCAGAGGACTGTACAAGTCTTTCGGCAAGTGCAAGCTGACGTGAGAGTGTCCACGCTCTGTTAAAGACAAGCCGCGTCGTTAGGTCGATACGAGCGACCACCGAAGCATGTGCTGCGTCCGCTGCTTTAGCGAAACTCGCTGCAACCTCACTTCTGCGAGACCCAATACCCCACAAAGAAAATTCTTGCGTCAAACCCACTGAGAATTGATAGTCCTCATTGCCGAAGGGCTTTTCTGTGTCGTAGTCAAGAATGAGTCTCGGACGTGAAGGAAAGATGGCCGAACTCGTTTCCTTCCATCGAGACGCCTGCAAGGAAAGAGCCTCAGCCCGCAGTTTGTCGGGAGCCTTTACGCGTGCAAGTACAACCACTTCGTCGACCCCTACCGTTCGTTGTGCTTGTGCAACGACAGTAAGGGACAAAAGTGTGATCAGAGCATACACTACTAAAGCGCGCATGATTCAACTTTGTTTGACAACACGATCTGCGTTGCGCTTAGCTCAGCTTACGCTGACGACAAACTGCGCAGTACGCACTTTGCCCCCAACATTAAACTGAACCCAGATCTTGTACTTGCCCGCTTTTGGAAACAACGTCATGAAGCTAACGTGAGGTCCGTTCGCCTTTGTATGAGCGTGATCTTCGGGATGAGCATGTAGGAATTCTTCGCGGTCGTCGCTAATAATAACCATGTGGCCCAACGCGCCAAGGTAGTTCTCGAGGTTGGTCACTGGTTTTCCGCCCTTGCCCACCATTACAACAATCGTAGCGGATTTGCCTGCTGTTAACTCTGTTGGTTCACTGCGCAGTTTGTATTCGTATCCATCGGCGTTGAACGAATTGCTAACAGTAAGGCTCGGTGTACCCGATGTTGCCGTACCTACAACCTTTTCGAGTTTAAAGACCTGGCTGTGCGACGCGCCTTCGGGAGTGATGTCTGCAAACAGAAAGTATTTGTCGGCCTTGGGAAATTTGAAAGCTAGTTCGTACGAACCGTCGGACTTTACTTCGGGGTGCTCGTGTGCGAACCATGAAAGGTCATTCGATACCATCAGCAGATGCAGTGGCTTCTCATGCACGATTTGAAGATTCTTTAGCGTTGAATTGTCGACGCTCTGGGGCGTAAACTTTAGCACAACTGCCTGATTCGCAGCAACTGTTGAAGGCATCGTCTGTAAGTCCATCTTGAACTTCGTCGCATCGTGCAGTCCGGCATGCTTTGCGGCGGCGTCATCTACTTTTTCTAAGTCCATCCCACATTTTGGGCATTCGCCTGGCTTTTCGCTCATCACTTCTGGGTGCATTGGGCAGGTGTAATGTGCGTGACTTGCATCATGCACGTGCGAGCCCTGTTCTGCTGGTGTCTGCGCGGCTTCAGTGTTCTGCTTTGAGCAGCCGACGAGGCTGACTACTAGTAAACAGGTAGCGATAAGGGCGAATAACTTCATGGGTTTGACTTTTCTTAGTGTGCTAGACAATGGTGCAGACGTAGCCTTGCCGACAGAACACACGCAACCTACATGTCATGCGGAGATTGGTGTTACAGGACCAAGTTCATCTGTTGTAAGATTTTCAGGTCCATCGACTGGTGCGCCTCACTGAGGTTCCTCGGTAGAACGTAGTAGATTAGCATACATGGCCCCTATCACACAATCTATAATCAGTTGCCCTGTATGTGGCCATAGCAAGTTGGAAGTAATGCCAACTACTGCCTGTCAACACTTTTATCAGTGTGAACACTGCAAAACAGTGTTGAAGCCAAAGCTGGGTGACTGTTGTGTGTTTTGCAGTTACGGAACAGTAAAGTGTCCGCCAGTACAAGCAGGTGAACAATGCTGCTGATTCGCTCGCTGTTGAGCAGGAGATTACACGTATTTCCACCAATTACACGTATTTCCACCATAGAACTAATGCGCCGTCAGCTGCTGCAACCCTATGCTTTTGTAGGACTTTACAGATAAGTTGTAACATCTTCAGATTGGTTGTTCCCCCTGTAACCAACACGCGTAACACAGGTTTGTACTGCGACGCAGTGCAACATTCGGAATAGGCTCAACCATGGTTAAACGCTTGCTCTACACTATCTGCCTTGTCCTCGCGCTTGCAATTCCCGTTGCACACGCGAACGAGCACACATTTCCGTTTGCAATGGCGCATAACGGACGTGAGTATCCGATGCTCGTGAAAGGGGCAAAAGGGGCTGTCCTGTGCACCTACTCAACTCGACACGGTGTATCGGGGCATACGGTCAGACTTGCGATCTCCGAAGACGAGGGCAAGACATGGAGGCACATCGATAGTATCTCTGCGCTCCGCGCTTCGATGTTTGGTTTGCAGCGACGCCCTACCACCATTCAGACCTCGAATGGTACCCTAGTCTGCACATATGAAGATGCGAAGATTGGTGACGCAATGCCCAAGGTCTACATGGTGCGTAGTACAGACAACGGTGCATCGTGGAGCAATGCGGTTGCGATTTTTAAAGGGCCACAAGCACCGATGCAGGACTTCTCGTCGATGGCAGCTGGTGCCGACGGCAATCTCGTTGTTGTTGCTATTTCAAGCGATGAAGTCGACCCGGGCACACATACCTATCTAGTACGCTCCACCGATCACGGTGTCACATGGTCTGCACCGATTCGAGGTAACCGCCGAGGATGGATAGGACGGGCTTGCGAGTGCTGTATGACATCTGTAGCAATCGCCCCTGATGGTACCGTGGGAATCGCGTTTCGTGCTAACAGAAGTAACGTTCGCGACATTCACGCGACCTTCTCGACAGATGGTGGTTTGACATTCGCAGATCCTGTTCGCATACAGAACGAGCCGTGGACAGTGGACGGATGTCCGTCTACCGGACCATCAATCGCCTTCGACGATAACTCACGTGCGCATATCTCGTGGCGCGATTTCCGCGATGGTGCAACACAATCAGTCGTATGGTACGCAACGGTACTTCCTTCGGGCACAACGACGCCCGATAACATCGATCTTAGTTCTGTAGAAGCCGAAGACTCTGACTATCCTTCAATCGCAGCTAGCCGAGACGGCCAGAAAATAACGGTTGTTCATGAAAGCAGTAACGGGCTGCGAGCCACGGTTTCGACTGACGGAGGAAAAACATTTACCTCGCGTAGAATCGACGACTTTGTAAAGTCTAATTCAAGCTCACACATAGTAACCCTTGCGAACGGTGGGGCCATGATTGCTTGGATGGCATCTCGAGATGGGGTTTTTGATGTGGCTGCGTCGATGCCTGTTAGCACAGCAGTTGAGAAAGAGAATGCAGGTACGCATGTTACTCCGGAGCTTGTGTCTGGATGGGTACCCATAGGTGAATTTGATCAGGTATTTGCCTTTGACTTAACGGGTAGACAAGTCTCCGTGGTTTTAGAGTCTGCTGGACAACGGCGGGCACGGCCCGATGGTTTAGGTGTAGCCGTTCTCGTTGTGGTCTCCCAAACGGGCCAACGTTCATATCTTGTCCTTCTGAACTCTCTATAAACAAGTCGTCAATCAATACATAGTCAACAACCATGAAATCACTCCTCCTAGCGGCCCTTTTATGCGCCGTTCATGCATTCGCAACTGCGCAAGAACGCAACGTTGTATTGGTGATGAACCATAAACTTGATGATAAACCTTTTGCATTTAACACGCCGCAGCATGCAGGCACTGGTGGACTGTACAAGATGACACGTCTGCAGTACTACGTGTCCGGTATTCAGTTAGTACATGACGGTGGCCAAGTCATGTCCATCCCGGATCTTTACATATTGGTTGACCCAGCCGCAATAAATCGTTTTGCGCTTGGTGGGCGTAACGTCGGTCAGATCGAAGGCATACGTTTCCGCATAGGCGTAGATGCAGCGAAAAATCACGCCGATCCTGCAGCCTATGCATTCAACCACCCACTGGCGCCTAAAAACCCCAGCATGCACTGGGGTTGGGCAGCAGGCTACAGGTTTGTTGCACTAGAGGGATTTGCCGGCACGACGCCCGAAATGCTCACAACAAACTTTCAGATTCACGCAGTTGGCGATGACCTGTACACACCAGTACAGATTACGACGTCGGGAACCATAGACGGAAACGATCTTGTCGTGACGATAGATGCCGACTACGCTAACGCACTAAGGGGAATCGACGTCGCGCAGGGTCCGGTTAATCATGGCTCCGACGGAGAAGCGCTAGTGTTAATGCAGAATTTCGGTTCAGCGGTGTTTTCAGCTGGAGTTACCTCCGCTGTCAAAGCACAGGCTTCGATGCGCGCAGATATGCATGTATACCCGAACCCGGCTAACGACTACGTCGTAATTGAGTCGTCGTTGTCAGACAACACACCGGTTGTTCTTATGGACGTGCTTGGCCGTGAGGTCGCGGGCGCCACAATTGTGAGCGGACGTGCTACCATATCGCTGTCCTCGGTTCCAGCAGGCTCTTATACGGCCGTGGCTTCGCGCAATCAGAACGTTCAGAGCGTACGTGTTTCCGTTGCACCATAAGGCAACTTCATTCAGGATTGCTTTACGCAGGCTCATCGGTGTTGGCGCTCTGCTACTACTGATTGTCAGTCTACTCATGGCGTGCAGCGAACCTTCGGCGCCGACACCCATGCAACAGCCACTTGTTGATGTACCACCTGGATTCCCTGCGCAGACATATCCGCTAGATAACCAGCCGACACCGGAGCGTGCTGCACTTGGCAAGGCATTATTCTTTAGTACGGCGTTCTCTTCCGATAACTCAATTGCGTGCGCGTCGTGCCATCGTCCGGAAATGGCATTTACAGACGGACGTGCTGTAAGCCCCGGCGTAGCAGGACGCATGGGTACACGTAACACACCTTCACTTGCTAACGTTGGTTATCTTCCGTACTACCTGCGTGAAGGTAGTGTGCCAACACTTGAGATGCAGGTGCTTGTGCCAATTCAGGAACACGACGAATTCGATATGAACATCCTGGACGTTGCGGAGCGGCTAAAATCCGACACTGCAATTGTTCGCATGAGTATGCAAGCGTACGCACGCGACATCGATCCATTCGTTATAACCCGAGCAATTGCCTGTTATGAACGTACGCTTGTGAGTGGTCGCTCGCGATATGACACCTACGTGTCTGGTGGCATTGCTTCAGGGCGTTCAAACGCCGTTGAGTTGAACTCCTCTGAGTTACGAGGCATGAGTTTGTTCTTTAGCTCGAGGGTGCGATGTAGCTCCTGTCATGGTGGGTTTGCATTCACGAATCATGCGTTTACGAACAATGGTCTGTACACTTCGTACTCCGATGCTGGTCGTTTTCGTCTGACGAAGGCAGAGGGAGATCGGGCAACGTTCAAGACGCCGTCGTTAAGGAATGTAGCCGTCACAGCCCCCTACATGCATGATGGTTCACTTGCCTCGCTTGAGGCCGTTGTTGCGCACTATAGTGGTGGTGGTGCAATGCACCCCAACAAAAGCTCCCTACTCAAGCCCCTTAACCTAAGTTCGCAAGAGCAAATCGATCTCGTAAGTTTTCTGCAAACATTGACGGATCGGGAATTCTGTACAAACCTTTCACATCGCCCTTAACGCCCGCTTCATTGTTAGATACCTTACTGATGTCTACTCTGCTACTGTGCATGTGCGGCTGGTGTACTTACGTGAGCGCGCAAACAACCTTTGTTGGACGCACTGTCGCTAGCGGTATGGTCATACCGTGGGAAATTCAGGAAGCACCAGATGGCTGGCTCTGGGTATCGCAGCGCCATGGCATTATGGAGCGCGTTCATCCTGACAATGGTGCCCGTGATACAGTACTTGACCTTCGAAGTATTGTCTATACAAAGGTCGAAACTGGACTGATGGGCTTTACGCTGCATCCCGGTTTCCCCGACACACCTATTGTCGTACTAGCCTATGTTGTTTTCAGTGAAGGGCATCCAGTTCGTATAGTAAGTAAGTTTACATACAACGGTCGCACACTTGTCGACGAAGAACCGATTTTTACACTCGACCCTGCTGGAGAGTATCATCAGGGATGTCGCATACTCTTTGCGCCCGATCGTACGCTGTTTATAACGATGGGCGATCAGCCAGAGCCGTGGTTAACAATGGATTCTTCGTCTACGATGGGCAAGCTGTTGCATTTGAATCTCGATGGAAGTGTACCAGCCGACAATCCGTTTTCTGGATTCCCAATGTGGACGCGCGGACATCGCAACATGCAGGGCTTGCTCTACCTTCCCAACGGTACACTTGTTGGCAGTGAGCATGGCAACGCGATAGAGGACGAAATAAACATCCTGCACCGCGGCGCAAACTATGGCTGGCCATTTGTGGAAGGTCCGTGTGACCTCGAAGAAGAACGCCAGCCTTGTGAAGACTACACTGTTGTCGATCCGTTCTGGAGCACTGGAACAGGGACATTTGCTGTGACCGATATGGCGTTCTACGATCATGCCCGATACCCGTCGTTGCGCAATTCGATACTCCTTGCCACGCTAAAGCACAGCTCGCTTATTCAATTGCAGCTCGATTCTTCACTCGGCACCATCGTCAAACAGCAAACACATTTTCAGCGTGCGTTCGGGCGTCTTCGTGATGTGTGTGTTACGCGCGACGGCCGTGTGTTTGTGTGTACCAGCAATCGGGAGGCGAACGGTTACTTTCCGTTCCCGCGTGCGAACGATGATCGCCTTATTGAGATTGTGCCGATTTCCGACACATGTGTTGGCGTTGCCTCCTTCCCAGATACCGTCAACCTCGGTTCAGTTGTCGTTGGTGACAGTGTGCTATATATAGTACCAGTTACCAACACCGGCACGGCACCCATTACAATCGTCTCGGTGTACATGCGTACAGCCGTTGACACTGCTAGCGTTATGTGTCTCACATGGCGAAGACCAATGACCATAATGCCAGGAGATACCTACGGACTCGAGGTGTTGTATCGTCCGCTCCACGAAGGAAGCCATCTCGAATCGATGGTTATTGAATTCAGTGATATTGCAGAACCCACTGTGCGATTCATCTGGTTTCGAGGTACTACGCAAGCCGGACTTCTGATAGCCGTTGCTGACTCTATGTCTGCCACGACGAAGGCCGATGGTACGACCGTGATTAACGCTGAATTCAAGAACGTTGGCACCATGGCTGTGAGCATTGACAGCCTTACGATTGACGGACCTCAAGCCAACGAATTCGCAACGGACTTCATCCCTCCTTTCACCGTGAACCCATCAAAGACCGTCACAATTCGGGTACGGCACTTACCCTCCTACGTCGGTGAACGCCGAGCGCGTTTAGTCGTGCACTCGTCGTCATATCGCGAGCCAGTAGTATTTCTTCTTTCGACAGTGGTAGCATCCCATGTTCATGAAGGGGCCGCTGACGCGGAGGGGGCGGCGGATGCGGGGGTCGTGCAAACGTACACCGTCGATCTTCTCGGGCGTATTGTCGACGAAGCCAGCGCCGCTCCTGGTTTGTACCATCGCATACGTGCTACGCGAACACGCGTGGTATGCAAGCCGATTATCGTACGATAGTAACCTTCGCTAGTCGTACAATCCTTATCGTACGATTGTAACCTTCGCAACTGCTCTCGCATTGCCACACTTTGCAACAACAAAGTATGCACCAGATGCTACGCTTGACACATCGAGCGAAAACGTCTGAGCACCAGCGTCGCGCTTAAAACCTTCTAGGTATGCAACACTCTTGCCAAGCCTATCACAAAGTGTTAGTTCGATTGTACCAGAGCCGTTGCTTACTAGCGTGACTTCGCATGTGGATGCGTCTACGCTTATATAGGTACGAATTTCGATACTCTCAATCGTGCTTTCCTCAACGCCACTTGTGCCGTTAAACAATGCAACTATTTCCTCTGCGGCAAGAGCACGACGGTAAATGCGAATATCATCGAGGGAGCCTCGCAAATAATCGGCGGTACCACGTGACCCTATAAAGAGTGGTGACTTGTGACGCGCAAGCGCACCAGACACGCCAGACAACGTTCCGCCGACACCGTCTACATACAGTTGAGCGTTGGCGCCATCGTACACATATGCAACGTGGTACCATTGGTTTGTCGAAAGCGCCGGACCCCAGATCTGTGTAGGCGAGCCTTGCCCTTGAATGTATAACGCACCACCAAGTGTGCCCTCCCACGAGTAGAGCATGAATGTAGATCCTGCACCACTCCAATCCTGGGCAACGAAGGTCTGTACTCCTGCGCGGTCGCTGACCTTAAACCAGCACGCAACGGTAAACGTGTCGAAATCTGTCTCGAATGACGGAGCTGCAAGTTTTGTCGAATCACCGAACGAATACGCGCGCTTTGGCGTGTTCGATTTGTCAGGAGCTAATGCAGCGTTCCCACTTGCCGGATAGAACCCGCACGGAGCGTAGTCTTCGGAGTTGCCATCCATTGGATACCATGCTACGAGACCATTTGGGTCTTCAGCGCCAGTAATGGTAAACACTTGCATCGATTGATCGGCAACAGCAGAGTCAAACGTGCTTTTAAGGCGCACTAACATGCGGTTCGAGCACACATCAGGCACAACCCACATATACGTCTCCGATGCTGCATCAACGCGTTCTTCGATTACCGTCCACTGCTGTCCACCATTCTTCGAATAATCAAGACGCATCCAACCCACGTCGGGCGTTGCACGCCAGCGGATGTTTATGCGATCTCCTTTGGCGTAGGTTTCTTGTCCGTTCGGAGCAATTAGATGCACAAAACTATTGCTTGGCGCAAACACACACTCTGCAGCTTCTACCGTCGCGCGCATCACTGCTGCCACCTGTGCAAGGAACGTCATGCGCACCTGATAGCCGAGTCCGTTGTCGTTGTTAATGCCACCGCAGTAACTCATTATTGAGCCAGGATTCGGTTTCGGTTGTTGGGCAATTGTGAAGCACCCAGCGTTGAGTCCTTCATCTACCATACATGTATCCAGCGGTGGATTCCACCTGCAACTATGTGTGTGCTCGGCGTTGAAATTATGTCCAAGCTCATGTGCGACGATGTACACGTCATAACTGAACGCAAACGTTGGCAATGCGTTATAGCCCTGCACCGATGCCGCGCTCATGCCGTAGTCACCGTTCTTGTCGCAGAGAGCATCGTAGTATCCAAAGCCCCCTGACCCAAATGAACTCGATGTCAATACTTGATACACATCGCGCTTCACGGCTTGGTAGCTGTTCTTCCAATACGGCACTGCGGCATCGCGAAGTGTGAACGGATCACCCTTTGCGAAATACGGGTCAGCCGGTTCATCTGTCCACGTCTTCACCCACGACAAGTGTACAGTCACATGCACTTCATCTTCGTAGATGGCGCTAAGCACAGAATACAGTGCCGCTGTGTATGCCTGCGCTTTTTCTAGCGTGCCGCCTGTTGCTTTAAAGAATTCAACATCGGTTTCGACGGCTAGGTCAACCTGTAGTAGAGGTTTCGATTCGAGGACTATTGGCGTCATGAGGTTCTTGGACTGACGCGCAATCTGTTCGGATTGATGCGCAATCTGTTCGGACTGACGCGCAATCTGTTCGGACGTTAGCTCTCCTGCTGCACACGTAAATGCAGCTTGTTTCGGAAGTCGAATAGCAGTCGTTGCCGCAACAACATGTTGTCCGATGGCAGCACCCTGCTCCGAAGAGGGTCCGACCACATAACTCGTACCATTTGCATACTGCACAATGCCAAACACCTGTTTTAATCCTTCCGAGTAGGCAAGCCACACTCGCGACCCCGCAGCACCTTGCACGGCGCCGCTATACATTGTCAGCTCTGGACTATTCACACGCTTATCGCCAAGTACCGTAGGCACGATGCATTGTGTTGTTGCATCGATAGCAGAACGACGTCGTCGCAACTGCAGCGTACCCGCTTCGCGTGTCGTTACGGGGAAGTCCGTAATCGTTAACACGTCGGCATGTGTTGACATGAGGCCCATTGCCGACAGTAGTTGTTGCTCTGCTCTTTCAGACGACTGTGCTGTGAGGCCACTTACCGTCATAACAAGCAGAAAGCCGAGGGTTGTAGTAAGGCGCATAGCGTCAATAATAATGCTTAGACCTTTCCAAATACAGTAGACTTACCAACCACCGCCCGCCGTAGGTTTGCGCTATGGACTCATCAGAGACGATGTACGGACCGGACGAACAAGGCCTTGTGTGGGGCTACGTGTTCAAGCCCCTTG
>JBKJNB010000044.1:0-4842 GCA_046595995.1 Candidatus Kapaibacteriota bacterium
TGTGCCCCGAATAACGTGTGTGACTAGAACTTCACAATCTCGACGCGTCTGTTCTGAGTCGCACCGTAAAAATGAGTGTAATCGTGTATGCATGTTGGCGATTCGATAGAAGTTAAACCAGTTGTCGTTAGCATCCCATAATCACGCAAGGAATAGCGCGTCAACGAACCAGCCTTTTGAGTCTGTAAAGATTTTTACAGACTCAAAGCCCCCTACAGAACCGAAGTTCTCGATTTGCTCGAGCGTGTACTTCTGTGAGACTTCGGTATGGATGCATTCGTGTGCGGCGAAACGCACGTCGAGATTAAGTGAAGCAATGTGCACGGTCTGCGCAATGCTACTTACAAGAAAACTCTTGCACGCGCCCAACTCCGGATCATACATGGGGTAGTGATCGAACGTGCTCTCGTCGAACGTGGCGCCGAGCTCGCTATTCATGCGTGTGAGCAAGTTCAGGTTAAAGTCGCGCGTCACGCCCTGTGCATCGCTGTACGCCGCAAGAATTGTCTGCGGGTCTTTCTGTAAATCGAACCCGACGAGCAACATGTCGTCCTTGCGCATGGTGCTGCGCAATGCTGCAAAGAACGCACGGCTTTCGTTGAACGTAAGGTTGCCAATTGTCGATCCGAGAAACAGTATGAGTTTAGGATGATCGGAAACACCGGTTATGGCGTGGACCATTTCGACGAAGTCACCCGAACGTCCCTTTATCTGCAATCCGGGAACGGCCTCGGGCAGTGTGCGCTCGAGTATATCAATGATGTTTGTTGAGATATCAACCGGGTAGTACGAAACGTCTGACGCACGTTGCGTAAGGGCGCGTAACAGGTGCACGGATTTCGAAGCATCGCCCGGACCCAGCTCTACGACATCGATTGTGGTTGACCCATTCAGCGCTACATCGAGAATAGCATTACTCTGCGTCGTAAAAATCTCCATCTCGCAGTCTGTGAGGTAGTACTCCGGACATGCCATAATCGAGCAGAAGAGTTCGTCGCCCTTTGCATCGTAAAAATATTTAGAAGACAGACGCTTTGGCGTAGAAGTGAGGCCAGTGCGTACATCATCTGCAAAGTCACTCATGAGTTATCTGGCCAGACGTATGCCTGTAAACTGCCAGCGAAGATGGGGGTGAAAGAAGTTCCGATACGTCGGTCGTGAATGTCCCGCTGGCGTTGCAATCGAAGCACCACGCAGCACCATCTGATTTATCATGAACTTGCCATTGTATTCGCCTACCGCGCCCGGAGCTTTGGTGAAACCAGGATACGCCAGATACGCGCTATCTGTCCATTCCCATCGTTCACCCCATGCAAATCGCGATTGCGCTATCTCCCACTCGGCTTCTGTGGGCAGTCTGCATCCGCTCCACGCAGCGTAAGCCGACGCTTCGTAGTAGCTGATGTGTGTAAGGGGCGCCTTGCCCTGAAGGGGCTTGAGGCCACCAAGCGTGTATGCATACCATTCGTCACCAATGTTGTGCCAATACAACGGCGCAACGATGTCATTTGTACGAACCCAATCGAGTCCCTCTGCATGCCAATACTTGAAGTCCCGATAGCCTCCATCACGAATGAAGGCCAGATACTCTTCGTTGGTTGTGAGAGCCGAAGAAATCTCGAATGCATTGGCGTACACCTTGTGTCGTGCGCGTTCGTTGTCGAAGGCGAAGCCATCGCCTTGGTAGCCAATCTCATATACGCCTTCGTCAACCGCAACGAAGCCCCCTTCTGCCCCTTCACGTGAGACCTGTGCATTTGGCGTGTCTGGTGCGCGAGGTGCGTCTGGTGCGTCGGAAGAGTATTGCGGGAACAGCGGGTTATGACCGAGGATGTACTTGATGTCGGTTAGCAAAAGCTCTTGGTGTTGCTGCTCGTGATTACATCCGAGCACGACGATCTCGTTAAAGCCCGAGCGAAGTCCGCAAGTAATGAGAAGCTCCTGCATAGCCGCGTCGACGTGGGCGCGGTAGGCGTAGATGTCGGCGACGGTCGGACGTGTCATGTTGCCGCGATCGGCGCGCATGGTGCGTTTGCCGTGATGCTCGTAGTAACTGTTGAACAAGAAATGGTATTGAGCGTCGAACTCCTGATACTCCGGATTGTACGCACGCAGAACAAACGTCTCGAAAAACCACGTGCTATGGGCGAGATGCCACTTGGGCGGACTGATATCGATCACAGGCTGTACAACGTAGTCCTCGGTCTGCAGTGGCGTGCAAATGGCTTCGGTGTGCTTGCGAACGGTGTTGTATAGTCGAAGGAGATCGGACATGTTGAATTTGGTCGTGAAAATAGCACCAAGGACTCTAATGCGTTGTTTGCTCCTACTTTGCTTTCTGTCGATATACGTCGTCTCCCAAGCTGGCACGCTCGATAAACTCGTACCACGCCCGAAGACCGGTTATATGCGTCAGGGCGCATCGCTCACGATTACGCGAAACACCCCACTGCGCGTGGTAAACGACCCGCGCGTAGAACGTGCATATGCATTCCTGCAGAAGCAGTTGAAAGCAAAGCTCGGTGATACGCTCGTGCGGACCTCGACCGCTGCTGGCACGGACGGCATTGTCATGTCCATCCACGACACGATACCAACAGTGAAGGCGCAAGGCTACACACTCGACGTTAACGCGCAGCGCATCGAGATTGCCGCCACAGACAGCGATGGCTTCTTCAATAGCGTTAGCACGCTGATGCAGTTGCTCAATAGCATTACTGTACCGCCGATCCCAACGCTTACTGCACCGGGCGTGTGGATCTGGGATGCACCCGATTATGAAACGCGGTGGGTGTTTTCGATGCTGAATTTGCTTTCGCGCGGACCCCAACTTCGCACTGTGCTTGATACGATGGCAGTTCTAAAACTCAACGGCCTTCAACACGCAGACTGGAACTACTCCATCATCAATGTGGCACAGCCGCGTGTTTTCGACACGATCCCAGTACTGCGCAAGTACACCGATGAACGCAACATCGAGATCATCCCTTCGGTGTTGGGTCAGGGTTGGTCTAGTAACATTCTTTATCAAAACCCAAATCTCGCAACAGGCTTCCCCGCGAAGGCACGGTATACGATGGTTGCCGACATGGGAGAGATCGTTGTCGACCCCCGTGTAGCCTTGCCTAACGGAGGCTTCGAGACTCTTGGTTCAAACGGTCAGTTCACATCATGGGGATTCTATGATGGTCCGGGTGTCAGCATTTTCCCCGACAACGCCATCAAGCGCAGTGGTTCGCAGAGCGCGCGGATGGAGAATTTCGTAGCTGGAAACACCGCAGGTAACGCACGGTTCTCGCGTACAATGCCGTGTGACCCCGAGACGCAGTACTCGATGGAGGTCTATGTTAAAACGCAAGGCTTTACGGGTGGCGAATTTCGGTTACTTGCAATTGGAAAAGATGCAGCGGGCGCGACACGCTCCTTAACGTTTACTCAAATGCAATTACCATCGACATCGAATGGTTGGATTCATGCAGAAGCTCGCTTCAACACGCTCGAGTTTACAAACGTGATTCTATACGCCGGTGTGTGGGGTGGAAGTGTTGGGAAAATGTGGGTAGATGACTTTAAAGTCTGGCCATCTGGCATGTGCAATGTGTTGCGACGCGAAGGGGCTCCGGTGTGGGTACGTAACGCCACCAACGGACGCATCTACACCGAAGGCATCGACTATCAGCAAATTGTTGACAACACAATGCTTTCGCGTAAGGGCAACTACGGACGTTATCACACACCACCTATCCCACGTCGCATTACATCAGGCGCAATCAACAATGGCGACGTAGTTGAAGTCTCGTTCTCGCATCCGCTCACAACCGTTGCAGACACTGCTGTGCAGGGGTCGACAATGAATACAATGTCGAACGATTCGGTATACCTGATGCTTGCAGAACAAGCTCGTCTTGTAGACCAGCACCTCGAATCGAAATCAGTCTTCCTTGGTCACGACGAGATACGCGCGTTCAATCGCGACTCCGGCGACCTGAAACGTAACCTCACGCCGCGTCAGATGCTTGCCCAAAACATCATCTGGTGCGACTCTGTAGTACGCTCGCACAACCCGTCAGCGAAGGTGTACATCTGGAACGACATGATCGACTCTACACACAACGCTGTCAACAACTACTATCTCGTGAACGGTGATCTGCGCGGCATCTGGAACGACATCCCGAAAGACATCATCGTTGCGAACTGGATAGGGGGCAAGGCGGCTCAAAGCCTGTCGTTCATGTCGAAGATGGGCTTTAAGCAAATCACATGTCCGTACTACGACGTGGGCGACGCATCATCGATTCGCAGTCGTCGCATCGTTCAGGACACCATACCAAACATCCTTGGCTCGATGTATACAACGTGGGCTGAAGACTATTCACAATTGCACGCATTCTCTAGCTACATGTGGCATGCAGGACCGTTCATCGAACACAGGCCGCTTACCAAAGCAGACATCATCGCGGCTAAACCACCAACCGTCAATGCCAGAATCACCCCCGACCCCTTTGACAACACCGACCGCATTATCGATGCCTCAGTATGGTTTGACACAGGAGCAGATATTCAGGCACAGCAGATGTCGGCCTCGGGTGCCGACTGGAGTGCGGCCTTCGGCGTCACGGATACAATTCGTTATCGGATTTGCGCTACCAACTCTCAGGGACTTTCGCAGTGTACGCCGTGGTATCAGGTAGTAATGAGCGACTCGACGCCGGATACCACGACAACGGTCGATAACGGTCCGCATACCGGCGCTGCCTCGCCATTAACGATTGCCCCCAACCCAGTGCTGACGAGCTGCATGGTTGTATCATCAGTTGCAATGCACGAGATCTCGATTTACGA
>JBKJNB010000085.1:0-8817 GCA_046595995.1 Candidatus Kapaibacteriota bacterium
ATGCCGTACATGCCGGCAGAGACGTAGCCCGCTACAACACTGAGTGTGATAAGCAGCATTGGCAAGACGGCCGAGTTGTAGCCAAGTGCAAGGCCATAGATGATGGTTGTTGCGGCACCGGTCTTGGCAGCGTCGGCAACTTCGCGTACGGGCTTGAAGCGATGCGACGTAAAGAACTCTGTGAGCAGACCAATGAGTAGACCGGCAATGAGTCCGGACGCAAGCGCGATAAACACGCGCATACCAGTGACTTCAATCGTGCCCATCATAAACGTTGTGTCGCCAAATGCCCAATGCGTAACAGGGTAAAGCGCAGCGAGCATGAGCAGTGTCGAGATAACGAGAGCCCCCTTGAGAGCCCCTTCAACCTTTTCTTCTGACTTTGCACGAACAAAAAAGAGTGAGACGATCGAGGCGAGAATTCCAACGCCGTTTACAAGCATTGGGAAGAGCAGGATGCTCAGGTTGCGATTGTCGTCGGGTGTAGCAACGTATGCGGCGGCGCCGATAACGAGTGCAGCGCACGTCGATTCTGCAACGGAGCCAAACAAGTCGGCGCCCATGCCTGCGATATCACCAACGTTATCGCCAACGTTGTCGGCAATTACGGCGGGGTTGCGCGGATCGTCTTCTGGAATACCAGCTTCGACCTTACCCACGAGATCAGCACCAACATCTGCGGCCTTCGTGTAGATGCCGCCACCTACGCGTGCGAAAAGCGCAACGGCAGAGCCACCGAGACCAAAGCCTGCAAGAATTTCCATCTGAAGTTCGCGCGTCATGCCCGCAGTGCCCATTGGCATAAGAGCGTCGATGCCAAGCCACACGAGCATCATGCCTATTACGGCAAGACCCGTAAGACCAAAGCCCATTACGCTGCCGGTCTGAAACGCAACAGAGAATGCGCGCTCGAGAGAGAGACGAGCTGCGGCGGCAGTGCGTACGTTACCCTTGGTGGCAATCTTCATCCCGATGAAGCCCGCCAGTACCGAGGTTGCTGCGCCGATGATGAACGCTGCTGCAGTGTACATACCATTGTGTACCGTTGCAACAATGACGACAGCAAAGAGAATCATAAAAATGCTTAGAACACGGTATTCGCGACTAAGGAAGGCCATTGCGCCTTCGGCAATTGCCGATGAAATCTCGTTGAGCTTCGTTAGCTCCTGCGCTGAAGCCGCTCCGTCTTCGACTTTTACAGCTAATACACGTTGACGAAAAAATGCGGCGACGATAAGCGACAGGGCGCCAAGACCAAGGATTAGACCGACAATCATGCAGAACCTTTCTGTTTTAGTAAATTCGCAGCCCGCAACGGACGCCGTGCTGATCGAGGACGCCGTGCTGTTATCTGGACTCTTAGCTCAGTTGGTTAGAGCGCTACGTTGACATCGTAGAGGTCACTGGTTCGAATCCAGTAGGGTCCACTACTTAGCTGACATTTCGGCGAGTGTTAGCGACTTCGGACGGACGATAGGGGTGCCCATCATACGGTTTACGACCATCTGCGAGCAAAGTCCGATTGCCCGCGAGACGCCAAACATTACCGTGTAGAAGTCGAATTCAGTCATACCAAACGAATACAGCAGCGAACCAGAGTAGGCATCTACATTTGGCCATGGGTTCTTTGCTTTGCCTTGTTCTTTCAGGACTTCGGGCACGACTTTGAAAATGCGTTGAACGATGGCTACGTTGTCGTCGGCAATGCCATGGTTAACAGCGAACTCGTGGAATGCCATAAAACGCGGATCGGTTACGCGTAACACGGCGTGTCCGTAACCCGGTATGACCTGGCCGTGCTTCAATCGCTCCCATGTGTAATCGCGAATCTGCTCTTCGCTAGGTACGCCGTTGAATTTTTCTTTTACGTCGAGAATAAAGCGCAGACACTCCTGGTTTGCTAAGCCGTGTAACGGGCCCGCAAGGCCGCCCATCGCCGCTGCAACGCTATAGTACGCGTCGCTAAGGGCAGAGCTCACAACGTAGGACGTCATGGCGCTTACGTTGCCACCTTCATGGTCGCTGTGTAGCACGAGATACAGGCGGACGAGTTCTTTCCATGCCTTTGCGTCGCTTACACCAAGCATGTGTGCAAAGTTGTTCGAGAGGTCTTGGTCATCGGTAAGTGGCGCAATAACGTCGCCCTTGTTAAAGCGAATGCGATAAACGGCTGCAGCAATACCCGGAATAGAAGCAATGAGTCGCACAGCGTCATTAATCATCGACTGCCAGAGGGCATCCTTACTGGCTCCGTCGTCGTATGCAGCACGGAACGCCGATTCCTTTTCCATTGCAAGCAGGCCAACGCTGAGCATAGCCATAGGATGTGCATCCTTTGGCATTGCTTTAAGCGTGTCTACGACGTAGCTCGGAATGGCATAGAATTTTGCGAACTCGGCACGTAATGCGCTCAATTCGACTTCGGTAGCACGACGTCCGCTTACCAACAGCCAAAACGTCTCTTCTGGCGTGATTCCAGTAAGCTCCATTATCGGAATGTTGCGAATGCGAAGGCCTTCATCGGCCGAAACGCTCGACGTATCGCAGATTAGAGCCGGTACGCCGCGCATACCACCAAGGACTTGTTCTATGGTAACGGAGCCGAGCACCGTCTCCCCATGTTCCTTGAGAAGGGCTCCACGAGTGGCGCGCAGGGATTCGGCTTGTTCTTGTAATGCTTTGTGCAGAATGCTCATTGGGGTCTCCGGTGCCGAAATAGCCTACAAAACTACGAACACCATAGTTTTGCTAGAACATCTGCTTGAACATAATGGACAACAATGGCAACGAATAAGATCGCCGTCATCATAAGTCACGAGTATATCTCGCGCATTAAGGCCAAGTGGTTCCTCCTTTCGACCCTTCTGGCGCCCCTTGCCTTGGTCCTTATGGTTATGATTCCGCTCCTCGCCGCCTATTTGGCTGGCGATGGCAACGAGGGCAAAACTGCGGTCCTAGACCGCACCGGAATGCTGGGTGACAAGGTTGTGAACAGCGACACCGCAGTGTTTGTTGATGCCGGCAGTGCCACAGAGGAGGAGTTAAAGCAACGTGTGGTAAGCAGTGGCCTCATGGCGTATGTGGTTATTCCGGCGAACGTGTTAGACAGCGGATTTATTCAGATGTACTCGCGCGGTGGGTCGGGCATCGCCTTTGAGAAAAATGTCCGAAAAGGTATCGAACCCTACGTCGTTAACGCCCGACTGCAACGCGCCGGCACAGACACGAGCGTAATCAGGCTTGTCGAAGAGGGCATTTCGGTGCAGTCGTTAAAGATTACTGAGAAGGGGCTCGAGGAAGACACATCAGGAGCGTCGGCCGCTATTGGGTATGCTGCAGGCTTTATTATCTACATGCTCATCTTCCTCTACGGCTCTATGGTTATGCGTGGTGTTGTTGAAGAGAAGGCCAATCGCATTGTCGAAATCCTTGCTTCATCGGCACGTCCGTTCCAGATTATGATGGGCAAGGTCATCGGCATCGGGCTCGTTGGGCTTACGCAGCTAATGTTATGGTTCATTCTTGGCGCGATTGCGCTGTTTGTGCTGGCGACGTTAATACCAGGAACGGGTGGTACCGATTCGATGGCGCAGATGCAACAAATGCAGCAGGGCATGCAAGGGATGCAGGGCATGCAACCTGAGGGTATGCAATCACCTGCCGCTGGCATGCAGATCGGAAGCGTGTCGCTACCATCACTGTCACCGCTATTCTTTATTCTCTTTCTGTTCTACTTCCTTGCCGGATACTTTATCTACGCAACGTTTTATGCTGCCGTAGGTTCTGCCGTAGACCAGGAAGCAGATGCAAACTCACTTGCATTCCCAATTGCAATGCCGGTAATTCTAACGTTACTGTTTATCGGCAACGTGTTGGCAGCACCAAACGGCACAACAGCAGTGGTGCTCTCGCTTTTTCCGTTATTCACGCCGATACTCATGACGGTGCGCATCGCCGCCACCGACGTGCCTGCATGGCAGATCATATTGTCGGTTGTGTTAACAACCAGCACGTTTTTCGGCGCAATCTGGCTTGCATCACGCATCTACCGCATCGGCATTCTCTCGTACGGCACGCCGCCTACGTTCAAGAAAATCTTCAGGTGGATTCGGTACAATGTGTAATTGTGGAAGCCCCTTCGGGGCCCCTCATTCCTATGCGGGGTGAGCCCCCTAACGCGTTATGATCAGCGGCAACGCAAGGGGCTGGCCGTCTTCCATTACACGTACGATGTACGCGCCGTCGGCGAGTTCTGCTACGGAGATGGCAGTAGTGGTCGCTCCTGCTTCGATAACCTTTGTTAGCAAGATGCGTCCGGCCGAATCGATTACGCTAACGTAAGCAACGTCTACTGTAGTCGCGCGTTCGATGGTGCAAACCTCGCCAGCAGGGTTTGGTGAAAGTGTAATACGACGACTCGCGGTTGGCGATTCGTCTACGCCAACTGTCTGAGCAATCTGCATAAGTGAGCGCACTTTTGTGCCGCGGTTGATGCTAGTAATCTTTTTTACAGAAAATGCGTAGGTGCCCGAAGCGTCGGGTAGAAACACCGTGTCGATGTCCCGGTCTTGCGCATCGAGGTAACGTACACCCAACGGTAATGTCGTAAACATCGGCTGTGTGGGGTTCGTCTCGCGCTGCACCTGACGTACCACGACATTCCACCCACTGCCGTTGCGGATGTAGGTGAATGCAAGTTTTGGCCAGCCCTTACCGTACACCCATTCATCAAAAAACGAGGTTAGGTCTCTGCCCGAAGCTGCTTCGAATGCGTTCTTCATGTCAACCGTCGTAGCGTTGCCATTGTAATGCGCGGCGAGATATTGTTGTAACGCTGCGAAGAATACACTGTCACCAAGGTGCCATCGCAACATGCCGAGCACTGCCGCGCCTTTTTGGTAGATCGTTTCGGGATAATTCGACGACGGCGCATTGCGGTCGAAATCATACAGCGGTAACACGCCTTCTTTTACGCTTACGGCATTCATGTAGCGGTCGATCTTACCCGTCATGATTGTTAGGTACGCGGTGCGACCAAACAATTCCTCGCGCCATAGCGCTTCACTAAACGTGGCAAAACTCTCCGTCAGCCAGGCATGCCTAAAGTCGAGCGGTGTAACAAGGTCGCCAAACCATTGGTGCGCAAGTTCATGTGCCGCAACGTCGTTGATGGTGTCACGAGACTTAATTAGCGACACGGGGAATGAAACCATGGTCGCGTGTTCCATAGCCCCGCGTCTGGTAGCGCAATAGCCAACCTTTTCGAAGGGGTATGCGCCGAATCGAGCGGCCAGCGTGCGAATCATGCGCGGTAATGTGCGAAACGCTACACGTGCCGACGCCGTGTCGGCTGGAAGTGCGTAGATCTCAATTGGTATCGTGCCTTCGTTCGAACGCAGAACCGCGTAGGGCGCAACGGCGAACGTAAATAGATACGTAGACAGAGGCTCTGCAGTAGTCCATTCAACCGTGCGACGTCCGGCTGCAACCACGTCACCCGTTCGCGTGCCCACCGAGGCTACGTCATAGGTAGCGGGGACGTTAAACGTGGCTTTGAAGAGCGCTTTGTCTGACGGATGGTCATAACACGGCATCCAGTGTTCGGTTGTGCTTATTTGAGGCGCGCGAAAACCAACGCCAAGAGCGTAGAGTACCTGGTCGTCAAAATGCACGCCGCCCCATGCGGCAGCGCCGCCCCCTTCATTTGTCATCGTGCCCGAGTAGTACATCACGAGGGTGTCCATGTCGTCGACAGACACTGCATGCGGCATCGCGAAGGTGTAGTAGCGCATAGAGTCGGTTGCAGACACAGCCACAGCGCTTGCAACCGGTGTAACGCGCTGCGCGCGCATTGTGGCCGAATCGAGTGTACATCCGAGCAGGTGAGCAAAGAGGGTTGGACTCGACGAAGGTGACGTCCATTGCACCGCCATGTACACCACGCCCCTGATTTGCTTGTCGGTTACGGTCTCGATGTGTATGTCTGCGGTGTAACTCACTACGTCGAACGTTTGCGGCTTGTATTCCGTTGGTAGGCTGATGTTCTGCGTGTATGCACTGGAGGACATGCAGACCAAGGCCACGACAAGGCAGGAGAGCTGGTAGGGTATTCGCATTGCAGAAAAATACGAAAGCATGCGGCTGAGTGCCGGACAAAAAAAAGGGTCCGAAGCATACGCTCCGGACCCGGAAAGAATCGACTAGTGCTACTTAGCGATGAATGCTAAGAGGAAGTGCGAAAGCTGTCGTGCCGTTGCTTACATGAACCATAACCATGCCAGCTGGCAGTGATAAGAGGTTCAGTTGAGCCGAGGCCAGACCAGCTGTTACGTCAACAACATTCGTGAACAACACGACACCCTGCATGTCTACAACCTTGATGATGGCTGTACCTGTTGTCGCAGTGAAGGACACCGTAGCTGACGACGTAGCAGGGTTTGGATACAGTCCAACGTCCTTGCCAACGCGATCTACAGGAACCTCAACACCAGTGACAGCAGCGCGCAGACCAACCGAGATTTGTTGATCGATGCGAGCTAAGCCATCAACGGTAACCATTTGCTCGGCGTTGTCGAAATCGAAGCGGTTGATGTTCAGTGTTGCGTCACCAGTTCCCATTGTTGACAATTCATACGCTCCGTCGTTTTCAGAGAATGCGAAGTCTACAACTTCGCCGTTGACTGTTGCAACAACAAGTGCACCGATGATACCATTCGCTTCTTCTGCTTGAACTTGACCATCGCCCTTGGCAACCTTACCAACTGGAGCCACGATGCCACCGCGCTTGTCAAACACCCAACCGTGGATTTTGCCACGTCCGTGTTCGCCCTTGATTGCGTGCAGACGAATGTCGTGCTGGATTGTGATCATTACTTCAGCAACTTCGATGTGCGTCGCGTGCTGCCACTTGATTGCGGCCTTGCCGCCAGCGACGTACCAGCCTGGTACGAACGGACGTTCTGCAGGAGTGCCAAGTACCACGTAGTTGCCTGGAATCAGGTTTTCGAAGGCATAGTATCCTTCTTCATTTGTTTCAACAGTTACTGACCAGCGACGATCGAGGTCTTTGTGGCCGTCGCTCTTTACGAGGTACGCCGTGACCTTGCCTTTAACGCCTGCTTCTGTTTCGTGGTTCATGAGGCGACCACTGAAGCCGTTGTCGTAGTCTGGACGAGGCTCGAGTGTGAAGTTGATGCCCTCGATATTCTCAGTGAGCGTAATCCTTGTTGCGGCTGTGATATCACCAGTTTCTTCCCAGTACTCGCCTAGGTAAAGAGAGATCGTGTTCGCAGCACCAGTTGCCTGTGCGTAGGCGATAAACGAGATGCCTTCTGGAAGCTTTACTTCGTAGTAGCCTTCAGCATTCGCTTCTACGATGCGGTGCAGGATGTTGTGGTCGATGTTGACGTCTGTCTTCAGACGAGCATCGAATTTCACAGTGCCTCTCAGGCCTTCGCCTGTTACTGCATCTGTGATGCGACCCTTTACGACGAGCATCTTTGCCTCTGGACGTCCTTCGACGGAGAAGTTGATTTCCACGCGAGGTGTCGTACAGACCGCTACTACTGTCGTAGCATCTGCAATTTCAGCTACATCTGCATACCATTCAGAGATAAAGCTAGCACCTTCGATGCGCAGCTTGTATGAACCTGCAGGAACCTTCAGAACGTAAACGCCTTGACGCAATTCTGCCTTGTATACAGGCACGTACTTCGTGTTTGCTGGGTCATCGCCATGGGTGCGCCATGCAACTACAACGCCCTTCATGACTGATTCGACGGTGCCATCGAATGTCACCTTGCCGGTAATGGTCACACATACTTCTGGTTTCGGTTCGTCTTCGCCCTTGATCTCAAGAACATAGATCTGATATCCGGATATAACAACTCCGCCAACCATCAGCTTTGCAATAATCTTGATTTCGTAGCGGCCAGCCCTTGGTGTTGCCCAAGTAACAACGCCCGTTGTTGAGTCGATTTCCATGCCGTCAGGACCATGACTCAAGTCGTAGGTAATCGTGCCAGCAGTGGTTGATGTAGCCTTCGCTTCGTAGCGATATGGAGTGCCCACAGCACCGACGCGTTTTGGCTCGGTAATGAACTTCACAAGTCTATCGTCGCCAGTGTTGCCATTCAGATTTACAACTTTAATGCGTGAGCGGTCGGCCGAGCCATCCGCATTAAACGCGATAACGTAGAATGTGTACACGCCTGCGTCAAGATTTTCAACCTTGAACGTGTACTTGCCGCGTGGCTCGTTTGCACGTGCCTCAACGGTGCCGATTTTTTTGAACGCCGAAGGTTCTTCGGTTTCGCCCTTAGCGATGTACACATCAAAGCCAGTAGCTGGAGTACCTTCGTGTGCCATGTACCAATAGAGTGTTACGTACTTCGCTCCGCCGCTTGGCTCGGCTGATACGAATGCGTTGAATTCGACTGCTGAGCGTGGTGCTTCAGCAAAAACCGACGTTGCGCCCAGGATCAGCGTCAGAATGACGAGCCAGGCACGAGAGAGAGAATTAGCCGTTCGCATGAACAACCTCCGGATGGGACAATGAGAGTTAGTTTCAGGTGGGAATCGTAGGCATAATACCGGTTCCCAGACCTTCGTTACAGGTCTACGGAATAACGTCGTACTTGTAGCCGAAGGTGGATTCATCGAGCACGGCTGCGGGGGTGTTTTTTCCGTCGGTTACGATGGAAAACGGCGCCATTACGTCGTTCAGATTCGTTCCCATCGGTCCACCCGATACCGGAGCGTACACCTTGCCGTGGCGCTTCATCCATGCGCTCCGGTATCGGGTGGACCGATGGGAAC
>JBKJNB010000099.1:0-21591 GCA_046595995.1 Candidatus Kapaibacteriota bacterium
CAAGGGCAAGCTTGATGGCGGCGCCTATCGCGTACCTGTGCCAGATGGCTCTATCACTGACTTTACAGCCATGTTGAAACGTCCCGCTACAAAAGACGAAATCAATGCAGCTATGAAGGGGGCCTCCGAGGGGGCCATGAAGGGCATCATGGAATACAGCGAAGAGCCCCTTGTCTCGAGCGACATCATTGGCAATGTGCATTCATGCGTGTTCGATTCGCTCTCTACAATGTCTATGGGCTCGATGGTAAAGGTTGCAGGCTGGTATGACAACGAATACGGCTACTCGAGTCGCATCGTCGATTTGATTATGCTCGTTGCGAAATGACAACAGACGAACAAGCAACTGGCGTCACCGCGCAGGCAATCAAAAGCATACGCGATGTCGACGTAAAGGGCAAGCGCGTTTTAACGCGTGTAGACTTTAACGTGCCGCAGGACGAGGATGGTACGATAACGGATGGCTCACGCATTCAAGAGTCTTTAGCGACTATAAACTCCATTATAAATCGCGGTGGTGTTGCGGTATTGATGTCCCACCTGGGACGTCCAAAGGGCAAGCCCAATGAGAAGTACTCGTTAAAACCAGTAGCGGAGCATCTACGTACGCTTTTAGCGTCGGAGCCACGGGGGGCCGCATCTGCAGAAGTAGTTGTGCATTTCGCCCCTGAGTGTATAGGCGACGGCGCGCAAGCGGTTATCAGACAGGCAAAACCAGGCGATGTTGTGCTTCTCGAGAACCTCCGCTTTCATGCCGAGGAAGAAGCAAACGACGAAGCGTTTGCAAAAGAGCTCGCTAAAAACGGCGATATCTACTGCAATGATGCTTTTGGCACTGCTCATCGCGCACACGCCAGCACTGCAGGTGTTGCAGCATTTTTCGATGTAAAGTGTGCTGGACTACTGATGCAGAAAGAGCTGGAGTATCTGGGTCAGGCCCTCAATAATCCGAAGCAACCTCTTGCTGCAATCATGGGTGGATCGAAGATCTCTGGGAAGATCGATGTAATCCGACGCCTGTTCGACATCTGCGACACCATTCTAATTGGTGGTGGAATGATGTTCACGTTTTACAAAGCGATGAACATGAACATTGGCTCTTCTGTGCTCGAAACGGACAAAGTTGACCTAGCCCGCGAACTTATCGCCGAGGCAAAGGCGCGAAATGTAGCGCTGGTACTACCATCGGATGTTGTCGTAGCGCGAGCATTTGACAACGATGCGGAACACAAGACGATCGGCGTCGGTGAAATTGAAGACGGCTGGATGGGGTTAGACATCGGCCCCAAGACCATCGAAACCTACACAAGCATCATCATGCGCGCCGGCACCGTCGTGTGGAATGGTCCGATGGGCGTCTTCGAAATGCCCTCGTTCGCCGCGGGCACCGAAGCCATTGCAAAAGCAATGGCAGACGCCACGCAACAAGATGGTGACGCCACGCAACAAGATGGTGACGCCACGCTTGGCGAAACGCAACAAGGGGCCGTGACAATCGTCGGAGGCGGCGACTCTGCCGCAGCCATTGCTCAGTTCGGCTATAAGGATAAGGTCACGCATGTCTCCACTGGTGGAGGTGCGTCGCTCGAATTCCTCGAAGGCAAAACTCTTCCGGGTGTCGCAGCACTCAGTGCATAACAGTACACCAGCGCACATAACAGTACACCAGAAGCTCACTCAACCAGACCCCTTTCCAGACCCTTCCTATGTCTCCAGTAATCGAACGTCGTGCCGGCTTCCTGAGTTTTCCGCCGGTAATCAAGTTCTTGTTGATTGCAAACGTTGCGGTCTTCCTGCTGATCAAGCTCGTCGGAGGCTTGACGTATCAGGGCGAGGGTCAACTATCGTCCGTGGTAACGGAATACTTTGCGCTATGGCCATTCGAGATCAACTTCTTTCCGTGGCAACTAATCACGTACCAGTTCATGCACTTCGACTTCTTCCACTTGCTCTTCAACATGCTTGCATTGTGGATGTTTGGTGTTGAGATTGAACACATGTGGGGATCGCGCAAGTTCGGAACGTACTACATTTTGTGCGGCATCGTTGCAGGCATTACACATCTCATTGTAACACCGTTGTTGAGTGCCAAGCTCGGACCAACCATTGGTGCAAGCGGATCGATCATGGGCGTTCTCCTTGCATTCGGTATGACATTCCCGACACGTCCGGTGTTGATGTTTCCAATTTTCTTTCCGATTCCCGCACGCTACTTTGTCATCCTATATGCCGGACTCGATTTGATGAACGGACTCTTTGCAACGAACTCAGGTATTGCGCACTTCGCTCACCTCGGCGGTGCATTAGGCGGTTTCTTGCTCATAAAATTCGGGGCTCCGCTGTTTGCTTGGGTCGAGAAACTTGGCGGCGGTAGCAGAAGCAGCGGTGGAATTGGCGGCAGTGGTGGTATTGGCATCGGTCGAGAACAACGCTCACAACACGATTCGCGCGAGTCGGCGGCCGCGGCCTTTCGGGAACCCGCACGTGATCGACAAGCTCCGGTGGCTCTGCATCGGATTCCATCGGCGCAAACACCGACACGTTTTATTGTCGATGGCGAACCCGTAACGCAAGAAGTAATTGATGAGATTCTAGACAAAATCTCGCAATTCGGACCACATAGCATAAGCGCACACGAGAAGCGCATCCTAAACGAAGTCAGCAAGCAGATGTAATGGTGCGTAGAACCACCACTGACGTTCGTGTGGGCGACCTTGGCATCGGTTCGATGTATCCGGTGCGCATTCAGTCGATGACGACCACGCTAACGATGGACACCGAGGCAACGATTGCTCAGTCTGTTCGCATGATCGAAGCCGGTTGCGAAATCGTCCGCATTACCGCACCAAGTCTGCGCGAAGCAAAAAATCTTGGCCTCATTCGTAAGGGGCTCGCCGAAAGGGGCTTTAACGTACCGCTGTGTGCAGACATTCACTTTACACCAAACGCCGCAGAGATTGCCGCGCGTTTAGTGGAAAAGGTTAGAATTAACCCAGGCAACTACGTCGACAAGAAAAACTTCAACGTCATCGAATATGACGATGCGACATACGCTGCTGAGATTGTGCGCATTCGCGACCGATTTCTTCCGTTGATTGCCATTTGCAAAGAGTATGGCACGGCAATGCGCATTGGCACGAATCACGGTTCGCTCTCCGATCGCATTATGTCGCGTTATGGCGACACAGCCATCGGCATGGTTGAAAGTGCGTTGGAATTCCTTCGCGTTGCCGAAGATGAGAGCTACTACAACATCGTGTTATCGATGAAGTCCAGCAATCCCATTGTAATGGTCGAAGCATATCGTCTTCTTGTTCAGCGCCTCGACGAAGAAGGGCTGCACCCCTATCCCCTCCACCTCGGCGTCACCGAAGCCGGCGAAGGCGAAGACGGTCGTGTCAAGAGTGCAGTTGGAATAGGCACGTTGCTGCAGGAGGGACTCGGTGACACCATCCGCGTTAGTCTAACAGAGGAGCCAGAGGCCGAGTTGCCGGTGGCGAAGATCCTTGCGGAAAGGCCCCTCTCCGAAGAAATACCTACTCTGATTCCGGGAATCATTGTCTCCCGGAATAAGGATTATGTAAACCTGATTCCGGGAGCGCAGCGAAGAGCTGCGCAAACCACAAAAGTTCTACGGACGCGCGTTGCGAACGTCGGCGCCGACTTTGTCCCTCGCGTTGTCGCCGATCTTTCTACGGTTGCCATTACCTCGATGAGCGACTTCGCTCCGCTCGGGCACGTTTACGATGCGGCTACAGACAAATGGCAGATCGCTGAGCAAGCCTGCGACTTCATTTACAGCGGCTCTCGTCCGTTGCCGCACGGGTTGTGTCCGACCGGCGTTCGCGAATTGATGGACGTCGCCGCATGGCTTGAGCAAGACGAACGCTTGTACAAAGTGCCCGTGTTTGCTTCAGCAACTGACTTCTTAAACGCATCAGATTCACAGAAGGCCAGTACGCCGCATAACGGCCACGTTCGGTTCGAACGCCATACCATAATGAACGTTGTACGCGTGAACGTTGCGGATGCGCATGAAGCATTTACGGACTCGTCTTTACTAGAATTGTTTACGAACGACGCTACGATTGTTATCCTTGCGGAGTGTGCAGAACCGCAGCCCCTTATTCCCCTACGGAATTTCTTCTCCGAGTTATCTGCACACAGTGTGACTGCGCCCGTGATTGTTCGACGTATGTGCACAGAAGCAGATACCGAGGAGTTACAGCTAAACGCATCGACCGACATTGGCGGACTGCTGGTTGATGGGTTTGGCAATGGCGTCATGTTGTCTGCGGATGAGCCTCGACTTGACGAACTGAATGCATTGGGCTTCAACATTTTGCAAGCGACGAGAACGCGCATTACGAAAACAGAATACATTAGCTGTCCGTCGTGCGGCCGCACCCTCTTCGACCTACAGGAAACCACTGCAGCAATTCGCGAGCAGACCGATCATCTAAAGGGCCTCAAGATTGGCATCATGGGCTGCATCGTAAACGGTCCGGGCGAAATGGCCGATGCCGACTACGGCTACGTAGGGTCGGGTCCGGACCGTATTACACTCTATCGCGGCAAAGAAATCGTCCGGCGCAACATCCCCACTGCCGACGCGCTGCAGGAACTCGTGGCCATCATCAAAGAAGACGATCGATGGATTGAGCGTAATTGATGCCGGGCAAAAAAATACCCGGAGAATAGGGGTACTCCAGGTGTGAGCATCTGGCGCGGCACTCAGGGGAGAGAGTACCGCTTAACTCGTTGCAAATATGGGCAATTCGGAGCACGCCACAAATACGCGTGTGCCTTTGCCTTGCTGAGATTCGATACGAATCGACCAGCCGAGGAGGTCGCAGAAGTCTTTGACGAGGAGAAGAGCCAGGCCAGCTCCCCTCTCCTTGTGTGTACCCGTCCCAACGGACCGACGTCCCCAGTCGAACAAGCGATGTAGAGTTTCGGGCGACATGCCGACGCCGGTGTCAATAACCTCGAGCGTGGCGTGTCCCGCAGAATGTTTTCTCAAGTGCACATCAACACGTCCGTTGCTTGTGAACTTCACGGCGTTCGTGACGAGTGTGTGCAGGATGAAGCGAATGAGGTTTGGGTCGGTATCGCACGTGGGCACGCCTACATCAGCGTGTAACGTGGTGCCTTTTCGCGAGGCCTCGAGCGAAGCCCCTTGAATAACTTCGTTTACAATGTGCACCATGTCGACGTTGCCCTCAACCGTCGGACCTCCGCGCATCATCGTTCGAGCCCACGCAAGTATCTGATCGAGAAGATCACGTGCAAGCACCGCCTGCGATTTAATCTCAGAGCGCAGTGGTGCGAGATCGGAGTCGTCGAAATCTAGGGCTGCAATGATCGACGTCAACGGACCCCGCACGTCATGTGCGACGACAGTTAGCAGGCGTGTAGCTGTGTGCGTTATGCGCTCCTGCGTTGTCGAGCGTTCGCGCAGTTCTTTCAGCAGGCGGTGTGTGTTGTTGTGAGCGCGCCGGAGGTCGATGAGGTTCGATACGTGTTTTGCCAACACGGTAAGTGCACGTTCTTCACGATCTGAAAGGTGCCGAGGTTGCGTACCAATTACGCAAAGCGTACCCATTGCAAGGCCGTCTGACGTGAACAGTGGCATACCTGCATAGAATCGGATTTTAGGATCACCCAGTACGAGCGGGTTGTCGGCAAAACGTGCGTCTATGGCCGCGTCATTCACGGTAAACAAGCCTCTTCCCAGGATGGCGTGTCCGCAGAATGATATGTCTCTACCGGTCTCTTGCGGTAGCAGCCCCCTACGCGCCTTAAACCATTGACGATCTTTATCGATAAGTGAAACGAGTGCTATCGGGGTTCCGCATATCTCAGACGCGAGCGCAACCACCTGGTCGAACTCATCCTCTTCAGGCGTGTCGAGGATGGCTGCATCATTTAATGCAGCCAATCTCTCGGTTTCGTTCAGTGTTCGCGGTGCCGGTTGCATGCAGGCGCCTGCCCTAGTGGAATGGTATTCCGGTTTTGCTATTGCCGAGATGACTACTCAGGCTTCGCTGCTGCTGCAGGTGCATCTGCACCAGGGACAACGTCGGTGCTTGCTTTAGGAGGATGACAAGCGACAATGACGGCGTCCGGACGATCGAGGATTTCACAACCTTCGATTGAAAGATCGCTGATGTGCAGTGCATCACCAACTTTGAGATTGGTAATGTCGACGTCGATGTGTTCTGGCATTACGTGCGGATCGGCTTTCACGTGCACCTTGTGCATTACGTGTTCCATGATGCCGCCGTCGCGAACACCGACAGACTGACCAACGAGGTGCAGAGGGATGTCAACGAGAATCAATTCGCCAGCAGCAACACCCTGGAGATCGAAGTGCAAAAGCTTGTCGGTGACCGGGTCGAACGTAACGTCCTTTAGAACGCAATCGAGGGTCTGTCCGCCATCAACAGACAACTTTACCATCTTTGCTTCGGCTGTGTAGACGATGCTGCGAAGCGAAAGAACAGGTACGCTGAAGTGAATAGGCTCGTGGTTCTTAGAGTAGAACACACCTGGTATACGACCGTTGCGGCGAAGTTCCTTCGATGCTGTTTGGCCTGGGGTGCGTACTTCTGCCTGAAGAATTGTTTCCGTCATGTTGTCACCATTCTAATAGTGTTTACAATTTGAACGATCCATGTTGAGCATTGTGCTCAACGGTAAACCGTGTTCTGCTCAGTTCTGAGCTCGATCGAAGAGAGAACTAATCGACTGATTTTCATGCGTGCGTATGATGGCTTCTGCAAACACACCAGCGACGCTTACGACCTGAATCTTCGGATGATGAACCGTTAATGGAATGGTATCCGTGACGATGAGCTTCGACAACGCGTCGCTTGCACCAATCTTTTCGACTGCATCACCTGAAAACACAGCATGTGTACACACACCAACAATCTTCTCTGCCCCAGCCGCCTTCAGTGCTTCCGCGCACTGCACAAACGTACTGCCTGTATCAATCAGGTCGTCAACGATCACAATATTCTTGCCTCGGACGTCACCAATGATATTCATCACTTCAGCCACGTTATGCTTAGGCCGACGCTTATCTACAACAACCAGGTCTGCATCACCCAGCATCTTTGCGTAGGCTCGGGCCGTCTTCACGCCACCCACATCAGGCGATGCCACAGCTACATTCGTTAATCCCAACGCCTGCAAAACAGGAATGCTTACGGGCGACGAGTACAAGTGATCCAGCGGTATGTCAAAAAATCCCTGAAGCTGCGGCGTATGCATATCCATCGTAATTACACGATCAGCACCCGCTTGTGTTAGCAGATTCGCCACAAGCTTCGCCGTTATCGCCACGCGCGGCTGATCTTTACGATCCTGACGAGCGTACCCAAAGTATGGCATCACTGCCGTGATACGCTTTGCTGACGCACGCCGTGCTGCGTCAATCAACATCAGCAACTCCATCAGATTATCTGAGGGAGCAATGGTCGACTGTACGATGTACAGATCTACGCCACGTACGTTTTCTTCGTACTTGACCCAGAGCTCGCCATCACTAAAGTTTCGTATGGCAACCTGCGCCAACTCACGGTGTGATGCACGTGCAATTTCTGCGGCTATCGCACCGTTGGAACGTCCGGCGACGATCTTAATCTCTGAGTTCATCTTTTTTGCTGGGGCGGCAGGGATCGAACCTGCGAATGGCGGCACCAAAAACCGCTGCCTTACCGCTTGGCGACACCCCAATTATTTTAGAGCCTCAAATATAAGGGTCTTACGGTGATTTGGCAAAGGTGAATGTGGATGGGTAAGGGGCTTTCTAGCCTATTTTTACAGTACTTCTGCACATATCACACTCAGCACTACTGCATATCACGTTCAGCGCTTCCGCACATTCGCAAAATCTCCATGCATCCCTACCGTTGGCTCATCTTTGTCGTCGGCTTCCTGCTGGTCCTCGCTCCACCTGTTCTGCTGAGTCTGCTACTGATGCCAATCATCAGAAGTTGGCAGGAAATGGACTCCGTTTCAACGTCATACGCGCTGTACTCTTGGCGCTGGCCTTTAATCGTTGTCGGTGGCATCCTCTTCGCAGTCGGCACCGTGTATGTGTGGCGCGCTAGTAAGTGGCCTGTACGCACACTTGTTGCGTTCCTCACGCTGATTGTGCTTGGCGCACACTATATGGTCGCAACAAAGATGTCCGCCGAAGTGATGTTCAAGGAACCGTCAACCATCGCATTTAAGCCCGCCGACGCACTCGTTGATAATGAGTCTGCATTCAGTCAGGTTATGGTCGTTTCAATCAACGGCGAGACCAAAGGCTACATGGTGAACATGATGGCGTACCACCACAAAGTCATTGACACCGTCGGCGGAACACCCGTGCTAGTCACGTACTGCTCGATGTGTCACTCTGGACGTGTCTTTTCTCCCATCATCGATGGTAAACTGGAAACCTTCCGCCTTGTCGGTGCGAATCACTACAACGCGATGATGGAAGATGCATCGAGTGGATCGTGGTGGTACCAAGCCACTGGCGAGTGCATTGCTGGGCCTCGCAAGGGTCAGAACCTGAAAGACATTCCGTACAAGCAGATGTCACTTGCCGGACTTGCCACGTTGCATCCGAATGCAAAAGTGTTAATCGAAGATCCTACGTTCGCCGATCACCCAGCACAGATGCGCAACTACGACAAGCGTGCAGGCGATACATCCGCGGCACTGATGCCACGCAGCATTGTGTACGGTCTTGTGATCAACGGGCATCCTCAGGCGTACCGACGTCAGACGTTACTGCGCGAACAATGTCTTCGTGATACAGTGAACGGTAATGCAATCGTTGTCGTCAAGAACGAATTCAGTGTCATAGCATTCGAGGAACTCGCCGGCATGATCGATTCCTCACGCGCCATCACCGTTCACGAAGAGTACTGGCTGTCGTGGAAACACTTTCATCCGGCAACGCAAGTGGAGTAATACTGCCAGACGCCTTCAGACTGCTAACTAAGTTGACTATCGCTATAGACAAAAAAGCCGACCCTGTAAAGGATCGGCTTTTTTAATCTTGTTTACTTATTGACGACTTGTCGGTCGAACCAACAACTACAGTCTTAGCGCGTGTCTTGTGCCACGAATGGTAGCAGTGCAAGGTGACGTGCAAACTTGATCGCACGAGCAAGGCGACGTTGCTGAAGAGCAGTAACGCCCGTGATGCGACGTGGAAGGATCTTGCCCTGATCGTTTGTGAAGCGGCCAAGAAATTTCGGATCGAGGTAATCGATCAGACGTGACTTCTTGAGCGGGTTCGTGCGCTTCTTCGGCTGATTGCGTTTTTGGCGGAACGGCGAATTAATCGTGTTCGGATTGTTCGCGTTCGCAGCGGATGCGGGTGGTGCAGCTGGTCTCATGCGTTATTTCTTTCCTGTGGACTTCGCGTCCTTAACAGCCTTCGTTTCTTTAACGGCCTCTTTAACAGCCATAGTTTTTTCCATGCGCTTGTTGAAACGATCCACGCGACCAGCAGTATCGAGAAGCATTTGCTTGCCCGTATAAAATGGGTGCGACTTCGAATCAATTTCAAGAACCATGCGATCGCCCTTGTAGCACGAACGTGTCTTGAATGTCGAACCATCGGTCATCACAATGTCGATGGTCTTGTATGCTGGGTGTATGCCCTTCTTCATCTCAATTACCTTTTGCGTTTATCGCGTCGTTTATCGCGTAATGTCGAGCTTGTCGACTTGACCGATCTCGTCAACCTTAACAAAACGCTCCATGAATTTCACGGTGCCTTTTTCTGAGCGAAAGGCTTTAATAACCTTAACGCTGATTTTGGTTGGACCAGACTTTTTCTTGGTCTTATCGCCGAATGATTGTGCTTTTGCCATGACGGCCTCTTAGGATCGGAGGGGATTGAACAGAGCATCAAATATAGGGGTCTTTGGGGAATTGTGCAACCCCTTGTGCCTGCTTTATAACGACTTAGGGCACCTTTGGTGCTCCCCGTGGATTATCACGGGCCCCAGTTGTCGGTTATGGGGCTTTTAAAAGGGTCTGGGTCCGGATAATTCGTCCATCACCCGTCAGTTGAAGATGGTAGACCCCTGACGAGACCCCTTCAAGCGGCAATCGAATGTCGCGCTGCCCTACGCTCATTGTTCCTGCCAGCACGGCACGTCCGGTGTTGTCGAACACACTCCATACGACTTCCTGCGTGCCATCGACGATGTCGATGAGATGGCTCGACGATGCAGCCCCCAGGGTCCGCCCGGGCGAAGGGGCTTCGACGGAAGTTGTCGTTAAGAGATCGCGAGGAATAACGACGAGCTTCGACTGTGAATTGCAGATAAGGGTATCGGGGTTCACGAATTCCACGCCATATACATCCATTGCATTCGGGTATACCTCCCCGGCAGTGCCATACGAAGTATCGGTCAATCGAAACAGTCGTGCCGAAGTGCCCTTAATAACTGCCAGTCCCCCGTAGACTGCTCCCACGACAAGTCCATCGCTCGACGTGGCCTGCTTTATGTACCCGATGCGCTTGAGATCGATGTATTCAGCTGACCCGTTATTGTTGTGGTAAACCACGGCAGAAGGCCCGATAGACCCCGTTGGCGAGTCCGACGGACCGTAGAAACAATAGTAATCATCGTTGGCGGTGCCGTGCAGATGAACCGCTGGACCTGCGCGTGTTCCGTCCGGACGATTGATGTATTGAACTGTACCGTCGAGGTGCAGAATCATCATGGAATACATGTCGCTACCGAAACCCACGGCGAATGTTGAGGCGCTTGCTTGAACCACGTTGGTATATGGTTCCCTGCTGGTACCCGAGTCGCGGTAAAGCACGGTTCGGTCTGTCGGCGTAATCAAAACAATGCTACTCCTTCGTTGCGATGTCCATTTTACAAGTGAACCTTGCATCGTATCTAGTTTGGTAATTACGTAGGATGTTAGAGTTGCGATCACCCCAACACCACCCTCGTACAAGCTGAGTGCAGTGATAGACACTTCTCGTCCAGGCTCGCTGATGTCAATCACGTTCCACGTCGAGTAATCGGTCGTGAACGCAATCTTGTCATACGTGCCAACCCATCCTTGTTGATCACTAAACGCCATTGCTTTGGTGTGCGAAGGTCTGAAGGGCATCCGTCCACCACCAGCGAACGGAGTCAATCGCCAACGATCATGCAAACGCCAAAAGCTCGGAAGAGTGTCTTTCGATCCGTTGTCATGCACAATCCAAGATGCGCTACCAGACGGATAAATTCGCGAGCCGAACCAATCCATGCCCAAGTCTTTTACATGGTGATACGTCTGCGCCGACATGGATGCGCTGATACCTAACAGAACGATAGTAACCAATGTTAACTTCTTCATGGCATGCTTTCCATTTACTGAGTCAACAACACGCTGTGCGATTGCAGTACGCGACCACCCGCTGTCAGTCGCAAGTGGTAGACCCCTGACGAGACCCCTTCAAGGGGTAATCGAAGATCGCGTTGCCCTACGCCCATCGTTCCTGCAAGCACAACACGTCCGGCATTGTCGAACACACTCCACACCACTTCCTGCGTGCCATCGACGATGTCGATGAGATGGCTCGACGATGAGGTAAGGGTCCGCCCGGGCGAAGGGGCTTCGACGGAGGTTGCTGCTATCACGCTCATCGGAATCACGAAGAGTCCGTATTGCGTGTTGGCGATAAGCGTGTCGCCGTTCACGAAGGATGTGCTGATAACATCCACCCAGGGACGTATGCCGTCTGAAAGAGGGAGGAAGCTAACCGATGTACCCTTGATGATTGCGATGCCGCCTTCTGCTGAGCCAATGACAAGGCGCCCTCTCGATGTTACGTGACGTATAGGCGCTATATCACGCAGTTCGACCCACTGAAAACGCTGCGTATTCTCGTCGTAGACTACCATTGACGGTCCACGTGGTCCGCGTGCAGGATCGACAATTCCGTGGAAGCTGTAGTCGACACGCTCGCTCGTGCGGTGCATGCAAGACGCGATGCCTCTGTGTGGCATTTGTGCGTCAGTAACAAGCGTAGCAAAAATATCCGTACCGTTACGTTTCAGAAAATGGAATCCGTTGCCTGAGGCAGTGACAAACTCATCGTGTGAGATCTGTTCAACATTAGTGAACATGTTATAAGAGTCTTCCTCAAACAGGACGACACGCTCCGAATTGTTAAAAAGCACGACAGAGCGTTTCATATGCTCGGTCCATTTACTAAGAAGTCCACCGGACGAAGTGTCGACACGCCTAACAACGTACGAATTCACACTGCCCACGACGCCACCATCATCGGTTCGCGTTAGGGCCATGATTTCCGCCTCGCGTCCATTGCCGGCAGTCGCAATCTCGTACCATGTAATGTTATCTGATGTGTATCTGACCTTGTCTATAAGACCTACCCACGCATCTGTCGGAGACAGCAGCATCGCGGCAGCGTTCATACTGGGTTCTTGTATCACGCTGTTGCTTATCGGAGTACATTTCCAGCGATCGCTAAGTACTACAGCCTCGGCCTTCAGGCTATCGCCTATGTACCGGGCAACTGTCCAGGTCCCGTCTCCGTTCTCAAACAACTGGCTGGCAAAGCCATGCGGGGCGGAGAGCTGTGCTGACGGGATAAACGTCTGCGCTTGTGCGCTTGTTATCGCACACAAAACGACGATAACAACAACGGCAACCAATTTCATAGGACACTTTCTGAGGGTGTGAACGATACGCCTGTAGTCATTAACTGAGGGCGATACAATTCGTTACGGTTAAAACTACTTGGCCCCCGATTTCTTTGCTGCTGCTTTCTTCACTCCAGCTTTCTTCGCGACAGCTTTCCTCTTCGTCGCCCCACCCGCCCCGTACGCTGCTCTGAGCCAGTGCACCACTTCGTCGTCGATTTCTTCGAGCGAAGTGATGCCTATCCTGTGCGTTAGCCGGTCTTTCTTCTTGAGTCCGCCGGTGTCGAGGAGGCGGTCGGTGAAGGGTACGTCTGGGCCTAGTGCGAGCGCGAGGTCGATGCGCGTGCGTGTGGTGGGCTTGAGTTGGGCGAAGACGTGTGTAGATGGGGACAATGGTTCGGCGTCCCACGTTTCGCGGTCTTCCATGCTCTCAACAAGCCACCACGCAGTGTTCGTGCCCAGTCCGTGCTCTGCCTTGAGCCACTCGCGCCTTCCCTTCTCGTCTAACGGTGCATGTTTCTTGATTTGTCGGTACCATCCGTCGAGATCCCAGCCAGTTTTTGCCTCAAGTTCTGCTACCCATTTCTGTACCATGCCCACGCCTGGATGCACAGCGTACTTGCCCGATGGTTCGGCTGCTTTAAGACGTTTCTTCGTGGCTGCATCAAGCGACATGGTCGCACCTAATTCTCTGTGACATGGCAGGATCCCATATTTTGCACCATGATCGTAATGAAATTCGGCGGTGCGGTACTTCGCAATGAAGCGGGGTTTCGCTGTATGGGTAAAATACTTAGTAGAGCCGAGACACCCGTTCTCGTTGTTGTTTCCGCTTTTGCATCGGCAACACGTGACTTGGAAGGGGCTGCGCGCCTCGCGCAGAAGGGACTTCACGAAGAGGCTGCCGAAGGCATAGAGCAGATGATACGCGTGCACACAGAACTGGTGCATGCATTGTTCGCGGATGCGGCGTTTGCGGATGCGGCAGTATTGGATACCGCACTAACATCGTTTATTGATGAAGCTCGCGTGCAATTGCTCGATTTAATAACCGGAGTTACCATTACGCGTCAGCTGACGCTGCGGACGCTTGACAGGATATTGTCGTACGGCGAATTTCTAGCAGCACACATTGCAAGGCATGTGTTGCAGAGCAACGGACTCGATGTGGTGGGCGTAGATGCGGGACACATCATTGTAACAACGAACGAACATGGCAGTGCGGTGCCGCTCGTAGAAAAAACGCGTGTGCATGTCGAGCACGAACTACGTCCGTTGTTTGCACAACATCGCTGCGTACTTATTCAGGGCTTCGTAGGCAAAACCGAAGAAGGCGTTACAAGTACGATGGGCAAAGAGAGCTCGAACCTTACGGCGTCGCTACTTGGCGGAATGCTTGGGGCCGATGAGATTGTTATTTGGACCGATGTCGAGGGCATTCGCAGTGCCGACCCTGACATCTGCGAAGACACACAACTGCGTCCGAATATGTCTTACACACAAGCCCGCGCAGCAGCACGCAACGGACTAAAGCTGCTCTACCCGACGATGATCGACCCCGCAGAACGTGCGCGCATACCATTGCGCATAGCATGTGCGTACAAACCTGACGGAGAATCGACCGTTATTGACGCCACGCGTCCAGAATGCAAGCCCATCGTCGTGGTGAGTCCCCTCGCCTCCGATGCCCGCGGCAGCGACACGATGTCCGCAGTCTCGACACTCTTTGCACGTCCGCAAGCATGGCTACAGTGCGCCGCATCGATCGCACTACAAATGAACGATTCCGACGCTGTCGACGTTATGGTGCAACACGGCGATGTAGCAATGGTGATGCACGTACCACACGAACGTGCGACGTCCGTTGCACAACGTTTTCACAACGATCTAATGCTTGCGAATAAGAGCAACTGACTAACAAGCAACTACTACTCGAGAATAACCATGAGTGACATCAACATCCTGTCAACCGACGGCGACAAAGAAAAACCCGAGCATGAAAAAATGCCCAAAGACTCATTCGAGCCGGGCAGAGAATATGAAGTCTCGTTAGGTGGACGTGCGCTCTACAGCGCCGAAGTCACGAAATTCTCGGGCGGATGCTGGGCGACAATTAAAGTCGTGAAGCCCCTGGACGAGACCCTTGCCGCAGACTATCCCGCAGGTGCAACGTTTGACATTAAGGTTGCGCAGTACGACTTCGACTAAGCAGAGTTCGTCGGCTGCAAGCAGACTCGCCGCTTACTCGCTCGCAGGTGCTGCGAGGACGGCTTTGACGTTCGCTGTGATGGCGTCCATCATGCGTTTTTCGAGGATGCCGTTCGATGCCCAGAAGTACACTTGGTTCGTGATGAACTCTTCGAAGCCTGAAAGTTCGGCGCGCAATACGATTTTGACCTTCTTGGCGCTTTCTTCTTTGATGTTGATCTTGTACTGCACACGGCCGGTAATCCACACGCCGCCGCGGATTGGTGGCACTTCGCCGTACTGCTTCATGATGATTTTGCTCGAATCTTCGCCCTGAGCAATGAGGCAGTAATCGGAAACGTATACGCCTTTATAAAGACCGCCCTCTTCGGCTGGCTCGATAACTTTTTCCTGTTGGGCCTTACCACATGCGGAAAGGTCCATAGCCTGCTTCATCGCGGCCCACACCTTACCAAATGAAGCTTCGTAGCTCTCGGTGATAACGATTTGGTCTGGTACTTCCTGCGCAGACATGTATGTACTGCTGCAGAAGACTAAGGCTAGAATGAGGAGGTATTTCATAGTACTGGGGCGGCTTCTTCAAGGACAGGGTTTGGGGTGCGTTGTTCACCTGCAAAACGAACACTAACGACCTTCGATACTGCAGGCTCTTCCATTGTCACACCATACAACGTATCTGCGGCCTCCATCGTCTTTTTGTTGTGCGTAATCATCAGGAACTGCGTGTTCTCACTGAACTTACGGATGAGACGGAGATACCTGTCAATATTGGCATCGTCGAGCGGAGCGTCGACTTCGTCGAGAATACAGAACGGACTTGGCTTCACCAAATAGATGGCGAAGAGCAAGGCAATTGCTGTAAGGGTCTTTTCGCCACCGGATAACATTTCGATGCTGTGCGGACGTTTTCCGCGGGGCTTTGCAATGATGTCGACGCGACACTCTAACGGGTCGGCATCGTCAGACATCGTAAGATCGGCCTCGTCATCCTCGCTAAACAGCATCTTGAACAGCATTGAGAAATTCTCGCGAATACGTGCAAACGTAGTCGTGAACTTCTCACGCGCCGTGCGATTGATTTCTGCTATGGTCTCTTGCAGTGTCCGTTCGCTGTCGACCAAGTCGGTTAACTGCTGCGATAGGAATGCAAGGCGCTCGGCTTCGCGCTCGTGTTCCTCGAGCGCGAGGAAGTTCACATTCCCCATCGAGGTGAGCTTGCGACGTAGTTCGAGTACTTGGCCACGAAGCTCTTCTGGATTCTCCTCAGATTCTGGCAGCGTCGGCACCTCCGGTACTTCGATGTCGAGCTCTTCTGTTGCTTTACGAGCGAGCGCTTCCATACGCAAGCGCACTTCGTTGAACTTGAGATCGAGTTCGTGCATTTCCGTTGTCAAACCATCGAACTCTTTTCGCTTTGCGCGGACGGTTTCACCTGCCTGATGGAACGTGGCCGAACATTCGCGCACGGAGAGCTCCATGGCTTCACGCGCACTCTTCGCTTCTGTTAGACGTGCCGCAACAGTTGCCACGCCAAGTTTTAGGGCTTCGGTCTCAGCAGCATGTGCCGTGAGCTGCTCGTGTAACTCTTTCTGTTCGCTTTCGCGTTGCTCACGTCGCTGATCGAGCGTCATGCTTTGCGACGAAAGACGTCCTTCGTCGGTATGTAACGACTGCTGTTCGCCATTCAGGCGTACGAAGTGTAGCTCTGCGCTACGTGCATCGTTTGTTATCGCTTCGAGAAGTTGCTCGGCCTCATGCTGTTGCTGCAAAGCATTGGCAAGGTCTGCTTCCATGCGCTTTAGCGCTGATTCCATCTCCGCTGAGGTTTGCTCACTCTGCTCAGCTCCTAGATGAAGCGCCTTGGCTTCATCATCAAACTGTGCTGCTTCGCGCTGCAACGCTTCACGTTGTGCATTGGCATCGTCGATGCGCCCACGTAGTGCGTCTATGCGTTGCACGCGTTCGTTGCGCATAAGAGCAGCACGACGGACGTGTTCGCCAAGACTGCGTAGGTCGATTGAACCAAGTTCGCGCTTAATGGCTTGAAGGCGCTCGTCGATGTCGTTTACCTGCTGCTCAAGCGAGGCAATTTCTTTCGTGAGTTGTTCGATACGCTCGCGACGTCCGATGCGGACCCCTTCGGTGCGTGAAGCAGAACCACCGCGTACTGCTCCTGCAGCATTTACGATTTCACCGCTGATTGTCACTGCCGTATCGGCTATGCCAGCACCTGCACCGCCAGCACTTGCCCCACCATTGCCAACAGCTTGCCATGCATCATCAACTGTTTTAACAATTACGGTGCGTCCGAGTATGCCACGCAGTGCACCACGTAGCGCCTCATCCGTTTGAACAAGTTCTGATGCCCAGCCCAACACGCCATCTGTTTGGGGGAGGGCTCCGGGAGGGGGCAATGTAGGGATGGAATCCCGGCACAAGAATGTTGCCTTGCCGACCTTGTTGCGCGACAGAGCTCCTATGGCCTGCTGTGCTTCGCTGCGATTGGCGACAACAAAGTAACGTCCGGCTTCGCCCAGTGCAGCTTCGATTGCAATGCGGAACTCTTCACCAGTATTAATAACCTCGGCAAGTGTCAGCTTCTCGCCTTTAGGCGTCCATTCATTCGACGCCAACAGAAACTTGCTCGACTCTGCTGTATCGACGAGTGCAGCAAGAAACTCAAGTGACGCTCTGCTATGTGCGTGAGTCGCGCGCTTGGTATCGGCTTCAGACTGTAGGGTCTCTTGTTCGCTGCGTAATTCCTTCTCGCGTGTTTCACCAGCGTGTAGTCGGCTCTCTGCTTCGGCTAAAGCAGCGTCGAGCGCAGGCATGTCGTGCGATTCTTGCGTGAGTTGTGCGTCGACCTGACGCACACGCTCTTCGATGTGAGCGTGTTGCACACCATTGTCAGCGAGGCGGCGGCGGATGGCTTCGGACTGCACGCGAAAGCGATCGCTCGTGCTCTTCTCTTCGTTCAGCGCCTGACGTGCGTGCTGTAGTGCTTCACGTTGCTGTGTTGTTGTTGACTTGATGTTCTGAAGACTTCCTGCAGCATCGAGCACACGCATGCGTTTGCTTTCTGCCTCATCCTTAGCCTTCTCAGTTTCCGATCGAATGTCGGCGAGACGCGTACGCACCGACGTCAGTTCGTCTTCTGTTGTGCGTTGTTGTCCGTGCGACTCATTCTGCTCCCTCTCGATACGTTCGAGCGCCTTACGCGCTGCATTAGAACGTTCGTCGACAAGCGATATCTGCTGCTGCGCCTCGCTTAGCGATGCACGTACGGTGCCCTCGTTCTCAAGTGCTGAACGCAGTTGTTTTTCCCGCGCTTCGTGATCGCGTTCGGCAGCGCCGACAGCAACGTCGGCGGCGCTGACGGACCCTTCGGCGGCTTCGCGCCTGACCCTTACCTCAGCCACCTTCGACTGCAGTTGGGTTAGTGCGACGTACTCCTCTACGTATTCGAACGCGAAGAGCAAACGGTCGAGCTCGCGCAGGCGGGTCGAGAGTTCCTGATGTTGGCGTGCCTTGTCTGCCTGACGTGCTAGCGAGTTGACTGTCTTCTGTACCTCACGAACGATGTCCTGCACACGTGCAATGTCGCGTTGTGCAGTTTCGAGCTTGCGAGACGCTTCTTTGCGGCGTGCCTTGTACTTCGTTACGCCAGCAGCCTCTTCGAACAAGTGGCGTCGTTCCTCGGCCTTGTCGCTAAGGATCGTCTCAATCATCTTGAGCTCGATTACCGAGTACGCATCGGAACCCATACCAGTATCCATAAACAAGTCTACAATGTCGCGCAGTCGGCATTGTGTTTTGTTTAAGAGGTACTGGCTCTCGCCATTACGAAACAGACGACGCGTAATAACCACCTGCGCGTATTCTGTCGGAAGTATCTGACGGTTGTTTTCAATTGTAAGCGATACTTCAGTCATGCCGAGCGGCTTGCGGGTCTTCGATCCGTTGAAGATTACATGCTCCATCGAGTCGGCACGAAGCATGGCGGTCTTCTGCTCACCAAGCACCCAACGAATAGCATCGACAATGTTCGTCTTGCCGCACCCATTGGGTCCGACAATGGCGGTAATGCCGTCGTTAAAGCCCAGATCGGTCTTCAGGCCGAAGCTCTTGAAGCCAATCATTTCCAGTCTACTTAGATACATGGTATAGCTGCTGTTAGAATGCTGTTCCTACCATTCTTTCCGACGGTTAACGATGAGCATTGGGAATGCTGCAGCAACCGTTGTGTACAGCGTTGTTGCAACGCCGTACTTCAGAAAGAACATTGGGAACGAAATCTGCATTGGTTTTACGTAGAAGAAGAAGTAGAGGAGATTATGCACCGACCCGCTCAGTGCTACGAGAAGCAGAAATCGGTACGAACCAATGGTCTGCATTGCGAATCCTTCGCGATAGAAATAACCAGCAACAAACCCAGCAATTGTCTTCGCTAGTGCATTACTGCCTGGTACATCGGCCGATACGACGTCAAACAACATACCGCTCAGAAAACCCGCAAACATTCCAACGAATTGGCCCTCGGCAATTGCAATCCACACCGTTAGAATCAGCAACAAATCGGGTGTCACAGAACTCACGGCAAGAAAGCGCAGAAAAACGATGTGTACAATGCTTAGAATAAGCGCGACTACACCGTATGCTACGAATCGCAATGCCGGGTTCGATACAAACTGAGATCGGTCGAAGACAATGTTCATGGGGTTGCCGGCCTGCGCTGACGTTCTTCCATCTTTTGTTCGAGTGCCTGACGTTCCACACCTGGGAGATATTCAACAACAAACACTTGTTCGAGTGTTGCAAAGTTTACTGCTGGTTCGACGACAACGCGTCGGAACAACGACTGATTCTCATCTGCCACTTGCGTGATACGTCCGATTACAATATTCGCCGGATATCGCGCGCTGTACGAAGACGTCAGCACAATGTCACCCGCTTGCACATCATACGACTTCGGCACGTTCTTTAGCGACAGTGTTGTCTCGCCTTCCCACACCAGAATGCCGTCGACGCGTGAACGTTGCACTCGAGACGACACACGTGTGTCCCGATTCAGTAACAACTGCACAATTGCGTAATGCTCCGATGCACCAATCACAATACCAACAAGTCCGCCATCGGTAATGCAACACATCCCATCTTTTACACCGTCAGCCGTTCCCTTATTAATCGTTGCATAATTGCGCAACTGGGTCGTGGTCTTGCCCACAACATCGGCTGCTAGCAGACGGTATTCCGTCATTTTCGGCAACTCCAGCATCTTGCGCAACGTTGCGTTTTCCACAATGGCCTGTCGGCTCCGTGAAGACTCGAGCGATAGCTGCAGATTCAGCTCCCTGAGAGCGAGGTTCTCGCTTTTAAGCGCAACGGGGTTTGGTATCCAGGCGAAAAACGACTGCAGCCACCCGATCGAGCCTACAATTACCGCCCGGAACCCGCCCAGTTGCGAGAGATTACCAAAGCTCATCATCGAAAAACTGATAACGACAAGCGCGCAGAGGGCGATGTAGTTTTTAAATCTGACGACAAAGGCAATGAACCGCTGCATCAGTAGCGTTTAGACTTAATAAGGACGCTGGAATAAGCAGCCAGATCCTCAAGAACCTTTCCTGTGCCGCGTACAACGGCTGTTAGCGGATCGTCGGCCACGTGAACCGGCAACGATGTTTCCTGGCGCAGACGTTCATCGAGCCCCTTTAGAAGAGCCCCTCCACCAGTGAGAATGATGCCCCTATCAAAAATATCGGCCGATAACTCAGGTGGCGTCTTTTCGAGCAGCGTTAACACGGCGTCTACAATTACCGTGATGTTCTCGTTCAGTGCTTCACGGATTTCTTCGCTAGAGACAATAATCGACTTCGGAATGCCGCTCAGCAGATCACGTCCCTTTACCTCAATCTCCAGCTCTTCCTCTAACGGATACGCCGAACCGACATTAACCTTTATTACTTCTGCGGTGCGGTCGCCGATAAGAATGTTGTGCTGACGTTTGAAGTAACTCGAGATAGAGTTTGTGAGTTCGTCCCCTGCAATGCGAATCGACTCGTCGGCAACAATGCCACTAAGTGCAATCACGGCGATCTCTGTTGTGCCACCACCAATGTCAACAATCATGTTGCCCATGGCTTCGTGTACATCGAGTCCGACACCAATTGCAGCAGCCATCGGCTCTGCAATCAAATGCACTTCCTTTGCGCCTGCATGTTCTGCGGAGTCGCGTACTGCGCGCTTCTCGACTTCTGTAATACCACTTGGTACACAGATAACCATGCGACGTGCGGGTTGCCACGACGACGAAAGCTTGCGGATGAATGCACGCAACATGCCCTCGGCAATCTCGAAGTCGGCAATCACGCCGTCCTTTAACGGACGTATTGTCTTTATCTCGCGATGCGTACGACCAAGCATTTCCTGTGCTTCGTGTCCGATTGCGATGATGTGCTTAGTAGTACGATCAAAGGCAACGATCGAGGGTTCGTTTAACACGATGCCCCGACCCTTTTGCCAAATGAGCGTATTTGCGGTGCCGAGATCAATCCCGACGTCGTTAGAGAACAGACCAAAACGAGCCATAAACCAAAATTACGCATGCTGATGCGCTAATTCTCGGCAATTTTCCCACCATGCGCTTCCGTCAACATCTTTCTGAAACGATCCGCCTCGCCACACCCGT
>JBKJNB010000131.1:0-68404 GCA_046595995.1 Candidatus Kapaibacteriota bacterium
CGACGAGGTACAATTCAAAAGGTGAAAGGGGCTGTGTGTTTCTCGATTTGAGACGCGTGGCCTTCAGTAATGCTTTTTCGTCGGTGACGAAGTACTGCAGATCGTGTCGGACCATGACCTGCTCGACGCCTTTACGCATACGCGGCACCGAATACGCTGACACGGGTAAGTATGTGCGCCATTTGTACGCAGGACGGTACGCGCATTCTGGAAGCCAGATGCCTTTGGGGTCACGTCCGAAGTGTCGTCGGTAGTTCGCTCGCGCAACAAACATTTGTAAGTCGACACTCGCGTCTTCAGCAAGCAATGGCAGATAGCCATGTGTTGCGCCACACGTCATTATTTCAATTGCGCCTGCATCCTGCAGCCGACGTAATGCGCCAATGATGTCGCCTTTGTAATCCGCATCGAATTCTGCTGCACGATCATTGTACCATGCCTCCCACCATTCCGAGGACTCCATAAATTCTGCACCGATAGGGTCGACGGTCTGTGTTCGGTCAGTTGCGGCAAGGTTGGCATGTTCAGCGCAATACGCTCTGAACAACTCCGGGAAGTCGGGATGTGCAAGTTGTTCGCACAGAACAGGTGAGATATCGAAGGTGATGCCTGGCCTGATGCCATCGGCCAACAGCGCGTCACACATACGAAGCAACGGCAGATAACATTCCGCTACCGCCTCACAGAGCCAGTCGCTACCGTGTGGCCACTTGCCGTGATGCATCACGTACGGCAGATGCGTATGAAAGACGAAAGTGACCATAAGCAACAAACGCCGCGGTTAGAAAAACCACGGCGTCAGGTGTAGAGGGCGAGCGACGGGGCTTGAACCCGCAACAACCAGAATCACAATCTGGGACTCTACCATTGAGCTACGCCCGCCATGCGAGTTCAAATTTAGGGATTTTATTTCTTCTGCATTTGCGGACTATTGGCAATGCGCAACACCGACAGTGCGGGGAGTGATGCAAGTTCCTTTACTGGCAGCGATGTTATGTCGTTGCCACTGATGTCGAGAAACCCGAGGTTTTTGCATTTGCCGATCTCTTTCGGCAGTGTTGTGAGCTCGTTGTTTACCAATGACAAGCGCTCTAGGCTCTTGCAGTCACCGATCGATGGTGGTACTGATTCAATGCCGTTCGAATCTGCCTCGAATGTTTTCAGCTTCGAGCCCCCTATGCCGTCAGGCAGCTCCTTAAGGATATTCGATGAAACAGTAAGGGTCTCAAGATCAGGGAGCAGGAAGATGGCGTCGGCGAGCACAGATATTTCGTTATCGTTGACATTAATGTTTTTGAGCAGCTTCAGATTGCTGAAGAATGCAGGCAATGACTTCAAGGAATTGCCCTCGGCACTAAAAATAGCAAGCATGAGACATGAGGCTAACGATGTTGGAAGCGCAGAGGCCTTTATGAAGTCCATGCGAAGTTCTTTGATGTTGCCAAGTCCAGAGAACGCTCGCTCATCAAGCACGATACCTGGATTGTTCGAGATGTTTAACACATCAAGGTGTACCATCGCGCGAATCGCAGCGGGCAATTCGCTGAAGTTGTTGTTGCTAATATTCAAGACGTCCAGATTACGTAGTTCGCCAATCGATGCAGGTAATGACGTGAGCTTGTTGCGGCCGAGGTTGAGCTCTACAAGGTTTGCAAGGAGTCCGATACTATCAGAAATCTCCGTCAGGTTCTGCCCCGACAGATCGAGTCTGCGTACCTGACCCGGGTTCTTAAGGGCAGCCGATAAATTTGTAGCGAACGCAGTGGATTGCACCGTTGTAGCACCGGAAGAGGGGATGCCGGGACGGTCACGCTGTGCGTAGCACGGTGTGCCAAAGCACAACAGTGTACCCGCTAACAGTAGAGTAACTGGTGCTACCCGCTGTAGCCGCTTAATTTGAGTCATGTGTTGATTGGTCATGTTTTGAAAGATACGGTGGCTCTGGAAATTTCCGCTTGCATGATAGATCGATCCGAGCGAGATTTGTGTTCCCCTCCCGGGCTGACTCCTTCGCCCCAACTTCCCCGTATACCTACATGACCCAACGGACTTCCGAGCAAGACTCGGTAATTGACATCTCTGCATTAAAAACCAAGAAGATTGCCGAACTCGTAGAGCTCGCGCGTACGCTTGGTGTAGAAGATTCAGGGGATCTGCGTAAGCAGGACCTCATTTATAAAATTGTCGAGGCAGAAAACGCTCGTCAGATGAAAGAATCACATCACGAAGGTGTGACGATTTCTGTCGGTGTTATCGAAGTGTTGCCGGATGGCTATGCTTTCATGCGGTCTGCTGATTCAAACTACCTGCCATCACCAGACGACATTTATGTGTCCCCTTCGCAGGTTAAACGCTTCGGCCTCCGCACCGGTGATACGGTAAAAGGCCACGTACGTCAGCCAAAAGAGGGCGAGCGTTTCTTCGCTCTACTCAAAGTCGAAATGCTGAACTATCAGCCGTTCGACTTTTCGCGTGAACGCATGTTGTTCGAGAACCTCACGCCGTTGTATCCTAACGAACGTTTCCGACTGGAGACGATGCAAAGCGAATACAGCTCGCGCATTATCGACCTCGTGTCGCCGATTGGTAAGGGACAACGTGGACTCATTGTTTCGCCACCGAAGGCGGGCAAGACCATCCTCCTGCAAAAGATTGCTAACGCCATTGCTCGCAATCATCCCGAAGTAAAACTCATCGTTCTCCTTATCGATGAACGTCCGGAAGAAGTAACCGACATGCGACGCAGCGTTAACGCTGAAGTCATCGCATCAACGTTCGACGAGCCACCAGAGCGTCACGTTCAGGTAAGCGACATGGTTATCGAAAAGGCCAAGCGACTTTGCGAAGCAAAGCAGGACGTTGTAATTCTACTCGACTCGATTACTCGCCTTGCACGAGCACACAACACTGTTATTCCGCAATCTGGCAAGCTGCTATCAGGTGGTGTCGATGCCAATGCTTTGTACAAGCCGAAACGGTTCTTCGGAGCTGCGCGGAATGTCGAAGAAGGTGGCTCGCTTACGATTATCGCAACAGCCCTTGTCGACACAAACTCACGCATGGACGAAGTAATCTTCGAGGAGTTCAAGGGTACCGGTAACATGGAACTCGTTCTCGACCGCAAGATTTCAGATCGACGCATCTTCCCTGCTATCGACGTTAACCGCTCCGGTACACGTAAAGAAGAACTTCTTCTCACACCAGATGAACTCAACAAAATCTGGGTGTTGCGCAAGGTCCTGAGCGACGATCCACCCGTCGAGGCAATGGAAACACTGCTCGACAGAATGAAGGCAACGAAATCGAACTCGGATTTCTTAAAGTCACTTAATAGTTAGAACGTTCTGAGCCCCCCCCACTTCATCGAATGGGGCCCCTCAAAGACATATTCGTCCGACCCATTTACTGACAGGAAGGGGCCCCAACTTCGTTGGGGTAATTCCAATGACTAGCACAACGCACCGTGCGATGAACCTTTCACTCGCGACGGGTGTGGCCATGCTGGGTGTGAAATGGGTTGCATTTGCTTTCACGGGATCGTCGGTCATCTTCTCCGATGCTGCGGAGTCTGTTGTACACGTTGCGGCAGTGTGGTTTGCCTGGTACGCGGTACGACTTACGGGACGTCCACCCGACCGCGACCACCAGTACGGTTATGATAAAATAAGTTATGTTTCCGCGGGTGTCGAAGGCGGCCTTATCTGCGTCGCTGCACTCGTTATTGTTGGTAGTGCAGTGCAGAGTCTACTCGTTGGTGTTGCACTCGACCATCTCGGCTTCGGGATGCTGCTAACGGGCGGCGCGGGCGCCATAAACGCTGCACTGGGCATCTATCTGGTAAGGGTCGGACGCCGCGAAGGGCCGTTGGCCGTTGAGGCCAACGGCCAACACGTTCTGACGGATGCATGGACGAGTGCGGGTGCTATCATCGGACTTCTCACGGCCTACCTTACAGGCTGGCATTGGCTCGATCCGGTCTTCGCAATGCTCTTTGGTGCGAACATCATTCGTGAAGGGATACGCCTTATGCGGATGTCAGTGGGTGGGCTCATGGACAAAGCCGATCCCAAGCTATATGCGACAGCGGAACAGATTATTTCCCGCCTTTGCAGTGAACACGAATGCGCCTATCACAGGCTACGACTGCGTACCACGGGCAATGCCATCCATGTAGACTATCACCTGCAAATGCCCGATGACATGCGCGTGCAGGATGCACATACACTCGCTACTTCCTTTGAAGACACGTTGTGCGCCGCACTAGGTCCGCGTTGTGAAGTGTTTACACACCTTGAAAGCACCACGCAGCCGCCAGGACATATTTAAATCGTTTGCGCCCTAGCGCACAGCCGCTATTGGAATACCAATACCTCGGTTGTGCTCTGTTAAGAACCCTCCGACGACTACCAAAAGAATATTGACAATGGTTGCCAAAGCACTAATCCCTAAAAACAAGCTGCGGAGTTCCTTCAGAACTAACTACAACAAGGAGTCCGGGAGGAAGCGGCAGAGTCAGAAGACTCGCCGGTTCGATGTCCCGAATAATCTCGCGGCCATCGAGCGACAGGAGCCGCAACGTTGATCCCAATGGCCCATCGAATTGCCGAACAAATTCCTGCAATGAGACGATTCGAGTGCTTTCGTCGAACTTATCCGATGACTCAACGCTAAGCACGGTTGCATCCAGTAGGCTTAAGAACATACCATCGGATGACGTTCCGCCGGCATGTAGCGCGCCTAGATTGTCTCGCCACATATTGTCACAATCGCCATACACCCCACTCGTGAGTTGGAATCCACGTACGCGTACTTTTGCATCGGTGACGTGCACGGCAATAAGACACGCCATTGAAGGTGGATTCTTTGAAGTGTCAGTGAGTAGAGTGCCCCCTATCCACCAAGTATCGGAGGAACGCATTACGACAGACGGGAGAAACAGGTTGTTCGATGGCAAGGGTAACGATTCCGTTAGCAAGCTGTCACCCGCAGAACTCGACCAATGCAGTGTCAGGTGAGCCACCTTAGCGGAATTTCTTACGCAAGCAATAAAAAGCGCTGTGTCTCCGAGTGGCTGCTGTTCGGCTACAAACCGAATCACCGAGTAACTAGGTTCGGTGTATGGTCTGGCTACGCTCTGCTGAACGAGATTCCGGTCAAATGAGGATACCCACACCTGAGCTTTCTTACCAGCCTGGAAGCGAGAAGCACTTGAAACCAATACACTCCCACCCGGGAAGACTGCAAACTCAAGCGGGCCATCAGGATCAGCAGTAGGTGGAGCGTCAATGGCTCCGACTTTGCGTTCGATGCCCGTCGGATCGAACTGATAGATAAGGTATTGTCCTTCGGCAGGAACGGGTACGCTGCCACGCTGTCGGCCACTTACAATGTGGCCACTCGCTGATGATGTTACGCCGATGCTACCCGTCCTTACTTGGGTAAACGTGTCGGATTTTATCGCAAACGATGGTAAGGCGTCAGATCGCAGGGTGACTTCGGCTACACTACTGTGTGCTGCCGTAGAAAGTACATTCCGCTGCAAGCCTCTGAATACAGTGTTAACGCCATCCCTGAAGCTCTGACCCGACAGGATCAAGTTAGTGTCCAAACTGCCATAGCTGAATACTCTATCATACCGCCCGTCAATTTTTTGATGCACGAATACTCGAAGCGGTCGTAGCTCCGTTACAAAGGCTGTGTCAGCCCCGCGTATCACGAATCCTGCAATCGATTCATAAGACAGTGAAGACAGAGCAGGTCGAGTGATGGGATACATAACACCAAACGACAATTGTTGACAATTCCCACTCTGCGTTGCCAAATGAGCAATAACGACAGAGATAAGAAACACTATGTTCAGGCCTCTATGGTGCATAACAGATCGGGAAGCACCCCGACCACCACGTTGCATTAGGGGGAACCACGGGAGTCAGAGAGCTGCAAGTAGGAACGGCATCTGACTCAACAACAGCAAATGTCGTCTGGAGTTGTTGGTTTGCATCCAGGCACACGGAAGTACGCACAATGCAGCAGGCTTCTCCGCAGCTCTGGAAATTAAAATGCCACCATGGGGTACCTGACGATCCAATCCTGTAAATTCGAAGGCAAGCTGCGTTCATGAACTGAATGACATTGTACGCGTTTGGACATGAGAATACTGCTTGATCGATGGGTGACAGTGCTCTAAACCGCGCCTCGGCAACGAGTCGAGGTCCCCACAGAACAAGGTCTCGAATCGTCGTCCATACGGTTCCATCGTTCGAGAGGAGAGTTACGAGAGCATTACAGTCCGGATCGGTAGCATCCACAAAGAAGTACTTTATCTTGAAGTAGACCTGTTCTCCGCACTGGATTACATCATACGTGTAACTAAGATTACATCCCGGATAGTCGGGATGATTGACCTGAATCGTTTGGTTTTCGGCAATTACTTGGCAGCCAACAGGCTCACAATCAAGCTGGGCCTGACTCTCAGCCATGCAACTAATCCAAACTAAGCAAGTAAGCAATAACGGTTTGAGATAACCGGGGGGGGGGGGGAACGAAAGCACCTTCATGATGGCTCTCCTTGCGTGGTTGATGTCTTGGACAACTGCCGTAACAAATGTATGAATTTGTTTGGTTTGATGAGAGATCAGCAATTGCATGAGCACGTGCCCGATGTGAGAGCACCGTGGCGTGTGACGGAGATCGAGATTCGAGACAAAGAATTTGAGCTACGGGTCTACATCCATCCGGAGGAGGACGCAGAGATGCAGCGTCCGGAATGTGGGCGCGTGTGCGGACGATTATGACAACGCCCATCATCGTGGCGTCACCTGGACGGGTGCAAATTCAGGACGATTCTGACGTCGCAGGTGCCGCGGATACAATGCCCTGAACACGTAGTCAAGACGATGCAGCCACCGGGACATCTTTTTAAACGCCACCTACTTGCCCAAACCGTCAAGAAGGCATTCATAAGGCTTGCGGTTTAGGTGGCGGCCGAGATTGATCGATACACCTAGCACAATCATGAGTCTCTGTCGCTCTCAATCCACTTATGCGTCCAGTCGTACAAGGCCGTAGGTTCTAACTTCAGAATACATCCGGCCATGCGTGGCGCAAGCACATCGACTGTGTCCCACCAGCTCTTCTGAGCAATAAGCGCCTCTATCATATTTGTTGTTCAAGTCTGCGCAGAAGCATACGACGTTCCGGAGCAGAAATGCCGTGGAACGAGACGGATGGTGCATCTGTAGTCAAGTCGGACTTAAACGGTTACACGCTCACCGATATGGATGCGGATGCGACGAAGTGCTTCGAGAATGTTCTCGATGCTGTTGGCGTAGGAGAATCGGATGAAGCCTTCGCCGTGTGCGCCGAATGCAGTGCCAGAAAGGCATGCAACGCCTGCTTCGTACAGCAGGAAGTCTGCGCACTCTTGTGATTTCATGCCTGTGCCTGTGATGTTCGGGAACACATAGAACGCAGCGTGGGGCAAGTGGCAACGGAAGCCCGGGATGTCATTGAGTCCGGCAACAATAACGTCACGGCGATTTTCAAATTCTTTCAGGAAGTCATTCACATACGGCAGTGTGCGATCACTGAGCGCCTCGACGCCTGCCATTTGCGTGAACGAAGCCGTGCACGATGTAACGTTGGTCTGTAGCTTGGCAACAACCTTGGCAATGTCTGGCGGAAAGATGCCGTAGCCAAGGCGCCATCCCGTCATGGCGAACGTCTTCGAAAATCCGTCGAGGATAATCGTGCGTTCGTACATGCCTTCGAATTCTGTAATGGACGTGTGATTGAAGTCGCCGTACGTCACCTGTGAATAGATCTCGTCGCTTAGAACAATCAAGTCGTGTTTGATGGCCAGGTCGGCAATCTGACGCAAATCTTCACGCGTAAGAATACCGCCTGTAGGGTTTTGCGGTGTGTTGATGATAATCATCCGTGTCTTCGCGGTAATGCTTGCTTCGAGATCTGCAACATCAAAACGGAATTCCTTTTCTTCGCGCAGTTGCAGTGGTACCGGAACGGCTTTAAGAAAGTTTATAACCGATTCATATATTGGAAAACCAGGATTCGGGTAAATCACTTCATCACCTTCGTTCAGACACGCCATCATTGCAAAGAACATGATGGGCTTTGCGCCGGGCGTGATTACGACGTGGTCAGCCTTGACTTTGTCGTAGCCGCGTGTTTTGTTCACGTAATCGGCTACTGCCTGGCGTGCCTGAGGCAAACCAGCGGCTGGACCATAATGGGTGAAGCCCGCATCGAGTGCATCCTTGCCCGCCTGAATGATATTTGGCGGAGTATCGAAATCGGGCTCACCAATCTCAAGGTGAACAATGCTCTTGCCCTGCGCTTCGAGGGCGCGGGCTTTTACAAGCACTTCAAACGCAGTTTCGGTACCAAGGCGTGAGATACGGTCGGCGATATGCATGACGATTCCGGAAGTGAACAACGCAGGGAAAGAGCAAAGATACTAGATCGCTCGGAGCCTGACCGACGTGGCGTTTAGATCTTCTCGACACCTACGGGCGCCCTCTGGCGATCGATGGTAATCGTACGGACGTTGTCGTGTGTAGGGTCGCCTGTGATGGCGACGGACCACGCACCTGCCGGCAGGTGTTGTTGAGCCTTCTCGGGCCACTCAACAAGCTTTATGGCATCATGCGCAAAGACGCAGTCATCGAAACCTACATCCTCCAGCTCGGCTGGTGAGTCGATGCGGTAGAGGTCTACATGATAAATCTTCACCGAGTCACCATCAGGCGTTTCGCCGGTGTACTGATTGATGATTGTGAACGTCGGGCTGGTGACGATGTCGTCGACCGCGAAGTAGCTGCAGATGCCTTTGACGAATTCAGTCTTGCCTGCTCCGAGGTCACCAAAAATGGCTACCACATCGCCCACAACAAGACTGCCGGCGAATGCCTCGCCAAGCTCAATCGTCTGCTCTTCGCTCTCTGACCGGAGGGTAGAAACCTCCATAGTATGTACCAACGTGACACAAGCTTCCTCCGAAGAGGAGGACCAAGCTAAGGAAAAATCTGTGAGCGAGGTGCGCTACCTGCCCACCGAGGTGACTTACCTCCGCACAACGATCATCAGCGGGGCTCGAGGACAATTACCGGAAGAATCATTTCTTCCATCGAAATGCCGCCGTGCTGGAAACTGTCGCGATACTTCGTCAGGTAATGATGGTAGTCTGTCGGGTAGACAAAGTATCGGTCTTCCTTTGCAATGACGCAAGTCGTTGCAATGCCCCCTGCGGGAATCTTCATTGCCTCGGTATCGCGGATAATCATTGCGTCGTTTGAGTCGGTCTTTACGTTGCGACCAATCTTGTATCGAAGATTCGTCGTGGTCTCCCTATCCCCTATCACTTTTGACCCACGCATGCAGCGCACACTTCCGTGATCGGTTGTTATGATAATCTGCACGTTTGGCACAGCCGACAGCGTTTTAAGAATGCCGTAGAAGCTTGAGTGCTGAAACCACGAGCTCGTGAGTGAACGATATGCTGCTTCGTCTGGCGCAATCTCTTTGAGAATCGGAAAGTCTGAACGCGAGTGTGCAATCATGTCAACGGCGTTAATAACTATTGCAGTTAACTGTGATTTCGCATAACGCATGATGTCTGCTTCGATGCGCTTGCCAAATTCTGTGTCGATAATCTTTATGTATTGCAGATCGTTTTTCAGCTTTACACGACGTCGCTGCAAATAGAGATTTAGTAACTCTTTTTCAAATCTGTTGAGCGTGTGTTCATCTTTACCGCGTTCATCAATTGCAAACTGCGGGTAGTGTTTATTGATGTCGGTCGGATACAGTCCCGCAAAAATGCTGTTGCGCGCATACGGCGTGGCAGTTGGCAGAATCGAGCAGTAGTAGTCGTGCTGTACAGAGTACATCGGACGTATGAATTCTTCCATCACGCGCCATTGGTCGAGGCGCATGCAGTCAATAACCATGAAGAACGTGGGGCGTCCGCTCTCCAGCCGCGGCAACAAGTACTTGTCAAGGATATGGGGCGAAAGAAGGGGCATGTCTTCTGTTCGCTTATCGCGGTCCGTTAACCAATCGGGGTATTCGTTTTCTATGAACCTCGAGAATGCCTGATTGCATTCACGGTATTGGTCACGGAGCGACTGCTCGAGACCAACATCCTGATGCTGGTCTAGCTCGAGGCTGCTCTCTACAAGTTTCAGGTAGACATCGAGCCATTCACTCCATGACATGCGGTCCATAAGGCGACGAGAAATCGAAGAATAGTCGCGATGAAAATTCTCCGTGATCCGCGCCTCTGTAATCCGTTGCGTCTCGAGGAATTTTTTGCACGCCGCGAGGATCTGTGTTGGGTTCACGGGCTTCGTTAGGTAGTCATCGATCTTGCGACCGATGGCCTCTTCCATCACCGATTCCTGCTCGTTCTTCGTTACCATTACCACGGGCACCGAGCGATTGATGTCTTTTAGTACCGACAACGTCTCGAGTCCGGATATCCCGACCATCGTCTCATCGAGAAAGATCAGATCGAAGCGCTCGGTCTGCGCCAGCTCTATTGCATCCTCGCCATTCGTGGCAGTTGCCACTGCATATCCACGTTGTTCGAGCAGGATGATGTGCGGCTTCAGAAGACTGATTTCGTCATCAACCCATAGGATGCGCTTCTTTTCCATAGTTCCTTCGCGTGTTGAAAGCTTGTAGAGGGCAGGTGGTGTGGACGGATGCCAAACCGATTATTGCTCATTCCGGGAATCATTCTCTCCCGGAATCAGGTTTACATAACATTGATTCCGGGAATCATTGTCTCCCGGAATGAACGGAATGAACGTTTGGAGTTATCACCGCCATCGTTGTAGTCGCGCGAGCGATGAGTGTTTCCTCGCCACCATCGGAGCAATACACATCTGCCTCGCAGAAGTGCATCATACGTCCCGGTTTCACCACGCGCCCTACCGCGCGCAAGCGCGAGCCCCTTCCCTTGGCGAAGTACGAGACCTTGATTTCGGCCGTAACGGTGTGCTCATTGGGTCCGACGAGCGTAAAGCCGGCAAAGCCCGCTGCGACGTCCGCAATCGTCGCTGTAACGCCCCCATGGACGAGTCCGAGTTGCTGCTGATGCTCCGGCTTCAGGTCGATTACGGCTTCGACATAGCCAGGCTCAATTACCGTAAGGCGGCAACCGAGGTGTTTCATGAACAACTGACGTGTGAGGTGATCCTCAATGCAGGCGCGGAAGTCGGGGTTCTTGAGCTTGTATTCCATGCGGCAAACTTACCCCTTGTCACACGCACCCTCGGACCTGCCACGATGTGTCATGCCCATTCCGACATTTAACGCGTCCCAGCTACTGCCTGAGGGTATTCACACGATGACGTTGGATGAGTGTGAATTCCTCTTCGTTCAGGGATTTCCAGACAGTTCGTCTCGCGCTCCCCTATTCCGAAAGTTTCGGGACTACTCAGATTTGATCGCGTCGTTTGCGATACATGCAAAACAGTGGATCAACGGATCCTTCGTAGATGCTTCACGAATCGACCCTGAGGACATCGATGTCGTGACGTTCATTTCAACAGGAGTCTTCGAAGCACTGGAACCCGATGTGAAATCAAGAATTCGATCATCATTGCATGGTGGTCACGCGACCAAGGAGCAATTTGGTTCTCACACCTTCATGGTCTTAGTCTTTCCTGCTGACCATAGAGCGCGTTACTTCTCAGAACTTGAAATTAGTGGCGTTCGTAGGTTCTGGTCTCATGCCAGAGAGTACGGTTCATGGGGCAAACGGCTTGCACCAGATAGAGGTGCTAAGGGCTTCGTTGAATTAATCATCGGTGATTTGCAATTTGCACCCGATCTGGAGCCAACATGAGAACCTATCAGCCATCGACTGAAGTCTTAGAACAAATAATTTGCTTCAAGCATATACTCGAGGGTTTTATTGCACTCGAAATGCCTGACGATAGCTCGGTACAATTTCAGATTCTGTCCTTGCAAGCATATCTAGGCACTCTCGAAGAAGAATACGATTGGTCAGTCAATTATGAAAACAATGCTTCAGGTCACCACTTGACATAGAAGCCGATAAGTGCTATCGTAACAACTGTAGTTCGCATTCAGAGAAGTGCATTTCTGAGGATAATCGGACGTAGGTCTTAGCGCCACTGCCTTAGAAACTCTAGGCGGTCCTGGAGTTGGGCGACGGGGACTAAAAGTTTGTCTTTGCCGAGGATGCCTTCTTCTTGCGAGCCGTAGACGAGTTCGTAGTCTTTGCTCATGACGATGGCTTCTTCCGGACATACCTCTTCGCAGAAACCGCAGAAGATGCAGCGAAGCATGTTGATTTCGAAGAGCTCGGGATAGCGTTCTTTGTCGTCGGTGGTTTCGGCGGCACGGACCTCTATGGCAAGCGCCGGACAAACTCGTGAGCAGAGTCCGCAGGCAACACAACGTTCGCCGTCTTCTTCTTGTACAAGCACTGGACGTCCACGGTACGAGCCCGTTGGCTCCCAGCGCTCTTCGGGGTACTGACGTGTGAATGTTGGACGCACCATCTGACGTAGCGTTAGAGCCAGCCCCTTCGCAATCTCAGGCAGATAGATGCGCTCCCAAAAGTTCAGGCGTTGTGACTCGGTACTGGTCTTGATGTTTGCCATGGTTTTCGTTCGATGCGCGACGGAGTCGCCGCATTAATTCAGTGCGCAACGGAGTTGCGCGTTTAGTTGATGAGGAGCAGAACGATGCCGGTGATCGCAATGTTTGCGAGTGCGAGCGGTAGCAGCACCTTCCATCCAAGATTCATGAGTTGGTCGTAGCGGAATCGGGGTAGCGACCAGCGAATCCACATGAACACAAATACGAGCATACATGCCTTCGTGACGAACGCACCGTGTTGCAGGAGCACCATGATAATCGAGTCAGGAGCGAGACCAAGGATAGCGCTGTCGTCGAGGAACGGGATAAGGTCCCATCCGCCAAGGAACAGTACAGCCATAATTGCGCTCGACGCTAGAATGTTTGCGTATTCGGCGAGGTACAGCAGTCCGAACTTCATGCCCGAATACTCGGTGTGATATCCACCAACGAGTTCTGGTTCTGCTTCGGGCAAATCGAACGGAGCACGATTGGTTTCGGCAAGAGCAGTAATAAAGAAGATTAAGAAGGCAAGGGGCTGGTAGAATACGTTCCAACCGTTAGCTGTCTGCGTTTGGATGATCGTAAGAAGATTTAGCGATCCGCTCATCATAACAACAGAGATAACTGCCAGGCCCATAGAGAGTTCGTAGCTAATCATCTGCGCGCTAGAGCGGAGGCCGCCCATAAGCGAGTATTTGTTGTTCGAAGACCACCCCGCTAATGCAATGCCGTACACGCCAACCGACGTCATGGCAAGCACTGTAAGGATGCCGATGTTCATGTTCGGCGCCATGGCGAGTCCGTACGAGACACCGTCGATCGTTACGAACGGCGGACTCCACGGGATAACAGCATAGACGGTAATTGCAACGCCAATCGAGATAACAGGTGCAAGAGCGTGAAATTTGTAGTCGGCGGCCGCAGGAACGATGTCTTCTTTGAGGTAGAGCTTGAATACATCGGCGAACGACTGCAACATCCCCCACCAGCCAACGCGGTTAGGTCCGACGCGGTTCTGAATCCACGCTGCAATCTTCCGCTCGGCGAGTACCATGTACGCGGCTGCAATCAGCATGGCGTTTACCAACATGCCTGCTTGAGCGAGGATAATTAGGAGCTGCGTTAAATCCATAGGTTCAAGAGAGACTGCGTTAAATCCATATGTTCAGCTGCGGCTTCATCACGTGTGATTCGTAAACAACTTCGTCGCCTGTGTTTTGATCGCCCTTGCCAAGTACAAGACCTTGCTCGCTGATGACACGTGCGTAGCTCATGCCCTTGAACGCCGGCACGTGAGCAACGATGTCGTTAAAGACTTTTTCTGTTGTTGTATAAGCCCAGCCAGCGCCGAGGAGATTGGCGATGGACTGCAAAACATGCCATCCTGAACGCGCATCGCGGCGTTCTCCGTGCATCCAGCGGTCGTTCACCTGACCAAACTTGTCCCAGCGAGACATCTTCATGCCCATGATGCGATTGTTCTCTAGCGTCACCACCGCAGGCTCGAAGTACTGCACACGATGTGTAACGTTTGTGAACGTGCCATCGGTTTCTGCGAACGTCGCAATTGGTAATACGATGCTTGCTGCCTTTACACTATCGTTCCAGTGAGACGCCAACAAAATGTATGTCTGCAAGCCAGCGGCAGCGGTTGCTAGCTCTACAGACGCAGTTCCTAGACTATCCTCAAGCACAATAACCGCCTTAACATCACCGCGTTGGATGCGCGAGAGAAGTCCGCTTACACCATGATTATTATCTGAAGGGGCTATTCCAACGCTGTGCGCACCGATGGCGTTTGGCATGACTTCGCTTACGCGAAGCATATCGTCGCCAAATGCTGGGTCGACGTGCTTAATGAAATCGACCGTGCCAGCACCAAGGTGCTTAGCGAGACGCGCCAATATGTAGTTGTCTTCGTTGCTCGCATGGCCGGAGCCGATGACTGCAATCTGAGACCCTTGCAAGCCCCTTAATGAATCTGCAGCGGCGATAAGTGCTTCGTCCCACGTTGCGGTTTCGTGCGCACCATTGCGACGAATAAGTGCACCCGACGTCCGGTTCTCGTTTACGACGTCTGGTGTCGAGAGGCGTCCGTAGTCACACATCCAGTACGTGTTCACTTGCATGTTCGTGCGCGGCTCTGTGCGCAGCACGACGTTGTTCATTACGCCGACGCTGATGTTGCAACCGCGAGCGCAGCCCGGACACACAGAGTCGGTGAACGACATTTCCCAAACGCGCGCTTTGAAGCGGAAGTCGATGCTTGTGAGGGCGCCAACCGGACATATATCGATGACGTTCATCGAGTACGGGTTGTCGAACTGCGTTCCAGGGAATGTCTCAATGGTAACATGGTCGCCGCGTTGCACGAACGTAAGTGTCGGCTGATGTACGACCTCTTCGCCGAAGCGAATGCATCGCGAGCACGAAATGCAGCGCTCGCCATCGAACATGATGTTTTCGCTGAACGGAACGCGCTTTGGCTTATGAACTTTTTCTTCCTCGAAGCGGCTAACACCGCGTGAGTTCTTAAATGCGTATTCCTGGAGTTTACACTCGCCCGCTTCATCGCAGATCGGACAATCGAGCGGGTGATTGATTAGCAGGAACTCCATGATGTTGTTCTGCGAGTCAATCGTCATATCGCTCTTCGTGTCAACAACCATGCCTTCGGAGATTGGCGTTGCACACGCGATCTGCATTTTAGGCATCCAATTCACATCGGAGTTTCCGTCTGGTGCGTACAATAACGCACCCGTCGCGTCCTTCTTCTGCGAGCCGACGCGGACCAGACACATACGGCAGTTGCCGGCCACGCTTAACGCGGGGTGCCAGCAGAAGTGAGGGATGGTAAGGCCGTACTCGAGCGCAGCTTCGATAATTGTCTTGCCCGCCGCGACATCGATTGTACGTCCGTCCAGAGTTATCTGGGGCATTGCTTCTGTTCCGTTGAATACGCTGCGGACGTGCTCCGCATTGGGGCAAACATACGAATTGTGTTCTCTACCTTTGCCCTACACATGATCCTTAATGTCCACATTGCCCCCTTCCCCATCGCCGCGCACCATCGATTAATTCGAAGGGGCTTACGAAGGGGCTTACGAAGTCGACTCGCCGCCATTCTTGGTTCTTTTCTCATTGCAACAGCATGTATGGGTCAAGGAATACCCAACAAGTTTGTGATCGGTAGCGTGTCCTACGCAATGCCTCAAGGGGCTTTAGCGGAGCGATTGTTCGCATTACCTCCGACCGTGGGCCTGTCACTCGGCTATCTGTTCGCACCCAACCGCTCCGTGTTAATCGGCGCCTCAGGCAGTTGGATGCATTTCCGTAGCAACGTGCAGTTCGACGTTACGGATTCCGCACAACTGCCCGACACCGAAACCACTGCTCTCCAAATGCTCGCGCTTGCTCGATTCCGATTGTTCAAACACGGATTCACACCATACATCGACCTCGAAGCCGGCATGTGTTACCTAACGCACGCCGATCAGGCACGTGCATGTTTCGCAGGTGCGATCGGATTTCAAATTCCCGTTTCCGACGTCGTCGACATCGACCTTCGTGCCCGCACGTCGTGGGCACCCATGGCGAATGATGAACTGGTGATTTACGGCGTTCATGCGGGGATTGTGTACGCGTTGCCGCGGTGAGTTTATTCTGGAATCAAAGTTTGGAAATCGAACTCTGCTCCCCCACCACCGTCGCATGAAGCGGAGGCTCGAGCGTAGCCTCGGCTACGCGCCAGATGGCTTGGCAGGGGAAGCGATTTTCGTAGAGGGCGCGTCCGATGACAACGCTGTCGAGTGTCGGGGGTGCATCGCGTTGCAAGGCCCAGAGTTGCTCTGGCGACGCAATGCCGCCGGCTGTGGTAACACGCATTTTCGTGAGCGCAGTAATTCGCGTGATTGTCTCGATGTCTTGCCCCGTTAAAGCCCCCTCCCAACTTTGCTCAGTGTAGATGAGACGCTTACCACCGAGATCGTAAACATGGTTAATAAACTCTTCGTCGTTGACCATGCCGACGCCCGGACCCAAATCGATATCGCCCTCGAGTGCTCGCGCTGCAAACACAACACGACTCGGTGAGAATTCATCGAGCAAGTCTTCTACATCATCTGGGTCAGTCATGGCAAGAACGTTCAGCGCAACGCGATACACACCCTCGGAAAGGAGTCGATGGTAGATTTCCGCAGAGCGTTGAAGCGTTACAAGCTCGATAGGGATGTCTACGGCCTTCTGCATTTCAATTACTGCGTCTAAGGTTTTGGTGCAGTCTTTGCCTGCCCACGAGTCGAGGTCGGTTACGTGAATAACCTTCGCATTCTCACGTCGCCACAACTGAGCAAGTTCGACGGGATGCTCTGACATCTCTGTGTACAGTTCTTCGGTGCCAGGCACACCCACGATGCGACGAACAGACTGACCTTGCGCTAGGTCGATCGATGGAATGATTAACAGGTTCGCCATTATGCCTGTGATAGATGTGTTGTTATGCCCGTGATGACAACTGTTATGCCCGTGATGACAACTGCAATGCTTTTCGAATAACTGCTTCACTAGTAAGCGAAGGTTCTGCCGACAACACACTCTTCACCGATTTCTCGGCCGCTGCCCGCGTGTATCCAAGTGCTTGGAGTGCAGAGACTGCATCGTCGGCAATTTGTGTCACGAGATAAGAATCCGAAGTAGCGCTTCCTGCTGCGTTGGCATCGGGAATCACATTCAAAATTTTATCGCGCAATTCCACAACAATGCGCTCTGCAGTCTTCTTGCCCACACCAGGAAGACGTTGAAGTGCAGGAAGATTGCCGCGCACAACGGCATTCCGCAAATCATCGAGCGTCGATGCCGATAAAATTCCAAGTGCAATCCGTCCACCGATGCCCTGAATCGAAGTCAATAGTCGGAACGCCTCGCGTTCGGCATGCGATGCAAAACCGAACAACTGCATGGCGTCTTCGCGCACACTCATAATTGTGAGCAATGTCACACGCTCGCCCGTCGTTGCCACGTGAGACATCGTAGAAAGCGGTACACTAATGAGGTAGCCTACGCCCGCCACGTCAAGGACAACGTCCATGCCGTGCACAGAAACCACAGTGCCTGTTAGTTGTGCAATCATCGGGCGCAAATATGAGGACATCCACGCATACATAGGTTCGACGTGTTACGCACATCCACACATTATTAGGCGCAACGTGTTACGCACAACGACCGATATAGGAAGCTGGGCCGAACAGATTGCCGCAGAGTTCCTGCAGGATCACGGCTGGGATATCGTGGAGCGGAATTGGCGGTACAAGAAACTCGGAGAGATTGACATTATCGCAACGGATGGTGAGACCTTGGTGTTTGTAGAGGTACGACATCGCACGAGTACGGCGTACGGCACACCCGAAGCCTCGATTACGCCCGCCAAAGTCGGTCGATTGCGCCGCACGGCGACGATGTACCTTACGGTTGCGAAACTGCACGCACGTCCTTGCCGCTTCGACGTCATAGCCGTCGACCTCGTCGGAGGCGAGGTCGTACTGAGACACTACAGGAATGCGCTATAATTGCCACATATGTGGACGTACATCCTTAAGCGCTGCCTTCTATTTCTTCCTACGTTGTTCATCATCACGCTAATCTCTTTCGGGATTAGCAGGCTTGCGCCAGGCGACCCCGCCGCCGCAAAAGTTGGGCAAGGGTCCGAAGGGGGCATGTCCGGACGGTCGACGATTAACGAGAAGACGCTCGAGCTTATTCGCAAGCAGTGGCATCTCGATAAGCCCGTATGGAAGCAGTACGTGATCTGGACCGGTGGCCTGTTATGCTTTGACATGTCGGAGGTGTATACGCCGTCAACGTCAGACTATGGCAAGGCTAGGTTCACCGGACGCCCCGATTTCGGCAAGTCGTTTCAAGACAACCGTCCGGTGTGGGATAAAATCGTCGAACGCGTTCCCGTGACACTCATCATGAACCTGCTTGCAATCATCATTGCGTACATGATTGCGATTCCAACCGGTGTGTATTCATCGACTCACCAAGGAACCGTCTTCGACAAACTCTCTACGTTCACGTTGTTTGCTTTGTACTCGTTGCCGGTTTTCTGGGTCGGTACACTGGCAATCACGTTTTTGTCGAATCCCGAGTTCCTCGCAATCTTCCCTTCGAACGGCTTGCGTTCTGCTGGCTATTCGAACAACTGGCCCTGGTATCGTCAGTTGTCTGACATGGCGTGGCACCTTACACTACCCATGATAATCTATGTGTACTCAGACTTCGCCTTCATCTCGCGCCAAATGCGCTCATCGATGCTTGAAGTGGTACGTCAGGACTACATCCGCACGGCCCGTGCTAAGGGTCTGAACGAACGAGTAGTCATTTACAAACACGCACTGCGCAACGCCCTCATTCCGCTAATAACAATCGTTGCTGCAATCATTCCCAACCTTATCGGTGGGTCGGTTATCATAGAAACAATCTTCAGCATTCCGGGAATGGGCCAGTTGTCGTACCAAGGATTGGTCGCTCGCGACTACCCAATGATTATGGCCGTGTTTACTATCTCTGCCATCCTAACACTCATTGGTATGCTGTTGGCCGACATTCTGTACTCTATTGCTGACCCACGCATCAGCTACGGAAAGAAGGCGTCTTGATATGGAAATCAATCAGCCCAATAACTCAACAAAACCTACCGACGAAGCAATCGCGGCGGTAAACAACATTCCGTCCGAAGATGTAACCACATCGTCAGCCGGTGCAGCGAACGAAGGCGAGTCTTATGGGGCCTTCGTACGACGTCAGTTTCGCAAGAGTACATTCGGCACCATTAGCGTCTGGATTGTATGCATCCTCGCTTCTGTCGCCATCTTCGCTGACTTTCTTGCAAACGACAAACCAATCGTTGCCTCTAACAACGGCACCATCATCTTCCCTGTAATAAAGAGCTATGGTGTGGGGCTCGGCTTCGCCGAATGGGGCAAAGACTACGTAAATGTTGAATGGAAAGACCTTCAGTACGATTGGGCTGTGTTTCCACCAATTCCGTTCTCGCCCTCAACAACAGACAAACGCCTGGTATCGCTTAAAGACCGCTCACCAAGCTGGAACCACTTCCTCGGAACCGATGATATCGGTCGTGATGTGTTCGCAGGTCTCATTCATGGCTCGCGCTACGCTTTATCTATTGGCTTCATAGCAATGGGCATTGCTTCTGTCATTGGCATCTTCATCGGTGCCATTGCAGGATTCTTCGGTGGACGCATCGATCTGCTTGCCTCGCGCCTTATCGAAATCGTTATAACCTTTCCGCGCTTCTTCCTCATCATTACCATTGTCGCAATGGTTGAGCAAGGCGGGCTGTGGCTGATTATGGGACTTATCGGCATAACGGGCTGGACGAGTATCGCGCGCTTTATGCGTGGCGAGGTATTACGCATTCGTAACCTCGATTACATTAGCTCAGCAACTGCTCTCGGATTCTCTACACCCCGCATTATCCTTCGGCACATCATGCCAAACGCCATTGCACCCGTTATGATCTACGTTGCATTTGGAATTGTAGCCGCAATTCTATTAGAGAGCGCGTTGTCGTTTCTCGGCTTTGGTGTTCCACCGACGGTGGTAACGTGGGGCAGCGTATTGTTCAAAGCACGCTCAAGTACCTACTCATGGTGGCTTGCTGTTTTCCCAGGCTTACTAATCTTTATTACAGTCAGCGCATTTCAGCTCATCGGCGATGCTTTGCGTGACGCGACAGATCCACGCTTGCGGGCGTGAGCCCGCAGACCAAGTCTTAAGCTGCCTACTGCGTTTGGTGCCTACAGCGCGGGGTTTATTTGCTGATAACGAAGCGCTGTAAGTAGACTGCATTGCCTGAGCTCGTCATAACAGCGTTGTACGCGCCGCTGGCAAGTGTCGGAAGGTTCAGTCCGCCCGGCAATTCGCTTACTGTTGTCTGGCCTTGTGCGACCATCCGACCATTGTTGTCGAAGATTTGCCAGTCGATTACGGCCGAAGGCACAAGAGACTCAAAAGTAAGCTGACCGAGCTTGGTAGATACAGACGACATGTTTGTGTACTCGGTACCAACCGCAGCGCCGTCAAAAACCGACAACGGCAGAAGAATGAGTCCGAGTTGCGTTGTCACCAACGCTGTACTGCGATTGAGTGTTGTAATACCCAATGCTTCAACATCGTTCGTAATGCCCTCGACGTTTCCAAAGAAGCGATACTTCGTGGCCTTCTTGTCCTTCAGCGAGATTACGCCGTTATCGGCGGACATCAGTAGAACATTGCCCGCCATCATTGCGCCAGTAATGCGCCATCCCATATCACCGAGTGGAATGTATTCCGTTTGTTCAGAAGCCTCATCATACGTAACGACAAACGAAGGCTGTGTCACACTGCGTTCGGTCGATGCTTGATAGATGCAATAGTACTTGCCGCCATTGCCCTTCAATACGAATGCAGGCGGAGCGGTAAGGGGCATTCCGGCTGGCGCGGGAATATGGCGGACGTTGCCTTCTGCACGCACGCGAACGAGGCAACGCTCGTTGCCGTTGCGCGATGCAAAGAGGTACGACCCATCGGAAAGCTTCGTACCGTTGCTAAAAGCAAACTGAGACGTGGTGTCGCGGTACAGTTCGCGGCGATCAGTGGCGGTAATGAGTTCGATTGATGTGTGTGGCTGTATCAACATGCCTGACGATGTCGACATATCCGAAGTGGAGTTAATACACGCAAAAACACCGCGAGCTTCTTCGTACGGCGTAAGGTGATGCACTTGGCTATGGCGTCCAGTCTGTTTGGTCGAGATCTTCGTCCAGCCGGCATCGCTTTGATACGCCATCTCGTCTTTCGACCCTACCCACACCCTATCACCACTCACGGTAATCGCTGTCGGAAGATAATTGTCGTACGGAATACGACCCTGTTCGTTGGGCAAAGACTGTAGGACCCACTTTTGGGGAAATGTCTTCAGTTCGTATGAGTTATTGTCGCCAGCAACGGCGATAAACATGGCGCCACCAGACGCACGAATGACAGGACTCAATAAGCCCCTTGCATACCCCATCGATGCCGCACTTACAACACCCTTGTCTTGCGCAACAGCAGCGGAAAGGCAAAGCAGAAAAACGATGATTGTTTTCATGGTTCGCTCGCAATCGTGAACGTAGGTTAGGCGTGCAACTCTTTGCGTTGCACCCAGATCGCCTCATTGGGTTTGATCACCAGAACGTCGATGGGTCCGCCGACGGTCTTGGGTCGAGGCTGAAATCTGATGGCGTCTATTGTCGACCGAACAGCAAATATGCAGAAATCGATAGCATCTTGGAGTGTAAAGAACTGCCAGGGGATGTGATGCTGTGGCAACACCATCTCCTGACCCCCCGCTTGATTGAGCGAAGCCATTGGTAACAATAGACGTTGCAGGATATCACCTTCACCTCCCCACGACGCTCCAGGCAGGCCTTGGGGGTTGAGTAAGTTGGTCGTACCAGCTGCCACATTTACATCCCAGATGCGCTGCACCGCAGACCCATCCTTGCGTGAATAACCTGCGACATGAAACTGCGTGGTAGGTGCCGGCTGAAAACGGGCGAAGTATTCGAGGAGCATTTTAGGCACTTCGTCTACCTCCACACCTTTGCCGATTAGGTGTTCCTGCATGAACGATTCGATGTGGCCTCCGAGGGGCACCCCTTGCACGTCAGCCGCACCGAAGGTCGAAATGCCAACGCGGTCTGCCAGGAATGTCTTGTAATTCGAATCAGACTGTCCGACAGCCATCTGCACGACCTGATTGGTCCCTTGCTGTGTAGACGCGTTAAGCGTTAATCGGCTGTCACTGGCAAGGACAATGCCTTCGCGTACATACATGGTAATTACAAACGACATTCGGTCTCCTGATGAAAACAACTCCGTTGGCCTTAAAACAATTCCTTTGACATTACCACACTTCGGTAATTCGTAACGTCCCACTGCACGTGACCTATCTGGCGATATTGGCGTGCGGCGTAATAATCGATAAGATCGATGGCGTTCTCCGCTGTGTCCAGAGCTAATTCACGTGCGCCCTGCAGTCGTGCAAAGTGTTCTGCAAAATCCACGAGTAATGATCCAATGCCAATTCCTTGACAGTTCGGGTCGACTGCGAATTGACCAAAATGCCAGACGCCCTCAACAGTGTACCAGGAGCATGGATTGTCTTGCAGAGTATCGTAGATAGTAACTGTTGCAATTATCTTGTCGCAAGCAATAGCTACAAATCCGTGTCCAGAATTGAATCGCTCGCGTGTTGCAGCTTCGTCTTGAAATGAAGCATAAAACCGCATGCCGTCGTCTGCTAGTGGCTTATACGCACGATGCAGAAGTGTCGTGATGGCGGCAATGTCATCAGTCGAGCACACAGGACGGATGTGCACATCGGTCAGGGATATAGTCTCACCAAGCCCCATTCCTGACCCTTACAGATGTAAGCAATGCGATCATGCAATCGCGAAGGACGTCCTTGCCAGAATTCGAAGTAATCGGGTACGACACGATATCCACCCCATGTTGTGGGTAGTGGTACAATGCCATCTGCGTGTTGCGCCATGAGTTCTTCGACGCGGCGCTCGAGGTCGACGCGTGATGAGAGGACTTTGCTCTGCTCAGAGGCGGTAGCGCCGATGCAACTTTCGAACGGACGTGATGCCCAGTAGGCTTCAGAGATGCTTCGCTCTATTTGCTCGACGCGACCTTCTATGCGCACTTGACGTTCGAGCTCTGGCCAGAAAAACACAAGAGACGCAAATGGATGCACCGAAAGATCTTGTCCCTTGCGACTCTGGTAGTTCGTGAAGAAGACAACGCCTGTATCGATAGACTTCGCGAGAACAATGCGCGAAGACGGACGTCCCTCGCCATTCACTGTCGACACCGTCATGGCTGTGGGTTCGTACACCTGTGCGACAATGGCATCGCCGAGCCACATCGAGACCTGCTTGAGTGGGTCTGCTGCAACGGTCTCCTCCGAGAGTTCGGCGCGAGTGTATTCGCGACGTATGGTGGCGAGATCATTCATTGCACAAAGATACGCGTAGTGGTACTGCCCCACTGCGACGTTAGTACCGCAACATACGCACCGGATGAAAGCTGCGTGTTGCTTATACGCACGACGTTCTCCGCTACATCAATGATTTGCTTCCAGACTTCTTGTCCGCGGATGTCGAGAAGCCGGAGCGTAGTGTGTACAGGCGCGTTGCCAATGCCCAGAATGATGTCGGCATTAGCGGGGACGGGATTCGCGCCAACCACACGTAGTGTCGGACATTGCGTGCATTCGACTTGAGTATTCGCTTTTGAATCGGGCCCGACGCCAACCGTTACGTCCGTAATGCTCTCATGCAGCGTTAACATGTTCGGGTCGAACTGTATGCTATCGATTGCGAACGATCCATCGATTGTAAAACTGGTGGTACGTTCTTTCATGATGAAATCTCGTTCGGCGACTACTACTCCGTTGCTGTACAAGCGGAGACCCACGAGCGCATGAAACACGTTCGGGATGTTATCACCGGTCTGTACCTGGTCGACATGCACACGTAATTGTTCGCCGTTGTCGTTGGTGGTTTGTAAGCGAACCCAAAAGACTGGATGTCCGCGCTGCACAAGCCACTGGTCGAAGAATGTGTTCCATTGAATGGGTGGATTCGGAATCTGCTCTTTCCAAAAACTTTCAAACTGAGCGGTCTGAATAGACTGGCCTCGGTATGTCTTGAAATACAACTGTAGTGTCGTAAAAAACTGCTCGTCGCCGAGCATGCGCCGCATCATGTGGTAGATCCAACTGGCCTTGGCGTACGTCGTTGCTTCGTTAAATAAGTTTCCAATTGGTATGTCCCACACGGAAGGTGCGTTCTGGCCTTGTTCCATATACTTCGAACGTCGCCGCATCATCTGTGCTCGGTATCCCGCTGCCCCTTCGATATGCTCACGCCACAGTGCTTCAGAAAACGTTGCGCCGCCCTCATTAAGCCAGATATCGCCCCACGTTGCGCAAGTGACAAGGTCACCCAACCACTGATGTCCGAGTTCGTGTGCGTATCCGACCTCGATGTTTCCTTCGAGCCATTTCCTCGACACCGTCGTCATGGTTTGATGCTCCATGCCGCCAATGTTGATGGGGTGAACGGCTACATGGCCGTACGTCGTAAACGGATACCGTCCGAACCTCGGCTCAAACGCCGCAAACATTGCCGGTATGTTTCGCACTGCGTACGGCGCCTTGAATACGCCTGCCTCGTCAGTATCCCAGTGGAAGTTTCGAATTGGTACTCCAGTACCATCGGCTCGTGAATAGAGCTGATATAGTTGTGTAAACTTCGAAGCGTTCATCGTAAAGAGGTACGGCGGCATCACGTCGGGCGATGACCACACGTCAATCCTAGCAGTGTCGCCGTCGAGCGTTGTGCGCAGGAGTTCGCCATTAGACACAAGGCGATTGCCGTTGGGAACACGCGCTCGCGCTCGAAAGAAGGCTTTGTCGTTTGGCACGTCGTTGCACGGAAACCAGCGCCGTGAATTCTCTGGCTGGCTAAACGTGAAAGCAATGGGATACGCGCCTTGAGCTTCCGTTAGTTCTTTGCCATTAACGACGACGAGACCACCACCTGGCACACGATTCACGGTATAAACGATGTGCAGTGAAAGTGTATCACCAATACGCAGCGCGAACGGTGGCGTAATGCGTTGCCTTCCCTTCGATCGACGTAGGGTTGCACGGCTACCATTCACGAACGCAGACGTTATGTCGATTGTGAACAGATCCGCATGTAGTGGAACGCTCGTGAGCGTGTCAGTAAGCACAACCAGACGAATGTCGACTGTTGCGTTAAAAGCTGCTGGTGTTTCTTCGTCCGTGCCAAGGCGTACGAGTCCGTCATAAAGATCGAGGAACACATCGTACGACAACACATCGATGTCGCGTTCGAGGCTCTTGAGTGGAATGTTCTGAAGTGTCTCGCATGCGAGCTTTGGCGTACGAACACCAACGGCCTCATGAAAAAGCTCTTTGTCTTCTTGCGCCGGTGAGAGCGGAGGTACAAGCAGAGCGAGAACAAAGAAGACTGAAATTAATCGAACCATAATAACACTCTCACGCCCCGTGAGGTCCGGTGCGCGGCAAGGGGGCTTTGTTGCGCACATAATTGTCCATCCACCAACGTATATCTGTATACGACTCTGCCCGACGTCCTGCTAAAACATGGTCGGCGTTGTCGTAGACGATCAGTTTGTACGGATGATGTATGCGCTGCAATTCCATTGCAAGCATCAGCGAATGTTGCGGATCTACGCGTCGGTCACCAGAGCCGTGCATAATGAGCAGAGGAGTGGTAGTCGCGAGCTTGTTTGCCCACAACAGCACCGACCTTTGTTCAGCTTCCGTCTGCTCTATTGCTCCAACGGGCAGAAGTTTCGTCATGGTACGCCGGATATACGCGGAACTCTCTGTGGTGTGCAGCATTGTTGGTGCACCAAACGTCACTGCCGCACGAAATCGCTGGGTCCGCGTAAGCATCATGTACGCAATCATTCCGCCCCGACTGCCACCGATGAGTCCGATGCGGCTGGCATCGACGTCGGGCATTGCATCAAGCAGTGGCAATAGGTTCATAGCATCGTCGGCATCGCCAGAGCCCCATTCTTCAGCCCCTTCGCTGCCACCCACACCACGATAATTCGAAGCCACACAGACGTAGCCCCAGGAGGCGAAGAGTCCGCAGATAGACATAGCGCCGAGTGCAGACAGGGCGCCTTTCGGACCCGTTCCGCCTCGGTTAAAAACAATCGCTGGCGAGCCCGTTGTCGGCTCTGCGTTTGCGGTAGATGCGTTTGCGGTAGATGCGTTTGGGGGATAAGGGGCTTCCGCAAGGGGCGGAAGTGCGCGGAAGCCTTTGATGCGGAGTCCGTGACTCGCGTATGTAATTTCTTCGAGTCTGACTGCGGCATATCGCTCATACGCAAGACTCGACATCGCACGTTTCGCCATGCGCATAGCGCTGTCGGGTGGTGGTATTAACCTCGCATCAAGCAGTTCACCGTCAGTCACTGCTTATACCGCTCGCGGTATTTTTTTGAAAGGCGTGTGTGGCGATTGTCAAGATCAACTTCTTTACCATCGATAAAGGCGATTTCTACGTTTTGCGTTTTGCCATCGAGGGCATTACCGGTACTCACAAACAATGTAGCGCTCTTGCCCTGTTCGATACTGCCGTACGATCCATCGATGCCAAAAATCTGTGCTGGCCACAACGTAATGGCCTTTTCGGCGTCGGCCTCGGCGAGTCCGTATGCGATTGCAGTACCAGCATTAAACGCAAGGTTGCGTTGCTGCCACGAGCCACCATCGGTAAGTGCAAAAGGAATGTTTGCTGCAGCTAGCTTCGACGGAAGCGTATACGCATCGTCATACCCATCTTCGTCATGCGACGGCAGCGAGTGTACACGCCGTAACAAGATGCCGACCTTCTCACGTTGCAACTCGTTTAGCATTAGCGGAGCTTCGGTGGCACCCGCAATAATCATGCGTAGGCTGAATGTACGTTTGAATTCGAGTGCAGCTTCCATCTGCAGACGTGTAGATGCAAATACCAGCACCGGAAGGTCCTGTTCGAACACGGCACGCATCGATTCATAGCGAATATCACGCCGGTTAGAATCTACATTGTTACGTTGTGCGTTCGAATACGCACGGGCTTCGCGGAAGAGGTCTTTGATTGCACGAATGTTAGCGTCGATTGCTTTCTTCTGTTCTTCGGGAGACTTCTTCATCCACCATGCGGTGACGATGTGCATTGAAGGCCAGTTGAGTACCATTGCGCTGCGCGGTTGTACTGCTATGTCCTCACGAGTCCAGCCATCCAGACGCATAAGCGACGACATCCCGGCAACCAGACCGCCTTCGGGGACAACGTTGGCAAGAAGCACACCGTTGGAGCGGACCGTTGGGATAAGATCACTGTCGGGATTGTATGCAGTTTCCGCTCTTGCATTAGGATTGACATCTCCGACTTCGACCATGTCGCGTGTGGCACGAACTGCATCGACCTCTACGAGACCCAGCGACGTAGCCGAAGAGATGAAGCCGGGATAGATATGCTTTCCGGTACAGTCTACGACGCGGGCATTGGCAGGCACCGCAGCATTTGCTCCCACGGCAACGATGCGTCCGCGGTCAAACACAACCGTTGCCCTCTGAAGTGTTCCTGCTGAAACCGTGTGTACGATGCCGTTTATTAAGGCGACGGGCTTCGTCTGAGCACGTCCGGGTATCTCCTCGCCCGCAACCAACGCAATCGGAGCAAGTACAGCAATAACGCAGAAGACGTGTCGAAGTACGTTGGGCAAGGGGCTTAAAATCATGCTTGTTGAGATGCCATTGTTTGCGTTAGGACCTGCCTGAAGTGCGTTAGGACTTGCCGGATGTGAGATACCCCTAGACGTCACCACTCGTCTAGGGGCACTCCCCTTCTCACCTTTCACCACCACTACTAAAGGAGGTCAGTCCACTACGTAGGGTACATCGGCAAAGATACACCCCGGCGTAATGTTTGCAACAGGGCCAGACATCCGCGTCGAGTCGCCCCGACTTTCGCATCCGGTCGCAGTGTTGACAATGCTTTACCACGGAACCATTGGTATTCCCAGAAACTTCCCGATCTTTGTCGTCTTGTCGAGTTCGGGGCGTAGCGCAGCCCGGTTAGCGCGTCTGGTTTGGGACCAGAAGGTCGCGAGTTCGAATCCCGCCGCCCCGACATAAAGCCAAGTAGCTCATAGAGTTACTTGGCTTTTTCTTTGTTCTGCTAACGTTTTGTACACGTTTTCGAGTGGCGCTCCGGATTTGCGTACGTTGGTACGCTCTGACAATTTGCGATGCCATGCGTTCATCACTTTCCTTACGTCACGCCAGTGCTTCCTCGGACAATCAGCCTGATCGCGTGCTCGCTGTTGTTAATCAACGGGCCGTATGCTGTTTCACAGCTATCAACAAATCGTTCGCTGCACTTAGCCAACCTTCGAGCGGGCAAGTACGTTTTTGACTCATCATGGGCGATGTTTCAGAACAAGTTTGGCTATCTAAGGACGCTGCCCCCTTCCGACCAGTCCTTCAGTAAGGCGCAGTTCTTAGCATACGCCGCAATCGATAGTATGCTGCGTGTGAAACGAGAACATGAAATCAAAACGTGGATAGATGGGCTCGAAGTGTGGAACGACACGACACGTTACATGGCGAAGTATCTATACGCTGTTATTGATGACCACCCTGCAGTATTTAGGCAATTCATGTCAGAGACTGCACTTCGCCGACCTAGCCGGTACTTGACTCCTTTGTCATCAGTGATCGAGCGATTGAAGCATCGTATTGCAACACTGTGGCCTGTCGACACGCAGAGGAAATCCGTTAGAAGCTTGCTCGGGGCGGACATCATCGTCCGTGGGACTATAACATCAATCGACTCGACTCGGAGTACCCTCACTGCGAATCCAATGATGTCGTATGCAGTCACGATGACGGTGTCTGACACGATTAAGGGAAAGCAACTCCCTAATCTTGATACCAGAGTTTATCCACAAGGATTTCCAAAACAAAAATTAGCAGTACCACCCCTGACAAATTCCTTACGGTTCGAATACCTTCCAATAGCATATCCTCCATTCGGAGAATATTCGTCCCATGGCTACACAGTAGTTCGGGATTCGGCGTTCTCTGACGCGAACGGATACTTCCGTATGCAGGTCGGACAAGAAGCCATCGTATTTCTTGTGTTCATGAACCATCTGGTCGATGATAACTTTGATTACTATAATTTGCGGATCGACTCTTTCATCTCAAATGGCGCGCTTCCAATACTTTCTGGCAACGTGGTTCGCGATGCCGGCCATGTGTGGTCGCGGAACACAAAGTCAACCTATACCACGTGGCGCCAAACCGTTCAGGATCTGATCAACGAGATACTTCACTAGTACCATTGCGTTTGTTGAGTTCCTGTTGAACGGCGCGCTGCAACAGATATGTTGTTCCGTAGAATTATAGGTTGGGCCTCACACTCACCAGCTACGGGAGTTCTTCGATGAAGACCCAAAGCACGGCACCCGGATCTCAGAGCCGGATTGCAACGATTCAGGCGAAACCTCACGCCGTTCGTGTCGACGTTGCGACTTCCGCGGTCATCGTGGTTGACATGCAAAATGACTTCGGCGCCGAGGGTGGAATGCTTCATCGCGCCGGCATCGACACGGGGTTCCGGTCATCTACCTGAAGATGGCATTCAAGGCAGATCTCTCGGATGCCGGCCCCATGGATAACCCCAATTACGCCAGACATCAATTGCTCGGCGTCGGGACGGTTATCCAAGCCCCGGATGGCCGCGAGAGTCGCGTACTAGTCCGGGACACGTGGAACACTGACATCCTCTCAGAGCTTGCACCCGAACCCGACGACATCGTTCTCTACAAGCATCGCTTCAGCGGATTCTTTGAAACGGAACTGGACACTGTCCTCAAGCGACTAGGCGCCAAACATCTGATTGTCATCGGGTGCACGACGAGCATTTGCGTAGAGGCGACCATCCGAGATGCCATGCTCAGAGACTACTCCTGCGTGCTCTTGGAAGACTGCACAGGCGAGCCGATAGGTCATGACCTGCCACGAAGTAATCACGACGCTTCGCTATCTTACGATTCAGGTGCTCCTCGGTTGGACTTCGTCATCCGAGGAGTTCATTCGGGCGCTGGTAACGCGCAAACATTCGTTACGTGTTGGCGCGGCACAGCATTGAACCACTAATTGGCGGCGTTACCATGGAAAGAAACTTCTTTACTGAGTTCATAACGTGGAGATTCCCAATGAAAGCAAGCTATGGCATGGCACCCTTCTTGTCCCTGATTGTTCTTCTAGCCGGCTGTTCCCAGCCCGGAAGTGGTAATCAGGATCCGACGGCGATGTCGAAGGAGGGCTTCGTTTATACCGCCAACGAGCGCGGCAATTCCATCAGCGTGATCGATGTCAGCACCGGGAAGGTTAAAAATATCGACACGCGCATCACGCCGCACAACGTCCAAGTTTCGCGCGACGGCCGACTGTTGCTTGTCGTCGGCCCGGTCGCCGATATGGCCGCGCATAAAGCCCCGATGAAAGTCACAGATGGCGGCAAGATGGAGCGTGGCAGGCTTCTGATTCTCGACGCCGGCACCCTTGCCGTTGCGACGGCCGCGGATATCGAAATAGGTCGTCATCCTGCACATGTCATCATTGATGCACAGGGCAAGCTGGCTTACGTGACGAACTCCGAAGATGACAATGTCCTTGTCATTGATGTGGCGCAGAAGAAAGTTGCTGGCGAGATCAAGACCGGCGCTTTTCCGCACGGCCTACGCATGAGTCCGAACGGGCGAGAAATCTACGTCGCCAACGTCAATGACAACAGCGTATCGGTCATAGACGTCGCCCAATCTAAAGAGGTGGCGCGCATACCAGTCGGCAGGTCGCCCGTGCAAGTCAGCTTCGCGCCCGATGGTGGTCGCGCCTATGTCTCCTTGCGAGATGAGAATAGTGTCGCCGTGATCGAAACGGCGCAGCGCAAGAAGCTTGCTGCGGTCGCTGTCGGACGCAATCCGATTCAGGTCTTCGTCACTCCGGACGGACGCTATGTCTATGTCGCGAATCAGGGTACGGAAGCCGATCCGGACAGCACCGTGTCCGTGATCGATACAGAAACAAACGACGTTATTGCGACGATCGAGACCGGAAAGGGTGCGCATGGCGTCGTGGTAAGCGATGATGGAAAGCGCGCTTTCATTGCCAACATCGTGGACAATACAGTATCCGTGATCGATACAGCCACACAGAATGTGATCAGGAACATCAAGGTCGGCGAAGGGCCTAACGGAATTACGTTCAGCGGGGCGAATCGCTGAGGCGCGCCGCCGCTGATTTGTCGTAACACGTAATGTCACATTACGTTTACGTAATTCCACAGAGAGCTTTTGGTCCCGCGCTCAGCGATATTCGTGTGCTGAATTGTTGTTTATGGAGCTCGCTGACAAATATGCTACGACTGACCCTCCTCGCTTTCGCTCTTGTCCTGCCTTTGAGCCTACAGGCTCAGACTAAATCCGCGTGGATTCCAAAGACGTGGACACCATGTGAGACCGTCGTTACCGGCTTCGGAGCGTCTACGGCTGACGTAATGGCCACTCTTCAAAAGAATGGCGTTATTGGCGTCGAGCGCATGGGCAAGCTCGCAGACGGCACACTCGCTGTAAACTTCAACGACCCTTTGCGCCGTACGATGGTGCAACTCACTATTGATAGCAAAGACCGCTACAATGGTGCTGCTACGTGGCAGACGCTAAATTCAATGCAAGAAGCAAACGAGTTCTTGCGTACAACCGTGGATCGTCTTGTACAGGCTGGTGCGATTGTCGTTAGTGGAAAGCCAACAGACGGAAGCGTCTCGCTTCAGCAGACCTGCAATGCTGGCAAGACTGAAATCACCGTTGGTATTCAGCAAGGCGATGTTCCACAAGTATTTCTTGTAGTGAACGCACTAGAGCTTGACCTTAATGCAATTGACACGGCACATCTGACGAAGTAATACGGAATGTAACTGCATTAGTGGTTAGCAGATCCAGACGTGGTTAGCAAAATCAGACGTGGTTAGCAAAACGATGGTAAATAAAAACGGCCGTTACGAGTAATTGTAACGGCCGTCTTGATTTTGGACTGATTCCTGGGTTTCAACCGAGCAGTGTCTCAAGCGAGACACGCTGCAAATCATTACTTGCTTGCGAGCTTCTTCAGGTCGACCTTCTCTGCAATACTGCGAGTGAATTTGATGTCCTGTTTTTCGGCATCAATGTTCAGAATGAATCGTCCGCCCAGACCATAGACGATTGTGGAATTCTTCGTGGACTTGTCGAACCGCTCGTGGCCATTAATGAACGGATCGCCGGTCTGGAAGGTGCCGGACGTTTCCTGTGCGTTATCTGTGCTCCACTTCAAGGCAAAGAGAGAGGCCATACCGGCATATCCCATTTCACTGCTGTTGTAATCTGTAAGCTGTACCTTAATCGTGGCGCCGTCGTCGCGTGTGTACGTCCGCGTAGCCTGTGCGAACGAGAAGCCTTCCATCTGTGTGCTCGATGTTTCGGGTTCGCCTGCCTTGTAGCCTGAGATATCGCCCGGAAGGTACGTCTTGAGCTCATCCGTCGGCATTGCAAGCGTATCGCCTTTGGCCTTGCGCTCTTCACGTCGCTTCTCAACGACGTCTTGTGTCTTCTGTGCTTCCTCTGCAGACTCAGCTACGGTCTCAAGGTTTTTCATTGCCTGAGCAGCTTCGTCGAGCTTGCCGCCACACCCTGTCAGCACCGCTCCCACCAAGATCAATGCTAGCAACGTCTTCATTTATTGTCTCCACAGTGGTAGAACAAAAACCAGCAACGGCTGCAATATGTAACTTTCAAGAACGGAACCTGTTGGAGCGCAGAACTGAACCTTGATCTCACATCATTTGAACGATTAGTTATGACACATTTGTACAGACTCATCTGCGCAGTTCTTGCGTTTGGTGTTACCACCGTTACGGCAATGGAAGACCATACGGTACGCCTCTACAAGAGCCCGATTACCGTTGGAACCCCTGTAAGCCCCCTTGTTTTTAGCCCCTTAAACGTTGAGCTGAACAGTCCCCCGGCAGCCGTCATTTATGTGCGGTACAAAGGCTACACATGCAGCCATTGCGTACGCCAGTTGGTGTACCTAAACGAACACGCCGATGACTTGCGCAGACTAGGGGTTCATGTCATTGCATTCAGCAGCGACGACGCACGCACGACGAGTAAGATGGTTGCGGCGCTCGGTCTGAATTCCGACGTGATTCATGTGGCAAACGACCTTGAGAATGATGTCGCCCGATCGATTGCCGCACTCCGCATAGAAAACGATACTGCACTGGACCTTCACGCCGTAATGGTGGTACGCAACGGTGCGCTGGCGTTTGCAGCGTATACCGACGAGCCGTTTATGGATGTAGAGCGACTGATAGGCACGGCCACCGGTGGCAAAACGCCAACATGGGATGGGGCTGCCTCTGGCAAGGGTCTGCGTTCATATTCGGGTACATACACGGTTCGAACCATAGCTACGGCCGCCGACGGTGTTCGCGAACCGAAAGACCTTGACTTTAACAGCAGTCCGTTAAATCCGAATGATTTATGGGTGGTGTTGGGAGAGCCGAACGGAGCCGCAATGCTGATTATCCATGATGCGGACAAGCCGTCACAAGTGATTCGACGCAAGAAAGACTTTCGCGCGTCGCACTTTATGTGGCGGACACAAGCACTGGCATTTGGAGACAACGGCACGTTTGGTACGGCACAGAACGGTCAGCCAGGTGGAAACGATCGTGATTATCAATTCATGGGTCCATCGTTGTGGAGTAGCGACACCGCAATTTTTGCGTCGAAGTACCAAGTAGAACAAGACATGCTTGCAAGCCACCTCGACATGCTGCATCAAAACGCCTACCTCCTCGGTATGGCACACGAACGCGATAACGTGTATTGGGTTTCTGATGCGCTGCACCGCACGATAGGTCGCTATGACTTCCGCGATCCGCACCAGGTTGGTGGTAGCGATCACCGCGACGGCGTAATACGGAACTACACAGCCGCAACACTTACGGCACCCGAACGTGGACGTCCGGCACATATGGATTTTGACTCGGACAAGCGCTGGTTGTACTATATCAACCCTGGCACAAATACCGTTATGCGTCTGGACACTCGTACCGGCGCGGATACAGGGCCACTGTTTGTAACAGAATTTAGTAACGAAAATCTCACTTCGTTTCGCGAGTTCACAGGCTCGACGGTTGAGCCCGTTGTGCAACTCACAAAAGATGTACGTCCGGTTGGCCTAGACATCGAAGGCAACCACATGATCATCGGCAACACCGATGGTACTATACTTGTTTATGAACTTGGTGGCACGGCACCAGTCCTTAAACACACACTCGACGTTTCTCCACATGTCGCAGGTGGTGTTACGGTTGGTCCGGACGGACGTATCTGGTTTGTCGACCCCGTGAACGCTATGGTAAACGTAATCGATCCTGATCTTAAAGAAACGATGGTCGCTACGGACATCATTCGGGTAACACCAATAGCGATTACAATGGGTCTAGTCCATGGCATCGTGCGACCAAACTGCGATATCGCCTCGTTTACGTTAACCGTTGATGCGCCAAAGGGATGGACGGTAAGCCACCCAGACACCGTTACTGTTACTGCAACGGCGAGCCCCAATTTTACTGTCGAGGTTACTCCGGACAGCTCGGCGTTGACTGGTTACCTTACGGTAACAGCTACAGCTCTAAAGGGTGGTAGTGTTTTAACGTCAAGCGTTCTTGTCTCACGCTCTGACATTCGTCGTGTTGTCGTAGACGACGCAACGACTGAGGGCTTCGACATCGTAGACGGACTCGCACAAACTGGCCGTAAGGGCTACACGGCAATGCCTTCGGAGATTTTTCTACAACTCGTTGATAGTCTGTCCGACATACAAACACTGCTTTGGAATGCTGGCAGCTTCGGCGAAATAAACATGGCAGAAGATGTTGTGATGCGTTCGCTTATGGCAAGCGGACGAGAAGTGATGCTGATTGCAGATAATCCACTCTATCTCCTGACAGACCTTCCGGATGCTTCCGGATTTTTTGCCGAGTTCGGCGCGAAGTACGCGGGTGTTGACGTGCCGACTAGTCAAGACGATGGCAGACGAGTGTTTCAGGGCGTGCCCGGAGACCCAATCACGGCTGGAATGTCTGGCCTGGTATGTGAACTACCGCGGTTAGATCAGGCAAGGGAGAAACGCTTTTTCCTATCAAACATCAAACTTGGTCTAAGTAAGCCAGGCGCTTCGAACATTTTGGTTCGTAGCAGTAACACGATTTCGTCGGCCGTGCGCTACGACGCGAAGGATTATCGATCGGTCATCTGTGGCATCAACCTTGCGCGTTTCATCGATGTCACTGAACGCACTGCTTTCCTCAATAAATCGGTCGCATGGCTTGAGCAGGCCGAGACCCCTCTCCCAGACCCTACCGATGTGGCGACAACGGAAGTTGTACCAGTCGTCGGAGTGCTGCATGCCATCGGACCGAATCCGTTTGCAGAGGTAACGAGCGTGCGCGTGCAGACAACCACTCAGTATGCTGACATCGCGCTCTATAGTATTGCAGGACAACGCATTGCAACGCTTTGGCAAGGGGCTGTCGACGGGTCACTGGACCTTAATGTCGATGGCCGCTCTCTATCGAACGGCACATACTATGTCATCATGCGCAGCGCATCGAGTACTGCACACTGCACCATCGTCAAACGTTTATAGCACGCCCAGTAACCAAACGACGATCTAACTCACCGACGCACGCCGACCACACAATCGGCATCGATCATGAGGCTGACCTTGCGCTATTGTTGCGCGAGGGCAAGAGTCATTTGTCGCGCTTTAACGACGATCTCGTCACAAGGGCGTTTCGGTATTGCGTTGAAGCCCATAAACTTGACGTACGTGCTACGGGCGAACCCTATTACACACATCCGCTTCAAGTGGCGCTGATTGTAATTCGCGAAATCCCACTCGATGACATCAGTGTTGCTGCAGCGTTGTTACATGATGTTGTCGAGGACACCAGTTATTCGCTGAAAGACATACGCGAAGAATTCGGTCCGGAAGTCGCAGAAATCGTCGACGGTGCGACGAAGATTAGTGATGTGTTCGAAAGTCGAGAGATTACGCAGGCCGAGAACTATCGCAAGCTGTTGCTATCGCTCGTAAATGACGTGCGCGTAATCCTTGTGAAGTTCGCTGATCGCTTGCACAACATGCGAACGATAGAGGGATTGCCGCGCGAACGACAGGAACGGATGGCTCGTGAGACGATGGAGATTTACGCACCGTTTGCACATCGTTTCGGCCTTGGAAACATCAAGTGGGAACTTGAGGACCTCTCGTTTAAGGTTCTTAATCGCTCTGCGTACGACGACATCAAACGTCAGCTTAGTTCGACGCGCGAAGAACGTGAGGACTTTATCGACCGATTTGCGAAACCGATTGCAGATCGCCTCTTAGAACATAAACTGACGTATGAAATAAGTGGACGTCCGAAACACCTGTATAGCATCTACAAGAAGATGGTGTCGCAGGGCAAGACGCTCGACGAACTCTACGACTTGTTGGCGGTGCGCATTATTCTCGACACGCCAGACAACAACGATTGCTTCCTTGCGTACGGCATTGTCAGTGAGATCTATACGCCGGTGCCTGAACGTTTCAAGAACTACATCTCGGTGCCTAAGAAGAACGGCTATCAGTCATTACACACGACGGTCATCAGCAACGATGGTAAACGTGTAGAGGTACAGATACGAACACGCGCCATGCACGAATTTGCAGAGCGTGGTGTTGCGGCTCACTTCAAATACAAAGTGCAGTCCGGTGGCACCGCATCATGGATTGACAGCAAGGATCTTGAAGAGTGGGCATCATGGGTGCGTGATGTCTTCGAAAACGCAGGCGAAGAAGCTGCATCGCAATTGCTCGAGTCGTTTAAGCTGAACCTGTATCAGGACGAGATATACATCTTCACGCCGAAGGGCGACTTGAGAATTCTTCCGAAGGGCGCGACTCCGATTGACTTTGCGTTTGACATTCACTCGCAGGTAGGTGCTAGGTGCATCGGCGCTAAGGTGAACGGGCGTATTGTACCGTTGGACCACACGCTTAAGACAGGTGATCAGGTTGAGATACTCACGTCAAAGAACCAGACGCCTCACCGGGATTGGGAACGCATTGCCATTACGCACAAGGCAAAGACGCACATTCGAAGAATTCTGAATGAAGACCGGCGAGAGCGCGTCGCCGAGGGCAAAGAGATTTGGGAGAAGCGTGCCAAGAAATCGAACATTCACTTGAACGAAGATGACCTTGAGAAAATTCTACAGCAGTTGAAGTACGACAGTAGACAGGACTTTTATGCTGCGTTGGGTATGGGCACGATTACGCCAGAGTATGCCTCGGACATGATCCTTGAGCGGGTGCAGCCGAAGGGTGCACCCGAGGCCCCCTCCCCTGTTCCGGATGGATATGGGTTCGAGAAGTTTTCCGGCCAGACGCGCGAAAATTCGAATGGCATTTACATTGTTGGCGACAACATTTCATCTGCAAAGGTGATGTTCTCGTATGCCCGTTGCTGTAATCCCGTGCCAGGTGACGCAATCCTCGGCATCGTTACAATAGGGAGTGGCATCAAGGTCCACAGGTCTTCGTGCACAAACGTTGTCGATCTTCAAGACAAACTACGTCCGCGTCTCGTCGAGCTCGAGTGGAGCCAATCGCGCATGGGAGAATTCCTTGCGGCGGTTAAAATCACCGGTGATGACCGTCCAGGAATGCTAAACGACATCACGAGTGCTGTAATCTCGATTAACAAGACGAACATTCGCGGTGTGAATATCGACGCTTTCGATTCGATGTTCGAAGGCATCCTCACGGTGTACGTGCAGGATCTTGCGCACCTCGACAAGGTATTCGACAAACTGCGTCGCATCAAAGGCGTCAATACCGTCGAGCGCTTCGAGGGTTAATCCTTTGTGGGCGTTCGCGCAACCCCCATTCCTTATATTTGCCCTATTGCTCAAGTAGCTGGGGTTTCTGCATTGGCACTACAACCAATCTTGTTTCTTTTGTTTGCGCTCGGCGCTGTGATTTCGGCTGTGTTTACGGTAACGAGTCGTAATCCCGTCAGTTCTGCGATGTCACTCATTGCGCATTTCTTCATGCTGTCTGGCCTCTATCTTACGCTCGAAGCGCAGTTTGTGGCCGCCGTACAAGTGCTCGTATACGCAGGTGCCATCATGGTGCTTGTCATATTCGTCATCATGCTGTTGAATCTTGGCCGTGAAAAGCAGTTGTCTGAATCGGTGAATCTGCGTTCGGTGTTCGGAACAATCATTGGCGTGGTATTCGCCGTGCAAGTCATTATCGTGATGTTGGGCAGACCGACAGAGCGCTTGCAATTAGCCCCGAATGCTGTTGCCATTGGTACGACCGAAAGCATCGGCACATCGCTCTTCACGACTTACCTTTTTCCGTTTGAAGCTATCTCACTGCTTCTGTTAGCGGCCCTCATCGGTTCTGTCATCCTCGCAAAACGACACGTACAGTAAGCACATGCTACCTACCTCAATACCACTCGACTGGTACTTAATTCTTTCGGCAGTGCTGTTTGTGATTGGTGTGATTGGCGTTATCACCCGTCGTAACGCAATCATCATTTTCATGTCTATCGAGCTAATGCTTAATGCTGTGAACCTGACCATGGTCGCGTTCTCGGCGTATAATGGCGACATCGCCGGACAGATGTTTGTGTTCTTCATTATGGCTGTGGCAGCCGCTGAGGCCGCTGTAGGTCTCGCCATCGTACTCTCGCTGTTCCGAAACAAGAAGACGGTGTACGTTGATGAAGTCAACGTCATGAAGTGGTAGTCAGATTTTTTAGCTAGATTTCACAAAACGTAGAATACCTTCAGAAGGTCTAGAATATGAAAACCCTTATTGCCATCGCACTTGCGGTGCTACTAATTCTCACTTCATGTGAGACAACGACACCTGAGTTCTCGGCCCAGCAACTATCGGTGCAGGATTTGAACACGTCGCCGGGATATGCATGGTTCCCTGCACAGATGAACCAATACACGCCTAGTACGCCAATGGTTGATTCAGTGCGCAATAGATTCGACCCGTCAACGCAAAAGGTCGCAATTTTTGTAAAGCCAAGCTGCGATTGTCGTGGTACGATGCGCCTGTTTCCTCAGATTATGAAGACGCTGATTAGTGCAGGGGTCGACATGTCAAAGGTTGAAGTCTGGTCGATGCGTAGCAACGCAGACAAGCATTCATACCAGCCAACGATTACGATAACCGATCTGCCGGCAGTTTATGTGTTTCGCAACGGCGTCGTTGTTGGCAAAATCCAAGACGTCGATTACACCGATAACAATGCTGATACACTCATTGCCAATGCCGTAGCTCGCTAAACACATTTGTTGTAGCTCGTTAAACACATTCCGGGGGGAATCATGATTACGAAACTTGCTGCCGATGACGGGTCGACGATACGCTTCTTCCTCGGCGCTGCCCCATGCGGTACTGCGCCTGTAACAGAAGAGGAAGGAACCGAGCTCAACTTCACACGTTTCTGGGTGCCCAACACGCGCGATGCCTATAGTGTGATTGCCACGGGCGACTCAATGGAGGAAGCGCGGATCTACGCCGGCGACATGCTTGTGATTGATGCAGGCATGGAAGTGCGCGACGGTTTGATTGTTGTCGTTTGGCTGAATGGCGACCTGACGGTAAAGCGTCTTGCACATGATGCAAGCGGTACCATGATGTTGGTACCAGAAAACCGCAAGTACGCTCCGATTGTAATCGGAGAACATGATGATGTTCGAGTACTTGGAGTGGTAACGAGCGTACACCGCAAACTCTAGTTCGGTGCGCTAAGGAAGTACAAGAGGCGGGAGTCGAACCCGCACGGGTGTTGAGCCCGCTGGATTTTGAGTCCAGTGCGTCTGCCAATTCCGCCACTCTTGCAAAGAACTGCGACAGAACGTTCTGTCAAAGAATTGCAACAGAACCTTCTGCCTCGTTGTGTGGGCGCTGAGGGATTTGAACCCCCGACCCCCTGCTTGTAAGGCAGGTGCTCTGAACCAGCTGAGCTAAGCGCCCCAAAAATATCGTCGAATTTTACAGAGCGACAAAGGTACGGTTTTGGCCGAACCCAGCCAAAATCACGTCACCCGTTCGACACGTTTTATCTCAGGCACTGCTAATCGCAGTATACGTTCGATGCCTGCACGGAGAGTCATTGCGCTCATGGCGCAACCGTGGCACGCGCCGACAAAACGAACTTCAGCAACACCGTTGTGATGTTCGAATCGTACAAACTCTACGTCTCCACCATCGCGTTGCAGATGTGGACGCGCATCCTGCAACGCCAACGTAATACGCTCTTCAATGCTCATGTCACAACTCGATAGAGAGTGCGGCACCGCTTACGCGATGGTTTTGCTGACGCACCTCGCGGACAACGCGGCCTGCCAATGCGCGGAACGAGTCGCCCGCTGCACCTGACTCCGGATCGAGCACGAAGGGAAACCCTTCGTCAGCCCCTTCCCTGATGCGCGTATCAATTGGAACTTCGCCAATGAACGGAACCGAATATTCGGCTGCAACGCGGGCGCCGCCGCCTTTGCCAAAAATGTAATATTGTTTATCGGGCATGTCGGGCGGGATGAAGTAGCTCATGTTTTCGATAACGCCCAGCACAGGCACGTTCACTTTGCGAAACATCTGTATGCTGCGTCGCACATCGGCGAGAGCAATCTCTTGCGGTGTCGTAACGACCACTGCCCCAGTAAGCGGTATGCGCTGAGTTAGAGTGAGTTGTATGTCACCGGTACCCGGAGGAAGGTCGAACAGCAAGATGTCTAACTCGCCCCACTGGATCTGGTCGACGAGTGTCGAGAAGTATCCGGCAAGCATCGGACCGCGTAGAATGGCAGCCTGGTCGCGCTGCATCACGAAGCCAATCGATGCAACTTTCACACCGTAGCGCTCATTCGGGTATCCACGCATTGAGCCATCATCTGCGCGTTCCGCTCGCATTGTCTCGCCGGCCATGCCGTACATGGTGGGTTGCGACGGACCATAGATATCTGCGTCTAGGAGTCCGACGCGCATCCCGCGTTGAGCAAGAGCAGCAGCAAGATTGGCAGACACCGTCGATTTGCCAACTCCGCCTTTACCCGATGCGATTGCAACAAGGGTCTTCACTTGCTGTATGCCGGCAGCACGTTTCGTGAGGGGGCTTTCACGCTCGCGCACCATAACCTCGACGTCCAAGTCAGGAAAACGCGCCTGAATGGCGGTTTTGCAGGCTAAATCGAGATCGCGTGCCACCAGTTGGAATGGAGGAACAATCTCGAGGAACACTTTTATCTGTGAACCATCTACCTCGACCGAATGCACAGCCTGCAATGCTCCAAGAGAAGCTTCTAGGTCGGGGTCGGTTATGGGCTCTATACAAGCTTTAATCTCGTCTGTGGTGGGCATGGGCATTGTAACTATTGAGAATCTCGTTCCATCATCGACACAAAGCTAAGAAATCGTCCACCTGCGTATCTTAGCTACTTCCGCTCAGTTCGATCCTTTGACCTATCCAATCCATTCCGGAGTATTAAATCCATGAATTATCTGTTCCTCGCTGCAATCCTATTCTCAGCGATTACGGTTAGCACTGCACAAATGAAGGTTGCGGGTCATACCCCGGCGACGTTTGCACCAGCGGCACCCACGACAATTACTGCAGCCGATATCGTTGGCCGTCAGACCAAGCAATTCGATGGCAACCTTCAAGCTGCTGCATGGCAGACTGTATTTCGAACCGAAGCTCGCTACCTCTTTCACTACTCCCAGAACAGTCCAGCAGCGACTGTAATCGAGTACGATGCACCGAGCAATTCACTTAGCCTTGTTCGGTCAGCGGCAACATTCGCTGGCGACGGTAGCATTACGGCAAAAGTCGGCGTTATGCGTTCTAACGACATGGGCCAAACGTGGACCTTTGACGTTGTCAAAGACATCGTTGGCTTCTTCGGTATGCCAAACATGGCTCAGATTCGCACGGGTACCAATCCGTTGGCATGGCCAGTGTTTCTCTACGGTATTGGCTACGGTCAAACCGGCACCCCGCTTGGCTATTACACTGCCTACTACCGAGTAGATGGCCAAGTATCAGAGCTTCCGTTCAGCTCACCACCATCGGGCAAGGCGAATTACAAGTGGAACGCTGCTGACTTAGCTGTCGATAAAGAGAACATGAGCATCATGGGTATCTCGCAATTAGACTACGTGAGAAACATAGGTGTCCAATACGGCGAATACGGCTTCTTCAACTTCAGCCTCGGTGCTGAGGACTTCGTAAAAGAAGGTACGGTAGACAATTTTGGAACAAGCGTATTCACTCAGCCTAATCCTCCGAATGCAGATGGGTCGCTCGGCACCCCTCCCCTACTCGATATTGATGCAGACAATCGCATTTACGCAGCCTTCAACAACTTATTGCCAGGTGGTGACGCACGTACGGTAGTCGTTGCAACATCTGAGGATCAGGGTGTTACATGGAGTGCGCTGAACGTGATGCCAACGACACTAATCTCACAACTCAAGACTACCCTTAGTGCGGATGTCATTATTCAGCTTGGTTTCACGGCATATCAAGGTTCTGCTTTCATCGTTACGGCGCCAAACGAATTTTCATATTTCTTCCGTGTCGCAGCGGGTCCGTTCGCCGCAGGTGATACAACGCAGTTCAACATTCGCAACCACTACGTCCTTGAAGCTCGATATAAGGCTGGTGTATGGACGCTTGCCCCAGCAGCTGAGCTATTTCTTGGTCTTGGAATTGAAGGAGTACGCCTCGAGTACCCAGAGTATTCACTTGACACTTCGACATACGCAATCGACAATACCCCCCGCGTATCTGTCGAAGCAAGCGGTCGTAGCATAGAAATCGAAGTAGCAAAGACAGGCGATGGCAACCTGCTTATTAAATATCTAGACCAAGTCCCAGACAAGTTCATCGAAATCAATCCTCCTGTTGCACTACGTGTTCGCGACGCTCAACGCAATCTTGTTGACGCTGCGGATCCTCTTGATACACTCGCTTGGACTGATATTTTCATCGCAAGCCGTTCTCTCACAGGCAGTACATGGTCAACTCCTGTGAACGTTTCGAACGACATGCCCTTCAACAAGGGCACATACATGCCTAGAGAAGTGCCAAGTCTAAGTAAGATTCCACTCGTGCAGATTCGCAGTCTGGTTGGCACAGGTCCTATCCCTTCGCGTCTTCCTGCAGTATTGGTAGAATCCCTTGGGGATCAACCCGGAGATGTTCAGTTCGCGACTGTAGACAACATCACAGATGTTCGCGAGGAACGCACATACGCGTTCCGCATCAACAACATCGTGCCGAATCCTGCGCTGAACCTTGCAGACGTAACATTCACACTGGACAAAGACGCTACAGTGTCAGCTGACCTCTTCGACGTTCTTGGCAATAAGATTCGCACGCTCATCGCATCAACATTCCTTGGTACTGGTGCACACGGTGTAAGCGTAGACGTAAATACACTTACAGCCGGACAGTACTATGTTGCGGTTACGGTTGGCGGCAATCGCCTTACACGTTCGCTCGTAGTCGTTAAGTAAGCATCATCGAACGAACATCGTTTCGTATACTAGGGGCAACAGATTCTGTTGCCCCTTTTTTTTGTTGGAGCCGCTACATGCAACGGACCCTCGTATGTTGTCTCGTTGCCGTTACCATTGTATCAGCTAATGCTCAGCAGTGGACGACATCGATCGCGAATCGCGCCTGTTACTCGGTTGCCGTCAATCCCCTCAACCGCAGCGTTATCTACGTTGGCAATGCCGCTCGGACGTTACTACGTTCCACCGATGGTGGCACTACCTGGGAGGAATTGTACGTTGGATCGGGTGGCGGTGGCGGTGCGTCACTCATCACAACCCTCGTCATCCATCCGCGCGACACAGCGGTGCTGCTTGCAGGCGGCACTTCGTTTACAGGACTTGACCGAAGTGATGATGCAGGACAAAGCTGGCGGAATGTACTCATCGACCCCAACGGTAACAGGTTCGAAGTTGCTTCGAGTGCTTGCATTGCGATTAATCCTGCATACCCCGACAGCATCCATGTAATTCGTCACTATCCCGCATACCTGTATCGAAGCATCGACGCCGGTCTCACTTGGGACTCTGTTGGCGCCATCACCGGCCTTCCAAGCCACGGCCGAATGCGCGCGCTTACAGTGGCTCCAGATAGCACAAACATCCTATTAGCGGGCGGACGTTCGGCATACATTCAGAGGTCTACGGACCGCGGTAAAACTTGGACAGTGACCGACAATGCATTAGGCCTATCAGATGCCGAAGTCGCAAATTTTGTGTGGAGTCCAACAACGCTTGGCAAAGTCTACGCAGTTGCCATCATACAAAACACGAGCAGCGGCGGACTTCACGAGAGCACGGATTGGGGTCTGACCTGGACCACCACACGGTTTCGTGATACGAGTCTCTATGCACTAGCTGTTCAAGGAACGCGCAATGGCGATGAGATCTACGTTGGTGGCAACCTACTTGATTTGCATGACGGCACACTAAAGGGTGACTCCGTTATCTATCGGACGGTCAACAGCGGCACAAACTGGCAAAGCCTCGATAGCGTAGAATGGGCGGAAAACGAATCTGGCAGCACCATTGCAAACGTGTGGGGCTTCGCAATAGGATACGCAAACAAGTACCCCGAAATCCTCATGGCTACCGAGTCTGGCCTCTATCGTTCGTCGTACGTAACCGGAGTAGACAACGACAGGGAGACTCGCACAACACAGCCCCCTACCATCGTTGTCGTAGACAACGAACTTGTAATGCCTGTATGGCAAGGGGCACAAGGGGCTTTTCGCATTGACGTAACGTCGTTAACGGGATCTTGTCTTGCTAGTATAGACTGCGTCGCAGGTCAGCAACGCGTGGTGTTACCACGTGCTGCTTCAGGCTGCTATGTAGTACGTGCTGTCGGCACGAACGAAACGTTTTCTTCTATTGTCTTGCTCGGTTACTAGAAGATTTAGGACTGGTTCTTATGAATGTTAGATCATCACTCGTCGTGCTTTGCCTACTCACATCTAGTGTCTTCACACATGCGCAGTACTCGTGGCGACTTATCCTCCCAAGAACATCGTTTACGGTGCAGGTTAATCCCCTCGACCCAAACAAACTATATGTTGGAAATACTTACGATCAGCTCTATCGGTCGAATGATGGTGGCACGTTGTGGGAACGTCTCGTACTAAGCGAAATTCAGACCGGTGAAGCACTGTCGACAATTGTCGTTAGTGCAGTGGATACAAACGTAGTCTTGTTCGGTGGTTACTTGTTTGATGGCATCAAGCGTTCGATAAACGGTGGTCGCACAGTTAGGCAAGCCCTAAACGACACATCTGGCGGCTTGGCTTGGTTCATTAGTGAGGCAATTATCGAAGACCCCTCAAACCCTCGCACACTGTACGCCGCTCGTGGCAAGACAAGAAACACGATATATAAAAGCACCAACGTAGGTCTTACGTGGGTCGCTATTGCGGAGATCGACACGGCGTACACAAGACGACTATGCACGATTGCTATACGTCCGGATAGCACGAACATTCTTTTCCTCGGCGCAACGGGTGGCACGATTATTCGCAGTGACGATGCGGGTCGAACATGGAGACAAGTGCCAGTGCTCGGTGACAAGCTGAAGATCAGGGGGTCGAGCGAAATTCCCAAGATTGTCTTCTCGCCAGTGAATGCGCAGGTTGGTTATGCTGTGGTGGCGTTTAATGATGCCAATGAAATAAGCGGTAATGGTGGACTACTAAAGACCACGGATGGTGGTGCTTCATGGAATCGGATAGCATACGCAGACACAAGCTTATGGGCAGTTGAGGTCAGAGCTTCGTCTGTAGGTACCGACGATGTTTTTATAGGGGGCTTTCGCCTTTCACGAGCAGCGAGCGTCATCAAGGGTGATAGTGTTGTAGCACGTAGCCTGGATGGTGGTACTACATGGATGCGTTTTAACAACATCACTTGGTCGCCGAATGAAGATGGCGAAACGTATGCCAATGTGTGGGTACTCCGCTACAACAAACCCAGCAACAAGCTCTATATGGCTACTGATTGCGGCTTGTACGTTTTCGAAGAGCCCACGAGTGTATCTAGCGATGTAACGGCACATGCATCGTTACGAACAACAATCACAGACAATGTCTTATATGTGGTTGATACGGAATCGTCTGGTGCACTTAGTGCGTGGTCGTTGTACAACATGCAAGGGGCTACGGTCGCAACAGGCCGTGTCGACAGTTCGAACGAGCTAACACTCAGTCTATCGGGTTTTGCTTCGGGTGCTTACGTAATGACATGGGGCACCGAGACGAAATTCCGTACGATCAGCTTTGCTCTCTCGCGTTAGCGACGAGGGTGTTCGATAGCGAGCCAAGGCCCTCGACTTCGCAGACCACAACATCGCCCGGTTTAAGCCACCATGCCGGATCGTAAACTTTGCTGCCATTCAGCTCGAGAAAGCATCCTGTACCGCAGGTGCCAGAGCCTATAACGTCACCAGGGAACAACGTTACGCCGTAGCTGGCGCGCTCGATGATTTGCGCAAACGTCCACGTCATGTCCTTAACGTTCCCCTTCGATACTTCTGTACCGTTCACTGTCGTGCGCATGCCGAGGTTATACTTATCGCCGTGTGGTGTTTCGATACGACGCGATGCGAGTTCGTCTGCTGTTACTAGCCACGGGCCGATCGATGTTGCGAAGTCCTTGCCCTTTGCCGGACCAAGATTAAGCTTCATCTCCTGCATCTGTAGTGCTCGTGCACTCCAGTCATTCATTACCATGTAGCCTGCAATGTATGCATCGGCTTCCGCTGCTGGAATGTTTGTGCCCTTCTTACCAATCACAATGCAACACTCGAGCTCGAAATCGAGCTGGTTGCAATGCAATGGCATAACAGGAACGTCGCCCGGACCAAACACAGCCTGGTGATTGGTGAAGTAGAAGATCGGAATCTCATCGAATTCTGGAATCATTTCCAGTCCGCGGTTGCGGCGCGCCGATTCTACGTGCTGGCGGAATGCGTATCCGTCCCGCATCGAAGTCGGGTGTGGCACAGGTGCCACAAGGGTCGCATGCGAAGGGGCTTCCCAAGGCATACGCGTCTCCCTACCCGACAGTATCGGTTCACACCATTCGTGCAACGCACGCAAATCATTCATTCCGGCTTCTTCGAGGCGAAGAATATCAAGAACACTTGAGGGCATGTAGCCCAAGCCACACAGCGTACTGTCAGAGCTCTTCATGGCCTCGTAGGCAGCAGCAACGTCTACCACACGATCAATACCATTTGCCGATCCGTCGTTGATCAGAAGTCCGGCACGTTGTGCGATTCCGTCGCTCCAGGTAACTAGCTTCATGTATTAGCGGCCAAATGCGTGGCGTACTGACAGCACCGCTACTGTCCCAAAACCCATGAGGAACATGAACTGGAACGGAATTGCAGCAATCTCGTGATAGCTAATTGACGTAACGATACCGAACACGAAGTACAGTGCGAGGCAGATTTCTACAACTACTGGCCAGCCAAGTCGCTTCTGCACGTACTTCTTTTTACGCCACTGATCGCTTTGTGCTTCGATATGGAATTTCGGTGTGCGCTTGAACTCTGACTTCTTTCCGATGATAGCTTCGAACACCGCTTTGCTGTTATTAACGGCAAAGCCCATCGACCCGGCCATGAACACCGGAAACAAGAGCAGGCGTCGTCGCCAGTCGAGGTGAATAGCTCGTTGTGCGTACATGTAGAACAAGAACGACGAAATACTCGCGAGTACAAAAATCGACATGATGCTAAAGAAGGCGTCGTAGCCCCCTACTTCATTCTTAAGAATTACAACGGGTACATTCAGCAGAGCAACAAGCAAAATGAATGGAAAGACAATGTTGCTCGTTAGGTGCACCGTGCATTCGAGTTTATGCTTGAACGAGAGGCTGCTAGCCCACACCGATGGCAATAACTTCTTTGCTGTTTCTACAGCGCCTTTGGTCCAACGGAACTGCTGCGTTTTCAGAGAGTTGATGTCAGCGGGGAGTTCGGCCGGCGACGTAACATCATTCAAAAACACAAAGCGCCAGCCCTTAAGCTGTGAGCGATACGACAGGTCGAGATCTTCGGCGAGGGTGTCTGAGTGCCAGTTGCCAGCGTCAATAATCGTGGCTTTGCGCCATACACCGGCTGTGCCGTTGAAGTTGATGAAGAAACCAGCTTTGTGGCGAATCTGCTGCTCGATTACAAAGTGTCCGTCCAACGCAAGTGCTTGAGCACGCGTAAGGAAGGAATACTCTTCGTTCAAATGCTCCCAGCGAGTCTGCACCATTCCGACCTCTGCATCGCAGAAGTACGGTACGGTCTTGATCAGAAATTCCTTCTTTGGTACGAAGTCAGCGTCGAAGATTGCAATGAATTCACCACGCGCAACTTCGAGGCCTTCCTTTAACGCGCCGGCTTTGTAGCCCTGACGGTTGGTACGGTGAATGTGCTTGATATCAAAACCGAGCGCTGAAAATTCTGCAACAAGTTTGCGAGAAACCTCTACGGTCTCATCAGTCGAATCATCTAGCAATTGTATTTCGAGCTTCTCGATTGGATACTCCATCTCACAGACGGAACGAACCAACCGCTCAACGACGTACATCTCATTGAAGACGGGAAGTTGTACGGTTACAATCGGCAGTTCGCCTTCCTGCAACTGGGGCTCATGGACAATTTTTTGTGTCTTGTGATAGTAGTAGATCATCACGAGACCATGCAGACCGAACGCAAACAGCACACAGAGTGAACCGAAGTACGTAATCAGCAGCGTTTTTTCCATGGGTTCCAGCTTGTAAACAAAACTTCTAACTACCAATCGCTCACAACTTCGAGCAGAACATCATCAGCAATTCTGTTGATGGCTCGTCGCACAGCGCGTTGTCGGTCTTCAGTGGCGTTGGCAACATCGTACACATCGAAGTGTTGAAACGCGCGCTTCCAGACCGTCCGATTCTTTACCGCATCGAAGTACTCAACATCTATCGTGACAGAGATCCGACGTTGCGATTCTAGATCTGCACTCTGAACATTCAGAATGTCATCCTGGATTCTTGTAATCGTACTCGTAAGTCTCGCATCGCCGTTGTCTTCCGCCACCTGCAACGAGTTGTCATTACGAAATCTCTGAATCAACGCCTCGGTCGCAAGCTCACGAAAGGTCGCGTCGCCATAACCACTGTTATCAACCACTGAAGAAATCGCAATCGTCTTGAGGTGGGCGGGCACCGATCCGCCGCGAAACGAGTAGCAGGACGATAACGTAAATGCTAGAGCGATCAACGTGATGCACAAAAATCTATGTGAATTCATGCGGCCACAATGACGAGTGAATGAATTAATTCTCATTGGTGTTAACTCCGACGAATGGATTGGATGCGCGCTCTTTACTAAGGGTTGTCGTGGGGCCGTGTCCGGGTAACACGACGTAGTCTCCGGGCAGTGTCAGCAGGCGCTCAAGAATACTTGTCAACAGTAACTCCATGTCACCTCCGGGCAGGTCGGTACGCCCAATGCTACCGGCAAAGAGTGTGTCGCCTGCAAAAACCCGACGGTTTACATGGTCGACAAAACACACGCCCCCTTCGGTGTGGCCAGGTGTGTGGAGTACCTCGAACGTAGCCCCTTGCAATTCAAGTACATCTCCATCAGCCAATTCGACATCGACCGTCACTGGCTCGATTTCAAAGGGAAGAGGCCAAATCGTGTGCTTCATTGGTTCAACCAGCCGGTACATGTCGGCGGGATGAACATAGACCTTCGCACCTGTAGCGCGTACAATGGGCGCTGCGTCGGCCGTGTGGTCCCAATGGGTGTGTGTTAGCAAAAGGTGTGTGAGACGGCAGTGATGCTGGTCTAGATGCTTCTGAACCCAGCCGAGACAGCCTGCTGGTGCATCGATGCACACTGCCGAATTCGTCTCGGGATGCACAAGCAGGTACACATTTGTGGCAACAGGTCCAGAGGATAACGCATAGAGTAAAGAGTCCATCCTACAAAGCTATTCCACTCCAACGTTGATTGCATACGCTGTTCCGCCGTATTTTGCGCCGAATCAGGACACAACCTATGCTTGACACCTACATACCCTTCATGGTGATGATTCTCGTGGGAATCATCTTCGGCGCAAGCAACATCGTGCTTGCCGAAATCCTTGGACCAAAAAAGTCTACGCGTGCTAAGCTCAGCACGTACGAATCCGGCATGGAGCCAGTAAAAACAGCGCGCGAACGGTTTAGCGTAAAGTTCTACCTGGTGGCGATGATGTTCATTCTATTTGACATCGAAATCGTCTTCATGTACCCTTGGGCCGTGCAGTTCAAAACACTCGGTATGTATGGCTTCGTTGCCATGATCCTTTTCATGGTTCTGTTGTTCAGCGGTTATCTCTACGTGATCAAAAAAGGGGCTTTACGATGGGACTAAACGAAACAGTTGCTCGCGATGGTTTTGTAACGACAACAGTCGAGTCGGTCATAACATGGGCGCAGAAAAACTCTCTTTGGCCGATGCCAATGGGCATCAGCTGTTGCGCAATTGAAATGATGGCGTTTGGCGGACCTCGTGCTGACTCATCGCGCTTTGGTTCAGAACGGTTTTCATTTTCGCCTCGTCAGGCCGACCTCATGATTGTTGCAGGTACGGTTACCTACAAGATGTCGTGGGTAGTGCGCAAGATTTGGGACCAAATGCCCGATCCGAAGTGGTGCATCGCAATGGGCGTGTGTACTTCCACTGGCGGCATGTTCCGTTCGTACCCTGTTGTACAAGGCATCGATCAATTCATGCCTGTCGACGCATACGTTGCAGGATGTCCGCCACGTCCAGAGAATCTGATTAAAGCCCTGATGTACATTCAGGAAAAAGTTTCGAACTACAAGCCTACGCTCGTGAATATGGGCAAGGATACAGGCGACGTAAAGCGAAGCGATCTCATCATTAAGCCTTAAATGCTTATCGCTGGTTTGATGACAGGCACATCGCTGGACGGTATTGATGTAGCCGTTTGCGATGTAGATGACGATGGCGTTCGCCTACGCTCATTTGCCACCAGCCCCTATTCCGAAGCAACGTTCAACCTCGTGACGCTCGCTCTCAATGGCGAAGCATCAACGCTGGAACTTTGCGACCTTCCGTTCGCACTCGCCACAGACTACGCTACAGCGATTACAGCAATTCTTGACACCGAACTCGCTAACGATACACGAACCAAACTCGACGCCGTAGGTATACACGGACAAACCATCTGGCATAATCCTCCGCGTAGTACGTGGCAGGCAGGCAGTGGTAGCGCTCTAGCTGCGCTCATTGGTGTGCCCGTCGTGCATGACTTTCGTGCTGCAGATGTTGCGGTTGGTGGTCAGGGTGCGCCGCTGGTTCCAATCTTTGATTGGTTGTCACTACGCAGCGACACCAAAGACCGCGTGGCGTTGAACATTGGTGGAATGGCCAACATCACGCTGCTCCCTCACGACGGACAACTCGAATCATTACGCGCATTCGATACAGGGCCGGGCAATATTCTCATCGACTCTGCTGCGATGCAGACGTTTGGTAAGCGGTATGACGACGGCGGAAGTATTGCTGCTGCTGGACGCATCATACCTTCCCTATTAGAGCACGTTAAAACGCTTCCTTTTTTTGCTCTCGATCCACCAAAGAGCACCGGACGTGAATTGTTTAACGATGCATTCGTATCCGAACTTCATCGACGCTTCCAGCACCCTTCTGCCCCCTCAGAAGACTTTGTAACAACGCTTACAGAAGTCGTTGCTTGGTCGATTGCAGACCATATCACGCGTCTGCAGCCGAGCACACAAGAACTTGTCTGTTCTGGCGGCGGCGTGCACAACACGTTCCTCATGCAACGGCTCGCGCACTACTTGCCAAATGTTCGCATTATGAACACAGACGAGTTTGCAATCCCCGCAGACGCTAAGGAAGCCATGTGTTTCGCTTACCTTGCTTGGCTTACGCTGCACGGGTTGCCTGGCAATGTGCCATCCGTTACCGGAGCCTCACGTCGTGTTGTTCTTGGTTCGATCTCGGACCCACGCTTGGCCGAATCGCGGACGTAAGATGCGGCAACCTACGCGCGACACGATGCGTCATGCGCTGATCCTCGCCGGCATCATGTTGTCGGCGCTTGTACTACGCGCATACATCACCGGTGCGGCTTGGTGGATCGGCATCGATGATGCCAATATTTACTATGTATACGTCCGCAACATTCTCGACGGACACGGCATCGTCTTCGCACCTGGTGGCGAAGTTGTCGAAGGGTTCACGTCACCGCTGTGGCTTGCGTTACTCACACTTCTCTCTGTCGGAAACATACTAAGCGTTGAGGCCGCTTCCCTTCTGCTTGGTGTTGTCAGTACGTTCATAACGCTGTGGCTTATCGGCGGTGCTGTGCGCATGCAGCGCGGTTCACTTGCGTCTTGGTGTGTTGTTGTTGCCATTCTTGCAACACCGGGCGTAATCGACTGGATGATGATGGCTCGGCTTGAAACACCGCTATGGGTGCTTGCACTCACCATTGCGGGATTGCGCATGGCTTATGGTAAGTACGACCGTTGGTTCTACATCGCGCTTGCTACGCTGCCCTTAATACGACCCGAGGGTTTCATTCTCGGACCTCTCATTGCCGTCGCCGCTTGTTACGTATGCCACGGTGCCACACGCGCCGTACTACGTCCGTCACTTTTGTGTGCAGCGATACCAATAACAAGCGCACTTCTTCTTACGCTTGGCCGCCTTGCCATCTTTGGCGCGCCGTTGCCGAACACCTACTATGCAAAGGTCAGCTCCTCCATTGCTGACAATTTTTCGAGTGGCTTGCTATACAACCACGATGCGTTTGTCACAACCATGTGGGTACCGACAGTACTGTTTGTATTGGTGATGCTAGACGCTCGCAACACTCGCGCCATGGCTCGACCAAAACAAGCAGTGTGCATTCTTATTGCTGCTCTCCTCTCGTTACCCATCCTCACTGGTGGCGATCACTTTGCCTACGCCCGTTTTCAAATGCCCGCTGTGGTTTTTATCTGGATGTTAGCTGCACGCGCCTTCACGCTAAGTAAATGGCGCCTGGCAGCGGCCGCACTAACCCTGGTCGTGATGAACATAAGTCTGCCCTACCTCTACGACCGACGCGGCAGCTCTTTCCATATGGCGTTCAACATGCTGCTGCAGGAATACAACATCGCCCGCGACGGACGCATGGAAGCCGATGCACTCGAATACATTCATGCAGGGGGCTCGCTACCGCGATGGGGCGTGACGTCTGCGGGCGGTACTGCGTATGCGTATGCGGGAGAATGCATAGATCTGCTCGGACTCAACAATCCTCGTATGGCGAGGGCGAATGCACGGAAGTCCGGACCAATTCATGGTCACTCCTCCTTTAACGCCGACGTTTTTTTCGCTCAACGTCCGGATATCCTTTGCGTACTCTTCGCTCGCAATGATTCAGCTGCTCTCGTACGGTATCACAAGGAATGGGACTCGACTTCTGCGAAGCAAAACATCATGCATGGCAATGTCGTTGCCGACGCTCGCTTTGGACCGTTGTACGGATTCGCACGCCTTACACGCGATGGCGTTTCAATGTACGGGCTGGTCCGAAAGGACTGGCCGCTCAAAGTGCCGACGGTGGACGTCACGTTCCTATGACAGTTTTGCACGCAATCAAATGATGCCTACGATGACAATTCTGCATGCAATCAAATGATGTCTGAGCCTGCACGTCCGCTCGTCGGCAAATAGTTACATCGACGACACATTCGGTTCTGAGGAACGAAACCATGAGCGTCAGCCCTGCAATTCCCGCAATCATTCAAGGTGGCATGGGAGTAGGTGTTTCCCAATGGCATCTGGCGAGGGCAGTTTCCCTGCGGGGGCAGCTCGGCGTCGTCTCAGGCACAGCAATCGACACCGTCATGGTGCGACGACTACAGGACGGTGATGTCGGCGGCCACATGCGACGTGCGATCATGGAATTCCCAATCGCAAGCGTCGCGGCCGACGTGCTGCGACTCTATTTCCGTCCAGAAGGCCGACGCCCTGGTCTCCCATACAAGATGCTGCCTCCGTACAAGCAGGTAATGAGCACTGAACGGCAGTTGGTGACGGTGTTAGCAGCATTTGTTGAGGTCTATTTAGCGAAGGCCGGACACGAGGGCATGGTGGGCATGAATCTGCTCACGAAGGTTCAGATACCCACTCTCGCAGCCCTCTATGGTGCCATGCTCGCAGGCGTAGACGTAATCCTAATGGGTGCCGGCATTCCCCGTGAAATCCCGGCCGCTCTTGACCACCTGGCGCAACATGAGGTGGCCTCGCTTCGGTTTGATGTAGAGGGCCTGCCTGCTGGCAGTGAGGAACGCCTTACGCTCGATCCACAAGAGTTCTGGGCTACAACGCCGCCTGTCCTACGTCGCCCACGCTTCTTAGCCATCGTAGCTAGTAACTCCCTCGCAACCATGTTGGCCCGCAAGGCCAGCGGTCGTGTCGACGGGTTTATCATCGAGGGTCCAACAGCAGGAGGCCACAACGCACCTCCGCGTGGAGAGCCACAATTGAATGAACGCGGCGAGCCTATCTATGGCGACCGAGACGCGATCGACCTTGCGAAAATTTCGGAACTCGGACTTCCGTTCTGGCTTGCAGGAGGAACTGGGCGAAAGGGAGGCTTGCAGGCAGCGTTGGCAACTGGTAGCTCGGGCATTCAGGTCGGGACGTTGTTCGCTTATTGCGATGAATCCGGGCTTGCCGCCAATCTCAAGGAGTCCGTGCTTATGCATGCGACACGTGGCGAGGTAACCGTAACAACTGACCCTCGGGCGTCACCCACGGGATATCCTTTCAAGGTTGTGAACTGGCCTGGTGCCCCAAAAGGCGATGTTCCGAGAGAACGCCTTTGTGACCTCGGACTTCTACGCATACCCTATTTAAAGCCAGAGGGGACAATTGGCTATCGCTGTGCCAGCGAACCGGTAGACTCGTATCTCAAGAAGGGTGGCAAAATCGAAGACACCGTTGGCCGCCGCTGCTTGTGCAACGCTTTGACAGCCGACATCGGACTTGGCCAGGTCCGCGCTGATGGCAGCGTGGAGCTGCCACTCGTCACTAGCGGAGACGATCTCCTATCAATCGGTGGATTCCTGAGTGGGCGTACCCATTACTCCGCAAACGACGTGCTCGACTATCTGATGGCGTAATGACGTACGGACGGCGGCGCTGAGCTCCAGTGCTTTCTTTCGCATTTTTGCAGTAGACCTGTCCACTCTTCACGGCCCCATCGACTATGTTTTCCCTGACCCTCTCCGAAACTCATCAAATGATTCGCGATACTGCGCGCCAGTTTGCGCAGGAAGAAATTGCTCCATCAACAATCGAACGCGACATAAAAGGCGAATTCCCGACCGAGATTGTAAAGAAGTTGGGTGAGCTTGGTTTCCTTGGCATGATGGTTCCAACGGAATGGGGTGGCTCTGGCATGGATGCCCTCGCATACGTACTCGCGATGGAAGAAATTTCGAAGGTCGATGCATCGGTTGGCGTTGTGATGTCTGTAAACAACTCGCTTGTCTGTTGGGGCCTCGAAGCCTACGGCAATGACGCTCAGAAAGAACGCTGGCTTCGGCCTCTAGCCACAGGCAGCATTCACGGTGCCTTCTGCTTGAGTGAACCAGAAGCAGGGTCGGATGCAACGCAACAGCATACACTTGCCACGAAGACTGACGGCGGTTGGCTGGTGAACGGCACCAAGAACTGGATTACCAATGGTACCACGGCAAAAACGTACATCGTGTTTGCACAAACCGATCGTGAGAAACGACACAAGGGCATAACGTGCTTCATCATTCCGCGCGACGCTGAAGGCTTTGAGCCTGGATTGAAAGAAGATAAACTTGGCATACGATCGAGTGACACATGCTCGATTGGGTTAACAAGTGTATTTGTGCCAGACGATCAGGTTCTCGGTGAAGTCGGCCAGGGTTTTAAGATTGCGATGGAATCGCTCAACGGCGGACGCATTGGCATTGCTGCACAAGCGCTAGGTATCGCAGCCGGTGCAGCAGACGCATCAATCGCGTACTCGAAGCAACGCAAAGCCTTTGGCAAGCCCATCGCTGAATTGCAGGCGATACAAATGAAGCTTGCTGATATGGCCACAAACGTCGAAGCCTCTCGTTTACTCGTGTATCGTGCTGCGTACATGAAAGACCAGCACATGAATTACATCAAAGCTGCCGCACAAGCAAAGCTGATGGCTTCACGCACTGCTGTTCAGGTTGCTCTAGAAGCCATTCAGGTACACGGCGGCTACGGTTACGTGCGTGAGTATCTGGTAGAACGTTACTTAAGAGACGCAAAGATCACAGAGATCTACGAAGGCACGAGTGAGATACAGCACATCGTGATTGCACGTGAAGTGCTTAAGGAGCTTGCCTAGCAAGCAAACCACTGCGCATTACGGCAATCGTGCTCCCACTTTTAATTCCCACGCTCGGTCGTTGCGCGTGACGTTCCCCGCCTGGTTGACAATCGAGCGGCCGAACTCTACCATGAAATACTTTAGCCATTCGGCATCGCCGAGTGCCGAGAATGGCACGGAGACGGTGAAAGTGTTGCTACCCATTACGTCGCCCACATTACCGTTGAAACGATAGGACACGTCACCAAATAGTTGTCCGCTAACGACGATGCGATTATCCCTGGCGTCAGCCCCTTGCACAATTGCCACACTTCTGATTGCCGCGTTGTTGCCGAGTAGGTCGTTAAGTATACCCGAGAGTGCAGCACTGGATATCGCCCCTGTGGCATCTTGACCCAAGTTCGAGCCGACACCTCCTGTGCTGGAAGCGAGTTCGGCTTGAGTGCGGCCGAACAGAATTAATGTAATAGCATCTGCAGTAATCTCTGACGGACTACCAGTTTGTTCACTACCGGCAATGAACACACGGAATGTGAGTTTCGGTTTGTTCTTCGTTCCGGTAATATCAATAACAACTTGAAACTCCTCGGCACCGTCACCGGATTGTCGACTGCCATTATACTTGGCAGTGAGATTTAGGGCAGGATCGGCAAGGCCACCACGATCGAAATCGAGAAGACCACTTGCTTTGAATGTTTTTAGGAAGAAATACTCAGACTCGCCTTCGATAACCTTCAGCTTGCCAGAGAGGTCAATCGAGTTGTCGATAAAGCGCCCGGAGAAGCGCAACGGTTGACGGCGAAAATCCATACCAACGTCTGCAACAAGCGTTTCAAGTGTTCCGATCTCCATCGTAATAAGCGTCGGTCCGTCGATAAAGATGTTCAATCCAAATCGCATGTTGTCCACCATACCGCCAAGAACTTTTCTTGTTACTGAGGTCAGGACGGTGTCGCTCTTTGTTGTATCGTCAGGGAGGACCACTAGTGAGTTCGATAAGCTATCTCGCGAAACGCTGTCTGCAATTTCCCTTTCGCGTCTCTCGTTGTCGGGTAAATAGACTGTGATAGGTCGCACCATGTCGAAGACGCTACCGTATTTATCACGTGTTGAATCTCGACTCGTAACGTAATCGAATGTCGTAACGCGCTTCTTCGTCGATGAGCGGTCTTCGGGCATCGTGAGATTACCGTATAGCACGTGGATGTCACCGTCTAATGTGGGTTCATCGAGCGAGCCATACATGTGAATTGGATTCGTCGAGCCTGTTGAGATAGCAAGGTCGCCATAGACTGTCGGACTCTTTGCTGCAGAAGCGGCGTTCATCACCGTAAGGCCGGGTGTACGGATAGTAAAGTCGATAGTCTTGGGCGTCAACCCATCAAACTGAAGAAATCCCGAGGCATAGGCCACACCTGGAACGCGGGAGCGGAAGTCGCGTCGTACGTTCCGAATAACGATGGTGTCGATAACGAGACGTTCACCCTGTAGACTTACCGATCCGTCAGCGACGTAATAGACGTTGGTTGCAGTTGTTCTAAACGATGTTTTGGAGAAGTTCGCCTTGCCAGTGAACTCCATTTTATCGGATGTGCCCACGAGTGAGACTTTCGCGTCAGCTGTTCCTCGCAAACGTTCTACCATTGGTAGGAATGGTTCTGCTGCTGCCAACGACAAGTCGTTCGCTACGAGCTGAATATCCACGGGCTTGCCAGGTACCAGTCGCTCCTTCACGTCAGTGAGCCCCAAATCGAGAGGAAGTGAAACGACCTTGACGTCCAGTGTTCGAATGGTGTCCTTCTCGAGTTCAGGATTATCAATCGTTGCAAACCCCGTTACCATTCGGTCGTGATGTTTAAGCTCAGCATTGAGATCACCGATGAGCGCTTCGTTGTATACAATCTCTTTGGCTTCTACTTTGACATCGATGTCGGGCTCAGCCCATGTACCATGCAGTTTTACCTTCGCCGATGAGATGTTACCGCTAACGAAATGAAGTGGATCGTCATCAGCTACAGGAACGAATCGAGAGATGTCCGACAGTGCAAAATTTTCTACTAACACATGTAGACTGTCAAACTTCGCAAGCGAGAAGCGTCCGTTTACCGCAATCGTCTCACTAGAGTCGCGCACGATCGTTAGACTGTCGACTGTATACACGCCCTTGTTCACTGCAATCGTCGATCGTTCTTTCGTATGCCATGCGAGCCTTTGATTTGTGTCGAGTACAAATGCAGCAGAGTCGATATCGAGCGTTGCGCTTTCAGGTGCGAAACGAACTCTGGCTCGTAGATACCCCGCCATGTCGTTGATATCCGACTTTGCGACGATCGAGCCTGTATCAAGTCCGAGTGACATTGTTATCAGCGGCTTCATCAAGTCGAGGTCGTTGATGCGTACAAGTGAATCGCCTTTAGCACTAAGCGAAATGTTCGTGACTTTGGGCGATGATGTTAGATCTCTCAAGCGTGCGTTTAAGCGAAATTCTAGAGGGTCAGACTCAATCTTCAGCGAGTCCATCTCAACAAGAAGGTCCTGTATACGCGCAGTGTCGACATCTACATACAGCGTGTCGGTACCTGCTGCGAGATGGCCCACAATGCGCACTCCGCCAGATATCGACATCCCCGCTGGGAAGAATGCATTCAGAGGTACAGGATCAGTAATCGTTGCAACAAAACGCACATCCACTGGGGTCAGGGGCTCGGACAAGGGGCGCACTGCGTGCGAAGAGTCAGCGAAGTATTGTAACCGTGCTGCAATGACATCGGCCATTGTTTCGACTGCTGCGCCCACCGATGTGAACAGCGCCGAGGGCACGTAGTCACCGCTAGCAGTAATCGATGCAAACGAAGATGAAAGTTCGAGATAACGTCCAGATGCAGAGTCGTGTCGTGAGATTAGCTTCAGATCAAACGGTAGAAGTGCCCGGTCTGCGAGTGCAAATTCTTCTATCCTACCGTTTACGGTGCCAAGGAGGCTGTCGAGTTCGAACCCCTGTGCATCAACTTTAACGTCTGCCGTTATGCGGTGCGGCAATGCAGGATCACCAAGTATGCCCGCAAGATCAAGTGCTCTAGTTGAGACATTCAGTTCGTACTTCGGACGGTTCATGTCTTGTGCATGCAGCACACCGCTGGCAGCGAGTGTCTGTGTTGAGCTGACGTCTAGTAGGGTGTCTACGGTGTCACGGTTCGTGGCCGGAAGTTCTAGATCGAGGGTATCGATTGAGATGTTGCCGGCACCATCGGCAGAAGCCAATAGCGCAGTCTTGCGCACTACGAGTCCGGAAACAGTCGAACGATCGAGCTGCAGATCGACCACAGCCTTCATCGTACTGAGTTCAAAGCCCGTTCCCTGAATGCTCAATCTGCCGTTCATATCGGTGTCGAGTTTCGAGCTATCGGGGAGAAAGACTTTTAACTGGCCTTTCGTAATTGCGAGATTAGCGCGGTATCCAATTTCCTTTCCCTTTAGGTATAACGACAATTCGCCATCAAACCGTCCCGGACGATCGGCGGCGTGAAGGTCGAACCATAGACTGTCTTCTGGTGGACCTCGCATACGCAGGCGCTCAAAACGTGTTTGCGAAAGGAAGGTCAATTCTGGTAATGGAATAAATGGCAGTCTGTGACGTAGGTCTGCGTACACAGCAGTTGAATTCGCAAGCGATACGTCGAGGAATAACGGTTTTGAATTGTCCACATACATAATCTTGATTTTGCCGAAGAGTTCTGTGCGATCCGCTCTCAGCTCAACATCATCAAGAACGAGATCACGTCCATCGAATGTTGCGTATGTGCGCAGGTTGTAACCATCGCGTATTTCGAGCTCTGGTAAGAAGTATGTGATGTCCGGACCCCACACGCGATCAGCCTCGATGTAGGCATTCATTGGATGTTTGCGTAAGGAGTCTTTCGAGACTGCACCGAAGAAGTCAACACTATCAGCATCGACACGTAGCCCAATGTTCGACCCATTCGTACGCAGTGTCAACGTTGGTACACTCAAGCCTCCGTGCCAAAGGCGAATGGATGTAACGAGATCTTTGACTTCGAACGGAGAGTACGGGTTGGTGTACGACATCCTGTTAATCGACGCGGAAAAATCCTCGGCTTTCAACGCTGCGCGAGCCGACGCGTGCAATTCAAGGTCGCGAATGCTTAGGTGTCTTGGGTTAAAGTATCGACTGTCCCCCCATTCTTCGTTCATGTCGTTAACGTAAACCGTGCCGCCTTGAATGCGCAGCAGGCGTACGATTACAGTAAAATCTGGTAACTCTGATGTTGTGGTGTCGGCCGCCGGTTTTACGATGCGTTCGATATTCCAAACGCTATCGCCCTTGTTGCGTTGTATATAGATCTGCGGTTTTTTAAGTGTTATCTCGTTGATAACGATAATGCTCTGTAGCAACGGCGCAAGATCATACTTCAGTACAATCTCTTCTGCATCGAGCACGGTCGTGCCATTCGCATACAAGCGAGGGTGCTTAAGGACAATGCCGCGAAAAATGTCGAGTTGAATATCGTCAACCACGACCGTCCCAAGCAGCACGTCATTTAGCGCATTGATTGCAGTGCCACGAGCCCAGTCGCGAAAGATGTTCGTCTGGGTGAACAGAACAAGCAGAGCACAAAGAATAATCAGCGTGCCTACGATACGGTAGGTCCAAAGGAAAACGAAAGCCGCAGCTCGTCGCCACCAGGGGCGCTTCACTGGGGGCTTCTCCGTCATTCGCCCTGTGCTTTCGAGTATCGTGGCTGCCCCCCGGCTGTGTGAAGAAGCTCTACATGTCCCCAATCGAAACCGCGGTTCGACAATTCATTCAAAAGCGTCGTGACCTCTGTGCGCGTTACGGCGCCGTCTGCCACATACCGACACCTAAACTCATCGACAAGCAGAATGTTCGGTTGTTCGCCCGGCCAGATTTTTGTGCCGCGATTTGAGATCGTGCGTAAGGTGAACGGGCCAACTAGTTCTGGCGGCGTCGGCATTCCGTCATGACGCATGAACACATCCGCGCCGTGTAGCATCCATGCCTCTGTTATTGTAGCGGGGGCAACAATGGCCGGTAACACCACAACTGGAATTTCAATGTCTTCTTCGACCACAGGGCGCAGTCGCTCGATAATGGCCGACGTAAACTCCGTCGTCGAAGCTTGTCCACCAAGGTCGCGCGTCTTAATGCCCGCCGCAAGCGCGGACACCAATGCATCCTGAATGACACCTGCGTGGGCAACCATGCCCATGTACTGCAGCATTTGTACTGCAGAGACAAGCAGAGCCGTCGGATTTGCAAGTCCCTTACCTGCGATGTCCGGCGCAGAACCGTGCACGGCTTCGAACACCGCACATTCACGTCCGATATTGCCCCCTGGTGCGACACCAAGCCCCCCAACAATGCCTGCGCACAAATCGCTTACGATGTCGCCATAGAGGTTTGGTAATACGAGGACGTCGAATTGTTCTGGACGTGTTACGAGCTGCATGCAGCAGTTGTCAACGATAATGTCATTGGCTTCTATCTCTGTGTACTCCGCAGCTACCTGCCTGAACACCTCGAGGAAAAGTCCGTCTGTAATCTTATGAATGTTTGCTTTATGCACACACGTCACACGCTGACGTCCAAGCTTACGCGTTTCTTCGAAGGCGTAACGAATGGCAGCCATGGACCCCGGACGTGTAATGACTTTCAAACACTGAGCAACGTTGGGCGTTGAGAAATACTCAATGCCTGAGTAAGTGTCCTCGATGTTCTCTCGAACCACGAGAATGTTAACATTCGTAAACCGTGTCTGCACCGCGGGCATCGATCGCGCTAGGCGAACGTTGGCGTACAGCTCGAGAGACTTGCGAATTGTAACGTTTACACTCTTGTGTCCGCCACCAACCGGAGTCGTCGTCGGTCCCTTCAGCGCTACTTTGTTGCGTTTTATAGAATCGAGTGTTGCAGCTGGTACACCTACACCAGTTCGTTCGATAGACGTGAGTCCGGCTTCGACCCGCTCCCATTCGATGGGCACGTTCGCTGCAGCAAATACGCGAACCACAGCTTCGGCTATTTCAGGCCCAATGCCGTCACCTTCAATCAATGTCACCTTGCGTAAACTCATCAGACCTTTCGCTTATGAACCCGTCAAAAAAACAAACGTCCTTGTTACAGAGATTCGATGATTAGTGCGCTCGCCTCACCACCACCGATACACAACGTCGCCAGACCATATTTCTTGCCACGCTGCTTTAGTGCGTGGATGAGCGTCGTCAGAACGCGCGCACCACTTGCACCAATCGGATGTCCAATCGCAACAGCTCCACCATGCACATTAATTCTATCGTGCATCAGGTCGAGCTCTTTCTTCGCTGCTAGCGTTACTACCGCAAACGCTTCGTTTATTTCAAACAGATCGATTGCATCAAGAGTCATGCCTGCTTTTGCTACGACGCGTCGAATAGCTTCGATCGGAGCCGTTGTAAACCACAATGGGTCTTGAGCGAATGACACTTGTGCAACAATGCGTGCCATCGGCTTTAGTCCGTGCGTTTTCAATGCCGCCTCTGAGCAGACTACAAGTGCCGCGGCGCCATCGTTAATCGTTGATGCGTTAGCTGCCGTAACCGTACCATCCTTCTTGAACACGGGTTTCAACGTTGGGATTTTATCGAAGGCCACTTTCCATGGTTCTTCGTCGTTTTCTACAACAACATCACCCTTACGTCCCTTGATGGTTACCGGTACGATTTCGTTCTTGAAGTAGCCGGCCTTTTGTGCTTCCTGTGCGCGCGTATACGATGCGACAGTGTATTCGTCCTGTTGTTCGCGCGAGATCCCGCACTCCGTTGCACATAGTTCAGCAGCATCTCCCATCGGCACCTGATTGTACACGTCCCACAAGCCATCCCACTGCATTAGGTCAACCATGCGTGCATTGCCGAACTTCACACCTTTGCGTGAGTCGAGCATTGCATGGGGTGCATTCGTCATCGACTCCTGACCCCCGGCAATCACGATCTCGGAGTCGCCGCAGCGAATTGCCTGATCGGCAAGCATCACTGCCTTAAGGCCCGACCCGCACACCTTGTTTATCGTCAGCGCGGCAACCGATTTCGGCAGGCCCGCGAGAATTGCAGCCTGGCGCGCAGGTGCCTGACCAACGCCACCTGTAAGCACGTTGCCCATGATGACTTCGTTCACGGCATCTGGCGAGAGGCCAGCGGCCTCGAGAGCCCCCTTGATGGCAATCGCCCCTAGCTGCGGAGCCGACAGGTCGCTGAGTGCGCCAAGTAGTGACCCTACTGGTGTGCGTACGGCGGAAACGATGTAGCTGGACATAAGACCCCTATGGAGAATAAGCTGACAAATTTACGAAAAGGGGCTCGGCCGACGGGTCTTTCACGTCGGGTTGCGCTGCAATCCCTATTTTTGCAATTCTATTTCGCATCACATCCGTCTGAACTTTAGGTCCCCTATGAATAACGGTCGCGTTGTACAAGTAATTGGTCCAGTCGTTGATGTCGAATTCGCACCCGGAACTATCCCTCCTGTTCTTAATGCTCTGCACATCAAGCGATTGTCTGCCGAAACGGGCAAAGCTGAAACACTCGTTGTCGAAGTGCAGCAGCACCTCGGTGAAGATCGCGTACGCGCCATCGCCATTGATACCACCGATGGTCTCGTTCGTGGAATGGAAGTAAGTGATACGGGCTTGCCAATCTCAGTACCTGTTGGTCCTGCAGTACTTGGTCGGCTCATCAACGTTATTGGCGAGCCCATCGATGAGAAGGGCGTGATTAACTCCGAAAAGAAATGGTCCATCCATCGTTCGCCTCCCGAGTTCAAAAACCTTTCCACGCAAAAGGAAATGTTTGAAACGGGTATCAAAGTCATCGATCTAATCGAGCCGTTCACCAAAGGTGGCAAGACGGGTCTCTTCGGTGGTGCAGGTGTAGGTAAAACGGTTATCATTCAGGAACTCATTCACAACATCGCTAAGCAACACGGTGGTTACTCTGTGTTTGCTGGTGTTGGTGAACGCACACGCGAAGGCAATGACCTTTATCTTGAAATGACAGAGTCGGGAGTAATTGATAAGACAGCGCTGGTGTTCGGACAGATGAACGAACCACCTGGCGCTCGTGCTCGCGTTGCTCTAACGGCGCTTACAATGGCAGAGTACTTCCGTGATGAAGAAGGACGTGATGTGTTGTTGTTCGTAGACAACATTTTCCGGTTCACACAGGCTGGCTCAGAAGTATCGGCACTCCTTGGACGTATGCCGTCTGCTGTGGGATATCAGCCAACGCTTGCAACGGAAATGGGTGCTCTACAAGAGCGTATCGCATCGACCGATCGTGGTTCGATTACTTCCGTACAAGCCGTATACGTACCTGCGGATGACCTTACCGACCCAGCACCTGCGAACACCTTTAGCCACTTGGATGCTACAACGGTGTTGAGTCGTCAGATTGCTGAACTCGGCATCTACCCAGCGGTCGATCCGCTCGATTCATCATCACGTATCCTCGATCCTCTGATTATTGGTTCAGACCACTACGACACTGCAATGCGTGTGAAGAAGATTCTGCAGTCATACAAAGACCTTCAGGACATTATCTCGATTCTCGGTATGGATGAACTTTCAGACGAGGATAAACAAACCGTTTACCGTGCTCGCAAGATTCAGCGATTCTTCTCGCAACCGTTCCACGTTGCAGAGCAATTCACTGGATTCCCTGGTCGCTACGTAAAAATTTCAGACACCATTTCCGATTTCAAGTCGATTCTTGACGGCGAAGTGGACGAAATCAACGAGGGGCTCTTTAGCTATAAGGGTACACTCGACGAAGTTTGGGACGCACACAAGAAATCGCAGAACTGAGTAGAAACCGACGAAGAGAATAGGACAGCACTAGATGGCTTCTGACCGCACACTGCACGTTTCAATCGTTACTCCGCAAACCACTGCCTATGATGGCAGTGCTCTCGCTGTTTCGGTACCAGGCTCACAGAGCCCCTTTCAAGTGCTCTATAATCACGCTCCGATCATCTCATCGTTGGATGTGGGTGTAATCAAAATCGACGATTCTTCAAACGCAACAACGTATTTCGCGTCGCGCGAGGGATTTGTTGAAGTCCTTCACAACAATGTCAACATCGTCGTCAACGAACTCGTAGAAGCGTCGACGATCGATCGCGCCAAGGCTGAGGCAGACCTCGCAACAGCTCGTGAGAGTGCGGATTCAGGTTCCGACAAAGTGGCTCGCGAGGTTGCACGCAAGGAATTGCATTGGGCTGAAGCGCGCATCAGGGCATCAAAACTCATACGCGAATAGGTTCTCATGAACGAGCAGAAATTTTGGGCAGAAGGCATCACATTCGATGATGTTCTGCTTGTGCCGCGCTATTCGCAAACGCTACCACGCGACGCCGATACGTCGGCAAGGCTCACGAAGGCTATCACACTTCGAATTCCGCTTGTCTCTGCTGCCATGGACACGGTAACAGAGTCCGCAATGTCGATTGCCCTTGCTCGTGAAGGCGGCATCGGCATCATCCACAAAAACCTGACCATTGCACGCCAGGCCGAAGAGGTCGACAAGGTAAAGCGCTCAGAGAGTGGCATGATTCGCAAGCCGATTACTCTCACGCGCGACAAGACCGTACGCGAAGCACAAGAACTCATGGCCAAGTACAAGGTCTCGGGGTTTCCTGTTGTTGATGCTTCAAACAAGCTCATTGGCATTGTTACGAATCGCGACATGCGCTTTGCGAGCAACGGTCACGAACCTGTCGCTAATATCATGACGTCGGAAAAGCTTGTGACGGCACACATCGGTACGACGCTCGAAGACGCTGAGCGCATCCTTCAGGAACACCGCATCGAGAAACTGCCCATCGTCGATGAAAATGGACTATTAGTTGGCCTGATGACGGTAAAAGACATACAGAAGAAGAAGAAATACCCGAACGCTGCAAAGGATGAGCAAGGCCGCTTGCGTGTTGGCGCGGCTGTGGGCATCTCACCCGATACACTCGATCGCGTTCATGCATTGGTTGAAGCGGGTGTCGATGTTGTAATTGTCGACACGGCACACGGACACACCAAGGGTGTGATTACTACAGTTCAAGCCGTTAAAGCGCGCTTCCCTTCACTCGAAGTTGTTGCAGGAAACATCGGAACGGCAGATGCAGCAAAGGCACTTATCGATGCAGGTGCCGATGCGGTTAAGGTCGGCATCGGTCCAGGCTCGATCTGCACCACACGTATCGTTGCTGGCGTTGGTGTGCCTCAGATTACAGCTATCATGAATGTTGCAACAGTTACACGTGCGTTAGGCATTCCGCTAATTGCAGACGGTGGCATTAAGCAAACCGGCGATGTTGCCAAAGCAATTGCCGCAGGTGCAGATACCGTGATGATTGGTGGACTCCTTGCCGGACTTGAAGAATCACCCGGTGAGATGGTGCTACTCGAGGGACGTGCCTACAAGATCTATCGCGGCATGGGCTCGTTGGGGGCTATGAACCAAGGGTCTGCCGATCGCTACTTCCAGGACGTCGAAGAAGAAATTGGCAAGCTCGTACCCGAAGGTATCGAGGGTCGTGTGCCATACAAGGGCAGCGCAGGCGATACGATTTATCAAATGGTTGGTGGACTTCGCGCTGCAATGGGCTATTGCGGATGCAGTACGCTTGCGGAAATGCAAGAACACGCGCAGTTCGTTCGTATGTCGGTTGCAAGTCTACGCGAGTCGCACCCGCACGACATCATTATCACAAAAGAATCGCCTAACTACTACACTCGTTAATTGCGACGACACGCGATACTTTCAACTACTACAAGCAAAAACACTATGGCTTCGGGAAAACAATTGCGAATGGCTGCGGAACGATTTGCTTCTGTCCGCAAAGCAATGAAAGCGAACAGTGTCGATGCTTATGTCATCACACACCTGTCCTCGCTGCGATACCTCCTGAACTTTTCAGGGTCGTATGCACTTGCGATCGTTACGCAGAAAGCAGTACACTTCTTTACAAACGACTTGTACACCATACAGGTCCAGAAAGAACTCCTGCCAATCGACGGCCTACACGTACACATCGATCGCGACCCGTGGTCAGTCGTTAAGAGTAAGGGGCTTGCCGGCAAATGGAAGACTCTTGGCTTCGACCCTTCAAGGCATTCCTTTGCCGGCTACAACTCGATGAAGAAGGCTCTCGCGCCAACAAAGCTCGTTGAAGTGCCTGCCCTAGTCGAGCGCGCCCTTCTCGCCAAATCGAGCGCCGAGATTAATTCTCTAAGCGCTGCAGCGCAACTCGCAAGCACCACGTATGAGAAAATGCTCGGCATGGTGCGCGCAGGTTTAACAGAGCGCGAAGTCGCAACATTCATCGCCACCACATCGCGCAAACTCGGTTCAGAGAAAGATG
>JBKJNB010000024.1:0-14845 GCA_046595995.1 Candidatus Kapaibacteriota bacterium
CGCCAAGCATTCCGTATGTCTGCCATTCCATGCGAGTACCTGCAGCGTATACATCTGCTCCGTTGGAAGCGAATCCGGACATCGACGTCCCCTCAGGAATGCCGTTGCGCTGCAGCAGAAACCGGGTTGTTTTCATTTGAGCAAGATAAGTGACTTTGTCTGTACGCGACCCCCGCTTTGTACTTGCACGTAGTACAAGCCCCCTGCAACTACTGCGCCCCCTACGAGGCTACCAGTATTCCACTCCACGGTATGTGAACCCGCATCAAGGTGCCCTGACAGGAGCGTTGTGAGGTGCTCGCCGTGGGTAGTAAAGATGTTTAGCGTTACGTAGCTCGAGTGCGGTAGCGAGAACGCGATGGTTGTGTTTGCATGAGATGGGTTAGGGGAAGCGCGTAAGAATTGGTCCGCGACATCATTCGGCGACGCGTCGACTGCGCTAATCACTTCGGAAAGACGACGCTGCCAAACGCCTTTGTATTCGGTACCGATGAAGATATGCGTAGCACTTACACAAAGTGAAAGGACTTTAGCCGCTACGACAGCCGTGCTTATCCAAGTCCAGGTAGTGCCACTATCGGTCGTAAGAAAAACTCCGTTTTCAGGCGTGACAGCGAACAGATTGTTTCCGCTTGCCACAAGCCCAATGACGGGCGCACTAGGCTGATTGATGCCCATATCAGTCCAACGCACGCCGAAGTCCGTGGAGCGAGCAACACATCCATCGATTCCCCCAGCATATAAGGTATTCCCGTTGACTGCAATCGATTCAAGCCATGTGTTCGGCAACCCATTGTAGTGTTGAGTCCAGTTTGCACCACCGTTCGTAGATCGGTAAATGCCTCCCCCGAGAGTCGCGGCGCAAACATTGGTGTCGATGCTCGCAATAGCGCGAGTGGGCCAAAACTCGATGCCATTATTGACAGCACTCCAATTCGTGCCGTAGTTAGTGGAGCGATAGATGCCACCCCCTTGCGTTGCTGCGAACAACGTATTACCACTAGCTACGATGTCATTCACGTTCTCGGTCAGGCCGTTATTGAGTTCGAGCCAATTCGCACCACGATCGGATGATTGCCACACGCCCTTTTCAGTCGCTGCAAACAGAGTAGTATCATGTAAGACGAGTGCGTTCACAGGTGCAAACTGTCGAGATTCACCTTGCGCCGTCCAACGTTCACCGTTGTTGGTGGTTCTGTAAATAACTCCATAAGGTGAGCCCGCATATAGTACCGAATCGACCATGACAAGCGCTGACACGTAAGCATCCGGCAAGTCGACATTAACGGCACTCCAGGATGCACCATTGTCCGTTGTGCGCGAGACACCTCCGCCGTACGATCCCATGTAGAGGTTACCCTTATTCACTGCGAACGTTACTGCGTTTGTATTCGTGAGCCCAGTCTTCACCTTAGTCCATGTCGAACTGTTGTTCGTCAGCACAAACATCCCATCCTCTGTCGCAGCAAATGTTTTCGTGCCGCTAACAGCAAGCGCAGTGATGCGCAGACTAGTGAGCCCGTTATTGACTTCGGTCCAGGTCACGCCATCGTCCGTACTGCGATACACACCATTTATGGTCGACGCAAACACGGTGCTGTCAAGTGCGGCAAGTGCCATTGGATACTGATTCTGAAAGCCCATAGACCAGAATTTCCACTTCGTACCATCGTAGTAGTGCACGAGTATGCCTGAGCCTCCAACCATAAGCTCGTCCCCCCGAACGACCATCATGCGTGCGCTATATGTGTTCGCTGGAGTCGGTAACGGTGTCCACGTAACACCGTCGTCCGTTGAAATGAACCTGCCACCGCTATAGCTGCCAGCAAACACATTGTGACCTATTGAAGCCATTGCAATAATGTCTGTTGACTCACCAAAACCAGCATTTGCCGGCGTCCACGTGATACCGTCATCACTAGAGCGAAACACACCATCGGATTCCGTCCCGACAAAAAGTGTGGTGCCATTCGATGTAAATGCACGAATTCCAATGGCAGTGTCTTTAACGATTACACGTTCCCAATCATCACCGTCATTAGTGGAGCGGAATACACCGCCGGCATCCGTACCAACAAATAGATACTCGCCGTGTACCCCAATGGCAGCGACTTTGGCCGTGTACGGACCGTTCGTCTGCACCCACTGCGCATGCAGAGTGGCGCATTGCGTGAACACGAGGAGTGCGGCAATCGCTAGGAATTGTGCTGTTTTCATTTCATCGGAATAAGGGGCTGCGTCTGATCAACTCCCCCGCTCTGCATCTGCACGCAGTACAAGCCCCCTGCGCCTCCTGTATCGACGAAAACTTCCCGATGTCCAATTTGAATTTCCTGCCAGACCCCTTCTTCGCCCCTTTACCACCGACACCTGATTCGACCAAGCCAGACATGATATCCGCAAATGGCTTTAGCGCTTCAACAAAGCCAACGCCACTACCTGCGACCGGAGTCGAGCATTCCGCAGTTGCGATGATAGGAGTCGCGGCTCGGGTGGTATCTCCGTTCGCAGCGTCGTTCACGAGTTCGGCAATGAGTTGCGACAGCAGTGTGCTCTTGCCAATGCCCGCTTCACCGGTCATGAACAGTACACGCTCGGGCATCTCACGCGCGAGCATTGCTCGCACGGTCGTCGTCAGCTCGTCGAGGATTGTTCTACGGATGGGCGTGGACATCGGCGGCAAATATGTCGCGAAGTGACGACAACGCCGTACCGACTATCCTATTACACTACCTTAACGGTAAGTGTTTGCATCTGGCGGATAGCAATTTCATTGAGTCGCTTCAGACGTTCGTTCTGAGGCAGGTTCATGTATATGAGCTCTGCGTTCAAGTTCTCGAGATTAGACAACACGAGAAGCTGAACGATAGTGGCATGGTCGCGTACGTTGCCATTGACATTTTGATTTGAGTCCCGCCATTGCTTTGCTGTCTGACCAAAGAGAGCCATGTTGAGAACATCGGCTTCTGATGCGTAAGTCATTCGTGCTTGCGATGGTGTCACCACTAATGGAATGAGGTTGGTTTTCACTGCATCGGTGTGGATGCTGTAGTTGAGTTTGGCTAGGGTGCGGTTGAGGTTCCAGTCTTGGGAGAGGCGTCGATTCTCGTCGTCCTTAAGCCTTTGAAATTCTTTTATGAGGTAGAGCTTGAAAGACGGAGATAACCAGGATGCGAACTCAAATGCTATCTCACGGTGGGCAAAGGTGCCACCGTACCGCCCCGATTTTGACATGATGCCAATAGCATTTGTGGCCTCCACCCAACGTTGGGGCGACAGGACGAAGTAATTGCTGCCAGACTCATTTCTAAACCTCTCGAATTCGAGAGGTTTGAACTTTGCATTGCTCAGTTCTTCCCACAGACCTAGGAATTCGACCGTGCCGCGAGTACGCATCCAGTTGTTAATGATGGCATACGGCTCTTGTGTATTCCTAAACCTAGCGAGGTCAGTCAGGGAAATGTAATCTTGATTGTTCAGATTCAGAACCGTAACTGCCGTGCCTTGCACGTCGATCGTGGACTTCTTGGGCTTGCTCATCGAGCAGCCCGTGAGCATCGCTATGTGTTATGTGACATGGCCCTCTTTAATCGAGTCGAATTTGGCCTCCCTAATGCAGTCACTTCACATCCCGTCGAGCTTCTTCAGCCACATCTCCGAGTTTTTCTTTGTTTCTGGAGTGGGTTCATCAACAGCGGTGAAGTTCCTTTGCCTTTGCGGCGTTGCCTAGTGCGTCCTCGTATTCGGCAAGTAGCATACCATTCGTGTACGATGCCTTCGAGCCATACGCACGTTCTGCCCATGCCTTACCCTGCACCTTGTCGAGATTGTGGACAAGTGCATACGATGCTGCGTTTGTGTACATGTCGGGATTGAAACCGTGCAGAGACGTAAGCTGACTTCGCAGGTGGTTGATGACGGCGTCCTTGACGTCTACGACGATGGGAACGCGAACGTCAAGTTGTTCTTGATGAGCGGCGGCTACTGGCGTGATGATGACAGGCAGTACATCGTCACTTTGTTTATAAAAGTAAATGCCCCATGCATTCGACTCTTTGTTAAAGATAATCGTCCATGAACCCGACGTCGGAATCATGTGGTCTTGGATACTCAATCGTGATGTCGGTAACACCAACACGCTGTCCGGTCCACGCCCGCTGACTCTCCAGCGGTGTAATAATAGTTTGGGCCGACGTATCAACGCCCAGCGATGTCATGGCGAGAGCCAATACTGCACACAAAGCAAGGTTGAACCAGGGGATTGCGTAAAGCGCGCGATGGATGCAACCAATTGCAAAAGTGTCACAAAAAAGGCAACAGCTTTGTGGGCCGTTGCCTTTGTTGATTCTTATACATGCTTATTGATCGGTGCTACCGGACAAGTTGCAGTTGTTTGGTGACTACGGCACCACCACTCATCAGTCGGCAGTAATACACACCGCTGTGAAGCCCGTCGCCCATGATAGTAAACGACGAAGTTCCGATGCCCATGTACGCACCAGCAATCGTCAGTACCTCTACGCCAACTAGGTCGTACAGGGCGAGATGGGTGTAGCCTGGTTGCTCAAGTCGGATCTCGATGGTTGCCACCGAGCCAAATGGGTTTGGATGGCATGTTATGGCGGGTTGGCGGCTCGCGCCATCAGCAGACACTGCATCTTCAATAGCTGCTTCTTTCTTGGCGCCTGCCGTCGTCTTGAAACTGTAAACCGAAGACCAGATGCTGCTCTGGTATCCTGACGCACTTGCCAACACTCTCCAGTAGTATGTCGTGTTTGTTGTAAGGCCCATTAGGGCAGTTGATGTGCTCGACGTAGCGACGGATGTGGTTGTGCTAAAGCTCGATGATTTCGAATACTGCACCTCATAGTCTGTGGCACTGCTCACAGAATTCCATGACAGCGTCGGGCCAGTCGAGATCTTGGTTGCTAGATCAGCCGGTGATATCAATGCCGGCGTAGCAAGGAGTAACTGCTCTGTGGTAAACGATCGTACCACTGACCAGCTACTCGTGTCGGCAGTTCGCTTTGAACGTACCCTCCAGTAATACAGCGAATTGTTCGTCAATCCTGATGCCGTTGCTGTGATTTGTGTCGTGTTGAAGATGACCGGGTTGGTAAACGCACTGTTCGAAGCATACTGCAGTTCGTATCCTTCGGCGTTGGTTACACTTTGCCAATTAAATGTTGGGGCAACAGCAATGTTTTGTGCATTGTTAGACGGTACTGTTAAGACCGGCGCTGCAAGCACATCAGGAGTCGTGGTAAACGTCCAGATGTCCGACCACGCGCTCGCTTGCGTACCGTTTGTGGTTTTCACACGCCAGAAATATTGTGTGTTGTATGCAAGCAGGCATCGCGTTGTGTAACCAAGAGGACGCGTAATCTCCAAAGCACCAGTCATATCTCCGTTTGTCGAGTATTGCAGTAGGTAACCAGTGGCGTTCGGGACGGAATCCCAAAGCAGTGTGCATGGCAGCGCGACGTTCGTTGCATTGTTTAGTGGCGCTGTTTGAATTGGTGGCGGCAATTGACCGTTAGGTGTCGTAAAACTGCGCACTGCAGACCAGTTGCTCGTAACATTATTTACTGTTGCTCGAGATCTCCAGTAGTACGCCGTGTTGTACATTAAATTCGAAATCGACGTCGAAACCGATGTTGTAATTTTCTGAATGGCATTCGTTAGGTCGCCATTCATCGAGTATTGCACCTCGTACCCAGTGGCGCCAGTTACAGCATTCCAACTCAGCGTAACGTCCACGGCAGGGGTCATCCCACCCGGAACGGGAGAGACAAGCGTTGGTGGCGGCAATGCTGTTGGCGGGTCGTTCTGGGCTGTCCTGAATGACATGATGTACGAGAAGGCGCTCTGAGTTGCACCGTTCAACGTCTGCACCTGAAACTCGTAGGATGTGTTTCTTGTGAGCCCATTTACCTGCATCATGTTCGACGCTGCAATCGCCGTATTCCATGTCGCTGTGCCCACCTTGCGATAGCGAAGGTTGTACGATGTCGCATTCTGCATTGCTGCCCAGGTGATGTCTGCGCTTGTTCGCAATGCCACACTGACGTTCAATTCTGTTGGCGCTTCACACGCCGATGGCACGTTACATGTTGTGGATGATGCCAGCAGTTGCAGCGCTCCGCTAGGGCTTGCAAAGTTTGCCCTCATTCGTGTTGTTTGGTCAGAGGTAAAATTGGCGTAGGTGTAGTCGTTGGCATAGTCCATGAAGTTCATGTACATAACACCCGGACTCGAAGTAGCACATGCATCAGTCACTGTAAGCCCGATGTCGGTGGTTATTCCCTGCGTTAATCTCGGGCCATAATTCGCTTCGTTCGGCGTGTCGGCGCAGTAGTCAGTTCCGGTACAAGCACCACCATCGTCACCCCATGTATGGCGCAGATTAAAGCAGTGGCCAACCTCGTGCGAGCCCACATTGCCTTTGCCCCAATGCTGGCTATCTCCTACTCCGAAGTAGTTGTAATTCACGACTAGCCCAAACGTGTTCAGACTACCGGTGCCGGGAAACTGCCCGTAACCACCATTGCCGAGGTTGCACACCCAGATGTTGAGATACAGATTGGGATCCCACGCGTTCGAGCCTCCGGTGGCATCGAACTTCACCGAATTGTCCGTTATAAACGACGCAACATTGGTCTGTCGTCGCACGATACCCGTTGTACTCGTACCATTCGGTGACTTTTGAGCCAAACAGAATTGTATACCAGTGTTTGCCTTTAACGACGTGGAGAATGCCGCCATCGAGTTCGGATTGAGTCCGGCAAAGTCCGCATTCAGCGTCGCAATCTGCCTGTAGATGCGATCGTCTGTGACATTCTGCTCGTTCGTGTTGTACACGATATGAACAACCACTGGTATCACGATCGTCGTTAGCGCCTGCACCTGTTCGGTGCCCTTGTCTGAGGCAGCTAACCGAGACTCGTAGGCGCGCATCAGCTCTTCCAGATTCGGATTCTCTCGTTTCATCCGTTCCAGGTACTCCATCGTACCACATGGCAAAGTTGTCTTTTGAGCTTGCCCAACAACCGACGTGACTACGGTTACCACGCAAAGCAGTCCTATGAACCTCATAATATCTCCCGAATTTGTTGAATCGCAGAAAGTATCGTGCAGCGCATTCAATGTATGCGATCTACCATCTCGAACCTATACTGTGAAGTGCCGATTTCATGCTGGCTTGATATTCTGATTCACACAAAAGAGATTGTTCGGGTCGTACTTGCTCTTTATCTGGGCAAGGCGGTCATAGTTCTCACCGTATGCCAGGCGCACGCGATCGCCCTCTTCTGCTGTAAGGAAATTGACGTACACACCACCGCTGGCATACTGGGCAGTTGCGTTAAACAGGTCGCGCGCCCATGCAATGCATTTAGCGTCATCCGAAGCATTCGTCCATCGGCCATGAATGTTCATGACGAATGCAGCGTCCCGGTGTGAATATGCGGCGGCGTCTGGTGCTGGTCTAGCAGTGGCGCCTCCGAGTGCACCGAAGAATACTTCGCAATCCGGAGATGGTAACTTATTCACATATTCGATGATGGTATCGAGCAAGCCGTCATCGAGTGTAGAGCAATTGTGCGACTTCCAATAGTTGCGTGCTCCGGGTGCGAGCAACGGATCGAACCCTTGTTGCCATGCAGTATATGGCTGTACACCAACATGCACACCGATGGTTGTTCCGAACGTATGAAGGGGCGCAATGAGCTCCTCGCCTTTCTCCGGGTCGCCCGCATACATGATTGCAAGTGCAACCATACTCTTGCCGTGATATTCTTCTGGTATGAATGGCATCGGTGGTGTGAGTCTAGATACAACCCAAACAGTAAGGTCGTCTGGTGCGTTCGCAATGAAATCGCGGTACTGCTGCAACACTTTCTTTGCTTCAGCGAGCGGATAGACTATTAGACCACTCAACACATTGGGTCCGACAGGATGCAGTCGGAACTCGAACTTCGTAACCACACCAAAATTTCCACCACCACCGCGCAACGCCCAGAATAGGTCAGCGTTCTCGGTGGCACTTGCTCGCACAACATCACCCGCAGCTGTTACAACTTCTGCCGATTCAAGATTATCGACTGTCATACCATACTTGCGACTCAGCCAACCAAAACCACCACCAAGCGTTAGCCCGGCAACGCCTGTGGTCGAGTTGATCCCGAGCGGCGTTGCAAGACCATGCGCTTGCGTTGCCGCGTCGAGGTCGGAAAGCAGCGCGCCACCTTCTATCGTAACGAGACGCTTGACGGCGTCGACCTTTGCTGCTTTCATCTGCGAGAGGTCCACGACAAGACCGTCGTCGCATATTGCGTTACCTGCAATGTTGTGTCCACCACCACGCACGGCAAGCATCATCTTATTATCTCTTGCGAAATTCACGGCGCTTACGACATCTGCTGTATCTGCACACCGCACGATTATTGCCGGACGCTTGTCGATCATGCCATTCCAGATCGTTCGCGCGCTATCGTAGTCGTCTGCCCCAGGCAAAATCATCGATCCGTTGAGGTTACGACTCAATTCCTCGAGCTTCGTTGCTTGCAACGTCGACATGATGTGCTCCTGCATTGTGTGGTTTGCCAGAATCAACAGTAAGGGTCATGGTAGGGGGCTGCACCAGCGTTTGGTACACAACACAGTACTTCTCAGTAAGACGTAACAGCGTACCGAGCTGCTCCACTGAAGCATCCGTGTCGAGAGTAAATTTCAGTCGTATGTTTTGAAAGCCCACGGGCACAACCTTCGATACGCCAAGAGTGCCGCGGAAATCTAAATCTCCTTCGGCTTGGACCGATGCGTTACGTAACTCAATTCCTAATGCAGTGGCAACCGCATTGAGTGTAACACCAGCACAGGCAACCAGTGCTTCGAGTAGCATATCGCCCGAGCATGCGTTCAGGCCGCTGCCTCCCGTTGCTTGATGCAGCCCTGCAACCACAAGTGCTTTACCGGTTTCGATGCTACAGCTCACCCCTTCGCCTAAGCGTCCTTCAGCTCGTAGCGTGATCAACGCTGCTTCCGGGGCTTCGCGGTATAGCTCCTTCAGTGGAGCTTGGACAGATCGCAACGCTTCAGCGTTCATGATCGGATATCCCGTGATTTACTCTGCGACGACGTACAGTAGTGGGACGGCAAAAATGCACCATATCCCAATACGAGATTCTGAGAATCGGCACAATTTATTGCGATGCATTTGCCGTTTGTGCTCGACTAATCCGCGAGCCTAATACCGAGCTTCGGAAGTTCTGGAAGCCATCCCTCCCAGATTGCGTCGTAGATGGCGAGGTCGACGCCGTGCGCTTCTACGATGACACGAGTTCTATCAAGAATCTCGCTCGCCGTGACGTTAACATTGCCATCGTGGTCCGAAGCTTCGAGTTTTAGGGTGCAGCACGTTGTTGCCAGCGCAGCTTCGGTTACGAAGTGTGGCATTTTTAGTTCGGCGAACACTTGTAGGGTGGTCTGTAACAGGGGCGTCGCGTCTGCGGGACGGTTCTGTAGGAGATAGGCGTACGCAATGTTGTAGCGAGCTACCGAAACGTTGTACCGATCATTCAACTTGGTGGCTACTTCGAGCGATAGCGAGTAATGGTCTAATGCTTCATCCAGACGATTTGTATCACGATACACCTCACCAATCCTGCACAATGAATCGGCAATCATTGCGGGGTCGTCAATGCGTTTGCCTATGGCGAGTGCATTCTGCGCAAACTCGAGCGCTTCGTCGAAGCGCTTTTTGTGTGCACTGATGCTTACCATGTTATTAAGGATGATGACTTCAAGGCGTAAGGCACCGGACGAACGGGCCAGTTTAAGCGCTTCCTGGTAGCTCTCGTTGGCGAGATCGAGTTTTTGCGTGATCAGTAAATCGTTTGCAATGTTTACAAGTGCACCCTGCACGCCTACGGAATCACCAAGTGAACGGTAAATGGCAAGTGCGTCTTGGTGGTTTTTTAGCGAGACCACAAAACTGCCGCGACGGTGATGCACGTTGCCCACATTCGAAAGTGCCCATGCGCGACCATGCTCATCACCAACAGCAATCGACTCGTCGAGACTTTGCTGGTAATAGTCCATTGCCTCGTCTAACCGACTTCGATTAAAGCAGGTATGCCCAAGGATAATAAGTGCGCGAAGAAGGCTTTTTGAATCGTTCGCTGTTCTAGCGATTTCTATTGCGACTAACGCATCGCTCTCCGCCTCGTCATAACGTCCACGAGTCCATTTCACCCATGCTAGACTAACGGACGCGTTGCTGCGCTGCGCAGGAGTGCCTACACTAGCATTTGTTAAAACAAGGGCCTCTACAGAATGGGCTTCTGCTTCAACGTAGCGCGCGCCATGCAGACAAATTATTGCCTTGAGAAGGAGTGCCTCGAGTCCAATTGAGAGCAATTCCGCTGACGGCTTTTTTGGTTTATGTGCTGCTTCCTGACACTGGTCTAGCAAATACAGTGCTTCTTCGGCCGCATAACTCTTCCAGACCCATTGGGCCCCCTTCAGATACCCTTCGGCAGCTGGCTTGTAACGCTGACTGATGATTGCATGCGCTGCAAGCCGCGACGCCACGACGTGTACATTATGCTGCGCTTCCTCTGCGGCGGCGAGTTCTTCCTCGAGCACATCGACCGCAATACCATGCAGTACCTCGCGCTCTTCTTGTCCCAAATCGTCGTACAAGGTTTTGTGTACGAGGAAATGCACAAACTGATACGCGGTAGTCTCTTTCGCATAGAGAGTGTGCGTGCCAATCGCGCGAATGACGTGGTGCTGCTCAGAAATCATTCTGAGCCGCTGCATCATCTTTAGCTTCGGAACATCAACGAACCGCGACACCATAGCGGCCGTAATGGTCTCGCCTTCTACACTTGCGTACCGCAGCTGCTCTTTGTCGTCGTCATTAAGCCGACGGATGTGTGCAGACACAACTGCGCTGGCGCTTGATGGCACAGGCACGCTTGCAAGATCTTTAAGTAGCAATGCTGACTTCGGTTCGAGAAAATGGTCGTGCTCGAGCGTCGACAAAAACTGTGTCGCAAATAAGAAGTTGCCATTAGTGATGCGCAGCAGCCACTTTTCGAGCGCGTCGTTCGAGCTATAATCTGGATACCTCTCTCGAACAAGGTTGCTTAAGTCGTGTTGATCTGCAATCGGTATCTCGATTGCAATACTCATAGAGTAGCGCTCTATTTCATCACGCACTTTGAGGAGTGCATGCTCATCCTGATTCGCTGCACGCAGCAAATCGCCTTTGCGATACACAACAAGAAATACAACCTGGTTTGCTGCGAGGTCTCGAGAAGCTGCAAACAACAGGTTCGTTGAGCTGGTGTCTGCCCAGTGAAAGTCGTCGAGGATAATCAGGACGGGTATTTCGGCTGAGAGTTTGCTAAGAAAGTTTATATACTGACGAAACACTTGCTCCTGGTTTGATGCAGCACTATTACTTTCTGCACGCAGCTTGTTGTGCAAGTACACTTGGTCGTATCCAGACCCCACAATGCTCATAGCGTGAAAAATTGGAGAGCCGATTACCGGTATGAGTCCGATCCACGACGGAGCTGTATCAACAAAGAACTTTCCGATGTCGAGTTTGAAGCCCGGACGCTTCTTTTGTCCGGCCGCCGATTCCGCCGCGGCCGCTCCGGCCTCTACAAGTCCGGCCATAATATCGGCAAACGGCTTAAGCGCCTCGACAAAACCAACACCACTACCAGCAACAGGCGTTGAGCACTCCGCAATGGCTACGACAGGTGGCTTGGCGTCGGCTTCGAGTTCGGCTACCAGTTGCTTCAGAAGCGTGCTTTTGCCAATGCCGGCCTCTCCCGTCATAAACAGCACACGCTCCGGCTTCTCGCGAGCGAGCATGGAGCGCACGGTAGTTGTTAACTCGTCGAGGATGGTTCTGCGGATTGGCACAGGCAATAGCAGCAAATATGCGTCTTAGTGGCGACTCAACCCTTCTTTCCGTTGTTCAGTCCTGCCTTCAGTTCGAGCAATAGTTTTATAGGTTAGAGGAGTATTGTGACTTAGAACCCAAGGACTCAAGATGAAACTCACGCTTCTAATCGCGTCGTTTGTGCTTTCCACCGCCGCGTCGTGCGCTCAGGACGGCTGGTCTCTCCTTCGCCCTGCGCTCACGCATGTAAATCCGGAGTTGTTTGGGTGCCAAATCATCGATGTCGACACACGCTTTGCTGTCGGCGACGCGGGCACAATTCTGCACTCCACGACGGGTGGTGCAATCTGGGAGAAGCAGTCGTCAGGAACCACAGAAAACTTCTTTGATGTGCACTTCCTCGACGCAAGCAGAGGACATGTGGTTGGGTCGAAAGGCACGATTCTGCGCACAGCAAACGGGGGTCAAACATGGACTTCACAGAATAGTGGCGCGCTAGTTGTGCTGCGAGGTGTTCACTTTACCGACCCAAACAGAGGCACGATTGTCGGCAACAGTGGCACCATCCTTCGCACAATAAACGGTGGGTTGACGTGGACAGCACAAGTAAGCAACACCACTAGGCACCTGACCGACGTCCATTTTATCGACAACAACAATGCCACCATCACCGGCGATGGTGGCATCATATTGCGCACGTCCAATGCAGGATCTGTGTGGACGACCCAGGATTCCGGTGATACACTTGCATTGTATGCAATCTCATTCGTTAACAAGAACGCAGGCACTGCAGTCGGAACACGGGGTATCGTTGTTCGAACAACCAATGGCGGCACTACATGGACTCCGCAAACCAGCGGCACTACCCGCACTCTTTATGGCGTGTGGTTTGCTGATGCCAACAACGGCACCATAGTTGGCGTGAATACTCTGCTTCATACAACAGACGGTGGCACCACATGGAAGCCACAATCAAGCCCGACAACTGGCACAATGTGGGCCGTTGATTTTCTCGATGCCAACATTGGTATGGCAGTAGGCGTCGACTCTGTTGGCGCCTTTATCGTCGGCACTGGCACTGGAGGTGTGTCATCTGTTAAACAAGTCGACAATGTGGCATCGAGCCCCTTGTCAGGACCCCTCATTGAAAGTGTACACCCTAACCCCGCGCTTGATGAAGCAGTCATCCGGTTTAGGGTCTTAGGCGAAGGGGCTGTCGAGCTGGATATTGTAGATATCGCTGGTGTTTGCGCGACGGCCATCGTTAGTCAGCACATGTCCGCTGGCACGTACGAAGTGAGATTTGACGTCGCAAGTGTTCCGAACGGCGTGTATTTCTATCGACTATTCGCTGACGGAGGCGTAAGGATTAAAGCTTTTTCTGTCACTCGATGATCTTGCTTATCGAAGCACACACACCAAATCCGAATGCGAGTGGTTTCCGCACGCGTTGTGAACGATGTAGGAACCCGATGGTAGGTGAAGGCTCTCGATGTCTGATGTCGTTGCTATGTACTGTCCGTCAACTGCGTAAACGCGTCGATTCGTCGATTCCGATCTAGCGCAATTCCACGTGGTTACTTGTGGTTCGCTAACTGAAGTTACTAATGCACTGGTAGGGCATCGCCACACGCCACCATCTAGTGTACCTGCGAACAGTTCATCGTCCCGTAGTTCGAGAGTGGCCACATTCAAACTTGTGAGGCCGGTGCTCACGCTATCCCAGGTTACGCCTTCGTCGTCTGAAACATAAACACCGGTGTTGAAGGACCCACCGTAGATGCGTTCATTGTGTACGAGAAAGCAGTCGATATCTTTTCTACCGGACATCACTGCGTTTGCAAGAGTCCAAGTAACACCGAAGTCATTCGAACTGTATAGGCCGTTTGGTGTGCTACAGATTACCTTTTCACCAACAACTGCTAAGGCGCGGCCGCCAATCCCTGATTGCGATAGCCCGCCACTCGCTATCCAACTTGTGCCACTATCCGTCGAGTAGTAAACGCCTTTTAGTGTACCCACGAGGAGTTGGCCTCTTATTGCAGCGAAGTCTACAACGTAGCGGTCGCGCTGCTCGACATTGGCAATACCAGTGTTGACGATTTCCCACGTCGTACCAAAATCCTTGGTGCGGTATACGCCTCGATCACGCGTACCGACGTAGATAAAGTCCTCATACGAGAACAACTTCGTCACGTGGCGGAGTCCCAGTCCGACGTTAAGGACTTCCCATGACTGCCCGCCATCGTTGGAACGCACCATACCGTTCTGAAACGTGCCCGCCAACAATTTACCGTCACGATAGATCAGGCATGCGATGTCTAGTGTTGGCAGTCCAGTATTCCTACTCTGCCATGTATCACCGCCATCGGTGGTCTGGTGGATGCCAGAGCCAAACGTACTTGCGTACAGACTACCATCGACACGTCTTAACTCGCTCACGTATGTGCTCACCATTCCCGCGTTTCGCTCTATCCAATCCACACCATTGCCTGATGCTATGTGCACTCCAGCTCCCGTTGCAACGAATAGGTGGGTGTCCGAAGCGGCAATAGCTTGTACAGAACTTTTCACCAAGCCTTCAGAAGCGAATGTCCAATTGGCTCCTCGATCGGTGCTACGATAAATCCCACCTCGGTAACCGCCAACAAACACATCTTCTCCGCGTGTAACAAGTGCTTGTGCGATCTGAACACCAAGGCCCAGTGATGTCGCAGTCCAACTATCGCCTCGGTTCGTCGAGACATATACTCCTGCGCTATACGAGCCGGCATAAATGGTCGTGCCACTAACGGCAAGCGATCGAATTCTAGCATCAACAATTCCGTTATTCACCGACGTCCATGACCCTCCATTATCCGAAGAGCGGAACAAGCCCGAATCCGTGGCGGCAAAAACGTCAGGCACACCAAATGCAATCGC
>JBKJNB010000049.1:0-2834 GCA_046595995.1 Candidatus Kapaibacteriota bacterium
CTGAGGCACCAACGCTGCTATTTAATAAGATGCCTGGTGGCGACAACATGCACTGGTGTAGTATCGATTTTGGTACTGACGCAAAATCGCACACCATTACAAGCAACGGCAAAATCAAATTCGGTGGATACATATACGGCTTCGGTGCGGCAGACGCATACGGATGGCCCGCTGCCTCAGGATTCCGTCCGACAACCTCCCAGGATACCCTCCCGCCTGTCCTTACCGAGGACAGTCTCTGCGGGGATTACGACATCCGCGTAACGGAATTCCGAAACATTCCGAATCCGCCCGTCACTCCGCCGAGAGACAGCGACCAGGTTGAAACTGGTATAAGCGATATCGATTTTGTTGAAGGTGCTCCGAACACGAACTATCGCATCGTGTTGTTAACCGCACAGGAATTCCTACGTGACCCATCGTACAAAGACTTCCGATTCCGCATGGAAGTCATCGACAAGGGACGTGACGCGTATGCCGAAATCCGCATCTCCGACTTTGGAAGCAACAATCGGGACGGCGGAGTGAATGTTACGTTCGATACTGTTCGATTCTTTTCAGATAGGCTCGTCTTCGCTCCGACACCTCTTAAGTTCGGAAAACACCGCGTCGGTGCGAAGCCTACGCTGAACGCCACAGTCACGAATTCGCAAACGGCACCTATCACGATCACGAAGTTGAGCCTACTCTACGGCCTACTCTACAAGCTCAATGTCGGCGCTATTCCACCTGCTGTTACGCTGGCACCTGGTCAGGCGCATTCATTTACGATAGAATACGATGCCAAACACGATAGTACACTCGCGCCAGTTGGCTCAGACATCGACACCTTAATCGTCGAAGCCGGATGTAGCAAATTCAAGCTGCCAATAACTGGATTTGCCCTCGAACCGAAGATTAAGGTATCTGATTTTGACGCAGGCACTGCCAGTATCGGTGAAGTACGCTGTGGCACGATCCGCATTGAGAACGATGGTAGTGACACCTTAGTAATCACCGACATTCAGGGTTACCAGGGCACAAATTTCAGCCTCTCAACGCCGTACACCCCAACATTACCAATCCGCCTTGCGCCGAAAGCGTTTGTATTACTCGATAAGGCCTGTTATCAGCGAGGTGACGTTGGCTCAGACGATAAAGACGTGACGTTCACATCGAATGCTGCCTCGGGCGACAGTGTATCGAAGTGGAAGGGCAGAACACAATCGCCTGGACCGAACATTGTTGGTTATGACTGGCTTTTGCGTCGGGTAAACACGCTGCACCAATCCCGAGGGTACGTTTACAACACGGGCAACCAGACTCTTAATCTCACAGATGTCACATTTGCTGACGGTTCGAGATTCTACCCGCAGGGCTCAGATGCAACGAACTTTGTCTTTCAAATAGTGGGACTGTTTAACAACGGTCAACCCATTGCTTCTATGTCATTGTCTGGCAACGGTACTGTTGCAGCAGATTCCGCTGAAGTTCTTGTGCTGTTCAGACCGGCTGCAGAGATACCGTATGTAGCACCAATGAAACCGGTGTTCGATGGCGTCCCTTCAACAACAGTCAGTGCAGACCTTAAGGGCGAAGGTATCCTACCACAAATCGCTCTTACCGGATGGAACGCAACCTGTGCCGAGACGGCCTACGGTGTACCATATACGCGTAACCTTACGGTCACGAACCTGGGCACAATGCCTCTTACGATTTCCGGCATCGCGTTCCGCGCTGGTACCGATCCTACGTTATGGACCATGATTCCGCCTAATCCGCTTCCTGTTGTTGTTCCGGCTGTCGGAGGCACACTAAGCATACCTGTAACCTTCACCCGTGCCCCAGGCAATGACCTTGCGTCGGTTGCGGTTGTTGAGCTTGTAAACGATGCTGTACCCGGAAATGGTGTCGACTCGAACCTCGTAACACCAGATACAGACTCGCAATCCTTCAATGTCGGTAGCTGCTCGGGTCCGGACATCGTGGTGACACATTTGGACTACGGCAGACAGCTTGCAAACTGCGACGCGCCACCCCTCCAATTCACGATTACGAATACAGGCGGCGGTCTAACGCCACTCGAGATTCGCGAAGTCAATCCGATGGGACCAGATGCTGGTGCATTCGTTGTAACGGGTTATGCACGTCCCAACGGTGCGGCTTTAACACTGCCGTTCACTGTTCCTGCTGGAGATTTCGTCAACGTTTCCGTGCGATTCACACCAACTGAGCCTAATGCGGCTCCGTGGACCGATCGCACGTATCAGGCTACGTTTGAGATTAAGAACTATGCAGAGACCGATGTAAACGAACTCAAGCCAGGTACGGTAGTAAATGTCCGTGGCATTGGCTACATCGTGCCCATTCAGATTGATCTGACCAACCTATTGGCTCCGGGCGAAACGCGGAAGCCAGGCGATTCAGTCATCTTCGCTGTCGCAGCTAGCAGTCCATTATGGGGTCAGGCCGCAATTACCACTCTTGCTGTAGACGTGGTATATGCTACCCGCTCGCTTGTGTACGTCCCAGGTCAGACCATAACAGGTGTTCCAGGTTGGACCGTTAGCGATCCTACGATTACAACCGATGCTGTCGACCCGCTGAAGTCGCGCATGCGCTTTGTCCTCAGCGGACCTGTCATCACAGCGAACACAAACCTCTTCAATTTTAAAACCACGCTTTTACTGGGCAACATGTTTGTGTCGCCGCAGACGGTCGAAGTTGCGGCACCACGCGCATGCGTCGTCATCACAACATCCGGCGACTCAACCGCGATCTTCAACTGCGCGCTAGTTCGTCGTGTTGTGAGCATATCGGGTAGCCAGACGGCCATGGCTCCTGTAGCTCCGAAC
>JBKJNB010000020.1:0-3806 GCA_046595995.1 Candidatus Kapaibacteriota bacterium
GGCAGGCGGCGTATTGATGGTACGCGCAACGCCAACCCCACAGAAAAAATCATGAGCGGTGTTACAGCACGTCCGGCTATTTCAAATGCTTTTGTGAATTCAGCGGGAAGCGCAACGTTCGCAGCGTTCAATAGTAGCCCCGCAAGAGCAGCCCAAAGTGGTGGTAGTGTCAGCACCTGACGTAAAGCGATACGCGTAGTGTGGCTTGCAGAGTTTCCAGTAACCTCCACTCCTTTAGTGCCAACACTTTCACTTGCGCCATATGCAACACTTTCACTTGCGCCATATGCAACACCTTCACTTGCGCCATACGTAACACCGATGAGTGATCCTGCGATGAAAAGTAGCGGAGTCATGGCAAGGAGGTCGAACAGAATAGGCACATGCTGCACGTGACTGCCAATAACTGATGTAACAACTGGCAATCCAATGTAAGTCGCATTGCACCAGGCCGACGCCAGAAGAAGAGCTCCGATAGCCGGACGTGACAGCCTATGCCGAAGGAAACGCCCAAATACCACGTATGCGACACCTAGCCCAACGAGTGTGACAATTGCCGATGTAAGAGGCACCGTCCATAGCGCATCGGTAACGGGCGCGCTGTACAGCGCGAAGAACGTAAGCGCTGGCAAGAAGATGTTAAGGACAATTGCGCCTATCACGCGCCGAACGTCCGATGCAGATATCGCGCCAGGCAGAAAGCGATAGGCGAAACCCGCGGCCAGAATCAAAATGATAGGAAGGAAGGCGGCGTACATGTAACGAAACTACCTTTAGTGTGCATGCTCACGAGTATGTCAGAATATGACAGACTCACACAAAATGTAACAAACACGCTGTTTCCCCCGGGGTATGTTCACCGATGTAGACCTGTTCTTCGCTTTCTCGGGGTCATTTTTTCTCGGGGTCATTATGACGTTCCGCACGCTGTGCCTCTTAAGCCCCGATGGGGCATCACACCTTCGTTCGCTGCTATTGTCCGTGCCGTCGTACGTAGTAAACATCGTCACGGAAATGGCCGATGCAACCGACGTTGTACAAATGTGCAAGCAACTACATCCAGACCTGATTTTTTATGACCCGACGCTTGATGACGGCGCGTTTTTGTTCGAGCGGCAAAAGGCTCCGAACGGCTCACCCGTTCTAGCATGTTACACGGCAGATGTGCGCTTCGCTGTCGACGCATTTGAAGCGGGAGCCGTCCACTATCTGCTTCCAACGTCAGACGCTTTGGCGATAGAGACAGCACTACATAGGGCAGCGCGACGGATGAGCCTTTATACCGAGCGAGCTGCATCGCATCCTTTCGTGCTGCGTGAAGCAGCATCACAGATGGCAAAAATGATTGCTTTGCCCCTTCAGAGTGGAATCGATATTCGTCCGTGCGACCAAATCGTCCACGTCCACGGCGAAGGCAATTATGCTCGCGTGGTGTTTCAACGCGACCCTTCGGTTATTGTCTCTCGCTCAATCGGCGATTGCGAGGAAACGCTGCACGACAGAGGATTTTTGCGTGTCCACCGATCACATCTCGTGAACCTTGTACACGTACGCCGCGTGTTGCGCGGCAAGCAGCAACGCCTGTGCATGAGCAATGGCGACGAAGTAGAAGTCTCCGAGCGATATCGCGATGAGCTTATGGAGCATTTGAACGTAATCGGCAGACGACGCCGGTAGTGTAAATTGTGGTGCATGCTACTGCACCACAAGACCTCTGCTCTAATTATCGCCCAATTGTTCTGCGTGCTCGTGATGAGCGCGCAGACAGTCGATATTTCCGGCATTGTAAACTTGTATAGCAGCGTCACTGCAGTGCTGCCTTGCCCAAATATTGTACGCATCGAAAACCCAGAACGCTTTGCTGTAGGTGACACGGTGTTGCTCATTCAGATGAAGGGGGCGACCGTAGATACGACAGCGGGATCTACCTTCGGAATGGTTACAGCGATGAACCGCGCTGGACGCTTCGAACGCAACGTTGTGGATTCGATTGGTGGTAACGCCATTCGCCTGCGGTTCCGCATGCTTAGTGCTCTGACCGGACCTCCGTACGAGGGCGGCCAGGGCGTTCAGCTCATTCGCATTCCATCGTATTCTAACGCACGCGTAATCGCACCACTAACGTGTCCACCGTGGGATGGCAAGACCGGTGGTGTGCTGATGATTACCGTTCGAAACACGCTCATCCTCGACGCCAACATCACTGCCGACGGCAAAGGCTTCGACCAGGAAGATGGCATTGCACGCACAGATCAAGTCGTTGCAGCAGGGGGCCTCGCTACCGCTGGACGCGGTGGCGCATGGTTCACATCGAGTAACAGTGGTCGCTATGCCGGAAGTGGTGGTGCACACGCGGGATGTGGTGGTCGTGCAACTGGGTATAGTCCGCAACCAGTGCGGTATCAAGCGGGTTACAACTGGATTTTTATGGGCGGTGGCGGAGGCAGCGCAGGAGATAGTGCAACGAAAGGGGGACGTGGCGGAGGCATTGTAATCATCGACGTTCCGGAGATTATTGGAAACAACGTCGCAATTATTTCCGCACGTGGTCTGTCGGGTGCACACGGGGGCCTAAGCGCACCGAAGACCAGTGGCGGCGGTGGCGGAGCCGGTGGCGCGGTGCTTGTAACCGCGTTATCGTTGGTGAACATCCCTACGTTGAGCGTTGACGGCGGATCTGGCGGTAATCGTTCGACCGACCCTGAGCGACCGGGTAGCGGCGGAGGCGGAGGTGTGATATTATTCGGAACCGTGAACGATTTAAATCTCAATACGATTTCTTATGCGGGCGGTTCAGCTCCTGCGGGTGGGGAAGCCGGTTGCCCTGGTGATAACTACTACAACAATCTGATTAACGAAGCCAAGCAGCTCTTTCGCTCTCGTATGTTTTCCGTCGTCGACGATACAACTGTCTGCGCTGGTACAGAAGCAACGCTCATTGCAACCATCGATGGCAGCATTGCGTGGAGTGATGGCGCGACGACGCTCTGCACGAATTGTGATACACTTCGCATCGCGCCACAAGCAACAACTACGTACCTCGCAGTGATGACGTACACCGATGGCTGCGTCGATACCAATCGTGTAGTAGTGACGGTGCGTCCGTTGCCCGTGCTGACGCTGACAGACCCACTGCCGTTCTGCGACAGCGTTGTTGTTACCGCACCTGCTGGTTTTGCTCGATACGTTTGGAATACTGGGGACACCACCGTTACCATCGTCGTACGCACCGCACGCACACTCACACTCACGGTATACGACGACCTCGGATGTTATGCGTCAGTTAGCATAACAACGCGCTTTCGCGGCGACACCTTGCTGGTGTTCGAAACACTTCCGAGTGATGGCTCTCCGTTTTTCATCGATAGCATTTTTCCCGGTGAAAAATCGTGCCTGAGCGTTCCCGTTCGCAATCGATCTGACGCTGACCTGGTAATTCTATCGGCACGTATGGCGCATGGAGTTGAGATAAGTGCTCCTCTTGCTCAGTTCCCCGTCACAACGTCTCCATCACCCAGCAGTACACCATCAACAATCATTAACGTGTGTGCATCGGCGAGTATTCCTGGCATCTACACCGACACCATGTTTTTGTTGACAGCCTGCGGAGAATTGGCTTGTCCGCTATCTGCCACCGTGCTCGAAACAAAGAACTATTCACGATGTAATGTGCGCATCACAAGCGACGGCGAGATAGAAGTGCTTGCCGCAGATGCACGTCCGGTTGTCGCCGACCTCATGGGACGTGAACTGACGCTGCTCGACATTCGACAGATTGGGGAAGGGGCTTACGTTGTAAAGGGGCT
>JBKJNB010000148.1:0-79262 GCA_046595995.1 Candidatus Kapaibacteriota bacterium
CATTCGCGATCGGACGTACGCAGCAGATTCTGTACTACTATGCAATGCTATCGCGCGCCGGACGCGTACCGGACATCCCGATTTATGTCGATAGTCCAATGGCCATCAGAGCTACGCAGTTATATAAAGAATACACTCATCTTTACGATGAGGAGAGCTCTACGCTTGAACAAGGCGGTTTGTCTCCGTTACGGCTACAGAACCTGACGTTACTTGAAACGCCAGAGGAGTCCAAAAGCCTCAAAGACATGCATGGTCCATACTTGGTAATTGCAGGCTCAGGCATGGTCACTGGTGGTCGCATCATTCATCATCTGCGCAATACCATCGACGATCCTACAGTCGACATCCTAATCACGGGTTTTCAGGCTCATGGAACGCTGGGTCGCAAGCTCGTGGACGGTGCAAGCGAAGTATACATAAGAGGAGAACTCCGTCAGGTGAGAGCACGTGTACACACATTGGGTGGCATGAGCGCCCATGCAGGTCAGAGCGATCTAGTGGGTTGGGTCGATGGCATGATGAGGCCCACGAAGCCGCAGGTAATTCTTACACACGGTGAAGACGCTCCACGCACAGTTCTTGCTGGTGTTCTAGCGTCGCGCTTTGGCGTAACGCCTATTCTGCCGACGTACGGACAGCTCCTGAAGTTCTAGAGCCGATTAGTCGGCGAGGTCGGCAGTGGGCGAGTCGATGTACACTGACTTACTATAGCGGTACGATGCACTGTCGTGCCATGCGATGCGCACGTCCCAGTGTCCATGTGGCCTCCCTCGCATTGCAATGCGCATTGTTCCCGACGTATCGATTGCAAGTGGAATGATGACGTCGTTCTGCGACCCTGCAGCACGATAGAGCTGTACAGTTCCACTTGTGTGTGCAAACTGCCGCGGCAGCCGAATGAAAACCGTGTCGTCTTTAGCATGTACTGCTACACCAGTACCGAGCGCCCGTGCGTTCTGCTCTTCGGTAGAGCGTTCATTGCGTCGAAGTGACTCCTCGTAGTAGTCTGGACGCACGAGGTCTACAGGCTGACTTGTTGCGAATACTACAAAGGCAATCGTAGTAGTGGCGAACAGAACATAGAAAATGACAATTCCAGTTCCCCATGATATCCTCATCGCGCACTTCCTTCTGATGGCATTAAGAATGGTAACGCGTCTATGGGTTGTACGGCCCCGTCGAGAAGCATTTCTATGGTGACGCTCTTCGTTGCTGCGCCTTCGGGCATGGTTACAATGAGTCTGCCGTTACTCTGTTGATACGCACCTAAGTGGGTGTCGATACCGATGAAAGCAACCGTCGCATTTTCGGGCGTCACTGCACGCACCTGTAGTGTGCCGTCGTCTGATGTTCGGTTCGTGATTTCGAATCGGTAAATGTTAGCAATGCCGCTGCTGTTTCTTATCCACGTTGTTCCTTCCTGACGCAGCACAACGATGTCTACGGGCGAGCGAAGCATGAACACTGTTACAACGACGCTGCAGAGCACGAACCATACAATTGAATAAGCGATGATGCGACCCGTGAGCCACGAGTGACGTCCGGGCCGGATGGCTTCGGCGCTCATGTAACGAATCAATCCTTCTGGCTGCTTCGTCTTTACCATTACATCGTTACACGCATCAATGCATGCCGTGCATTGCACACATTCGAGTTGTATGCCGTTGCGGATGTCGATACCGGTTGGACACACCGTTACGCATTGATGGCAGTCTACGCACGAGCCAAGATCCTCTCGTGCTTTGCCCTTGCCACGAGGCTCGCCGCGTACGTCGTCGTAGGTTACTGTTAGCGTTTTCTCGTCGACCAGTGACGACATGAAGCGTCCGTACGGACATACCACAACACACGCTTGTTCGCGAAAACGTGCAAACACAGCGTAGAAAACGCCGCTAAAGAGAACAAGAGGAACGATGATGCTAAGGTGCGTCGTCGGACCGTCTGCGACATACTTCAAGAGCGTGTCGCTTGAGATGAGATACGCTAAAAAGACGTTTGCAATAAGAAATGCGATGACGATGAACAGGCTATGCTTGGCAAGTGACCGCATCACTCGGTCTCGAGTCCAACCGTGCTTCTTCAGGTTTAGCTGTGCTGCAGGCGGACCTTCAATCCACCATTCAAGACGACGGAAGATCATCTCCAGGAAAATCGTTTGCGGACACATCCATCCACACCAGACACGTCCGATGGTAGCCGTGACGAGCACAATCGTAACAAGACACAGCAGGAATACGAGCACAAGCAGCCACAGGTCCTGAGGCCAGAACGGCATGCCGAAGAGCACGAAGCGCCTGTCCAACAGGTTCAACAACATGAACTGGTGACCGTTCACATAAACGAAAGGAGAGGCGACGAAAAAAACCATCAGCACGATGGCTACAATGGTCCGCCAACGGTACAGGCGTCCCGACGGCTGCCTTGCATAGATCCACTTTCTTTTTCCGTCAGTCGCAACACTTGCAAGCTCGGCGCGAAATCGTTCGTGATCCTCAACATCGTAAATGATGGACATTACAACGCGTGCTCGTTGTCGATCTCGTCGTCGCATTCGCGATCGCGCTCAGGATCCATAGGCTTTGGATCGATAGGATGTGTGCCGTGCATGGAGATGATATACGACGCAACTTTTAACAGATCGTCGTCAGAAAGTTTACTCGTTGAACCGTACGGAAGCATACCTTTTTCAGGATAACCTTTTACAATACTTGCTATAATGTCTCTAACAGTACATCCATGCAACGAGTAATCATCGGTGAGATTGGGTCCCACCTGTCCGCCAAGATCGGCACGATGACACGTTGAACAGAGGTTGTCTGTACCCTCGAAGATTTCCTTACCGCGTTGCAGCGATGGCGCATCTGTAAGTAGTACGACATGCGAGTTGTCCTTACGGGGCGTACGATTCTGTATGGTTTTCCAATACGCAACCTCTTCATTATACTCTGCATACTGATCTTTCAACCCGATAACTGGCTCGGGAAGAACGTACCAGTTTACCATGTAGAGTACGGCAAACACAATGGTGCCGTAGAAACCATACAGCCACCACCGAGGCAGCGCATTGTCATACTCGCGTATGCCATCGGCCTCATGATCGAGCAGTTCGTTCTTATCGTGCGACATGGTGCTTCTATTCCTTTGGTGGTTTTGATTGACTCGGAAGGGGCTGACCATCGTCAAGGGGCAGCCTGGATAGAACACCGAGCCGTGCCTTGTCGGCCCGCACAAACCATACGAGCAAAGCCGCGAAGAACATGACGAAGAGGAGGAGCGCCACGATCGGATAGAGTTCTATTCCTGGGATGCTCTCGAGCACATTTCTAATCATTGCGAAGCCTTTGAAGGAATTTCTTGTGGTGTCGTTGCAGGAATTTCTTGTGGTGTCGTTGCAGGAATTACTTGTGATGCCTTGATATCAGTACCAAGTCTTTGCAGGTATGCAATGACTGCAATGATTTCTTTGTCAGCACGAGCGTCTTTGAGTCCGGATGCACGCAGTCCGACGGCAATCTCTTCAGCCTGACGTTTCAGGTCGCCCACCGCAGCAGTTTCGAAGCCATCGGCGTATGGTACACCAAGTTTCCGCAGGGTAATAATCTTACCCTCTGTGTGCGTGATGTCTAGCTGCCTTTCATACAACCACGGATACGCAGGCATGATAGAGCGAGGCGATGTCGACGTGGGGTCTTTCATGTGGTTGTAGTGCCAAGAGTCTAGGTACTTCTTACCGATTCGATGCAGGTCTGGCCCCGTTCGCTTCGAGCCCCATAAGAATGGGCGATCGTAAACAAATTCACCAGCGTGCGAATACTGACCGTAGCGCTCAGTTTCCGATCGGAACGGACGTATCATTTGTGAATGGCATCCAACACATCCCTCACGGATGTACAGATCGCGTCCTTCAAGTTCGAGTGGTGTATACGGATGCACCGTTGCTATCGTAGGAACGTTACTCTGTATGAGTGCTGTTGGCACGAACTCTACAATGCCACCAATTAGTACGACGACGATTGTGAGCACTGCGAACCGTACGGGCTTGCGCTCCAGTACACGATGCCAGTAAGTATCCTTTACCAGCGTTACCTCGCGCTCTGGCACAGATACTTCCTCATTCGCAAGAAACTCTCCTTGTTTAGCCGTGCGGTACAGATTCACTATACCAATTACAGCACCGGTGATGAACAGTGCGCCACCGATCGTTCTTAGAATGAATAACGGCTTCAACCGCAACACCGTCTCGAGGAAGTTCGGATTGGCAAGTGTGCCATCGACATTAAACTCTTTCCACATTAGCGACTGCGTAATGCCACCGAAGTACATCGGTATAGCATAGAAGAGAACACCAAGAGTCATGGCCCAGAAGTGCCAGTTAGCCATGCGCACAGAGAACAACTTCGTGCGCCACATTCGAGGCACGATGTAGTACAGCATTGCAAAGGTCAGTCCGCCATTCCATGCAAGTGCAGCAAGGTGAACATGTCCGACGATATAGTCTGTGTAATGCGCAATGGCATTGACGCCTTTGATGGCCAGCATCGGACCTTCGAATGTTGCCATGCCGTAAGCAGTGACGCCGACAACCATGAACTTTAGCACCGGATCTGTTCGAACTTTGTCCCACGCGCCGCGCAGTGTGAGCAAACCATTCAACATCCCACCCCACGAAGGCGCAATGAGCATGATGCTGAATACAACTCCGAGCGATTGCGCCCAATCGGGTAGCGCTGTGTACAGGAGGTGGTGCGGACCCGCCCAGATGTATATGAAGATCAGGGCCCAGAAGTGTACGATAGACAGTCTGTAGGAAAAGATCGGACGATTGGCGGCCTTCGGAATGAAGTAGTACATGATGCCCAGAAAGGGCGTCGTAAGGAAGAACGCAACCGCATTGTGTCCGTACCACCACTGCACCAGAGCGTCTTGCACACCAGCATATGCCGAGTAGCTCTTAAGCAGCGACACCGGAAGTGCAAGTGAATTGACAATGTGAAGAACAGCGACCGTAAGAAAGGTTGCTATGTAGAACCATACAGCAACGTACATATGCCGTTCGCGTCGCCGAGCTATGGTGCCCATCATGTTCCAGCCAAAGATTACCCAGACTATGGCAATAAGGATGTCGATAGGCCATTCAAGCTCTGCATACTCTTTGCTGGACGTAAAGCCAAGTGGAAGCGTTACCGCAGCGAGCACGATAATGAACTGCCATCCCCAGAAATGCAGTTTGCTCAATACGTCGCTAAACATGCGTGCACGGCAAAGTCGTTGCAACGAGTAGTAGACGCCAAGAAAAATGGCGTTACCTGCGAAGGCAAAGATTACGGCATTTGTGTGCAGCGGCCGTAAGCGTCCGTACGACAGCTCGGGAATAAAGCCCAGAAAATCTGGCAACCAAAGCTTAAGTGCGAGGATTAGGCCGACGAGAAAGCCAATGATACCCCATGCCAATGTCGCCACGGCAAAGTATTTGACAATCTTATTATCATAGATGACAGATTCTGCGCCATCCCCCACTACAGGGTCTGGTTCATGCAAGTGTGTCACTTTCATTGTGCTGGCCTATCATCGTGTTGTGAGTGCTGTGACATTAAAGGTGTGCTTTGGGGTACGTCATCTAAAAGCATTCGGAGTGGTGGTGCAGCTACATCGTCATACTGCCCCGTACGAGCGGCCCAAAGAAAGGCGAAGAGGAAGCTCGTGCTTACCGCCAGACTGGCCAAGGCCAGTAGAATAATTACTTCCATTGTTCTCTCCGCATTGCCACGTGCGCGCCACCGACCGCAAGGCCGATAACTGTGAGTGAACTGATCGGCATAAGAATGGCAACAGCAACCGGAGATAGAGCACCCGTGACAGCAAGCGTGAGTCCGATTGCATTGTAGACCATCGATACGGCAAACGTACCGATGATGAGACGCCGCAGCGATCCTGCATACCGTAACAGTGATGGAATCGAGGTCATCATCGTGCCGGGCACAATAACATCGCACGCCGGCACAATGGTAGCGGTGTTATTCGCAACCGCGATTGCAACATTTGCCGTATTCATTGCAGCAGCATCGTTAAGGCCATCTCCCACCATAAGAACGCGTTTGCCCTTGGCTTGTACGGCAGTTATGGCGTCGACTTTGTCATCGGGGAGCATACCAAAGTGCATGTCTTCGTTTCTGAAGCTCTGTTCTAATACGGTTTTGTCGCGTTCGCCGTCGCCAGTTATCATCGACGTGCTGTATGTGCTCGATATGTCGGCAATCATTGTGGTCACACCGTCTCGAAGGATGCTGTCCATTACAATGTGACCCATAACGCGTCCATCAATGCAAACGAGCGTATCGTTCGTATCAATTCTATCTACGCCAGAACTCGTCGTATACATCTTAACCCAACACCGCGAACCGACGGCAACGGTATGCTCACCAGCTTTACCATAAACGCCGCCACCAACGGTTTCCCGTACGTTCCAGGCTTGCACAGACGATTTGCCAAACGTTGCAGACAATGCTCTGCTTACGGGGTGCGTGCTTTCGGCAACAACGGCCGCAAGCGCATCACACTGAGCAGGCGACAGGTTATCACCACGGTATGCAACGGAATATTCTGGAGAGGTAAGAGTACCCGTCTTATCGAACACGACGTGGCTTACGGTGTCGAGTTCTAGAAGTGTACCAGTGCTGCGCACCATAATGCCCCTTCTGCCCAGCAGCCCCATTGCTGTTCCAAGTGCAATTGGTGCAGCGAGTGTCATGGCGCACGGACATGCAATGATGAGGACAGCCGTGAGTACCGTGGTTGCCATTGCTACGTCGGGTAACCATACTGCAAAGGCCGTCACTGCAATGAGAACGCTAACAAGTGTGAACACTGCTCCGAAGCGTGCAGAGACATCAAGCAGGCGTGTTCGAGGCCTACGCGCAGAGGTTCGCTCCCACAGCGATGCAAGATGTCCGTGCGATACGTCGCTCACGACCATGCACCGAATCGATGTGCCAACGACTTTTCCGCCAGCCATGAGCTGATTACCAGCAGTACACTCGTGCGGTGCGCGCTCGCCAGTTACGAAGGAGTAGTCGAGATAGCCCGTTGGACTCTGCAGCGTTGCGTTACACGGAAGGACTTCGCCGTTCCTAAGCACGATTATGTCGCCTATCGCTATGCGTTCTATAGGCATCGTTACATCTACACCATTGCGTACAACGCGAACGCCGAGCGGAAAGAACGAACGCACCGTACGGTCGAAGGAGATTGCTGCAAATGCCTTCTCCTGCACAAGACGTCCAATCAACAGGAAGAAAACCAGCGCTGTGGCTGAATCAAGGTAGCCGTATCCGGCACCGGTAGTGATGTCAACAATGCTGCGCACAAATATCACTGCTATACCAAGGGCAACGGGTACATCGAGGTTCACCGTGCGATTTCTAAGACTCCCCCATGCAGATTTCCACCAGGGTGATGCCGAATACAGCATGACTGGCAGCGCGAGCATGATGCTGAGGATGCTGAAAACGCCGTCGATGGACGAGGGCAGTCCGCCTGGACCTGCTAGATAACCGGCAATGCTGAAAAGCATCACATTCGAAGCCGCAAAGCCTGCAACGCCTAGTCTCAACAGAATCTCTCGACTTCTATGTCGCGTGGATGCCGGCGTGGGCTCAGAAAGGAGCGGTGGGAAATTGAGGGACGCGAGGAGCTCGGCTACAGATCGAACGGTGGCTTGCCTCGGATTGAAACCGACGCGGACAGTTTTTCGCGTTAGATCGACGACAGACCCATTTATTCTTGCGTCAAAGCGGTTGAGCCGCTCGAGAAGCCCTACACATGATGCACAATGAATGGCCGGCACAGTAAATGTGCAGAAAGCATGCGTGGCATCGTGGATTTCTGAAAATCGCGCAGATGTTGTCGGGTCGTCGAGGACTTCGTACAGCGCTTCCATTAGGCTTTAGGTTTATTTCGGACTCCATTGTCCGAATACAAATCTACGGTATCTATACCTACGGAACCTGACTTTATTTTTAGGGCTTGCAGTAAGGGGCAGGCCAAGGGGCTCTATGCCTCACCCCGACACCGCAGCAAAAAATTCTTCCAGTTCAGGAATGTCGCGAAGCTGCAAAAAGGTGCCCACACACACTGGCTTCTCGATGTACTTCATGACCTGTGAGTACTGACTTGATCGCTGTATGTCTGCTACGTCTACAGATGATGTAAGAATAACAACGTTCACGGACCTCAGTTGGTCGTTATCGTTAATACGGTCTAGGAACTCCCAACCATTCATAACAGGCATGTTTATGTCTAGAAATACCAGACAGCGTTTGGCATTGTTATGGTGGAGGAGATGCTCAAGTGCCTCTTCACCGTTGAGGAATTTTTGAATGTCTGCTGACATGCCAGACTTGAGAAGGAACCGCTCACTTATCAGCAACGCAATCTTGTCGTCGTCGACGAGCAGAATCTCAGTATCGGGCTCGGCACTGGCTCTGGCACTTGCACTGGCGTCATGATGGTCAATCATGCGGTCCTCCGCAATTAGAAACTCATTCCCGAAGTGTCAAGGTAACATGGAATTCGTTATTCCGATCCAAAATTTTCAGACTCCAAGGCATTTGTCCGGCCGATGATGCTACGAATAATGGAGTCGAGCTCCTGTGCTGCCTTCGACAGGTGTTGCAAATAGTCAGTATATGGGCCCGGCGTCTCGGCCTCACTCTCGATTAACTCGATGAGGCTCATGATACGGGTAAGGGGCGCACGTACCACGTGTGATTGCGTCCAGGTGATTTCTCGAAGCGCTTCGTTCTGTCGTTCAATCGTTTTAACATAATTCACGCGATCGGTCGTGTCATATGCGATAACAAGAACCGCTGGCTGTCGATTGAATCCGATAATGCGCGCTCTGACGTCCACAATGAGAATCGTGCTGTCTTTCCGCCGGTGCCGAAATGTCCCAGACGTTTGTCGTTCAGCACTGCTTTGCAGCGCCTCTAAGCATGTTTCGAGATCCGGAAGATCATCTGGGGTTTGAACGTCTCTCGCTGTCATACTTAGGAACTCTGTTCGACTGAATCCATAGTTTGCTATCGCAGCTTCATTCACTGAAAAGCACCGAAGGGTCTGCAGATCATACACCCACATCGGGATAGGACTGAGCTGAAACATGTCGCTGTAGCGTTTCTCCGACTCCAGAAGCTGTGCATTGCTCTTGCCACGTTCAATAGCATATGTCAACGTTTTATAAAGCACGTTAGCCGTTAGATCCTCTTTTAGTAAATAATCTGATATCCCCAAAGAGAGAGAGCGGACACCAAATTCGAGATCGGTAAATCCTGTTAGCACAATGACGGGTATCGCATGAAACATGCCAATCACGTCTCGAATTAGTTCTTCGCCTGTGTGATCTGGCAGCGTAAGGTCAAGTAGAATAACGTCGTAATCAACTAGGTTCGAAGTACTATCCTCGACAACATCCTTGAATGTGCGCGCAATCGTAACGACTGCATTAGGCACGACTTCGTCGAGGAAGTCACGGAATAATAGTAGGTCGCCCTTGTTGTCTTCGATAACGAGAATCCGAAACGGAGTAGTATCGGCTTTCATCTATGACCCTGTTTTCTTTGGCAGATTTACGATTGTGAGCCAGAAGTCCTCAATGCCGGCAACGATCTCGATGAACTTAGTTGCATCAACAGGTTTTACGATGTAACAGTTCACATGGTGTTGGTATGCTTTTGTTATGTCTGAAGGCGCAGATGACGTGGTTAACATGATGACAGGAATATGCTTCAGGGCATTTTCGCTCTTAATACTCATCAACACCTCGTGGCCATTCCGCTTCGGAAGATTCACATCTAAAAGGATGATATCCGGGAGGGCCGAAGCGTCCTTCTTCGCCACCTTCATTAGGTATGTGATGGCCGATTGCCCGTCTTTGCAGACTTCGACTTCGTTGTGGATTTTAGCATCGGCAAGTGCCTCTTTTGTAAGCATGATGTCGCCACTGTTATCCTCAACCAACAGAATTTTAATCGGCTTCATGTACCACGCTTTGGAATGGTGAAGAAGAAAACGGTTCCCTCGCCTTCAGTGGAATCAAGCCAAATTTTACCGCCGAGGTTATCGACGATCTTTTTGCAGATAGCCAACCCCATGCCCGTGCCCGAATACTCTTCCTGATTGTGCAGGCGTTGAAAAATCTGAAATACTTTATCGAAGTAGTCGCTTGAGATTCCAATGCCGTTGTCGGCAACAGAGAAGCGCCACTCTGACGCGAGCTCAGTAGCTGCGATCTTCACTATTGGAGCATTCTCTGCGGCTTGATACGTTAGAGCATTTCCAATAAGATTTTGGAATAGCTGTCGGAGTGGAACCCGTTGTGTTTGAATCACAGGCATGGGGCCCCATGTTACCGACGCGTTAGACTCCTCGATGCGACGTTCGAATAGTATTACGACATCCATAAGCACGCTGTCCACATCAACATCCTCTTTCGCCGAGTCGGAGCGGCCAGCGCGTGAATACTCGAGTAAGTCTAGGATTATTTGGCGCATTCGTTTCGCACCATCAGTTGCGAAATGTATGTACGTGTGTGCTTTCTCGTCGAGCTGATCATGATACTTGCGTTCGAGCTGCGTTAGGAAGCTCGTTACCATTCGAAGTGGTTCCTGCAGATCATGCGACGCAACGTAGGCGAACTGCTCTAATTCCTTGTTCGATCGTTCCAGTTCTGTTAAACTTTTCTGTAGTCCATCGTTGAGCACTTTGAGCGATTCTTCATACTGCCGTCTGTGTGTGATGTCTTGCATTGCACCGACCATGCGAATAGCCTTGCCTTTCCTGTCACGAATTACTGAACCAATGTCTACCACATAGGCCCAGGAACCGTTGGTCCGCCGGTATCGATAATCATACTGCCAACGATTTTCTAATGGGTTCTGCAGCACTGCATACAAACTCTGCATTACTGCTTCGACATCGTCGGGGTGCATGTTTGCCGTGCAGGTTGCGATCTTCGTAACACCTTCATCGTACACATGACCGAACACCGTGCGCATTCCGTCGCCCCAGATCAATCGGTCTTGTACAATGTCCCAGTCCCATATCGCATCGTTTGTTGCTTGAGCTATGCGCTCGAACCGTTCGTTTGACTGCAGGAGACGTTCGTCTGCCTGCCGACGAAGTGTAATGTCCCGGACGTAAACAGCTAAACCCGCGGCCGACGGGTAAGCATCAATCTCGAACCACTTGTTTACTGTCGCATAGTATTCTTCGAAATGAACAGCAACGTTCTCTTCGATTGCTCGATGATACTCGCTATAGAACTTAGTTTCGACAGCATCGGCGTACATATCCCAAACGTACTTGCCAACGATTTCCTCCGATGGAGTACCAAGCATCCTACCGGCTGCAGCGTTCCAGTACGTTACGATCCAGTTTCGGTCGAGGGTAATAAAGCCGTCGCCAATGCTCTCTAACACTGTTGTTCTCTCACTAAGAGCAGTGACCACCGCCTCCTGGGCCTGTTTACGCTCGTGGATGTCTTGAAAGATGCCCATTAACTTGATGCACCGTCCATCAAGAAATTCGCCACCGCCAATCGCACGCACCCAGCGAACCTGATCGCGGGCTGTGCGGATGCGCAACTCTTCGTCGAATGGCGTACCATTTCGTACACACTCGTCGACAAGCTTTGTTATTACCGGCTGATCTTCCTCCGTGTAAAACGTTAACGCTGTGCTAAGCTGAGGTTCAAAGGCATCGTCGACTTCGTGGATAGCTCGTGTCATCGTAGACCACCACAACCGTCCATTCACGAGGTCGAGTTCCCAGCTACCCACCCTCGCCATGTTTGTTGTCTTTTCGAGAAGCTGTTCGAGCTGCTTCTTTTCTGTGATGTCCTTCGCTACCGCAAAAATGTGACCCTCCTCTGTTGCAGGAGACGCAGTCCACCCTAGCCACTTCACTTCGTTCAATCTCGTTACCTGCCGATTCTCGAAATACAAACTCCCTTCGCCTTTGCCCAACAGCTCGAGTTCTACGAGGGTACGCTTGCGGTCTTCTGGGTGTACAAATATGATCGCGGCGTTCTCTAGTAATTCTGTTTCTGAGTACCCAAGAATCGAGCACATGATAGGGTTCACCCGCCGATAGAATCCGTCTACGCCAATGATGCAGATGATATCCGGAGCAAAATTGAACAAGCGATTGAGCTCTTCTTCTAGCTGCTTACGTCGGATTTCTGCGCAGAACTGTTCTTCGAAGCCGGAGAGAAAGTTGCTCAGCGATTTTGTGGAATCCCCGGCGCGACTCGTACCCAGGATTAACACACCAATTGTTTCGTTGTGATGTTGAAGCGGCAAGCCGTAGATCGTGGTAAGGCCTGCATGCATAAACGCATTACGCCGCCCAATGCTGCGCGCAGTATCGGACACCGACCATGCTTGAATTTCACCCGTCGTCCACGTTATTCCCGGTAGGCCTTCACCCCGTGCGACACTCAACACGTCAGGCATCGCATCATACATAAGGGTGAGTGAATCTGAGGGTGTCGAGAATCCTTGCAAGACGATGCGCTCGCCGTTCGCACCAACGAGCCACGCCTCGGCAAGGTCATAATCGCCAAATTCTGAGAGTCGCGTTAGAGCTTCACAAAGGGTCTCGGCAAGGAGCTCCGACTTATTAAAAATAAAAGCGATGTCGGCAAATAGCGCCTTCTTTAACTCTCTGTGCTTGCGCTCGGTAACATCTCGCTCGATAGCAATGAAATGTGTGAACTCACCTGATTTGTCGGCAACCGGACTCACCGAAAAGTTGATCCAGAATTCTTCGCCATTCTTCTTGTAGTTGATTGTCTCGATTTCACATGGCTCAAAGCGACGCATTGCTTCACCAAGCGCATGAAGCGCGTCGGCGTTCGAATTTGGTCCCTGCAGAAAACGAGGCGACTTGCCGATAACTTCTTCAATCTCATATCCAGTCATTCGCGTGAACGCTTCATTCACGTATACAATCGCAGGACCCGGCTCGTCCATCGGAGAAGTCGTAGTTATCAGTACGGAGTCTCTTGTGTTTGTTATAACGGATTCGAGGAGACGCAGTCGTTGCTCCTCCTCTTTCTGACGTGTAATGTCCTGCATCGCACCAACAACGCGCACTGCCTCACCCGCGTCATTGCGCACCACAATGGCGCGGTCTTGTACATAGGCTGTTGATCCGTCACGTCGGTGAAAGCGATATTCATCCTGCCAATAGCTTGAACCATCGGCCATCGCTCGTTCTATCCCCTCTTCGATCCTTGTACGATCATCCGGGTGAACGTGCTTTATCCATATTGAATGGTCAGACGAGACCTGCTCCTCATCGTAACCGAACAGCTTATCGACGCCTTCGCCACGATACATTTGTTGTTGAGCTACGTCCCAATCCCACACAACGTCTGATGTTGCTTTTGTTACAAACTCGAATCGCTCGATGGTTGCGTGCAATTGCGCAAGAGCTCGCTCGCGCTCGGTGACGTCGATACAGGTTGCGGTGACGCAATCACTGTCATTGAATCGCGTACTGTGACCGTACATCTCAACCCGCACTACTGCACCACTGCTCTTGATGTGTGTGAAGAGGCCGAAACACACCGTTCCTGGTGCACGAGAAATTCCAACGTGAGCATCGAGAAGCCTTTGGGCTTCATCGGCTGGAAGGAGATCGGTGATTTTCTTTCCGAGAAACTCCTGATGGGAAAATCCATACTGCGATACTGCAGTTTCGTTCACGTCCACAATGCAGATCGACTGCAGATCGTAGATCCATTTCGGAAGTGGACTGGTGTTAAATAGTGAGCGGTAGTTCTGTTCAGACTGCAGAAGAGCACGTTCTGTGCGGCGGCGTTCGGTTACGTCGTGCGCAGAGCAGTACACTAATGCGTCTTCGACATCCCAACGTGCCGACCACTGCATGTCAACAATGCGCCCGCTCTGGTGTCGACAGCGGTTCTCGAATTCTGTAAGGCGGTGACCTCCCACTGCTGTAGCAAATGCTTCACGTGTGCGTTCACGATCCTCTTCTACGACAAAAGCTGATAGGGGCTGGCCGATGAGCTTTTCGGGGGAATAGCCCCATGTAGATTCGCTTGCAAGACTGATATGTACAAAACGTCCATCTCGATCTATCGTGCAGGTAATGTCCAGCGACAAATCCAGTATCTTCTGCAACATGTCGGCTCTGCGCTCAATCGCCACAGAGCTCATTGGTGTTTTATCAGGACTTAGAGTGGCTTCGTCGTTGGCGTCATCCATCATATCCTTTCACTTTTTCCACTTGTAAATTTATAAAGTTTCGGACTGTAATGCTCACAACACTGCGCATAAAGAACATGGTCTGCGGCCGATGTAGGCGTGTTGTCGACGAAGATCTCAGTTCGCTGGGGCTCCACGTCGTGGATGTGCGCCTTGGAGGGGCAACAGTCGAACACGAAACCCCTTTGCCCCTTGACTTGATCCGCGAGACACTCGTGAAGGGTGGCTTTGATTTAGTCGAGGACAGAACAAGTGCCTTGATCGAACACGTGAAGGCAGCGATTATCGAACTCGTGCAGAGCGGATCGCTTAAGAACATGCACCTTAAAGTGAGTGAATTTTTAGAGCAGGCCACTGGTAAGGACTATCGATACATTAGCACGGTGTTTTCTCTCGCCGCTGGGTTGACAGTAGAGAAGTTTCTTATCGCGCAGAAGATTGAACGCGTGAAGGAACTTCTCGTATATGATGAGATGTCGCTTGCTGATATCGCCTTCGAGCTTGGCTATAGCAGCAGTGCATATCTCTCCAACCAGTTCAAGCAGGAAACGTCTGTAACACCCACGGCGTTTAAGAAGCAGGTGATACAGGCGCGGCGCGAACTCGATTCTATCGGACGCAAGGTATAACACTGAAAATCTTACAGGAGATTCGTCTCGTTCTGTAGCGCTTCCTCCGTTTGCATGGTGTAGGTTGCGCCTGTTATTAGGAACATTCAATTGCACCATTCAACAACCGTAAAAAACCATACCATAGAGATGTCTGTTGCGGGCATGACGTGTACGTCATGTGCATTAAGCGTAGAAAAAGCTCTACGACATGTCGATGGTGTAACCGATGTTTCGGTAAGCTCGGTGAATGACAGAGCTGTCGTTACGTCGTCGCGTGTTATCGAACCGAGCGCACTTACACGAGCAGTCGCTGGTGCGGGGTACTCGGCGAGGGTACTCGAACCTGAGTCGAGTATCGAAGAGGAAACAGATTTCAAAGCAGAGGCGCATCGTCAACTCGTGCGGCGCTTCTGGACGATTGTGCCATTCGCTGCACTGGTTACGATTGCTGGCATGGCCATGCTCATACCAGGCGTGCACAATATCGTTACCCCCGACACACTCAACTGGATACAATTGGTTTTGACGTTGCCTGTTATGTGGATTGGTGGACGAGAATACTTCGTTGCAGCTTGGAATGCCGGACGTCACAGGCTTGCAACGATGGACACACTAGTAGCCGTTGGCACAGGCGCCGCATTTGTCTACAGCGTTGTTGCGACGATTGCACCACAGGTCTTAGGTGGTGCCGGGCAGCATGCGTTTGTATACTTCGATACAACAGTTGTGATTATCACACTTATCACACTCGGTAAGGTGCTCGAAGACAAAGCGAAGCATAAGACGTCGGATGCGATGAAGCGCCTACTCGGGCTCCAACCTAGTGTGGCCCGTGTGGTTCGCAATGGCAACGAAGTAGACATCGCCATAGACACACTCGTTGTCGACGATGTACTAATCATACGTCCGGGTGAACGCATACCCACTGACGCTCGCATAACCGATGGCTCGACTACCATTGACGAGTCTATGATTACGGGCGAGAGTCTGCCAGTTGAGAAGCGGAATGGCGATCGTATTGTGGGCGGAACGGTCAATCGCGGCGGATCGGTTACCGCCGTTGTTGAACGTGTTGGCAAAGACACGACGCTCAATCAGATCGTGCGAATGGTCGAGCGCGCGCAAATCAGCAAAGCACCAATTCAGAGACTGGCCGATGTTATTAGCTCGTGGTTCGTGCCCATCGTTCTCATCCTTTCCATAATTACTTTCATAATTTGGTTTAATGTTTCGCCGCATGACACGCGCCTTACAATTGCTCTTGTTCATCTCGTTGCAGTCCTAATCATTGCATGTCCGTGCGCCCTTGGCCTTGCGACCCCTACAGCAATCATGGTAGGAACAGGTAAAGGTGCGGAAAACGGACTGCTCATTCGAAATGCTGAAGCCCTAGAGCTCGCGCATTCGGTAACGACGATCGTTCTCGACAAAACAGGTACCATTACCAGTGGCGTCCTTTCGGTAACAGCACTCGCCATTGCCGATGGTGTAGACCGCAACCATTTACTTCCGCTCGTGCACTCCGTCGAAGCACGCAGTGAACATCCGCTTGCAGAAGCAATTGTTCGGTACGCAAAGGAGCAAGGGGCTGCGTCGCAAGGGGCTGCGCTGCAAGGGGATGTAGCGCAAGGGGTGGCTTCTCAAGAGGCAAAGGAGATTGTTGTTGAAGCCGGACGCGGCATTCGTGCACGCGTTGGTGATGCCGACGTTGTAATTGGAACGCATGTATTGCTTGCGAGCCGTGGTATACCATTGGACTTGTCGTTGGAATCACAGACGGTATTGTGGCGACAACAAGCGCAGACTGTATTGCACGTTGCCCTGAATGGCGTTCACGCAGCAAGTATTGCGCTAGCGGATACGGTACGTCCGACATCGGCAGAGGCTATAGCCGCACTTAAGAAGATGGGATTGCGCGTAATTCTGTTGTCTGGTGACAACAAACAGACTGCCGAGGCCATTGCCGCAATGGTTGGCATCGACGATGTTCGCGCTGAAGTTATGCCCGCAGACAAAGCCAATGTGGTACGAGCACTTCAAGCAGAGGGCCAGCGTGTTGCAATGGTTGGCGACGGCATTAACGACGCGCCAGCACTAGCTACGGCTGATGTGGGCATTGCAATTGGCACGGGTACCGACGTCGCAATGGAAGCCGCTGACATCACACTAATGAACGGCGATCTTCGAAGTGTGCCACATGTGTTGCAGCTGTCGCGCGCAACGATGAGCAACATCAAGCAGAACCTTTTCTTCGCATTCATCTACAACGTGCTTGGCATACCGTTAGCCGCAGGCGTCTTTGTGCCTCTGTTCGGAATCTCACTCGATCCATCATTTGCCGCAGCGGCAATGGGGCTCAGCTCTGTGAGCGTATTAGCCAACGCTCTGCGTCTACGTTCATTCAAGTTTAAAGGTTGAGGCCCCCATGGACACCACTCAATGGATCGTAACGATTTCTGGCATCATTCTTATAGCTGCGATCGCACTATACTTTTTTACTAAAGGGAAGTCCGTCGTAAGCGACGCATCTGCATCGAACGGTGTACAAGAGCAGCTTATCACTGTCAAGGGCGGCTATCACCCCGCCGACGTACGCTTGCGCAAGGGCATTCCCGCTCGTCTCACATTCCACCGTGACGAAACGACTTCGTGCAGCGAAGAAATTGTCATTCCAGAGTTCGGCATCAAGCGCATGCTTCCGGCGTTTGAAAAGACCGTTATCGAGTTCACTCCGACAAAGGCAGGCACCTTCGAATTCATGTGTGGCATGAACATGCTGCATGGCTCGTTGATAGTCGAATGATTATCCTTCAATAGTCGAATGATTATCCTTCGATAGTCGAATGATTATCCTTCGCGCCTAAACCGTCTGTGCGCCTACAGCGCGGGACTGAGTAGGCTTAGAATGTGTCTCGATCTGGCCCCGGTTCGGCGGACAACAAGATAGGACCTCTGATACAACGCTTCGAATTCGTGAACGATGACAAGAGTTCGACCAGCTAGGTCTCGGATAGCTCCTACTTTGGGGATGGCAACAATGACATCTGTTTCTATTGCAAGCAGTCTTAGTAGAGCGATGTCGTCTATGTACCCATGAACCTTCGGCCGACTGCGCTGCGTTTGTAAGAAGGTCTCAATTTCCGTGGTTATCGGATTACTCTTCGCTGGTAGATACACACCATGCTTTTCCAATCGGGCAGCCAGGGGTAGCCTGGAAGGGTTACCATGCCGACCAACGAAGCACATTGGTTCTTTAGCAATCTTTCGTTGAATAAGGGGCTCGTCTTCGGAATGTGGAAATGGTACGTCACAAAGAATTGCATCCAGATGAAAGCCCATTAGACGCGTGAGCAACGTCTGAGGATCTCCGCCTTCAATATTTAGCTCATAATTCGAATTGTGAATAATCGGTTTCAGTAACGCCAACTGTAGGTTTTTAGACAGACTACCCAAAGCGCCCAGACGTATGGTTGTGTGTGGCGCGCCTCCTTTCAGATTATGAACAAGCTCGCGACCTTGTCGGAATATCTCTTCGGCACGACCAAAGGCGACGTGTCCGTCCTCAGTCAGCGACAGCTTCTTCGACGTCGTCCGATCAATGAGTTTCTTCCCTAGATATTCTTCGAGCTGACTCACCTGTAAGCTGACTGCCGACTGCGCAACATGAAGTTTTTCCGCTGCTCGCGTGAAGCTGCCTTCATTAGCGACGTTCCAGAAATAGTACAGATGATGATAGTTCAGGTGCTGCATTTCATCTCTTTAATAGATCATATTCATGCAATATATATGTTTTGCTTCTGCTTAACGATGCTGTATTTTGAGCAGATTGAAAAACCGGCTTGACCAAATAGACTATAAACAGCACTGAGATTCATGCAGCAACTTTTCAAAGACATTAAGTACGACTTGCCAGCAAGCATTGTGGTGTTCTTCGTGGCAGTTCCCTTGTGCCTCGGCATTGCCCTTGCTTCAGGTGCGCCATTGTTCGCTGGCATTATTGCAGGCATTGTAGGCGGCGTTGTTGTGGGCTTGGCAAGTGGCTCTCCTTTAGGCGTAAGCGGTCCGGCAGCGGGACTTGCTGTTATAGTGTTAGGCTCTATTGCGACGCTTGGCGGTTCCTGGGAGGCGTTCCTGCTCGCAGTTGTTTTGGCTGGTGTCATACAACTAGTAGCAGGCTACCTAAAACTAGGGACGGTTGCATACTATTTCCCGTCATCAGTGATTAAAGGAATGTTAGCTGGCATCGGCTTGCTCATCATTCTCAAGCAAATACCACACGCTTTTGGTTACGATGCCGACTTCGAGGGAAGCACATCGTTCATGCTTCCTGACGGACAAAACACCATGTCGCAGCTACTGAACATGCTGTCGTTTATCACACCAGGTGCAGTGCTGATTTCAGTAGTATCTGTTGTTCTTCTGATCGTTTGGGAACATGTGCTGTTGAAAAAGCACAGAATTTTTGGGATGATTAACGGTCCGTTAGTTACTGTTCTGGCAGGTATACTGCTTTCCTATCTCTATCAACAGGGTATGCTGCCTTTCCAACTAAGCGCAACGCAGATGGTTCAGATACCGGTGGCAACAACCATCGGTCAGTTTCTCGCTCAGTTTACGACGCCAGACTTTTCACACTTCAATAACCCCAACGTCTACGTAATCGCGTTCGTGCTTGCCATTGTCGCGAGCTTGGAAACACTGCTTTGTGTGGAAGCGACGGACAAGCTCGATCCTTTCAAAAGAATAACTCCCACAAACCGCGAGTTAAAGGCGCAGGGAATTGGAAACATTGTATCGGGACTCATTGGTGGACTTCCACTCACGCAGGTAATCGTTCGTAGCAGCGCAAACATTACGTTTGGAGCCCGATCGAAAATGTCTGCAATCATTCATGGTCTTCTGCTGCTCGTCTGTGCGATTGCTATACCTGGTTTGTTGAATTTGATACCACTTGCCACACTTGCAGCCATTCTATTTGTGGTTGGCTACAAACTCGCTAAGCCAGTCCTATTCAAGGCAGTGTACAATCAAGGCTGGGAGCAGTTCATTCCATTCATTGCAACCATCGTCGGGATCTTGTTCACTGACCTTCTAAAGGGAATCGGAATCGGTATGGCAGTGGCTGTGTTCTTTATCCTACGGAACAACGTCAAGAATGCGTTTCACCGTACCAAAGACGAAGAGCTAAAAGACCACGAACACTTAATCGTGTTGTCAGAAGAAGTCACGTTCCTTAACAAAGGCAGCATACTGCAGTTGCTCAACAGTATTCCCGCGAAGTCGCACGTGATTATTGATGGGACAAAATCAAAATTCATTCACTTTGATGTCCTGGAAATCATTCAGAACTTTCAGGTACACGCTAAGACAATGGACATCACAGTCCAGGTCAGAGGCCCCTGGCTAAACGATGCAGTACAACTGCGTTAACCAGAACATTACAATTCAACTAATCAAGAATTACACACAAAGGAAAAAGAAATGAAGACACAAACCAAAGAAATGCAGGCTGCTCTAACGCCTGATATGGCACTAGACATTCTAAGAAAAGGGAACGAGCGATTTGTAGACAATCTGAAGACAAACCGCAACTTGCTTCAACAGGTAAACGAAACGTCGGTTGGTCAACACCCTTTTGCAGCAATTCTAAGCTGCATCGACTCTCGCACTTCTGCTGAATTGATTTTTGATCAAGGTCTAGGCGATGTCTTCAGCATAAGGATAGCAGGCAACATCTTGAACGAGGACATACTGGGCAGTATGGAGTTTGCATGTAAGGTTGCCGGTGCGAAGGCTGTCGTTGTACTCGGACATACTAAGTGTGGTGCTGTAAAAGGCGCTTGCGACGACGTGCAGATGGGCAACCTCACCGCATTGTTGCTAAAGTTACAACCAGCCGTTGACGCTGAGCATTCAACAACATCCAACCGCAATTCAGGCAATGCGCAGTTCGTAGAGAATGTTGCCTCCCTAAATGTAAAACTCACCCTGCAACAAATAGTAGCGCGCAGTCCAATCCTCGAAGCCATGTTAGAAGCTGGCGACATTGCCCTCGTAGGTGGCATGTATGATGTAGAGACCGGCAAAGTTGACTTCTACAGACAGTCAGTACTCGCGCCTGCGGTGCCGTAAACATTAGACGAACTCACCACTTCCCTATCGCTTCGGCCTTCTTGCGGCAGGCATCGACTAGCCCCTTGGGCTTCAGCACCTTCATAACGTCGGCCCATGAGACAATCCATGAAACGAGTTCGGGGTTGATGGGAACGCGCATACTCAGGTCGACGCTTCCGTCACGGCGCTTCGTAAAAGTCTGCGTGGGATGCCACTGTCTGTTCGTGAAGAATGAAGCGGATGAAGGCACAACGCGAAGTATAACGTTCGTGACCTCGCCCGAGTAGACACCGAAACGTTCGCGGCGATAGACGTCTTCGTTAAACACGTGATTCGGAAGATGAAAGTCGTCGGCACGCTCAACACTTTCCACACGATCGACTGCGAGTGTGATGTAGCGTTTATGCTTCGGGTGCCACGCCGCTGCGTAGAGACGTCCAGCGTGTGGAAGCAATCGACATAAGGCGACGACAAATGTGCGGCGCTGGTCATCGTGTAAGGCGCGGTAGGTGACTTTGTCCCAAGCAACGTCACGAATGCCCTCGATTACTGCTTGAAGAATGTCGTCGGGCACAGCATCGCGCATAGCGCCAGGCGTGACTTCGCTAACCAAGCCATCATCCATAAGCACGCTGCCCGGAGCAATGCGTTCAAGCTTACGCGCGAGTTTGTCGACGTCGTTTTCTATGCTCGTGCCCCTGAACTGACGCAGCATGCCTTTCAGCGTGTGTACAGCGAGCACTTCGTTACGGTTGATGTCTATGGGTACCATCGACCTGTACGATGCAGGAATCCACCAGCGCAGTTCGCGTCCGAACTGCTCGTTCTCCAACGGCACACCAGCGGCCTCCAGTGCTCGCAAGTCGCGCTGTATCTGGCGTCGCGAGACCTCTTTACCATCGACGCTATCGCTGACGAACTCCGCGAGTTCCGACGTTGTACAGTGGTGTCCAGAGCTGAGTGTCGTAAGCAGCTTAACCACTCGCCGTACTTGATGTGAATCGCTCATAGATAACCGTTAAATGTGCGTTGCATTGCCAGTGATGCAACCTAAGATTTTACGCGACACAATACGTCGCGCACGCTTCGATATTCGAGTATTATGATTCTCAGACGCCGTTTACTCAAAGCCCTATTTGCTGCGCCCATCCTGCTGGTCGGACAGCGTCCGCCAGTGCTCGCACAGCCTGCACCACAAGGGCAGCCCCCTTTGCCCCCTACACTTCTCTACGAAACGTATGTCGCGGGCATGCAGCACCATAAGCCATACAGACGCGGACTAACGAAGGCGCTCGTCGTCGGCACTGAACTCGTGCTTAAGCGCGAGCCAAACAACGAGTTCGACCATCGCGCCATCGCCGTCTACTTGCCAAACGGATTGCGTATGGGATACCTACCGAAGTGGATTAATCACATACCATCGCGCTTACTTGATTACGGACACGAAGTTCTCTGCACGATAACAAAATTTAACAGCGACGACGATCCATGGCACATGGTGAAAGTCGCGATTATGCTCAATCACGGGAGATCGGTATGAGACTATTCTACGGCATGACTAGCGCGGTAATTGCCCTCACATTGTGCATTGGATGCATGACGACAAAAATTCAGCAGCACCACATTGGTTGCTTTGATCGCAGTCGGGCAGATGTGTTGCGTTCCGCAACCACGTTACTTGTGCAGTCTGGCTTCAACATAACCCTTGCTGACACGGTCATCGGTCTCGTACAAGGTGAAACAGAAGAGCAACATGATATATGGAGCGGCCTCAACTCGAAGCGAGTATGGCAGATATCTGTAAAACCGGACCTAGGTAAACTAGGCGTTGTGTCGGCGGGTGATCAGTCAACACTCTCTGCGCCCCCTGGCTCTAAGCCCCTTTACATCATGGCAACGGCGAAGACCGTGAACCGTTCACAGAATGCTTATGGTGCTACTCTCGCTGCCAGTGAAGTGTACTACGACGACACTTCGCACGAAGACTGGGAATGGTATTGGGATGTACGTAAGGGGCTCGAGGGCATTTGCGGATCGAAGGCTGTGATAACAACGAAGAAGATGCATTGAACGAGCCTATGAAGACGATGCAGCATAGGCGACTCCATCGTATGTCTTACTTCCGAATGCCGATTGTTACGAGGTAGTCGCGCGGCATGGCAACGCCTAACTCAGTCTTGAAGCCATCATGGTAAGCGATGAAATCACGCTTCAAGCTTTCGCGACGCTCAGGCTCCAAGTTCGCCGCCAGCGATTTCGTCGGGCCATATCCGGCCACGAATAATTCCCAGACCGCTAGCCCGGTTGGTTCGCGCAAGAATGTTGTACCGGTTTCGAAGCGCAGATCGAAGGCCGAACCGAGGAGTTGTTGGACGCGTTCCCTGCTCCCCCATTCAAATGGTGACGGTGGCGGTGGTGTCGGAGGCTCTGGCATGTAGGGTTTCATAACCTTGAAGAGGCCTGCTATGGTTCCGTCGGCAGGCCACGTCGTCAGACCAAGCCGGCCACCTTTTTTGCAGACACGAGCCAACTCAGCCGCAGCAGCTTCAGGTTTACTTACAAACATGACGCCGCAGGTTGAAATAACTGCGTCGAAAGTCTGGTCCACAAAGGCGAGTTTCTCGGCATCTCCGGTTCGGAAGTCGATGTTCAGTCGGACCTCAGCGGCGGCAGACTTCGCGGACTCGATGAGATCCGCGCCTAGGTCGATGCCGGTGACCGCTGCGCCGTGAGCAGCCACACGCCGCGCTGTCCAGCCGGTGCCGGTGGCCACGTCAAGAATACGCTCGCCGGGCATGGGCGCGAGGCGGATAACGCAGTGTTCGATTGAGTCGGCGATGGTTTGACTGATTTTGTCGTACTGCTGCCCGCCTGCGTTCCAGGTCGCTGCTGCCTTGACATTGTGTGGCTGGATGACTTGTGTCATATCTACATCCTCAGAAAATTTGAATGTGGCTAGCTGTTGCATGTCGATCCGCCGCCTAGCGTACAAACCTAACTTTCAAAATCGTCTCTGGTTCTCATATCGAAGGTACCAGAAAACAATACTAGGAATGTGCTCAAGGGGCTCGAAGGCATTTGCGGATCGCAGGCTGTGATTACAACGAAGAAGTGTATTGATGCGAACGACGGACGTGTTAATCTGGTCGTCTTGACTTTATGAACTCATGTGCGGAAACCATGAAACGTCACAAAGCACAGGTGTAAGATCACACTTGGATTCATGGGCAAGTCTAAGAAATCGACAATCCAAGTCCAGGGATCCGACATCGCCGTCCTGCACACCGAACATGGCGACTTCATATCCCTAACACACATGGTGCGAAATTTCGAGGGTGGAAGTGCTCTCATCGAGCAATGGCTCAAAAATAAGGACACTGTTCTCTTCCTAGGCATCTGGGAACAACTCCACAACCCTGATTTTAATTCCCTCGAATTCGAGGGAATTAAAAACGAGGCAGGACGCAATAGTTTTTTTCTTTCCGCCAAAAGTTGGATTCGGCGGACGGAGGCGAGGGGTTTGATAGCTAGCGCGGGACGTTATGGGGGTACATTCGCCCACAGAGACATCGCCTTTGAGTTTGGTTCATGGCTAAGTCCCGAATTCAAGCTCTACCTCATCCAGGAATTTCAGCGCCTGAAGGACGAAGAAAATCGCCGACTCTCGCACGACTGGAATCTGCATCGCACTCTTTCAAAACTCAATTACCGCATCCATACCGAGGCGGTAAAATCGCACCTCATCCCACCTGAGGTCACCTCCGCACAAGCTGCCCTTACTTATGCCACAGAGGCTGATCTTCTCAACGTTGCCCTATTCGGTCAGACTGCTAGGCAATGGCGTGATGCAAATCCTTCACTGGAAGGCAATGTGCGCGATCACGCGTCAATCGAACAACTACTTGTGCTGGCGAATCTTGAAAGCCATAATGCAGAGTTCATTCACACGGAACTACCGCAACCCGAGCGTCTGAAACGGCTTAATGCCATTGCTATAAGGCAGATGCGCACGCTTACCGGACAACGCCGATTCAAAACAGGTTGAAAGAGGTTGGCGCATCATCTACCATCGATATTGGCGGTAATTTCCGCCATGTTATCACTATCGGAAATTCGCCGACGGGCTGTGGACTTTTCACAGCGTTGGAAAGACGAGCAGTCGGAACATGCCGAGGCGCAAACATTCTGGGGCGAGTTCTTTACAGTATTCGGACTCGACCGTAGACGTGTTGCGACGTTCGAGCACGCTGTACAGAGGGCTGGCGAGCGCGCCGGACGTATTGACATGTTCTGGCCAGGCGTGTGTGTGGTTGAGCATAAGTCTGCGGGACGCGATCTCGGTCGCGCATACACACAAGCGCTTGACTACTTCCCTGGACTTACAGACGTGCAGTTACCGAGATACGTAATCGTATCGGATTTCCGGCGCATCAGACTGCACGACTTGATTGAGGACACGCAGACCGAATTCGCCTTGACGGATCTACCAGAGAATACGCACCACTTCGGCTTCATAAGCGGATACGTGCAACGGAAGTTTCGCGACGAAGACCCCGCGAACGTCAGAGCAGCGGAGTTGATGGGACAGCTACACGACGCTCTCAAACACAATGGATACGATGGTCACCCACTGGAGGTATTTCTTGTCCGTATTCTGTTCTGCTTGTTTGCCGATGATACCGGCATCTTCGAGCGCGACATCTTCGTGTCGTTCCTGGAAACCAAAACACGCGAAGACGGCTTGGGCTTCGGCTCGCAGATAATAGAATTGTTTCAGATCCTGAATACCGATAAGCCAGATCGGCCAAGAATTCTTGACCAGGAACTCGCTGCATTCCCCTATGTCAACGGCTCCTTATTTGCGGAATCCATTCCCGTTCCAACATTCGACGCCCTCACACGCGAACGTCTTTTGAAATGTGCTTACTTCAATTGGCAGAATGTATCTCCTGCTGTATTTGGCGCAATGTTTCAATCGGTGATGGACGACGTGGAACGTCGCAATCTTGGTGCCCATTACACGAGTGAGAAGAACATTCTGAAAGTCGTTTCAGGCCTGTTCATGGACGAGCTGCACGACAGCTTTGAAAAGGCGAAAGACAGCACGAGTAAACTTCGAGCACTACACGAGCGTATGGCGAACATGCGCTTCCTCGACCCTGCTTCCGGCTGTGGAAACTTCCTCGTTGTCACATACAAGGAACTCCGATTGCTCGAAATCGAAATCTTAAAGCGCATCGAAGAACTTGGCAAAGGATCCGGAAAAGGGCAACTAGTAACCGATGTTAGCGAGTTGTCCAAGCTGTCTGTTCACTCCATGAACGGCATCGAGATCGAGGAATTCCCTGCGCGCATCGCAGAGGTTGCACTGTGGCTTGTAGATCATCAGATGAATGTTAGGATGTCGGAAGAATTCGGTACGTGGTGGGTAAGGCTGCCGCTCTCACAAGGACCGACCATTCATAACACTGATGCTCTAGAACTAGACTGGAAGCCAATCATAGCAAGTGAACCGAATAAGGAATGGTTCATTCTGGGCAACCCTCCCTTCATCGGATCGAAGATGATGACGGATGGGCAACGAACACAGATCAAGAAGCTCTTCGGCAACGTTGCTGGTTCAGGTGTTCTTGATTTCGTTACGGGTTGGTACGCAAAGGCGGCGGCCCTTGTCCAGGGCACCAGCATCAGATGCGCATTCGTGTCGACGAACTCCATTTCTCAAGGCGAACAAGTTGGAATTCTATGGAAATTCCTTGTACAGAAATACGACCTGAAAATTCACTTTGCGCACCGCACATTTCGCTGGAGCAACGAAGGCCGTGGTGTAGCGGCTGTTCATTGCGTCATCATCGGCTTCGCAGCCTTCGACGTCGAGAAGAAGATTCTGTTCGACTACGACACGATTACATCAGAGCCCGTAAGATGCGGTGTGAAGAATATTAATGGACACCTTATTGACGAGGCGGAGATTTGGATCCTGAAGCGTACATCTCCATTATCGGCGGTCCCACTAATGACCAAGGGTAACCAGCCGACTGACGATGGCAACCTAATTTTCACACCACTTGAACGGGACGCGTTTCTACTTTTAGAACCGAATGCAGCACCCTTCATGCGGCGATTCTTAGGCGCATTCGAATTTCTGAACCGCGTCGAACGTTATTGCCTATGGCTGGTAGACGCTAAGCCTGGCGAACTCCGGGCGCTCCCGCATGTATTGGCGCGCGGAGAACGTGTTCGAGTATTTCGGCAACAAAGCACAAAGGGGGCAACACGAAATAAGGCCGCGATTCCATTTCTGTTTGATGAGATTCGCCAACCGACGGCCACTTACCTTGCCCTTCCCGAAGTCTCCTCCTCTGGTCGCGATTATATACCCATGATGTGGCTTGAGGCTTCAACAATTCCGTCGAACAAACTACAGATCGTCCCTGATGCCGATCTCTTCCTATTCGGTGTATTACAGTCGGTAATCCATATGGCTTGGACGCGTGTTGTTTCTGGTCGATTGAAGTCAGACTTTCAATATTCTGGAGGTATCGTCTATAATAATTTCCCGATGCCTCTGAACATTAAGGAAAGCGACAGAAGTCAAGTCGTTGCTAAAGCCCAAGTGATTCTTGACGTCAGACTGCGGTATAGCAGCGATTCACTAGCTGACCTTTACAATTCGCTATCAATGCCCGCTGACCTGCGTAAGGCCCACACGTCGCTTGACAAGGCTGTTGATGCATGTTATCGAAAAGAGCCATTCAAGACAGAGCGAGAGCGCGTCGAGTATTTGTTTGGGCTGTACAGGAAGTTGACGGAAGGCTTTGGTGCAGGCGTTCCGGCAAAGACAACTCGCAAGAAAAAAGCGTAGGAATTCAATGCACTCCTAAGGCATTCCCCTCGCCACCCATATGCGTATCAGCTCTAGGTCGCGATCATTGACGACGGTGCGTCCGGGTGGCATCGGTACATAGCCTGCTCTACGCTCGATGGTCTTCATGAAATTTCCGTAGAGCACTTCATTGCGCACTTGGTCATGTGTACGAAGGATCGGACCACTACCGCTGCGCTGCGTTGCGTGGCATCCGATGCAGTAGAGGTCCACGAGTGGCCTTATGTGTTTCGCATATCGAACGTCAGACGTGTCACGAGGAACCGACGTACACGGTTCCGTGTGTGCGCCTTCCTCAATCCATGTACGTATGGCAACAATCATGGTCGTGTCTAACCGTGGCCACGGCGGCGGAGGCATGCGAAGGGTTGTATCGGTTGTCGTTAGCAACGTCATAAGGCGGCTGTTTGTTGGGTCACCTGGGACAAAGAGTCCAGGTAGACCAAGCACGTCGTCGTGACATCCACTCTTTGCGCAGCCGGCATCGAGAACAGCCTCTACCTCAGTTGTGAAGCATACGGTGTCAACCGGAGGCGCGTTCGCTTCCTCGCACGCAACAATGGCGGGCACAATGAGGAGCAGGATGATGCGGTATAAATAAGACATAGATGTCTCAAATATCGCACGTATCGTATCTTCGATCAACTCAATTCTGAGAGGAACACATGATCGTCCTCTGCGCACTACTCCTGGTGATTGCCACCATAGCCCATGCACAGACCCCGCCGCCGCCACATGTGTGGCGTCCGCTACTTCCTGTGCTTGCCTATACCATTCGCATCAATCCCGAAGACGCTAACAAACTTTACGTTGGGAACTGGTCAAACCAGCTCTATCGATCGTTTGATGCCGGACGCACGTGGACGATTGTCGAACTCGGAGATCTTAGTTCGGGTAATCACCTAACGACGGTGCATGTGTGCCGGCAAGACACAAGCGTAATTGTCGTGGGAGGTTATGTGATGGACGGTGTGATGCGTTCTACCGATGGTGGTGGTTCGTGGAAGCGTGTTCTAACCGACACATTGAACCGTCGCATCTGGTTTGTGAGTGAAGCTATTGTCGATGATCCGCATGCGACAAACATTCTGTATGCTGCTCGTGGTACTGTTGCTAACGATGTTTATAGAAGTACGAACTGCGGAGAGACGTGGAAGGTGATGGGCACCGTGCCTATGACAGTAACAACGAAGCTTCACACTATAGCTATACGTTCGGACAGTTCGAATATCCTCTTCGCCGGATGTCAGTCGGGTATTATTGTTCGCTCTGACGACTCGGGTAAATCTTGGCGCGCTGTTCCTGTCAACAATCGATTCGACCTGTACACAGCAGACGCAGAAATTCCGAAGATTACGTTCTCTAAACGTACACCGAACCTCGGCTATGCTATCGTTACCATCAGCGACGCGGAACACATAGTGGGTAATGGCGGAACGTTGCGCACAACCGATGGTGGTGCAACCTGGAATCGTATTGCTCATGCCGACACAAGTCTGTGGGCCGTGGAATTCCAACCGGTTGGCGATCGAGAAGATGTATGGGTTGGCGGGTTCAGAACCTTTACGCTACCAACGCTCATAAAAGGAGACAGCATCGTTCGTCGCAGCACCGACAATGGTGAGACGTGGCTGAACTACGATGACGTGCCATGGATCCCTGATGAATTCGGCACAACAACAGCAAATGTGTGGGTCATCAAATATGATACGCTCTCGGGTCGACTCTATCTCTGCACCGAGGCAGGCCTCTTCGTTCTCGAAGAACCAGTATCTGTTGCATCAAGGGGCGACGACATGGGGCTAGACGTAATCACAACCGACGCCGGCATCTTGGTCCGTCTGCGCGACGGACGAGAGAGCGACGTAGAGGTGTTTACCTACGCCGGCGAACGCATCGCAGCTTCGACACGTGCATGCGAACACCGCATCGACCTCACTGGGCATCACCGTGTGCTCCTCGTTCGCGTTTTACCCACTACCGGAGTACCATTGTACCGAATGTATTATTCGCCCTCTTTTCGGTAACTGGTGGAAGCAGAGAACACGTCACGGTGGATAGCATCGAACCGACGCTACGGTGTAGTCTTCCAGCACGACCAGCCCGAGTGCTGAAGCTTACTCGCATCACGTCCGAACTTCACCGGACGATACAATACTTCGACACCTGAGCCCATTAAGGGGCTATTGAACGGGGCTTGCTCTACGCAATCGCAATGCGCTAGCGTCAGCATCGGAGCCGCCGCAATCGATGCTAAAGCGGCTGTGTAGGCACTATCGATGCTACTTGTGTACAATTCCACTTTAGCCACGTCATACACTGCAACACTTACAACAGTCTGAACGCTTGCTGAGAGTTTGTCGAAGGCATTCCTAGCTACAGTACGTGCGAATGATGCAATGTCACGATTACCTAGCGTGTTCTCTAGATGTTCGAACGGCGCAACGTCGAGGTACGATAAATGAAGATTGGTTGGCGATGCGATTACGTAACGCGTATGTGGCGCAAGCGCTGCAATGCTATGCGGAGTTCCATTAAAACACGTTGAAAGAAAAGCCAGATCGAAATGCTTGCTGTCGCTCGAGAATGCGCGCAGATCTTTACTAAACTTAGTGACTGTTAGCGTAGAGTCTGGATACGATGCATCATAGTGTAGGCCTTCGACCTCCGGGATTTCGTGACCGAAGTATAAGAACATCCGCATCGGACGCACCAGCGAACCGGGTGACTTCGACCGGAACTGATTGTATAACGCTCCGTGCGCTGCGAAGCGCGCAGCCCCTTCACCCTCGTCGCGCCAATAGGAGTGCGTAGCTGCTAGCTCACCATTGCGGTAAAAGTAGAAGTCGCCGTCGCGCCGCTTAAAGAAAAAGAGCGTTCTGGAGAGCGGCTTGTCGTGAAAGATGAAGACTTCGGCCTCGGGGTTTGCTCGCGCAACTGTTTGCGCCTTAGCCAGAGCTTCTTCGTCGGCATAATGGGCAATGCCAACCGTGTCGTGGTAGACATAGTTGGCATCACCGTGAATAATGAAGACGAGAGAGTACCGCGTTGGCGCCGTCTTCGCCAACGCTGACTCGTATACGCGCGGGGCAGATGCGCATGCCGACAGCCATACTGCAAGCATCGTGCATGCGATTGCCGAACCAGCACTCGACAAAATTGACTTTGTTCTGCGAATTATTAGAACAGTAGGATGATGATAATGATGATGAGCAGCAATGTAACCAAGCTGATCGTCACTATTGTGTCTGCCTGCTCCATGTCTTGCACGAGATAATTAGCATAGTCGTTCAAACGCTCGTCCGCGATGCGTGTCTGACCGTTCGCGCCAACCAATGCGTCTTGCTTTTCCTTTAGCGTTGCTTTGAAGCGCTGAAGGCCAGCACGATCGGTAGCAGACACCGAACTCATCGTCTCAACAACATCAAGCGCCTTCGTCATCTTGCTCAGAGACGCGTTTAGAATCTCGCGCTTCTGCGATGGATCGGTTGTTGCCTTTGCTTCTACAGCCGCGCTGTTGAAGTACTGCTGCAGCCCCTCTTTGCCCTGAGCTTGCGTCATCGCAACCGAGCAGACCAAGAGCATGATGCTTACAAGTGTAGTACGTGTCATCACTGTCGTTCTCCCTAAGAGTATGTTGTCCGAGAATCGTGATCGCTGTGATCGTCGCGGCTACTATTGTCGTGCACAGAAGGTTCCGAACTTTTACGCAGACTGAATTTTGACGCTGGGTTGGATCATCTTTGAAACACGTTCGTCGGAGAGCCCCATACACAAGGAGGCATGTATGAACATCAAACGCGTATTTGGCGTAATTCTCACAGTGCTGGGAATTGGAGCTCTGCTCTACACAGGATTTTTGGCGATGAACACGGGTGGCGCCCAGCATGATGTACGAGGAATGATTGTGTACGGTGTGCTTGGCCTAATCTTCTTTTTGTCTGGCATGGGTCTCGTACGTGCGGTCAAAGACGAGGCGTAGCACGTATCGCCCGCTCGCTTAAAAGTAGCTGGCTATTCCTAAAGCGTAGGTGGCAGCATGGGTGGCTTCGTTACCGAGGACATCGTGCTGCCACTGCCTGCGAAAGTTGAACATGATGACAGTAGAAGGCGTCGGCCTGAGTGAAAAGCTGACAGTGCCGGCTGTTACATCGTCGCCAACTTCTTGCGCAGTACTGTTGAATCGACCAACATTGTAATCGATGTGGTCGAAGCGTACGCCCGCGTTAAACACGATATCGGAATAGTCTAAAAACGCAAATGTCGCAATTGGTACGACAGCCTCGACATAGACACCATTCTGACGTCGTCCGAAGGTCTCGCCGGCGGATGGTGGGACGTCGATAAGGTTCAATGCGGCTTCGCCTCGCAGTGCCACGGGACCAATACTCGCGGAGAAATCTACCGCCAGTATCGTGAGTGCGCGTTTCTCGTCAACGGGCTCGCCTTCAACTTCAAATGTGTTGTAGATACCTCTATACACGGAGAGGCCAAGCTCCCCAATACTGCGATTACGCAAGGCCAGCCGGCCGCTTACCGCTGGACTTCCATTGCCTTCCTCGCCAAACAACGATGCCGACTTGCCCGCCTTTAATAGTGTGCGCCCATCTGTGTTGAAGATGATGCCGTTGTTCAAGCCATTCGCCACGTACGCATCATACGTGAAGACGAAGTCCCCTGTTGCCACACTGCCATACGCACCTCCGCCAACAGTTGACAGCGTTGCCGGTATTATTTCTGTGCTTACAAGGGGCCTACGAATGAATTCGTAGAGGGGGCTGTCGTGGCGGACATTAAAGCCGCCGATGGGCAAGAGAATGATGCCGCCTCGTAGGATAAGGGCAGGATCGATTTCGAAGTCGAGTAATGCCGTCTCAATGTTGATCTCTTCTGTACCGTGTTCGAACTCTATCTCGGCCAGGAACCGTACGCGCGAGCTAATGTTCGAAAACAGAAAGATGTTAAAGCGAGGAATATCCATATGGAGTCCGTTGCCAACCCCGTCCGCAATCGTGTGAGAACCGTTCGCCTCTATGTATCCACCCAGCGACGTGTTGGCCGTGCTGAGAATAAACGGACGTTGAAAGATTGCCTGCTGGGCCGTGGAATCAGAAATGCTCTTCGTTGAATCTGGTGCACTTGTGTGCCCGTATAGGCTAACATGCGCGCTTGCGTTCGCGGATAGGTTAGCATGCGCACTAATGCTGGCGAGGAACGAAAGGCAGAGAACGAGTTGTTTCACGTGAGCAGTACTAAAGTTTGATGTGAACGTGGGTTGCATCGGACGTTACAGCATAACGCACAAGCGATTCTTTTGCAGGAGGTGATAACACTGCACCTTCAGAGCTGAATTCGCTGCCATGGCATGGACATTCGAAACCAGTACCGACAGGTCGTATCACACAGCCCTTATGCGTACATAAGAGCGAGAGTGCGGTGTAGTTGTGATCGGCAGTTCGCACGACGTGGATTGGGCCTTGCATTGCGCCGCTCTTGCGGACAATGACGGATGGCGTGGGCGAATCGCCAATATCAAAGGCGGTAAGGGGAATTGTAATGGTGCCACCAACATGTGTACCATCGACGTATTTAACACTGGCGCAACCGATAAGTAGCGTTGTCGCGCAGGCGCCTGTACACAAAACCCCTAATCCGGCAACCGTCGTTGTACGAAGAAAGTCTAATCGTTGCATAGTTTATAATGACTCCAGAAAGCGAATCAATTCCTGACGTTCTTGCTCCGTAAGCGCTTGGTATCGACCCTTGCTTTGCGCCCCTTCCCCACCGTGCAGCATAATAGCATCGTTTAGTGTGTGGGCACGTCCGTCATGCAGAAAGAAGCCCACGCCACCCTGCGATGCAGCTGACAGGCCTAGACCCCACAGCGGCGTTGTGCGCCATTCTGATGTTGTTGCCGTGCCTTCGGTGTACGCGTCGTCGAGTTCGGCGCCCATGTCGTGCAAGAGTAAATCTGAGTAAGGATGAAACGGCTGCTTGTCGAGTACCGCAAGTGCTGATGAGCCGGTAACCAGCGTTGGCACGTGGCACGATGCACAACCGATGGCCGAGAAGTGTGCCTCGCCTTTTTTTACGGTTGGGTTGTCGGAATCGCGGCGTTCAGGCGCGCGCAGCGTGCGCACGTAGAATGCAACGCGGTGCACGATGTTTGCGGTGACTTCGGGGTCGGCCGCATCGTCGCCGAAATTCGGACCCGCCTGTGAATTGTGTAGGTCGGTCATGAAGAAGTCTGACGTTACGCCCATGTCCTGCAGATAAGCTGTTGCTACTTGCTGTAGCAAATCGATTGCGCCCGCTTTACGGCCGAAACGTCCGATATACTTTCCGTTGTACGGCACGTGCGCGGGTACGGGGCTAAAGAAATCGGGCGGTTCGCTGTAATTCGGTATGCCGCTAATGCCATCGGCGTTTGCGTCATCGGGGTCGGCCATTGCGAGAATCGTCGCATCGTCCACGGCTTCGAGGAAGCCGAGTCCTGCCACAGACGGAGCCATAAGGCGTGAGACGCCGGTGGCACTGGCGGGGATGTTTTCTCCGACGTGACCCGAGACTGCTAGATGCTGAAGTTGGGGTCCGCCAGTTTCCGACATGTGGTCAAAACCCGTCGGCGTCATGCGTCCGTAGCGCGTTAGGAACGTCGACGGATGGCCTTTCCCATCTCCGGCATGGCAGCCTTCGCAAGATGAGGCCACAAAGATTGGACCCAACCCGTCGAGCCGAGCGAACACACGTCCAAACTCTTCATCGCCCTGGAAGTGGGCGGCCCGTTGCTCGACACTCAGGCCTGCTAGGGGTCCGACCAGCGTCGCGTCAGGCGCTGGTGCCTCAGGCGCAAACACGTCGCACGAAGCCAAAACAAGACTTAGAGACAGAATCGCCACGATTTTTAAGATATTCATCACCATTCACGATTTGTAGTTGACACAATATACATTTAGTCTCGACTAAATATCCGATTTCGTACCTTTGCATTCGAATTACCTAAGTATTTCAGGCAACTTTATGGCAACTCCAACATCGAAGTACTCGCGTGCGAACCTCAAGACAGCTAGCAAACGTCCGTCATGGGTACTACCGCTGACGACGAAGAACTTTATCTATATCGGCGCCGGTATAGCTGTGCTGTTACTTGGCTTCGTGCTATTGTCGATGGGCATCTATACCAGCTGGGATAATCCTCTCTCGGTTAGTGTTGCGCCCGTCGTTCTTGTAATCGGTTATTGTGTGGTGATACCATGGGCTATAATGTGGCGTCCGAAGAACGAACAGAACTAACAACACCCGACGAGCATCGCCAGGCTCGTAGTGAAGAACGGCGTATTACTCGTGAGGAACAGCGTAGTACTCGTGAGGAACAGCGTGTACTTCATGATGTCGATCGAAAGCTTCGCAAGAAGTCGTTAATACGTGCGATCCCCGAGCTTCTCTTAAACGTCGGCACACTGTACAAAATGGTGCGCGATCGCACATTTCATTTAACGTGGCCAACGCGCGGACTTATTATAGGCGGCCTCGCATACTTTCTGCTTCCAACTGATGCCACACCTGACTATTTGCCTGGTATTGGCTTCATTGATGATACGATCGTCGTTGGCTTAATCGTCAAACGACTAGCTTCCGAAATCGACCGTTACAAGCAGCATATAACGAGCTTCCTCGACGCCGCAGTCTAACAAGCCGTACTTTCGCCGTTATGGAACTGATTAACGGCAGCTATTACATTGGGGGCATCCCCGTAGCAGACATCGTCGCATTGGCAGGCACACCTGTCTACGTTTACGATTCTGCAATCATCGCACGCCAGGTTCGACGCCTGCAGAAGGCGTTTACTTCGAACCCCACGCGCATCATGTATGCGTGTAAGGCGCTCACGAACGTAAACATCCTTCGTCTGCTCAAGGGGCTAGGAACGGGGCTAGACACGGTTAGCATACAAGAAGTACGCCTCGGTCTCGCAGCGGGTTTCCTCCCTTCGGAAATTCTATACACGCCAAACATGGTGTCGTTCGAAGAATTACGCGAGGCGGTCGAGATAGGCGTGATTATAAACATCGATACTATTTCGGTACTCGAACGTTTCGGTCACGAATACGGCGATCGCGTTCCCGTATGTATTCGCGTGAATCCGCACATCATGGCAGGTGGCAATGAACGTATCAGCACCGGACACATCGATTCAAAGTTTGGTATCAGTATTCATCAGTTGAGGCACGTGCAGCGCATCGTGGCATCGCATGGCATGCATGTAAACGGATTGCACATGCACACGGGCAGTGATATCCTCGACGCTGAGGTTTTTTTGCAAGGGGCTGAAATTTTATTCGAGACAGCCGCACTTTTCCCAGAGCTTCGCTTTCTGGACATGGGTTCCGGCTTCAAGGTTGCGTACAAACCTGATGACAACGCCACGGATATCGAAGACCTTGGTGAAAAGCTGTCAGCGCGAATTAGCGAATTCAATTCGACGCGTGCGAATCCCGTTGAAATCTGGTTTGAACCAGGCAAGTTCCTCGTAAGCGAAGCGGGCTATTTCTTAGCAACAGTAAACGTGCTTAAACAAACAACTGCGACAGTGTTTGCGGGCGTGAACTCCGGAATGAATCATCTCATTCGCCCGATGTTATACAATGCATACCACCACATTCTCAATACTAGCAATCCGAACGGCACACCTCGTATCTACACCGTCGTAGGATACATCTGCGAGACCGACACCTTCGGATGGGATAGAAAAATTGCCGAGGTTCACGAAGGCGACGTATTGTGCTTCCTGAATGCAGGGGCGTATGGCATAGCCATGGCATCGAATTATAACTCGCGATTACGTCCGGCCGAGGTGCTCGTACACAAAGGCAAAGCCCACATTATTCGTTCACGCGAAACAATCGAAGACATTACGCGCAACGAAATCGAAATACACCTAGACTAAAAAACGACCGTTGCGCCAATACTGAACGTGTGCATGTTCAACGGAGCCTCTGTATTGAATGGCCAGTTCATGCGATTCGCGCGTAAAGCTTTGAAGGCTGCAGACACACCATTGCGAAGAAGGAAATACATAACGGGTGTTGCCAAAGGTGACGCCTGAGCAATTTCCTTGACGAACCAGACCGTAAGTCCGTCGGCCACCGCTTCGATGGTGCCGCTTCCTAGCCAATACCAAAACATGTGCCGGGGATAGACCTGAGCCCATGTGTACTGTAGTTGTATACTAACCGGATCGGCAACGCGGAATTCGATTGCTGGCATCCATGCTTCGCCAAAACGAAGACTCGACCCGAACCGCGCAAGTGGCTGGTTCGTTGCGATAGCGAGTGAATCGCCGGCGGCGTTAAGGACGGTCCAGGAAAGTGCACTAGATCCGTGGAGGAAGGACACGCCTTCAATACCTGAACCAAATTTATAACCATATCCGTTGCGCGACGCGACACCAATTCGAAACGCATCAATCGACTCCGGTGAGATGCCCGAAGTAATCGCAACCACGTCCGCGCCCTTGTGATACGACATGATTATGCCGTCGGAGTGCGTTGAAGTAACTGCTGTCGCGCCGATCGTATTGGTGCGACGAAAGCCCAGGTCGATGCCAAAAGCAATCGCCTGCTCAACAGGCGCAGAGAGGTCCTTTCGTCCGAAGGAGGTAGTGCCTCCGAACAGACCGATTGCCGGACTTCTATCCAAGAGCTTGAACCTCTCAAGAGAAAGTTCACTTACGTCTTTATCCTTTTTCCGCTGTGTCGTATCCGGTTGTGCGGACGCAACAACGACCGTCATCGCCATAACGACGAATAACAAATGTCTCCCCCTCATGCCTAATCCTCCGATGCGTTTCCTGTAGGTGGCTTCTTCCGACGTGACCTGAGTTTCCGCTCCGTGGGTTTGTTCTGATCAGTGAAGTCTTTGCTAATGTATGTGTCGTTCGAGTAGACGCGTCCGCGTAAATCTTGCGGAGCTCGTCTGCGCGCGGGTGACGATCCCGTCTTGCCCCTTAGGCCTCGGCCGCCCCCTTTAGGAGCACCTCCGGCGCGACGTTGTCTGCGCTGCAGTGTGGGGTCGAGTGCGCTATAATTCGCGTCTGCACGATTGAAGTTCGGTTCGCCGCCCTCGCCGCGAACATGACCTCCTTGTGGTCTACCGTGTGGTCGCCCCGAACCCTGCGGTCGTGCTCCGCCGCTCTGCGGTCGCCCTTGTCCGCCCCCATATGATCGGCCTTGACCTCCGCCAGGTGATCGGCCCTGGCCTCCGCCTTGTGATCGGCCCTGGCCTCCGCCAGATGGACGTCCGTGTGGACGCGACTGGCCGCCGCCGTAACCGCCGCCCTGACCCGATCTACCTCTACCCGGCTGAGGTCCGTCGCGACGCGGCTCGCGGTTATACGGACGTGCCTCTTCTTGGCCTTCGGGGCGCGGGCCATGGCTATCTAGACCTGGTGCGTAGCTGTCAGGACGGGGGCCGCGATTATCCGAGCGTGGGCCGCCAGGACCTTCGCGGCGTGGGCCGCGGCTATCTGTGCGTGGGCCACCAGGACCTTCGCGGCGTGGGCCGCGGTTATCCGGACGTGGGCCGCCTGGACCTTGACCTTCACGGCGTGGGCCGCGGTTGTCTGGGCGTGGACCGCCAGGACCTTCGCGGCGTGGGCCGCGGTTGTCTGGGCGTGGGCCTCTGCCGCCTTGAGGGCGTGGACGTTGTTCTCGATTGGGATCGAATGGCCGTGGCGTGGGCGCATACCCATTTACGCCAGCATTGCTGTGTGGCTGTTCATCGTCGTAGTTGGCCCGGGGTGCTGGTTTGGGCCACGGTGCAGAAAGGTCTGGTCTTCCCGGGCGCCCTTGTGGCGGTTGCTGTCCGCCGGGTCCGCCCCGACGTTTTTTTCCACCACCACGTCCTCGTCCGAATTCATTTGGCGTCATATCATCTATCGTTGCTGGTTGATTCGCGGCCGTGGTCCCCTGTATGCAGACCACGAACTCGCCTTTGAATGGTTTTTCTGTGAATTTGGCCGACAGATCGGCAATCGTTCCGTAATGATGCGTTTCAGATACCATCGTGAGGTTGCAGCCCACGTAGGCGCGCCGCTCCGGCATGATGGCTGCGGCAGATGCCAATAGTTGTCGTAACCGGTAAGGGGCTTCAAGAAGGATGATCGTACGCGGTTCTGAAGCAAGCTGACGAAAATCTTCACGTCGATCTTCCTCAACGCGGCGCACAAAGCCTGCAAACAGAAACGCGCCAGCGTCGAAGCCGCTGCGAACAACGGCGGTAAGGATACTCGATGCACCCGGGACAACTTCAATTCCTATGTCAAGGGCTAGGCAGCTCTGAATCAGGACTTGACCGGGGTCAGCTAACAGGGGTGTCCCCGCGTCGCTTACTAATGCAACAACCGAGCCATTGCTAAGAAGATTTACTATTGATTGAACGTCGGATGGAGTTGAGTGCTCATTCAGAAAATGCAGGGGTTTCTGCAGATCTAATAACCGCAGCAGTCGCTGCCCTTCTCGCTCTTCCTCACAAACAACCACGTCTGCAACACCGAGAGCCTTGATGGCCCTGAGCGTGATATCGTCATCATTCCCAATCGGAATGGATACAACGAGAAGTCGACCAATCGGCGCGACGTTGTTCATCAACTCAGCCCAAGATACGCACGATCAGCTCTTCTTCCACTTGATCGTGCAGCCAATTGCTTTCGTAAATGTCGTTGCCGGCTTCGCGCTCCCGAGCAACGCTTCGATTGCTTTTTCCACGTATTTGATCTTCGAAGCATTTTCCTGATCTGGATCGTCATCTATGGCACCGATATATTCGATAGAAAATCCACGCACATTTCGCTGTAGCACGTAGACGTGAGGCGTCTTTCGAGCACCGTATGCTTTGGCCACGCTTTGCGTTTCATCAATGAGGTACGGGAACTTGAACTTCTTCTCCGCTACACGCTTCTGCATGTGTTCGCGCGAGTCTTCGGGAATGATGTTCGGATCATTGGAATTAATGGCGACGACCGGGTATCCTGCCTTTGAATACTTTTCGTTGAGGGCGATAATGCGGTCTTCGTATTTAAGTGCGTACGGACACGTATTGCATGTGAAGACGAGGATAATGCCCTTGGCTTCAGCATAGCTGGCAAGGCCAACACGCTTGTCCTCGGAGTTCAAGAGTACGAAATCTGGTGCAGCATCACCGACCTTCGCGCCTTCGGGCAAGTCGATGGCCAATGCTGGCATTAGACTTAGCGTTACTGCAAGCAGGAACGATACCATCGAAGGGTTGCGTGATCTGTTAGCGTGCATCATGGCTTTGTTGCGGACTTTATGAAATCGTCCAATGTGCGTTTCAGTTCATCGTACGTGAATTCCTGCTCGAAAAAACCCCTTTTGGCCCCCTTCACAATAAGCGTAGCAGGGATTGCACCGCTCCATGTCGAATCGATGCCGTCTACTCCAACCGGTGAGAGGAGCACAACCTCGGCGGTAATTCCTCGCTTTGCAATGAAAGGTTCCAACTTCGATTCGCGCTCTTTTTTTGCATCAACGCTTACAAGCAGCACTTTAACATTGTGCTTCGTTGCCTCCTCGCGCCACAGCCGCTCGAAGTATGGCAGTTCGGCTACGCAAGGTTTGCACCACGTTGCCCAGAGGTTCACAACGAATGTTGTGTCCGATTCCTTGGCAAGACGTGCCTTCAAATCGTCGATGTTTACAACGTCTACCTGGGCACTCGCTACAATGGCGAAAAAGAAGTAGGCGACACTACCGCAGAACAGTCTCATGACCGACCGCAAGGATTGATTTTTGATTAACACTGTTACCGCGGACGTCACCGGAGCATTGGAATTGTCACGAGCGCAATGAGGGTAATAATACCCGCCATCATAAGCAGTGCATAATTCTGTGCAACCCCGCCCTGCAAACGTCGCAGATTCTCCGCTGTAAAGCCAACCACTTTTGCCGAACCGTTTACAACGCCATCGATGATGGCCATATCGACGACAGTCCAAAGACCACGCGATAACCCGACGATTGGCGCAACGATTACGAAGTGATAGACCTCATCAATGTAGTATTTATTCCAAAGCAGCTTGTAAATGCCGGACATCTTCGCACCCAGTATTCGACCGCGTTCAGTGCCCTTGCCATAGATACTCTGTGCGAGGAGAATGCCGAAAACGGCAATGCACACGCTTATCGTCATCAACATGATTTCGAACGATGCACTCGGTGCGGTGTGCTGTGCAAGCAGCCCTTGGCCGGTCTTGAACACAGGTTCGAGCCATGACTCGAGCAAATTCGGAATGTGCATTACATGACCAAGCACGTGCGGTACACCGAGGAAGCCACCGAACACAGACAGGACTGCCAGAATAATAAGTGGAATCGTCATCGTTGCCGGCGACTCGTGCGGATGTATGTGGTGATGATCGAAGCGCTCTTGACCGTTGAACGTCAGCGACGTTAAGCGCCACATATAAAACGCGGTACAGAATGCAGCGAAGGCACCGAGAGCCCACAGTATGGGGCTGCCATTGAGCCATGCATACAGCAGTATTTCATCTTTCGAGAAGAAGCCTGCGAAGAACGGGATACCTGAGATGGCAAGAGTACCAATGAGGAACGTCTTGTACGTTATGGGCATGTACTTCTTGAGTCCGCCCATCTTCTGAATGTCCTGCTCATTGTGCATACCGTGAATCACCGACCCCGCACCGAGGAACAACAGCGCTTTAAAAAACGCGTGTGTCATAACGTGAAACACACCCGCTGTAAATGCGCCAACACCAAGTGCTGTGAACATGAAGCCAAGTTGTGATACGGTTGAGTACGCAAGGACTTTCTTGATATCGTTCTGTACAATGCCGATTGTGCCAGCAATGAGTGCTGTCGCAATACCGACTCCGGCAACAACAGCCATTGTTGTGGGCGAGAGAGCAAACAATACGTTCGAGCGTGCGATTAGGAAGATGCCCGAGGTCACCATCGTTGCAGCGTGAATCAAAGCAGACACCGGAGTCGGACCCGCCATAGCGTCGGGGAGCCAGACGCCAAGCGGTATCTGAGCGCTCTTGCCCACGCAGCCGAGGAAGAGTAACAGCGTAACCGTCGTGACGAGTGTATCGCCCTGCGCCCATACCGTTGTTGCCTGACCACTGATCGTGACGTAGTCTAGCGTGCCAAAGACATTAAACAACATGAACATCGCCAGTAACACACCGAAGTCGCCGATACGGTTCACGATAAATGCCTTCTTAGCAGCATCACCCGTCCACGTAATCTTCGTGCCTTCGAACTTGCGGTCGTACCAAAAACCGATTAACAGATATGACGCCAGGCCAACACCTTCCCACCCAAGAAACGTGAGTAGGAAATTGCTGGCGAGCACCAGGTTCAACATCATGAACACGAAGAGATTTAGGTAGGCAAAGAAACGCGGAAAGCTTCTGTCGCCATGCATGTATCCTATCGAGTAGACGTGGATGAGGAAGCCCACGCCTGTGATAATCAGCGTGAAAAGAATTGACAGTTGATCGATCTGGTAGGCTATGTCGACGGAGAAATTCCCCGTTGCAATCCACGAGTAAAGCGTTACGATATACGTACGATGCTCGGGGTCAGCGTTCACGAGCTGCATGAAAGCAGCTACCGCTACTCCAAACGATGCCAGGATGGCACCGCTGCCAATAATGCCGATAAGTTTTTCATTGGCAATGCGTTTGCCAAAGAGTCCGATAATCAAAAATCCGACGAGTGGAAAGAGCAGTATCAGCGCTGCGTAGTTCATCCGAGTTCCGTAGCTATGGATTCAAAATCCAGTTTCTCAATACCCATTTCAACATGATGAAAATGGATACGCATTGTTTCGTCTACAACCATCATGCTATTGCGTTCTACTTTCATCCAGTCTGACCTGCGCGCCGTGAACGGTTCTGATGCAACAACAATAGCGCTTGGCTTCCCATGTGTTGGTTCCATCGCACAAACATCGGCACGGCAGTGATACTCTCGACCATGCATGTAGTATAATGAAGCAGGCTGCACATTCGGGTTCGTGGTATAACGTACGACAATAAGACTCGTGCCATTCGTAACTGCCAGGTTCAAATACGAGTGAGCACGCACATCAGCTTCGATAAGAAGCGTACTCAGGTCCTCGAACATCTTGCGCATTGCATGCACCATCTCTTCGCACGTAACATGTCCGTGCGGATCGCTAATGTGGTTCAGGAACAGACCAAACATATGCTCGGAATCTGTTGAGCCCTGAATCGCATCGTATGCGGTATCGTTGAGGTGACGTAACAGGCGTCGACGAATCTGTTTGTAGCCGCCAAGAACACCGTTGTGCATGAACATCAACTGTCCACAGGCAAATGGGTGCGAGTTCACTTCTTCTACAGTGAGACCAGGAGAGGCCGCGCGGACGTGGGCAAAAACACACGGCGAACTAATCTTGCGAGCCAGATGACGAAGATTTCCGTCGCTCCATGCGGGCTTGATACTTCGAAACACACACGGCTCATTGTCGAGCTGAGGCGCGTACCAACCGATGCCAAAGCCGTCGCCATTAACCGTAACCGACATTTCTCCGGCGTTTAGGCTCTGCGCCGTCACAAGGGAAAACTTCGGTTTGTAAAGAAGGTCGTCCGCCAGGATTGGCGGACCTATGTATGCAACAAAGCGGCACATGTATTGGGAGTGTCCTTATGTCGCGGTCAATTCATCGACACCTTGTCGGTGTTGCACCATGTGGTGTACACACCGTCAAGCAGAAGATTAAACGCGTCGGCCGCCTCTCGGGCAGCATCGAGTGCGGTCTGCTTCTGCTCGTCACTCTTGCACATCTTGGCGAGTGCCTCACGCGTAACAGTGCGGTGAATTTCATCTGCGTGTTCGTGAACAGCAAAGAATTCCAGAGTCTGGCTTGCGTCAACGCCATACCACTTCTTCAGGCCTTCGATCTTGGTTGTTGAGATTTCAGGGATCTGTGATTCGTACGCGTATAGGGCGGCCATGCCTTCGGCTGGATTGTCGCGACGTGCAAGCTCTTTAAGGATGCTCACCGAAGCACGCGTGTGCGGCAAATAGCGACGACCCTTGATCTCTTCACGGTTTACGCCAAGGCCTTCTGCAAATCGTAGCCAGAGTTCGGGGTGGTTGTTCGGACCCTGTTCTTCTTCGACGAGGTTTTCTAGCAGCATCTGACGAATTTCCATGTCGTCACAATTCGAGTGTGTAGCGCTGACATACGTAGGGAATGCATGAACTTGGTGGTAGTACTCTTTGGCGTATTCGCGTAGCATCTCGAGTGTAAGCGCCCCTTCATTCCACATGATATAGAATGGGTGTTGGAGCATATGACGTTCGGTGACGATACCGTCCAAGCGAACCAGAAACTCTTCAGTCGTCATGGCATTTTCCGGGATGAGGGTGAGGGCGGGGGATAGGGAGGACAAAGATAGGTGTTTTCGTAAATTTGTGGACGTTGAAACACATGATGACAGAAGCCCCATATCCGTTTGGCCAAGAAGACCCCGACTTCGACACAGAAGTGGCAATTGCCGCACCGGTCAGAGTCGTGCTTTTCAATGACCAGGAACACTCATTTGATGAGGTAATTACGCAGATTGTAGTTGCCACAGGTTGCTCGTACACGCTTGCGGAAGTCTTGACATACGAGGTACACCATACTGGTAAAGCCATGGTCTTCGAAGGCGACCTGAACGACTGCCTGCGTGTGTCAACGGTGCTTGAGGAGATAAGCTTGCACACCCAGCTCGAATTCTAAGGCTTCGGGGTTGTAGGCACAGGTTGCGGAATTGCCGTAGAATCGGAGCCCCGCCCACCCGGCGGTTGGCCAGGCATCTGTCCTGGAAGCCCCTTACCAGGGTTGAAACCCGGCATGGACGGCAGATTCAGTCCAGGGATGTTGTTCAGCCCGGGAGCATTCATCTGCAATGCGTCTTCGTTTTGCTTCAGCAGCTGCTGAATGGCGTCTAGCTCGCCAGCTTTCCCACGCTTGTAAAGCTCGTCATCTAAATCTCTGAGTAACAGCGAATCGGCAACCTCAACGCCATTACGCTTCGCGAGCGCGTACTCTACGCTAGGCCGAACATCTTTAGCATACGCTGAGCGTGGATATTTCTCTACAAGCTGTTCATAGTAAAACAGGGCACTGTCGTTGTTTGCAAGGTCACGTTCAAACATCCAGCCCAATGCGTACAAAGCTTTAGGCGCCATTTCGCTAGCACCGTGATTAGCAACGATTGCGAGATACTGCCTTGAAGCGTAGTTGTAGTCTTTTATGCGACGGAAACTGTTCCCAGATCGGTAGAGCTCGGCTGCATCGTCGATCTGAGCATCCTGACTGAAGCCCAACGACGAGAAGGCTTCGCGTGCTACTTCTGTCTTCGGATATTTTTCTGTGATTACTGCCAACAACGAATCTGCGGCGTCGGGTCTGTTCTGTCTCAACAGTCGCGCTTGCGCATACAAATAACGTCCGCGGTCGCCGTCATCAATGGCCGAGCTGTCGTGTGCAAAGCGAAAATACATTAGTGCCGAATCGAGATTACCCATCTGTTCGTGAACTCGACCCAGAGTGTAGACCTCGCGTGCGCGCTGGCGCTGTATCGAGTCGACGAGGATTGACTTCTCTGGAATGACTGCGCGAAGACCGGCGATTTTGTGATGCTGGTCTTCCCATTGCTTGATAAGCGTGAAGTACTTGTTGGCAACTTCATACACAGGAGTACGCACAACTTTTGCTTTAGCGAAATACTTCAAGGCCTCTTCGTACTTCGCCTGCTTGTAAAGACTCATGGCCTTCTGAAAAGCTTGCGCCATTAGCTCTGGACGTCCTACAAAACTTGTGTCGGCTTTTTTTTCCTGTGCAATGAGCGCTGGGTCGTTCTTGTCTGTCGTGCGTTGACGGTCGAGCGAGATGCGCTCTGCGGCAATAAAGCTTGCCCAGTCGTCGAAGTTGCGACTCTTTTCGAGTGACGAGAACAGAGCATCGGCTTCGTTAAAGCGCTGCAGTCGCGCTAAGGCGGCACCACGATATAGCGTTGCCTCGAACTGCCCAAGAGGATCGGGCGTGAATTCAAAGACCTTATTGAACTGCTCCTCTGCGACCTTCCAGTTGCCAAGCCGATAGTAAACAGAGGCAAGATCAACTTGCCACTTCGCACGTTGCAAGTCATCTTCGCTCTGCGCAATCGCCTGCTTATATGGCTGAACTGCCTTCTCTACGTCGCCCATTTCGAGTTCGATCTCTGCCTGAATGCGGAAGGCTTCACTAAGAATGTCGTAGCGGTCTTTGTACCACGCAACATCGATTGATTTTGACAGCGCCTGTTTGCCTTGCGAAATCTTGCGCTGCAGGAGATAGTCCTTTGCGAGCAGAAGATGCACGTCGGGCGAAAGATCTCCGTCGGGAAATTTCTCGACTGCCTCGAGGCACTTCTGCTGAGAGGCCACCCACTCCTGACGGAAGAAGTAGCTCTTCGCCATGAGGAAGAGTGTGCCCTCTACGTAGTTCGACTTTGGGTGGTTCGCAAGAACTTTCGAGCCCTTTATTAGAATCGAATCGACCTTTGTAGCAACGGGTTGAAGCTTGGTCTTCTCGATAATGAACACCCTCAGGAAGTTCATCATGCCGGCACCGGCGGCAGCTGCCGTCGTCTCACGCTCGACGCCTTCGATAGGCTGTACTAGAAGACGCGGCTTCGCCTTTTTGTTCTCGTCTTGAAAAACAAACTCATCCTCAACCTCCGACATAATGCGCTTGGCATTGTAGTACGTGTTGAAGAACGTGGTCTGGTTGTCGTACCACGAGCACGCTGTCGTGAGTAACAACACGATGACGATAAGGGGCGATATAAAGGGACGAGATTTCAAAGAGATCGTTTTAAGGACAAGATTTCAGAGTGTTCGTTTTAACCAGACCGAGCGCATTGCACGTTGACGTTCATTGGGACTTTCTACCGATTCGACTGCGTATGTCTTCATGTCTATGGGGTTCAGTGTTGCTGTGAACACAAGTCCATCCGTTTGTGCCGTAATCGATACTTGCGAGTTACCGGTGGACTGAAGGACTTGATCCATGTGAGCCACGCTGGTTAACCGCAAACCACTCACAGCGAGAATTTCATCGTCGATGCCAAAGCCGGCTGTCTGTGCCGGCGAACCATCCTCAATGGCGCGAACGACAATCTTGCCGCTGACGTCGGAACACGTGAAGCCGATAAACACTGGTGAGGGGACAGAGGCAAATGCACGATTCTCCCCGAAGGTTATTGCGTCCCGTCGAGCTGGCTTTTCCTGAAGGCGCAAACCCAGGGGCTTCAGCACTTCGTCGAAGGGTAGTTCCTGCGTCGTGTCGAGCCACGACATCATTCTCTCACGCAGTTGTGTACCCGTGGCACGCTCGAGTAACGCAATGGCCTCATTTTCTGTGAGCCCCTTTTCTGGAGACCCTTGATAGTGCTCCCAAAGAGCCTTGAGTCCGTGGTCTAAACTGAACTTGCCATCAGTATGGTCGATAATGTACATGTCGAGCAGCATGCACACGATGCCGCCCTTTAGGTAGTACGATGGGAATCGGTTGTTGGCATCTGGACTTTGCATGTAGAGCTTCACCCATGCGAGATACGAGCTGTCGCGAACGGACATGGCGTTTCTGCCTGGCACTCGCATGAGGCGAGTTACATGTTCGTTGGAAAGCACACCCAAGTATTCCGCCTCTGTATGAAAGCCGCAACGAAAAGCAATCAAGTCGTCGTAGTACGAAGTAAGGCCTTCGACCAGCCATAACATTGTCGTGTACTGTTCGCGTGTGTAGTCGAAGGGGCCGAGTTCAAGGGGGCGAATGCGTTTTACATTCCACAAGTGGAAGTATTCGTGGCAGAGCAATGCGAGCAAGTCTTTGGCGCGAGCTTTGTCGAGTAGAGCTGCAGGGTCGGCTGCATTCACTGATGATCGTGCGTGTTCGAGTCCACCAGAGGCACCTGGAAAAACATGCAGGATAAATACATACCGATCATAAGGTACACCACCGAACATGTCGGCCTCGACATCAACGATGCGTTCAACCTGACGAGCAAGCCAGTCGATGTCGATGTTCTGGTTGCTCACTACCGCCAGTTCATGCTTCGCACCCTTACGATCGAACGTAACTACGCGATGATTGCCAATCTCGATAGGTGAATCGACGAGAATGTCATAATTCAACGCTCCGAGTAGAAGTCCAGGTCTTGGCTGACCTTCACGCAGCACTCGCGAGAGCTGCGTGCTCGCCTGAGGCCACTGTTGTGTGTCGTGGTGCAGAAGGACGTGATGAATTTCATCTGTACGTCCTTCGATGTACATGCATGTGGCAGCGGGCACGATGAATGCGTGGTTGCGATTGATATGATTGGTACGAACCGTTCGCTCATAGCCATACACGAGATAAGAGACCTCAATTTCTTCTGCGCCATCGGTTTCAACAACCATTGCTGCTTTATCGCGCCAACGGAATCGCGCGGCCGTCGAAGTGCCTTTTTTTATTGTAGCTACCTTGACGTTGCCTTGGTAGCCGATGTAGTCGCGAATCTTATACGAGCCGGGAGTCCATGAGGGCATGACGAGTACAATCTCCGAGCCCCTCACTTTCGTAACGAGCATACGCACACTAACGATGTGTTGAGCAGCCCGCTCGAACCTCAGCTCGTAGACAATGTCTGCCGTCGTACCAAGTATTTGGTCGTCGCGCTGTTCAATGGAATACGCTGCGGCCATCATCTTGCTCCAAAGTAGGTGTTGTCCATAAAATCATCTTCGAAGTCTTTATCAGAACCTGGTACGGGCGTATGCAATGGCACATCCGATTTCGCAAGGTCAATGTATAGATGTCGATGTTGCTCCAGTTCTTTATGCTTCAACTCCACGGCACGCTCGAGGTCGTCTTTGTGCCCTATACGCCAGGCCTCATTGTCGAGCTCAGTGGCAATCGAAAACGGCTCTTGAGACTGCAATCTCGACAATCGTCGCCTCTCAATGCGCAGACGTGTTTCAAGGGATGCCACTTCCGCCTGAAGTCGCTCGATTGATCCTTCGCTGCTTAACGCGTCATCCGCACCATGCATGGTTGCAAGTAACGATCGCAGTCGAGACCCATTTCGTCTGCGATATGCCTCTTGTACGCGATCCCAGTCGCGTCTTCGCTCGACATCTTCACCAACTACATCTGGGTGTAAGCGTTTTGCCAAGGTCCTGTACATCGTAGCAAGCTCTGCGTCGTCCGACGCATTGCCGTATTCCCCCGCCGATGCTTCACGGCGCTCGCGGTCTAATCGCGACACCTCTCGCAGACGCTGGTACATTCGTTCGTATTCCTTGTCTACGACCTTATTTACCAAGACGACTATTTCGGGTGTGATTGTCTCCCCGCGAGCCACTTTAATGCTAAGTAGCTCGACTCGACGAAACAGCTCGGCACACGCAAGTGTTAGTTGCTGCCGTTTGCGTTCAATGGCGCCAAAGTTCACGTCGTAGATATGCATTAGCCGTACGTGTTCTTCGGACGTCAGTCTCACATGCTCCTCTACCGTGCTCTTGAGATTTGCACGCAGATTCACACATCGCGTGCGGAGGTGCTCTACTTCGGGATGAGTGTTCGGGTGCAATTCGGGATGAGTGTTCGGGTGCAACACAAGTATGCTAGGTACTTACGGGAGTTGGCTCGCGCGCGTAGAATGCAGAGACCAGTAACTCAGCGATTGCGCATAGGATGGCCAGTACAATGAACAGAGGCCACAGTTCAGATCCGGTGCGTGCGGATGAGATTGCGGCGGTTACGTCGGACGCATCGGACACCGTTACCACATGATCTGGAGCACGAACGATTTTCTTTGCTTCGGTCTCGGCAGCGTTAGGCGAGAAAAAGTTTAGAATGGACTCTTCGTTTGGAACATTCACGGCTACAGTCATGACGCTCGCGGAATCGGTAGTAGAAATTTTTACTACTCCGGCTGCGGGTTGTGCAGGAACTGTGAGGAGAGCTGCTGATGGCATGCGCACAGAACGTACGCCAGACGTGATGCCAGCAACGTCGCGCATAAGAAAGCTCTCGGTGCTCGTATAACGCGGAGGAACGGGCGCTGATACGGGCTCGCCGACACCTGCGTCAAGACCGGCATCGCGGGGCATAAGCAGATACATCGAAGACCGAACGGCAGTTGCTGCAAATAGTCCGGTTACAGGAAAGGTGCTCCAGGTAAGAGTCGGTGGAATCGCAATGTAGAGAACACGTCCCCCACCAATCGTGCTTTCACCAATGAGGGGTCCAGCAGATGTATTCATAATGCTAACACCACCCGAAGCCGGTAATTGACGCTCAATGCGTGGCGACTCGACAGAACGCTTTGCATCAGACCCTTTAAAGACCCCAAAGAAGAGTGGATGCGAGCGTTCGATTGTCGTTACCGTAAACGGTTCATTTGCAGGTGCAGCGCGAACAGCGCCAGCCGTAAATCCAAACGCAGGAAGTTCCTTCACAAGCGACGGATTGTCGCTCGCGAAGAGAACGAGACCACCACCACGTTCAACCCATTGCCTGAAGACAGCCGCATCGGCTGAAGAAATAGCGGAGCCAGCAATCATGACAACGTCGGTATTGCTTAGACGCGACGCAGCTTCTGCGGCCGAAGATGCAATGCTGATTTCAGGCGAGGCTTCCTCCATGCCAGGCAGTGAGAGCGCAGTGCGCAAGTACATGATGTCTGTAGGTGCACCAACAAGCAATACTCGTGCACGTGGCGGAACGATGAGGCCTGCGTAGCGCACGTTATCCCGGTCGATGGCATCGTTTTCTAGCTCTACGTGTGCCGCGATAAGGCCCCGTCGTTGTGGCGGCGCAGACACAATAACACTGCGCGTTGTACCTGCAGGCACGTCGATTGCTCGCTGCCCAACGCGCACGCCGTCGAATGCCATGCTCACGGGAACGCCAACGGCATCACTCTTGCTGCCATTGCGAATAAAGGCTTCGATCTCTACCGGCTTGTCTGGTTGAAAGAGCTTCGTTATCACATTAAGGCTATCGACGCTTAGGTTCTGCTCGAGCGCGGTAAGGCCGTCACCAATTCGCACGAGGAACATCGTTGCGTCATCGTTAAGCACGATGCCAGAGTCGGACACATCGCGACGTGTTAACGAAGTCTGCATGTCGCTGATAACAAACACCTCGTGGTGTGCATGCCGAGCCTCTTTGTACAGACGATCTGCCGTACGTAGCATGCGCGGAAGATCGGCGCGATCGTCGGCAATGGTTATTCTGTCAATCATCTCGCGAGCCACGGTGAACGTGCTCGTGAATGCAACACTACGCTGTGCATCGAAACCCGACAACGGAAGTACTGCAACTTCGTCGCCATCTTTAAGCGAGGAGACAATCAGACGTGCCGTGGCAAGTGCCTGACGCAAGCGTGGACCCTGTTGATCGGCGGCCTCCATGCTTGCGGAATTGTCGACAAGGATTACAACACTTGTGCGCTGCTTGGCTCCGAGTAAAGGAAGGTTGCCGGGCACCGTCGGACGTGCAAATGCAAGCACAGCAAAAATGATAATGAGTGTACGCAGAATGAGAAGCAGGATCTGCTGAAGCTTCAAGTTGCGCACGCGTGTTTGCTGCAACTCTTCGAGGAACCGCAGCGTGCTGAATTCAACGGTGCGCAGCTTGCGAAGGTTGAGAAGGTGAAGCACAAGCGGAATGCTTGCTGCCATCAGCCCAAACAGTACAAACGGATTCAGAAAATTCATGTAAGGTTTACAAGGAAATTCATGTAAGGTTTACAATCTTCCTGAGTTCATGCACTTCTTCGCGCGTGAGGTGACGGTACTCACCACGATTCAATCCGCGGTTTGTTAGAAAGGCGTATTGCTTGCGATCGAGTCGCTTCACTTCGTACCCAAGAGTTTCAAAAATGCGCCGCACCTCTCTATTGCGTCCCTCATGAATTTCGAGTATCACGCTGCTGCGGTCGCTCGGATCGATCGCAATGTTGCAGGGCTGTGACGGTCCGTCTTCGAGTTCAACCCCTGCAGCAATCTGCTTTGCGTGGTCCGAGCGGAGATTGGCGCTGAGAGCCGCTTTGTACACGCGCGGTATTGCGTAACGCGGGTGCATCAGGCGATGCGCAAGGTCTCCATCGTTTGTAAGCAGCAACACACCAGTCGTATTACGGTCGAGACGTCCGACAGTAAACAAACGCGTGTGAATCTTTACGATGTCGAACACCGTGAGTCTGCCAAGTTCATCGCTCGATGTTGTGATGTAGTTCTTGGGTTTGTTTAGAATAACATAGGTTAGGTGTTTCGTGCGTGTAACAGGTTCTCCGTTAACGCTTACCTGGTCGTCGAGCGTAACCCTTGTTCCTAGTTCGTTTACGATTTTGCCGTTCACCACAACATTGCCGGCTTTAATTAGAGCGTCGGCATGTCTGCGCGAAGCAATGCCTGCATCGGCGATGACTTTGTTAAGGCGCACTGCTCCGGCGGGACCTTCCTCAGGTTCGGATTTTGGAGGTCGCTTGCCAGATCTGTCGGTCGGTTTGTTTTGTGTCATGTCGATGAGTATCCAGTTCGTTCAAAGAGAGCAATAACGGCGCCGTACACATGCTGTGCGGTAAGCGATCGCATACACTCGTGTGTGCCGATGGGACAGCGCATACCTCCGTGACTACTACAAGGTCTGCATGCGAGGTCGGTGCGTTCAACGATGTGTGCGTGTGTACCGTACGGACCAAATCCGAACTCGCGAACGGTTGGTCCGAAGATGCCTACCACTGGCACGTCCTGCAAAGATGCGACATGCAGCGGTGCACTATCGTTCGCCACAACAACCGAAGCCCCAGCAATCAAGGCTGCCACTTGTCTTAACGACGTCTTACCTGCCAGGTCTGTGACGTTCTCATGCGCGGCTACAGTGCCACGAACCGAGGCATCACCGACCAGCACGACCCTGTAGCCCGTACGCGCCAGCTGCTGAGCGAGGTCGTTAACGTACTCAAGCGGCCATTGTTTGGTAGGCCACACCGTCCCCGGGGCAAGCACCACGTAACCCTCACGAGAACCGGTGGCACCAACCTCGTCGAGAAGCTCATCTGCGTCCACTTTATCTGTGTTCGTATAGAGTCGCAAGGGTCCGACAGATTCCTTACCCAGCGTGTGCAGCGATTCGATCCCTTGCAACAGTTGCAGATGTCGGTCTGCATCGTGCAGCGTTTTCGGATATGCCAACACCTTCGCGCCACGCAGCCAACGTGTCCACGTGTTGTTGAATGTCACGACGCTCTTCGGTCGCATTGCTCTTACAAGACGCATCGTTCGGAATGAAGTATGCGGCACCAGGGCTATGTCTACGTCGGAGCAGCGCTCGGCAACGAGGGCACGCAGCCCCTTACCACCTTTATGCTCGCCCCGCTTGTCGAACGCCACGACGTCGTCGGCGTAGGCAAGTCCGTCTACGAAGGCGGCCGCAGCCGGCGTTGTAATAAACACGATACGTGCATCGGGCATGAGCTTGCGAACTGCAGCGCATAGAGGCAGCGTCAGCAGCACATCACCGAGGAACGCTGTTTGTACGATTGCAATCGTCATGTGTGCAACGACGGTGGTTGTTCGTCCCGCCATCGACGGTGTTGCCACGACCACAGTCCTGGATGGTTACGAATGGCGGCTTCGAGCAGGCGCACATGTCGCTCCGTAAGCGTCCGGATACCCGCAGGCGTGTTCTCCAAATCGTCCATCGGAATTTGTTGTAAAGGGGCTGCGTACGTTCCGTCTTCCAAGCGTTCTGCAAAGCCCGTGATAATAGGAACGTTGTAGCGAAGGGCAAGTGCCGCGGGCGCTTCGTACGTCGGCGTGGGACGTCCAAAGAAATCTATCCAGGCGTCGCGTGCAGGGTCTGCATGCTGGTCTACGAGAAATGCAATCGTACCGCCCTCGCTAATGGTACGCACCAACGTGCGTGCTGCGTCATGCATTGATACGACGGTGTTGCCGAATCGCGTACGGTACGAGTTTAGAAGATTGGCAACGTATCTGTTGCGTTGCGGATGCACGACGATGGTTATCGAGGTATCGAGTTGAATGCCAGCAGCAAGTGCGAGGTACTCCCAATTACCGAAGTGTCCACTCACGAGAATTGTTGGCTTGCGGGTCTCGACGCGATTGCGAAGGACACCGATGTTACCGAACGTTATGCTAGAGGCTATCTGTTCGCGTGTTAGCGCGGGGATTGCCAATACTTCTGCGAGGACGATGCCGAGGTTACGGTATGCATCGCGGACAATGACGCCACGATTGCTATTGGTTAGGTCTGGGAAAGCATGATGCACGTTGTCATCGGTAATGGCGCGGCGTTTCGCGCTAGCAACCATCATTGCATCACCAAGCCGTCGGCCAAGCCCCCTTCGGCCCCTTACCGAAAGACCTTGTGATAAGCGGCCTAGCGTCAGGAGCGATTTTGCAACGAGTTTATCGGTGATCGCCACTAGCGCGACGTGGCATTGGGGTCAGAACCAAACGGGTTGGCATACATCTCGCGCCACTTCTCGTTACGTATTTCACCGCGCATCGTGGAGTGTACCAGCTTGTGGTTCTGCATGAGTTGGAAGTCGACAAAATAGAAAGCGACTCCGCCTTGCAGATTGCGATAGATCCAGACTTCGAATGGCTTCGAATCGAGCGACTGTACGTTTTGTTCAATCTCTGACGGAATACCGTACTTCATGAGAATGACACCTCGATCGGTTCGCCAACCATCGCGAAAGGTGGGGTTGCCATAGAATTTTTGTGCACGCTCAAACATTTCTCTGAACGTAGTCAACCGCTCGTTCTCGAACGTGGAAGGGTCCGGATCGCGCGAGCGCCAAAATGTAAAGAGGTACCGCTGTTGTGCACGTGTCTCCGACAATCCTTTTCGCGTGGCTCGCTCTGTCGAGTTCGCAAGAACATCTGACAGCTCAAGTTCGAGCGCGAGTTTCGTGCCATCTGTTGCTGCCCACTCAGAGGCAACAAACTGTTCGTCATCTGTCAGCGCAGGTGCGGCTACGGGCGGCAAATCGGGATTCAACACAAAGAATCGATCAAGTGCTGACGTGTACGTTGTAGAAAGATCGGTTGATTTGATACTTGTGACAAGGTAATACACGCCCGTGTTGAGAAGGTCTATCGGAATGTCTACGCGCGCAACAATACCCTCAGCGGACGATGGCTGTGGGCGCAAGACTGTAAACTCTTCTTGTTTAACGTTGTTTACAATCCGATACTCGACAGTAAACGAATCGAGTGCATTCGACTTGGTATTGTACACTTCGTGGTACACACTCAACGAAGGGTCTTTACCAATGAAGTCATGCCGTGCGTTGGGCATGACTTGCACGCCGTTGCGCATAAACCGCTCTTCAACGTTAGAAGGCGTAGTCTTCTCTGTAAAGATCACGTCGCTCATATCGACTTTTAACCCAAACTCGCGAACGACAATCGGGAAGGTCGACTTCACCACGTTCGAGGTATCTGCAAGGTCGATAGCCGAAACGCTAACAAGGTATTGCGCGGGCTTAAGATAAAGGGTCTGAATGCCTGTGAGATACCGTTCGTGTTTCACAATCGGCGCCGCACTCGCATTTGCCGCTATCCACTCAGCGCGGGTAGTGTCGCCTAAATTGCTGACGAGTTGGACGTTGAAATGCACCTCGCCCACGTACTGTCCGCTCGCGTTGCGGATGTACCTAATCGACGTATCTGCATACGCGTAATGAAACTCCCATCGGGTAAGGCCTGCGCTTCCCCTCAGCTGACTCATATCTGGAATTACATCCAGCGTTTGCGATGCTGATGGCACCATGGCGACGAACAAGCCACCTAACAAACAGACAAGCAGGAACACTGTACTTAATTGAAGTGCATTGTGATGCCGAGGCGATTCACGATTCCAAGACTTCTTGTTGGGTTAATAGAGAAGTCGAGTGAGCCATCGAAGCCACCGCCGATGTACTTCAGTCCTACACCGCCAGCAAGCCCTAACTGATCGTGTCCGAGGCGGTATCCTAAACGAATGCTTACGAATTCACGGAACGTGTACTCAGAACCAATAGCAAACTGCTCAGGCACATCAGCGAACGTTTCAAAGTCGCCCGCAACCAGCCACTGGTGAACCTTTACTCCATCTTCCATTTCTGGTTTGTCAGCAACAAAACCTTCGAACATGTCGATGCCGACGCCAGCCCTAAATGATAGCGGAAGGTCAAATGGCGACGTTTGGATCTGCATATCGATAGCACTTTGGTTCAGCCCCACGAGCGGTGTTTTTGTCGCATTAAGATTTGCACCACTGTATGCTTGTTCTGTGCCGAGGCTGTTAATCGAAAAGCCCAGGGTAACGCCATTGAAGCCCGTCTTGTACCGTGTACCTACGTCAAATACAAAGCCACCGGCGCTGACGCTCGTAAAGGCATGGTTCACGTACTTAGCTGTAATGCCGAACGCAAACTGGTCGGTTAGGTACCCAGCGAACGTCAGGCCCAGAGCGATGTCGCCCACACTGTACGTGCCGCCAACACCATCTGGCTGATCGGTTGTCGTAATGGTTATCGGCCCACTATTGAACGACGTAAAGCTCACCGCAAGTCGGTACTTGTCGCTAACAGGCAATACGCCTGCAGCAAAACTGTGCGACATGCCTGCAAACCAGAACGTATGGCTAACGTCAACGGCATAAGCCTTGACATCAGCAATACCTGCAGCATTCCAGAATACCGAAGAGACGTCATTCGAGACTCCGCTGTATGCGCCGGCCATGCCAGTTCCTCGAGCGCCAACGCCAATCTTCAGGAACTGACCTCCGGAGAGACCGACCTTTGTAAAGTTACCAGCGGTCACGGGGGTCACCTGAGGCAATGCCGTAGAAAACGAAAACAAGGTGATGAGTGCGCATATGGCAACACTCAAGTGTTTTGTGTTGAGTTTCATGATCATTCTCCTGTATCGCCGGTGAGCCGTGCATTGCCCACTATGATCGTAAACTTTTTGATCGTCGAGGCACCACTAGGTGTTTCGATTTTCGCTACGAGTGTTTGACTTACAACGCGCTGATTGTTCAGCGTTAGAAGATCCCAGACATCGGCACCGAGCTTATCCGGAGTAACGCCTGTTGCTTCGTCATGTTCGAGTGTCCTAACGAGGTTGCCAGCCGTGGTGTAGATGCTAATCGTACACTTGCGCGGTAGATGCGTGAAGTACAGTTTGCTTTCAAATGACGAACGAATGCCTTCGTGTGTCACGTAGTACGGATTTGGCACAACCTGAATCTGCTCTAGTTGCTCATCGGTGTAATTGCCCGCCGTGGCTCCAGGGTCGTAACTGTTGACTTTGATAAACACCTTGGTGTTGTCAAACGGAAAACCAATTGCGCCGCCAAGAGTTTTGACCCGAATCTTATCGCCTACTTTAAAGTCTTGAGCTGCGAATTGCAATGGGCTCACAGGAGCAGGACCATCGACGGCTTTACCGTTTACGCTGGCGTTACGGCGGCCGCGTCCTGCAAAGTCAATCGTCCATTGCGTTCCCGCAACCGAGAATGTGTGCATAAAGTCTAGCGTATCGCGTCCGTCGGTAGACAATGCACGCGACAGGAAGTACTTCCCGAAACCAACTGGAATAAGTTCAGGGCTATTTGCGTTCGCAGCAAGTGGGCGTGATGTCACCAGAGAGTATGAGTCGTAGGTACGCGAGTTCCGCCAGCCGTAAGCAGCAACAGCAAATCCATCAAGTGGCAGGCGCTGCGATTGAGGGTATGAATTGTTATTCAACGATTGATCGAACGGAACAGGTGTTTCCTTAAAGTCGAACGGATACTCGACGACTACGTCCTTCAACGTACCATCGGGCTGAAGTTCCTGGCGAGTATATGACAAGATGTTGCGCACCTTCAAGTTCAGATAGGGAACGTTTTCGAAGGTCTTCGTCACCTGGGTCTGGCCAGGTTCTCGGGTTGTATCAGCAAGGAAGTTTGTCGTAATCGATTGCGTGCCGCCAGCTACAAACTCTATCTCGTAAATGCCAGGTCCGTTGTTGTGTGACGTGGGAAAAAAGCTGCCTGTGAAGTCGCCTGGAAAGAGATCGAGGTACGGTGGCTTTAGATTCAGGGAGTCGATTCCGAAAACCACGGGAAGTGTGATGTTTGAACGAGTAACCTTGATGTCGGTCGGGCCCTGCACGATCTCTGCCGTAGGGTCGGAGCGGTAGACGCCTCCGAATTGTTGAATGGCGTAGTCGAAGGCAACACCCACCGTACCAAGAGCGAACTTGTTGCTCCGGAAGCAGTCAGCCGCCGTTGTATACTGGCCGTAGCGCAGTACACGTTCATTGTTATCCGGCTGACCGAACAATGTCGTATCAATTTGTTTGATCGATCCGTTGGAATTGTAGCTCGTATCAATACGGCTGCCGTCGGGGAAAACGCCGGTCGTGTCGATATAGGTTTGCGTGTCTTCCGTGAAGAAGCTAGTTATGCTGCCGTCCGACCCACAGAGCTCGGGCGGTAGCGCACTACTCCACGTGCTAACAATCTGACGGGTTGCCGAGTCACTAAGGACTACTAGGAGTGAATATATGCCGATCAGTGGCTCGGTAAGTACGTTAGGATCGGTATCATAGCCAAACCATGTACGAAAAAACTCAAGCTGCAGCGTTCTTCCGCCAAATAACTGGTTGAATCGCTGCTCGTCGTTTACCAGGAGACGGATGTTGTAAATACCGCCAAGCTTTGCTTTCGATGAGTCTGGAATCGTGATTGTGAACGACGACTTATCGCCCGGACGCGAAGCGAGTGGTGTTGTCTTTGCAACGTTCGACAGTCCGAACGCCTTGTTGTTGAGCTTGGGAGAGGACCCTGCAAGGAAGTCACCTTCGTCGTATGCTCGAACAGAATAATAGTAGTCGATGTTATTAATCAACTTCTCGCTACTCTCAGGGTCTGGACTGTATTCGATCTTGCCGTCCTTGTTATCGTCGCCATAGTCAAAGAACGTACGGTTGTTTGTAATCTGACGCATGTACGGAGCAACGACCTTGTGCCGTACTTCGTACGTCTCGTTCCACGGACGCAACACAGTGACAATGGTGTCAGCTCCCGTCGTTGGGCTCAGGGTGTGTACAGTGTCCGGAAACAAAATCGGCTTCTCTTTAACTCGGCGAGCAAGAATCAGCTTGATTAGACTATCGACGGCTATCCTAGCCTGTGCCGTATCGAGAGCACCATTCGATCCCCTTCTAACAGAAGGTAACGAGTCTCGCTCGACGGCATAGTATGTGAATTCGATTGAGTCGAGCTTGTCAAACTTGCTGACGTCGATCTTACCATTGGGTAACAAATTCAGCATGTAGTTAGGATCGCGCGCGTTTCTCAGGCTTCTGAAGAAGCTACTCCATGGATCGTTACGGCTACCAAAGCGGCGGACAAGAAATTGCCTCTCAGAGCTGTTGGTAATCACATCTGCCAGTGCAAATGTGTCTAGGAGCAGGGGTGAGTTCGGAATTGTTATGGAAGGGTTCTTAAAAAACGCTGTTGGCAAAGCGTACTGTTGGAGCTGCTTCCATGCAAGTGGGCTTTGAAGCTTTGACTCAATGTTGTCTACGTTGAAGGTATCCAACTCGGGGCGGCGTGAGCGATAAATGCGGTAGCCCATGAAGTCGAGGCCGCGCTCTAGGGTGTCAATCGATAGCTCCGCAGTCGAGTCCCACTGAATGGCTACGGCGTTATTGAACCCCATCCACCCTGCAGGTGGAAACTGTGTAGGTGAACTCGGGTCGGAAATGCCCTTGATTATGGACAGGTCGGGAGGACGAGGTGCTAAAAAGTTGTTGTTGTAAACATTTTGAGCAAATCGAACCTTCCGAATCAACTCCGTCATGTCTTCGTTGGTACCCGTCGCATCCTGACCCTTAGCCGTAGCTGCCAGGATTACTCCAACAACAATGCGAGCGCTGTCGCCCGGACGCATGTTGAACGGACCCGTTGCCATGAGTAGACGTCGGTCGGCAGCCCCAAGATCTGGATCCTTTTTGTTAAAAGACAAAAAGTCGTACCGTTCCGAGTCTTCCTTAGGGTCGTCGTTAATATTCCAGTTCTTCATCGTACGCAGGCCGAGTTGCTCTCTAATAGGGTATTTCTTCCGGTCCTGACGGATGAAGCCATCAATATCAACCGCGGGGCTTTCAAGAAAATTGAAGCCGAGGTATCCGAAGCCACGTCCTGCCTCGCCTTGAAGGCCCTCTGTCCATTGAACGGCCAGATTAAGCGTGTCTTCGGCATCGTAGAAACGTGCCCTATCATTCGAAGCACCGCCGGTATTCGCTCGGGCATTCGTAGTAATATCAACGTCCATTACGGAAGCCATCCAGCAGTTGAAGAGTGTATCTGGGAAGCTCGCTGGGTGGATATACAAGTACTTGATAAAGATGAAGTCGCCATAATCGCCGAAGCCCCATGAGTAAATCATCTGTTCTACTTGCAGACCGAGGGGATATCCTTCGTTAGCGCGTTTGGCCGCGCCACCTTCATACAAACTCAGGTCTGTGTCTTTGTAAACGCAGAACACATCTTCACCAGATATAAATGCAGGGCCTTCCGGATTTGACGCGCGATTGCGTTTCGCAATATCGTTAATGTAGGTACCGAAGTAATTGTTGAATTGGACGGTGTCCGTTGGGGACGCGTCCCAGACCGGCCATTTAGGGAACGTGGGATTAGAAAGATCGGTGCCGTCACTCGAGTTAAAGTCGGGCGAGAAGTAGGTGCGATACTTACTAATCGAACCCGCATCACGCAGAATAGCCTTGCCATCCAGAATGCTTCCTGGTGCCATCCATGACTTCGCAGAATTTGGGTTGTACGAGATGGTTACGAGCTTCCTGAACTCGTTGGTCGTGTTTGGCACTCTCTTCTGAGCGCCGAACCACGGACCACCAGCGAATATGTACTGGTTGGGGTTCGACGGGTTCAGACCACGCGGCCAGGATGTACCAGCAGTTCGGTCTTTGATATTGTAGCCGAATATGCCATAGTTGGTCGTAAAGAAATCAATAAACGAAACCACGTTCCGCTGTTGCTCCTGTACGCCACCAACTTTACGTTGTACCTCTTCCTGATTGTCTTTTGACGGGATCCTATCCTTATCACGCCCATCCACGTTCACAAAAAGTGAACAGCATGCGGCTGCAACAACGGTCAATTGAACAAACCAATTTCGGCTCATGGTAATCCTCTGAAAAGCTGTCGAATTCAAATTCATGGGGAGGGGCATATTTGTCAGAATCGGAACGTCACACCGAAGTACACCGTGCGTGGAAACTGGTAGTTGGACTGCCGAGCTACAACAGTCTGGACATATTCTTGATAACCCTGGAATGATTCTTCAGGCGTTACCTTGCCGTCCTTGTTGAAGTCTACGCGTGCGTTGTACATACGCTTGCCAACACGATCGTATTGACTTGGCGCTGTCGTGGACTTGTTTGTTGGTGCCACATCCCTGAAGTACGTTGTGGATGGGAAGTCTCCCGGTACGCGATTGAGCCCCGCACCGTCGAAATCCGGACTTCCAGTGCGCGTATAGAACACAACAGCATCAGTGAAATTGAAGAGATTCGTAGCATCAAAATAGATGTCTAGCGCTGCGTTGCCGCCAATCAAACCATCCAATGGGATAGTGCGCAAAACTCGCAGTTCTGTGTTCCAATTCGATGGGTAACGTGCAGAGTTGGTATTTCCGATTGCCTGGCCACTGCCGCTGGAGGGCGTGTACGGTAATCCCGACTGCCAGAAGCCCGAGAGGTTAACCGACACATACTCGAGGAACGTGATTCCACCAATGGCCGGACCTTCATCATTGCCCCATTCGAGCGTAAGAATTCCGTTGATACGATGCCTGCGGTCGAAGGATAGCGGAAAGTCGGTTACGGGGTATGCAGGGCGACCTGTGACAGGATCGACAGGAGGAACGATACCGGCATCGTTCGCTGTGCCCTTTGCAGACGACAGAGAGTAGTTGAGGTTCAGACCCCAGTTATCGGATGTCCGCTTCTGGAATGTGAATTCGATGCCGCGAGCCGAGCCGTAGTCCGATAGTACGCGCTGATAGTAAGGGTCAGGGAGTACCGCAACATATGCCAACGAAGACTGATTGTAAATATCGCGATAATAACCAGTAATGCTAAATGCCAGGTCATCGTTCAACTGGTGGTTATACGCTGCCTGGTACTGGTTCGTGCGCTGCATCTCAAGATCTGGGCTACCCAGCGAACCCGCTGCGCGCAAGGAAAATGCGTTAAACGAATCGTAGAAACTTGCGAACGGTGGTGCCTGGTAATAGATTCCGTACGACAGATTAATGTTTTGACGTCCGCTTTCGCTAATCGGATACGTGACCGAAATCCGCGGACTTAGGTAAACCTTCGCCTTAGATTTCGCAAAGCCGGTGTCGCTACCAAACGGCACAAACGGATCGAATTGCGTGCGGTACTGTGCAGCAGCGTCGAGATAGTCTACGCGAAGCCCCGGTGTAAACACCAGCCCCTTGAACATGATCTGATCTTGCACGTACACCGAGCCCGTCACAGGGCTGTATGGCTGTTCAGACGCTGCCTTTGCAGCAAGCGACCCTTGGTCGGTTACATCAAAGTATAGATTACCGCCGTAGTCAGAGCCAAACACATCATAGAATGGGTCTTCGGCCCAGGGGCTGCCATTATAATGTCGGGTAAGGCGTAGTAACCGAAGTTCGAAACCTGTTTTAAAGGTGTGGCGAGTCTCACCTACTTCGATACCGTGCGAGAGGTTACCATCGAACTGGAAGTATCTCGCATTGCGGAAATCAACTCCGCCTTCGTTGCCCCTTGCAGCGAAGTAGTTAACGAGACCGTAAGGATTAGACGCAGATGCGTAATCTGCCGGACCTTCGACGTAGCCCGTAAGCGGATTGGGCTTGCTGACTTCAATCTTTACGAAGCCGTCTTCGCTAACTGCAGACGATCGAATGTAGTCATAGACATCAAGCACCTTGTTTGGGCCTGCGATGTAAGCAGAGTCACCCGGTGAATGCCTTTGGTTGTCTTCTGGATACCACAGATCGAAACCACTGATAATGTCGGGCGCGCCAAATGTTTTGCGTTTACCAGTTTCTGTTGTTTTGCCGTTAAAAGAGAAACGCAAATCGTAGATCGTAGAGGCGCCTAGCGTGTGGTTAATCTGAGCGAAGGCGTTCGAGCTGAACTCCTGCACAACGATCTGTTTTGCATTGCGTTCAGGTACGCCATTGAGTTGGGGCTGACCATTTACGAGGACAGGGTTGCCTTTCTGATCGACCACTGTACCCTGGTCGTTTGCGTACATCCAAGCCCAGCTATTACGCTCCCCATTTACCATACCGTACATACCACCTACAAGCAACGACAGGTTGTTCACGATTTCAAACTTTACCCGACCGAGAAGATTGCGTGACCACGTACGGTTGTTCGGCTGCATCCCGAGGTTGTTACCAATTGGGTCGAGAACCTGCAGGCCAAAATTGCGATGATTTTGAAATGTATTGCGTACCGCAAGCGAAAATGTCGATTGGTTGAGGCCCAGTGGACCATCGAGCGTAACGTCTACAACATCTTCGAGTGGCGCGCCAGCCTGGATGCCGTTGTTTGCCTTGCCGAACAAGAAGGGCAAGTCCTTGCGCCAGTTTACAAGTCCTGAGAACTTGTCGGTGCTTCCTGTTTTAACAACAGAGTTTACAATGCCAGCCGTAGCGTTGCCGTATTCTGCACCAAATCCGCCGGTCTTTGCTTGTACTTGTTGAAGTGCAAAGGGGCTCGGCATGGCAGCAGATACTGTAGAGCCCGAATTACCCAAGCCCCCTGTGAACTGGTCAGTAACCGTTAGACCGTCCACCTGAACTTGCGTCTCGTCAGTCCGACCACCACGCACGATAAAGTTGTTACCCGAAGCGACGATACCGGCCTGTAGCGAAAGCGCAGATGCCACATTCGTACGGGCAATAGACGTGAGTTGCTTCCCGTCCATTGTCCGCTCCGAACCGAGGTCGCTCGAACGAATGATTTCCTTGTCTGCGGTAACAACCACGGTCTTCGTTGTTGTGCCCCCACCCTCGGTCATCGTGAAGTTCAGTTCGCGAGTCTGATCAGCAGAAAGCGTCACAGTTTGTGTAACAGTGTCGTAACCAACAGCCGTTACTCGAATGGTAAGGCTGCCCGCAGTGATACCCACGATGTTGTACTTGCCATCCACTTTTGCGTTAGCACCTTTGGTTGTACCCACGACGCGAATCGTAGCACCGGCAATGGGCTTTTTGGCCTTATCGGTGACACGGCCCGTAAGATTGCCTGTGATGCCCGCGTGTGCCGCAATCGTAGCAACACTTAGTAGCAAAAGGGTAAAGAGGTACCGACGAACCATAATCGTACTCCTCAGCAAGTCGTTCAAATTATTTACGAAGTGATTAGTGGATGACGCTAAGCGTCTTCGTGATGCGGCGGCCGTTCTGCTGGATGGTAACTGTGTAGGCACCAGAAGCCAGACCACGGGTCGGGATTAGGATTTCTGCACGTTCGCCGAATGGCTGCGTTGATGTTTGCATTACGATTTCTCCCAAAGACGAGGCAAGGGACACGAGGATCGTTCCGTTGGTTACGCCTGAAATAGTAATGCGCGATGCATCATCGGAGGGGTTAGGAGAAAGAGCAACATCTGCGCGGAGCAGGCCATTTTTCTCTTCATCCACGTGTACGACTGGCACATTCAAAGCGGTGGTCGGCAACGCTCGAGCATACACGCTTGCAAGTTCGACATCCATTTCGACATTCGAAACACGATCGCCTGGAGTAGCTGTTGAACTGTATACGTAGTATAGGCGTCCGTCTGCTACATCATCGCATAGCGATGCGTATTGACTGTTCTTTCCCATGAGCGACAGATCTTTAGGTGCCGACCAGACGATGTCCAGAATGTTATAACCATTTGCAGGCTTGTACATCTGCGTGCCGTACACATGCATCTGTAGGCCGTCGACAGTAACCAGTGTATCAGGCTGGAGTGACTGATTGCCGTTTGTTGTATCCGTCACTATGCTCAGCACATCACCATTTTTCATCGAACCATAGAGGCAGTAGACACTGCCTGACGTGTCAACGCCCAATTGCGGCCAACGAGAAGCGCTTTCTGAAGGGCGTATGTTGACGATGTACCCATTGCCATCCCACGACCCGCCGCCCACCGGACCCATTCTATAAATGTAGCTCGTATCTACTGTGTTGCCGTAAGCGAGACCAGAATAACGTAGGTCCTTTTGATTGGTGCTACTTCCGCTGTTTAGCGTGCCATCAAGCAAGAAAATCGTGCTCCGACCTTGGCCTGATGGGTAGGTGCGGTACTGAAAAAACTGCGGACAGTAACCGACAACAAAATGTGTGATGCCAGCGTGATCGATGATAACATCCATGTTAGCCAGCGGTCCCATAACAGTGTCAGTATGAACCACCGTAGTATCGGCCTCCATCGTCGTGTCGATTGGAGTCGCGTTGGCGGCGAATACCGCTCCAGTACGACGCGACCATGTCTCACCGTGATCTTGTGACTGGTAAAGGATTACTCTATAGTTTGCATACATGATAACGGAGACACGACTACCTCGAGCAGCAATAGCGTACGTGTCGCCACCCTCGCCATCTGATGGTCGGTCGGCAGGCCCTGGCTGATTAGGTCCCGTAAAGAATATTTCAGGTTCCCAGGAATCGCCACTTCCTGTTGATCGCCGATAACATACCTGGTTAACTCTGACGCTAGAACCGGGAGCGTCTGGGACCGATCGATTGTAAATCAGATGAATGTTGTTAAGGTTATCAATAGCTGCGCGAGCCCACACAGCAGAGTCCGAAGCGGTCGTTGGATCACTGGCGGATTTCTGCCAATTGTCGTCAGACGCAGCGCCATTGCGATAGAATTTTACAGGTGTGTGAGTTGGAGAACCCAACGAACCATCATCGAATTGCACGGGCGAAGGCCATCCTCCGCGTTCGGTTTCCATCCTCTTCCAGTTCGCGATACCCGCAACTAGGTTGTCGGGGTCTCCGACATTAATGAAATTGTATTTCGAACCACGATTTTGATTAAAGCCGGGCACCCGAGTCGTTCCATCTCTCGTTGCGTCGCTGTTCGCCATCCAGAGCATTTGAATCAGTTTATCGCCACTCTCACTGAAATACGTAACACGATTCGACATCGACGAATTGGTTTGGAAATCGTAGTAGGTGGTGCCGATTAGCGTGCCAACACCCTCCTCCTGGATCTGTTCTACGAGCTTGGGTGTAGGCGGCGCAAACGGGACCTTAGGGGACACAGTCGGATGTAGCTCGGGGTCGTTCGTTGCTGTTTTTTGCACGACCGGTGTAAGAGTCATGCTGTTCAGCCTAGCGTCTGATGGCGCAGACCGTTGCCAGCCTGCACCTGATTTAGTTGCTACCTGAGCACTTGCAACGCATAGCGAGGCCAAGCTTACGATGACAACGGCATAGATGTAACGTGTAGTTAAACGATTCATGATGATCCCTTTAAAGATTCGGAAGCTACTGTCGTGCAGAAGCCGCGCAATATACTACTCAGGTGAGGGCGCTCAAAGGCGCACTTGAAGTCCGTAAAGGGCAGAGATCACTGTGCCATAGGTACGAGCCATTGGCTGCCCACCAATGACTCCGGTTCGGAATGGTGAATACCGAGCCTCGGCCCCAATTGTTAGAGATACGCCAGAAAACACGACACACTCGGCCTGCATTCTGCCATACGTAAGCATGCCGTCTTCACCAACGCCGGCACCAAGTCGCCCATTAAGGGTCAGAATGCCCGTCTTGAGAACCGAGTGCTGCACAAAGGCCGCACCCCAGATGGTACCTTCTGGACTGAGGCTGCTGTGGAGCTCGGTGCGATATTGGGGAGACGTGTTCGACTCGAGCGTCACCTTTGCAAGTTGGCCAGACTGGTCGATACGACCAGAGGTATTCCCGTGGACGTTCGCGAATGCCGAAGACCCATTATCGTGCACTAACCCAGATGTCTCGTTCGTTCGGGTGTACTGCGTCGAGCCCATCTCCATACCCACAAACGTATTCGAGGCGACAGCATAGCCGATGCCCGCAGCAACCGTGGTTACGGCGCCTTCAGTCGGTGATGCAAAGCTTTGCGAGTACGATGTGCTAACGAGGACGTCTACGTTCGGTGCATCGGCGCTTGCGAGTGTAGGTTGTGGTTCAGGGCTGCGCGTATCCACAAAAACCGGAATGTCCTTGGTAGCGAACAACGCGTGCAGCGATGGCTGAAGTGCCTGTTCGCGATCATCGACTAGCACCTCAGGAGCGTTGTTCGTAGCAACAGATTCGGCAGCGATAGACGGACCCATGCTGCGTGTGCCACCTGTAGTCACAGAAGGAGCGATGGCCACAACTGGAGCGATGGCTGCAGATGGAGCGATGGCTGCAGATGGAGCGATGGCCACAGATGGTACGATGGCCACAGATGGTACGAGTGTGCGGATGCCTTGCGCAACACGATCAGTGGTGATTAAGAACTGGTTACCAAAAGGCAACGCAAGAACGAGCAACAATGCAGCAACAGCCATGACGCGACGTGCCGCACTGCCCCTGGCTCTGAGCCCCTTAACAGGACTCGTGAGCACCGACTGCTCGAGGGTTACGTTTCGGGCCAACATTGGCGCGTTGTAGATGTAGGCAAGCACTCGCTCATCAACATCGACTGGCACCGTGGTGTCGTCTTCGCAGCGCATGGCGATGTGCAGAAGTACTGCAGAGTCGAATGCTTCACGGGCTTCCGGATTGGCAGCAAGCATCGAACGAAACTCCACGTCCTCTTCAATCGAGAGTTCGCCGTCTAAGTATTTCGATATGAGAACGTCTAGGATCATCGGGTTTGGGGTGCTACTGAGGCCAAAAGTTTTCGCATCATAAGGCGCGCACGATACACGCGCACCTTCGCAAGCGAAAGATCGATGCCGACAATAGCAGCTATTTCAATGTAAGAGTGGCCTTCGTACTCACGCAATACAAGCGCTTCACGCAAGGCAAGAGGTAGGTGGTCGAGCGCGCGTTCGATCTGTTCTTTTAGCAGAACGTCAGATTGCACGTGATCGCCATAGGCATGGAATGATTCGTCGAACGATACATGCTGTGCGCGCTTCGTGCGCAGATGATTGAGGCAGACACGTCGTGAAATGGTGAACAGCCAGGACCGAATGTTTGTGCCTCGGAGCTCCTGACGATGTTCGAACATGCGGATGAATGTTTCCTGGAACGCATCCTTCGCCATGGCCTCATCACCAATCATATGCCGACAGAACCGGTACACAGCTGTGTGGAACATGTCATACAACGTTCTGAAGGCACCTCGGTCGCCATTGCGAAATGCCATCACCACGGCAATAAGTTGCTCGTCGTTAAGGGGGGTGGCGGTATGGTGTGTCGTTCCACGCATGATGTGTTGGGTGCTGCGGGGATGACAACGGCATTCGCCGGGAGGTTACATCAGCGCGATCGGTGCTGCGAGGATCGACAATATCATTGTGAGAGACTCTGAGCGAGGATCCACGAGACGATACTGCTGACGCCAAAAAAGACCAATAGAACCGTTAGCCATACCACTGCCCCAACAACATAACCATACCGACGGTCAAGGCCAACCCACGTGGTTAGGCCAACCCCAGTGGCCATGGCCTGCCAGAAGCTAAAGGCATCGATACGCTGCAGCCACAGAAAAAGGAAGGGGCTGGCCAAAGGGTCTACCGCAGCGCCGGCATGGATGCCATATCGCATAGAATCTGAGGCGATGTGGATTGCGGCGGTGACGACCGTTCCGATGATAAATATGCTCGTTGTCGCAGACACACACACCATTGCCATGCTGAACGTGTACGTCTCGCTTGTCAGGAAACGCGCCAAGAGCATGTACACGCCCGAAGAAATGATAAGGCTTAAGACAAGAACGAGCAGGTTGTTGCCGAGCAGTGCGGTGAACTGGCGTCCAGCGGAATCGAGAGGTACGACGTCTTGCTGCTGGGGCTCAGCGTTCGCTGTTCCGGTGACGACAGCGAATTGACGATTCTCGTTTACGAGGGCAGTGTCTGAGTGCTCCCACATCTGCACGCCCGACGCGACGAACGCGCCAAGAAGGACGGCAAGTGCAAAGGTTGCAACTGCCGCCCCTGTTGTCGATTCTTTCAATCGCCATGGCGCAACGATTGCAAACCATAGCGCACGCAGCGCGAGTACCGACCTCACGTTATTGCTTGGTTGTTGGGATGAAGACGTCGTCCGTGAGCGGCGCGTTCACGGTATACGATCCCTTCGTCGTCATGGAATACAATGCATTCGCTCGCTTGATGGTTTGCGGAAGCTTCACACCCCCTACCAATACGTAGTCATCGAATCGGCTTATGGTAGTGATAGGTCCTTGCGGTGATGTCTCTTCTTGCTCAGCCATTACAAGAAGTTTGCTCTGCTCATCGAAATAGTAGCGTTCGTTACGGTTAAGTGGCGAGACGGCGTCGACGACAATCATGCCGTTCTTCTTGCCCTTGACAGAGAGTTTGTACTTGTCGTTCTTCCAGGCTACGAGGGGAAACAACCGTGCATCGAGGAGGAATTGTTGAACCTCTTCGCTATTCGCTTGAGATGCTGGGCCGCCAGACATCGACACCCAGGCCGTATTGCCGTCAATCCATTGCTGTTGTTTGAGCATAGGAAGGTCTAGCTGATTCGTTTCTTTGTTCGGCGCTTTGAGCTTGCGTGAGAATGTGCCCTTCATCAATTGGCCCTGAAAGACAAACTCTGCCTGTGCTTCGTATGTCACGGTCTTTACGTTATCCAACGACTGACGTCCACCCAGCGCACCAACATAAGCGTCGATAATCTCATCGGCGCTTGCCGAGCTAGGCATAAATGCTTCGGCCTCAGATGGCTCGAGGTTCATGGTAAACTCTTTTATCGGACCGAATTGTTCGAGCTTCTCTTTGACCTCTGGACTTCCAACTACAATGATGCGTAGGTCGAACATGCCTAGATACTCATTTGCAGCACGCTGCAAATCTGCGCTGGTCAGTCGCTCGATACGGTCGGTGTAATGGATTACGTCGTCGATGGGCACGCCGTTCAGCCACGATGATTGCAATAGTGAAGCAACAGTTGTTGCGCGCTCGAACGCCATTCTGTACTGCCCTACTTCGAACGCCTTGCGACGCACAAGAGCTTGCTCGTCTGGACCTTCGCCACCGAGCTTTTTCAGCTCACGAAGAATAACGAGAATCGTTGAGTCGGTTACGGCATTACGCACTTCCGCACCCAAGGCGATTCGGTTAAAGCGACGACCACTCGTGGTGAATCCAAATGGCGAGTATGTGTATGAGTGCGTTTCACGTAGGGTGTTGAACAGCACGCTTCCGAAACCAGATCCCATGTATTCTGTTGTCAGGTTCACTGCATCATAGTCAGATGCCTTTAGGGGTGGGGCCGCAGCACCTATAATAACTGCACTTTGCACGGCACCTTTGCGCGGAATGAAGTAGACGCCTGGCGCCTCGGTGCGCAGTTCGGGAACAACGACCTCGGGCGCGTCGCCCTTTTCCCAGGAGCCGAGCTGGCTGTTCAGCCATTGCTTTACTTCGGTTGCGCTCACGTCACCAACAATTGCAATCGACGAACGGTTTGGACGCAGATAGGTGGAGTGGAAATCCACCACGTCTCCGCGTGTAATTGCCTGCACCGACTTTTCACTGCGGCGGCGCGCGAGTGGATTGTCCATACCGTAAATGACTTTGCGTGACAAAGCCTGAGCCATTTCAACCGGACGTGATCGCTCGTATGCAACGTTTGCGAGAAACTGTTTCTGCACTTTCGCGAGTTCATCCTCGGGGAACGCAGGTGTACGAATCATCTCGCCTAGTAGGCCCAGTAGCAGCTTCGCGTGTTTTTTCAAAGACGAGCCACTTATCGTCAAGGCCTCGCCCACAACATTCACACCTATCGAGGCACCGACGCCGTCGAGTGACTCAGCAATCTGCTTCGCCGTGTGGTCTTTCGTGCCCTTCGAGAGCATGTCCCCCATCATCGCAGCAGTACCTTCCTTGTTCGCCGGGTCTGCTACGTCGCCGCCGCGGTTGATTAGCGAGAACGTAATCGTTGGCTGCTCGTGATTCTCAACGACGTATACGTGCAGTCCGTTAGGAAGCGTGAACTCCTGGTATGTCGGGAATTCGAAGGCGGTTGCAGGAAGTGGTTTCGGCATTGACTTAAGGTCAGCCTTGTCAATTTCATACGTTGTCGCCGACACATCGGGCGCACTCACAGGTGTCGATGGTGTTGTCGTCTTCTTTTTTGTTGACTTAGCTTTCTTTGTCGTAGTCGCCTTCGTGCTTTTCGATGTTTGCGCTAGTACTGTTGTCGGTAAAGCCACAGCGAGCGCAAGCATGAAAATGGCTAGGGTGCGAGTAAGCATTGTTGTTCTCATGCTGATTACCCCTTCACTGGAGTAAAGGTGAGAACAGTACGATTGCGCGCATCGAACAACCGCTTGGCAACACGATTAACATCGGCAGTTGTGACCTTCATGTACCTGTCCAGTTCTTCGTTAATCAAGGCAGTGTTTCCGTAGAAGCGGTAATAGTTGGAGAGTGCAAGCGCCTTGTCGTAGACCCCTACTCGTTGTCCAATGAATTGTGCTTCAGTAATGTTCTTTGCTTTCTGCAATTCAGCTTCGGTAATGCCACCTGATGTAAGCCGCGCAAGCTGAGCGTCGATCGATTTTTCTACAGCGCCGATATCCTTACCAGGTGATGCAACGCCAATGAACAGAAAAATTCCTGCATGCTCGTTGAAGAACGTGCTAGTGCTGACCTGTACGGCGACTTGCTCGCTGTCTACGGCTGCGCGGTAGAGACGAGAGCTTTCGCCGTTTGATAGAATAACGTCAAGTAATTCGGTAGCATAGGCGTCCGGGTCGAGCTGACCCATTGCACGGTAGCCAATGAACACGGCAGGCAATTGCGCTCGTGGATCGTCATACGATTGGCGGATATCGGCGGTAAGGGGCTTGAGACCAGTGAAGCTCGGACGCCTTGGTTCTGGACCCTTCGCATAGCCCCCGAAATACTCGTCAATCGTTGCGCGCACCAACTGCTCGTCGAAGTCACCGCTTACAACCAGCACGGCGTTGTTTGGTTGATAGTACATGTCATAGAATTCTTGGAATTCTCTAATTGCTGCACTGTCGATGTGCTGCGCCGAACCAATTGTCGACCACTGATATGGGGTGCCTTCGTACAACGAAGCGAATGTCTTATCGAGCCATCCACTGTACGACGCATTGTCATAACGATTTTTACGTTCTTCCTTTACAACACCTCGTTGAGTTTCGACACCAATCTGATTCACGTGCAGCTTGCGCATGCGTTGTGCTTCAATCCAAAGCGCCAGTCGGATTTCGTTCGATGGTACAACGAAGTGATAAACGGTTTCATCCTGCGATGTAAACGCGTTCAGCTGTCCGCCCGAACCGTTAATCATCTTGTCGATCTGTCCCCGCTCGATTACATCCGTCGATTCGAACATCAGGTGTTCAAAGAAGTGTGCGAACCCCGTACGAGCAGGATCTTCGTCGCGCGAGCCAACTTTGTAATGCACAACCGTGGCTGCCACGGGCGCAGAGTGATCCTCGTGAAGAATTACGTGTAAGCCGTTGGCCAAATCGTATTCTTTAAAAGCAATGGGTTTGTATTGTGCCGATGCAATGACCGCGCCGACCGTGATAACGGCGACAGCAACAATTGCCCGTTTAAACGAAGTTTTCATAAAACCACTTTAGCTGCTGAATGAATGAAGCATGTTACGAAACACGTTGTCTACGTTTGATAACCGAGAACATCGCTATACAGAAAGTCGCAAGAACAGATGCGTATGGCACAACATCTCCGAAACGACTATACACCGTTCGATGCCGAATCTGCTTGACCTTGCCGCTACAAACGGCGGCAATTTGTTCTGGGACCTGCACTACGGACGTGTCACCAGAGTTGTTGCCGATGGGCGATATAAATCCGGTCACACCAGAATTCGCACATCGCATAATCCACCGACGCTGTTCGATTGCCCGCATGCGAGCGATGTCGAAGTGCTGACGTGGTCCGATTGTACCATTGTACCACGCGTCGTTCGTAATAACACACAACACGTCGGCACCATTGTTAACCATGTCACGTGCAACCTGAGGATAGATCGATTCAATGCACACAATCGTGCCTACCCGCAGCGTTTTGGTGCCGATTGTAATGGGCAGTGGGTTCCTTGTCTGCCCCTTACCCCATGATGAAATGCCGACACCCCACTGAAACCAGTCCATTGCAAACGTCAGATCGTCAGCAAAGGGCATGCGCTCCGCAAACGGTGTTAACATACTCTTGCGGTGTACGGGGATGGTGGTTTGTCCGGACTGCAGCACCATCGCTGCATTAAAGGAATCGAATCGTTGCGAGGGGTCGACTTTGGAACGCCGCGCAGACGGCGGTGCCGCTCCGGGCGCATACACCATCACGTCGGAGTAGCCTGTGAGCAGTGCCACACGCGAAGTATCAACCCACTTCCGCAGGTCAGCGAACTCCGGCATATTGTTAGCGCCTCTAATCGCAAATGGGATTGCTGTCTCACTCCATACAACGAGGTCTGGACGATCGCCCGTGGCGATAATGGAGTCTTCGAGGCGTTGGTGAGCAGCCACCTGCACACGCGGGTCAGACCATTTATCCCAGGGATCGATGTTCGGCTGCACGAGGTGTACTCGCACACCCGAGTCATACTCGAGGTCATACGATTTCGAGGCAGCGTATACGCCATAGGTAAACCACGGCAACAGCACTGCAAGGCTTGCAATTGCGAATCGTATCGCGGCCTTGCGTCGGCCACTTCTAAACGCCAGGTAGCCAGCAACAATCATTGCATTAACGAGCACCACGGCAAACGTGAGCCCATACACACCCACAAGGTCCGCAGCCTGTGCGAACGGCGTATACACCATCATCATGCCTGTTGTGAGCCAAGGGTACGAAGCATCTGTTTGTCCGTGAAGCCATTCAAACGCGCACACAATTAGGGGGCTGCTCCAGAGCATGGGGCCGACGCCGAGGCGGCGTCGAATGTAGGCGAGCACATACCACGGCAGTGCGAGGAAGAACGGGTGTCCGATCCACAAGGCGATACCGCTTGCCATTAGATACGGATCTGTGTGCGCTTGCCATGACCCAACCCACCAGTTCGTAAGTCCATGAAAGACGAAGAACGTGAGGTAGGTATGTCCGACGATGTGTCGCTTGCGAAACTGGGGTACACGGTCAGCCCACAGCACCATAAGCGGCACGTAGGCAACAACGGAAAGCAGACCGAAAGGGTACGGTGGAAATGAAAGGCCGAGAAGAACACCAGAAGCAAGAGCGAGAAGCAGAGAGTACATGGCATCTAAAATAAGGAGCGTTCAGCGAGACCCATTGGCATAATAGAAGACCGCTCCGATTACCATAAAAAAAGACCGCTCCGATTACCATAAAAAAAGACCGCTCCTGAGTCCGAGGACGCAGGAGCGGTCAAAGCATGCATAGCCGTTAGGCTGGGCGAGTTATTTCACGATTGTAAGCGGCTTGGAGACAACCATGCCGTCACTGCGCAATACCAGAGTATATGCGCCTGAAGGCAGGCTGTTAACGTAGATCGTTGCTTCCGAACGGTTAGCGACGCTCAGTTGGTTCAGAACCGACAGAACTTCACGGCCATTCATGTCAATGATTACCATGTCTACAACACCGGAGCTTTGAAGACCGAACGTTACAGTTGCTGCGTTGGAAATTGGGTTTGGTGTGATATCACCGAGCCACAATGCACCATTCTCAGTAGAGACTGTTACGAGAACTTCACCCGAGGTACCGACGGTACCATCAAGATCAACCGATGAGAGACGATACAGATACTGACCTGCTGCCAGGTTGTCGTCTGTGATCTGGTAATCGCGACGTGCTGTTGTATTGCCAGCAGCAGGTACGGTGCTAACAGCGCTGAAGCTGCTTGTACCGGCGTCCGTAATGCTTGCACGTTCTACTACGAAGTGATCGCTGTTTGATTCTGACATCGTCGACCAGAATACGTCAACATCGGTGCCACGAGCCTTAGCATCGAATGCCGCTAGCTCAACTGGCAGAACGATACCGCCGTTTGTCTGGATGAAGTCAATCGTACCACGAAGTACGCGTTCGCCGCCCGTGTTGAACGATGGGCGCTGGTAGTGACGCCAGTCTACACCGAGGTAGACCATGGTTGCATTCAGACCTTGAACAGCCGATCCCATGATCGAGTCTGTTGTGGTGCGATCACCCTTCACATAGATGTATGCTGGATTTGCGATACCGCTGGTTGTTGCATCCGAATAGATGCGAACGAGTGCTGGAATCGGATCACTGTCATTCGTGAAGCCTGTACGAATGATCGTCTCGGAGATGCCGCGCGTAATGGTTACACCCATAATGCGCTTGCCATGATATGTGTTCACAGGAGGTGGAATCGGTGTACCAGGAGCAACGTTCGATACCCGCAGAACGCGGTTCACGAATGCTTGGTCGTTGGCTACCGTCATACCTACGTGTCTGCGAGGTATTTCCTGCGAACCGACGACAAGATTCTTCTTTTCTGCTGGCGAACCAGCATTCATGAAGTTGCGCATGTCATCGCGTTCGTAACGTGAGAGGCCCGACTCGTCATGTGACCAGAACAGTGTGCGCCATGCGCGATAGTCAACTGCACGTTCTTCCCATGCCGAACGTTCGAACACATCGTATGCATACTGACCAATTGCAGGGTTGTTCACCCAGCCAATGTGCAGCATGTACTTCATGAGGCTGTCTGCATTGAGGCGACCAGCAATCTCGTTCGATGTTGGAGTGCCAGCTGTGATGTTCGTTGCCGAATTACGAGCTGATACCATTGCACGGATACCAGATTTCTGGAGATAGAAGCGGACTTCCTTCGTGAAGGTGTTGTTCGCATTGAACTCATCTGACGTTGTTGTCACTTCGATGCGATAACGTGGTGTCACGTTAGCGTTCATCGTTGAGAAGCGCGTAGGAACCGTGTATGCCGACAGACCGAAGTACACCTGTGGCGTCCAGTTCGGGATGTTGAATACAATGTCCTTCGACTCGCCCGATCCAAGTGCTGTGGTAACAATGCGATCGACAACTGGGCTTGCATTCCACGTTGGTGTGGTTAAACCGGCGTTGTTCGATGCTGGTGTTTCGAGATAGACGCGGACACGAATCTGTGCATTCGTATTCGTGAGAGCACCGTTGTTGCGCACGAGAGCCGTAACGTCAACTGGTGCCTTCGTCATGATGTACTCAGCGTCGCTCGTAATGCCCGTAGCACTGCGATACGATGCTGGCTTCGTGATGTCTAGTGCTTCGAGGTCACTGATGTACATGCGGCCATCGAATTCATCGGCACCTATATCATAACCGAGACCTGCACCACCGCGAGTTTGGCCATCAATGTCTTGTGGGACACTGGATAGGCGAGCACCACGATTGTTCAGGATCGATCCGATAGGAGGAGCTGGCGTAATCTTCACGCGCAGACGCTGGTTCGGAGCGATGCCTTGGAATTCGAACTGCGTTGTGAAGTTGCCGTACACCGAATTCTTGTCATTCTTCGTCCAGTTGCGCCATTGTGCAAGCGTAGTGAACTCTGTCTGCACGCCGCTCGAAACGATTTCGCTCAGTTGCGACACTTCAACGAAGCGAGCGACACCTGAGTTCGGCGTCCAGAATGCATTGCGATCGGAGATAAGAGGCTTCGGAGCATTTGTTGGCAGGTAATCGCGGTTAAGCAGGCCACCTTCGAACAGAATGCCTTCGTAAAGAATTGCGGATTGAGCCATGGTTGCTGCGTTAGCGCCAGCTTCAAGCGCAATAGCGTTGTTCATGATAACGGTTCCGTTACCATGTTGCGAGCCAATACCAACGATCCAACCGCCACCGGTGAGTCCATCACTTTGCAGGTAAACAGTGTTGTTCAGTACCGAGTCCAGCTTTGTGAAGTAGTCCACAGCGTTTGGAATGAACAGACCACCGTTACGTTGCGTCGTGAGTTGAATACCCGCCACGCTACCTGTGCTCAGGTTACGTGCAATTCCCCACACAGCGTTGCTGCTGACGACGGAGTGCTCAGCACGATTAGGTGCATAGTATGTTCCGCCTGAGCTCGAGATTGCTGAGTAACCATTGCGGACTTGCTCGATGCTAATACCGCGGCTGACAGCATCGCCCTTAACAGCACTGATTTCATTCGCAGTAATGCGAAGGTCCATGTTGTTGTATTGCGCATTGCCGCCGGCTTGGATACCAGCTGCGTCTTGAATAGCACCACTGGTCATGCGACCGACATTATAGATGCGATTCTTGTTGATGAGGGCACCGTCTTCGTAACCAACAAACACACCTGCACCTGTCACGTTTGTGATAAGGTTCGATGTGATTTCTGTGCCGGTGTTGTAGTACGGTAGGTAGGTATTTACACCACCCTTAATTAGCGTACCCATACCAAGACTGACAACACCGTAGCCGAAGCCACTGATGTCGTTGCCAACAAACTTGTTGCCGACGTTGGTAATGGTATCAAGGCGCTCGCCGTTATTACCGGTCAAACCAACTGGCAACTTGGCACGGCTAACGATACCAGCCGAGTATGTTGTTGGTACACCTAGGATATTACGTACGTCTGCCTCAAACTGGAACGAACCACTGAGGAAATACACACGTGGAAGCGACGTAGCCCAGCTCGGAGTTGAGTTAGGTGAATTCGCAAGAATCGAATTGCTAATCGTGATGTTCTTCGAGCCTTCCGACATGTAGAATACCGAACGGTTAGGCGTCGAGGACATCAGTTCAAACTTCAGCGACTTCTGAATTCCACCGTCGAACTTGACATGACCATCAGAGTTCGAGAACTGACGCACATAAGGGAATTCGCGAGCAACCGAGTTTGTGTTGGACGGGATGAGGGACTGACCGAACAGGATACCCTGCCCGTTGCCAGAATTCAACGTAATCGTAACCGAACCGCGTGACAGCGATTTGTCCAGCGATGGTACGAACGAGATTGTGTTCGTCGCACTTACACCGATGATCTTGGCAGACATATCAAGCGCAGGCTGATTGACTATTCCGAGACCGACGTTGTAGGAAGCATCGGTGAGTTCGAATGTAACCGGACCTGATACACCCTTAAGGTATAGGTCGTCGATTGCTTGTTGAACAATTACGTAGTTGCGTGCTTGACCGGCCTTAAGAGTACCGATCGTGTACGTACCGCTCATTTGTGCATCAACAGTAAAGTTCTGGCACGTTACGTCGTTGCCCGTTACCTGATCGCCTGGCAACAACGTCGTCATGCACACTTCGTACTGACCAGCTTCAGCTGGGTAGAACAGAGGGAACTGTACCAGAGCGATGTTGATCGGAACAACGGCATCAACAGAAGGCACGATAACCGTCTGGTTGTAAACCTTGTTCGTGCGACCAGCGCCCTTGTAGATTTCCATGCGTACCGGCACATCCGTCAAGTCAAGAATACCACCGTTGATAATGGTACCTTCTGGACGTATTGGACGGTTTGCAAAGTAACGACCGCCTGTGAACGGAATGGTGATGTTACCTGCTCCAACTTCTTCGTTGTAGTTAACGGCAAACGTGTGTGTTTGGCCTGCACTAGGAATGCAGTCATTCACTGCCTGCTGGTCGACAGCACTTTTCAGATTCGTACACATCACAACAGTGTAGAGACCTGCAACAGTTGGAGTAAACGAACCTGGCGGGAAGTCAACGTTCGCTTTGTCGCCAGTAAGAAGTGTACCAGTCCAGTTTGTCGTGCCGGTATAAACAGTCTGACCGGATGAGTTTTTAACAACTGCACTAATATCAACATTCGTTACTGCATTGAGACCCACATTCTGGATCTGAGCTGCAAGCGGCAGGTTGATATTGATCGGGTTCTTCTTTGGCACTGGTTGCGGTGAACGAATAACCGACAACGCAACATCGTTCGGGAATGCAACGATGAATGCTTTACGCCATGATGATACACCGCACGTCGATGTGAAGTCTACTTCAACACGGTAGCTGCCACCAACTGCATTCGTAAGGTTCAGATCGCCGTTTGC
>JBKJNB010000043.1:0-11224 GCA_046595995.1 Candidatus Kapaibacteriota bacterium
TTATCGAGTAATCATCAACGCTTTTGTGTCAGACATTGATGGCGTCGTAAGCACAACGTAGTACATCGAGCTCGGCATGTCATACGCGCGGGTGTTGAACACAACTTCGTGCGAACCTGCTGGGAGCGGCTCGTCTACAAGTGTTGCGATGACGCGACCGTTCATGTCAACAACTTTGAGTGTTACGGACGATGCTTCGTTCGTAACGAAGTTTAACGTCGTGCGATCGAGAACAGGATTTGGCTGAGCTTCCTGGAGTCCTGCTGCTTCTGTTGTGGTTTCCATCGTGCGGTTGCCAGCTACAGCGTCGTTGGTGCGGATGCGCGAGCTAATAGCAAACTGTGTTGGACCTACAATTACACGGATGGGCATACTCATGGCGTTTGCACATGGACTGCTCATTTTTACGGTGTAAACGCCGTTTAGGTCTGTCGAAGCGATTGGACGAATAAGAGATTGACCGCTTTCGCCTTCGAGGAGAACACCGTCTTTATACCATTCAAGAGCATAAAAACTCATGTCCTGACCCTTGTTCACGGTCAGCGAGAATTCTTGTCCAACAGGGATGCGCTTAATGGTCATCTCTGTTGCTTCTTCAACCGTTGCCTTGATGTTGCGTGGCATAATGCGCACTTCAACAGCGGATGCAAGCGGTGCGGACAGTATAGCTGCCAATCCTAAAGCGTAGAGTGTGTTTCGCATAATTGATCTCCGATTTTGGTGTTTGAGTGCTGTAATATAGCAAGTTGTTAGAAGCCATCACTTCGCGTGCCAATGTTTGACTCGCCCCCAGATACCGTCCGAATATTCATCACAGCCGGCGATCCTTCGGGAGACGCACATGCGGCGCGTCTGATGAAGGCGTTACGTACACGCATTCCTAACGTCGTGTTCCAGGGATTTGGAGGTCCGGCGATGGAAATGCAGGGACTCCAGTCTGTTGCCCGCATCGAAGACCTTGCCGTAACGGGCTTCGTCGAGGTCGCCCGCAGATACGGCTATTTCCGTGCATTATTGGAGCGTTGCGGCAAGCTTTTAGCCGAGCAACGTCCGGCAATGTTCGTCCCCGTCGACTACCCCGGCTTCAACATGCGCCTTGCCTCCCACGCACGCAAGGCGAACGTGCCCGTTGCCTGGTACATCGCGCCACAATTGTGGGCGTGGGGCGCACACCGTGCAAAGAATCTCGCGGCAGTTGTCGACCGCCTCCTCGTCGTCTTCCCCTTCGAGCGCGAATTTTTTTCGAAGGCTGGTATACGCACTGAGCATGTAGGGCATCCTCTGCTCGACGATCCAATTTTTGCAACAACGACAGATCACGTTTCGAACACGATCGTGCTCATGCCTGGGTCACGCACACAAGAGGTGCGACGTCATGTACCCCTTCTTGCAGCACTTACGCGCGAGTTAAAGGCATCGTCATCCGACGTCAACATCGAAGTACCCAAACCCGAGCGACTCAATGCATCGCTCTATGATGCACTAATAAGGGAAGGGGCTGCGCTGGTCGATAACCCGCGCCTTTCACTACGCAACGGCTCGGCCGGCATGATTAAAGCTGGTACATCTACGCTCGAAGCCGCGTTACTTGGACTTCCATTTGGTACGTTCTATAAAACGTCGTGGACTTCGTACGCGCTGGCGAAGAACCTTGTGCGTGTCGGCTCTGTCACAATGATGAATTTGCTTCTCGATCGAAGTGTGGTGCATGAGTATTTGCAGAAAGAGGCAACACCAGCACGTATGCTACGCGAGGTGCACGAGTTAATGTCAAACGACAGTCGTCGTGCTGAACTCTTCGCTGCTTCGCAGGAAGTGCGAGCGTTGTTAGGCGGACCTGGCGCGACCGCTCGGGCTGCCGATGTGATTACCGCTATGCTACACGATCGAAAGATCATGTCATGAATGAACTGTCCCGCAATCGAAAGATCATAGCATGAATGAACGACACCCATGAAAGCACAATTGCTATCGATGTTGCTACGCACGATTGCGCGCACATGGACCGTGCGCATCGAGGGTGACTTACCATCTGCACCTGGCGTTGTTGCCTTCTGGCACGGTGACATGTTGCCGATTTGGTATACGTTCGCACACACTGGCGCCGTGGGAATGGTGAGCTCAAGCAAGGACGGTGGGCTGCTGCATACGCTTCTGCGTGCATGGGGCTACAAGACCGTAAGGGGCTCGTCGAGTAAAGGCGGACGTGAGGCTCTGGATGACATGATTGTGATAGCAACAACGCGACTTGTGTTGATTACGCCCGACGGACCGCGAGGCCCAGCACATGAATGCAAGCCTGGGTGCGTTGTCGTCGCACAACGAGCACAAGTACCCCTTACGCTGGTTCGTGCGTATGCGTCAAAGACGAGGAACTTCTCGCGGTCGTGGGACAAATTCATGCTCCCCCTACCATTCGCGCATGTCACGCTACACGTATCGCACCCCGTACACATCAACGCAGAAATCAGTAACCTTAATGACATTATGCACGACGTAACAAAACGCCTGAATTCGTTGGGATCTGTTACATGTTAATCTCATACGTTAGGCAATTGCAATGCTGACTTTGCTGTCACGCATTTACGGCTTTTTTGTGCGCAGGCGCAACAAACGCTTCGATGCACATAGCATGCCCATCGTACGGGTGAACATTCCGGTTATAAGTGTCGGTAACATCACAACGGGCGGCACGGGCAAGACGCCGTTGGTGCAATGGATAGTCAGGCATCTGCAGGAGCAAGGCCGTAAACCCGCTGTGATTCTGCGCGGCTACAAGCGAGCGTCACGTGGACTTCTCGTCGTGCACGACGGTGAGAAGTTGCTGACGGACGTGCGTGAAGCGGGTGACGAAGCATACTTGCACGCTACAACATTGAATGTACCAGTCGTTGTGTGTGCGTCGAAGGTCGACTCCGCCGTACACGCCGCTGGCTTCCTACCATGCGACGTTCTTGTTGTCGACGATGGGTTTCAACATCGATCGCTGCACCGCGATATCGATGTTATCGTAACCGGTGAGACCCCTGCAGCGAAGCTGCAGCTCCTTCCTAAGGGTGTATTGCGCGAGCCGGTGGAGAACATGGCGCGTGCTGACGTCGTGGTTCGATTAAAACTCCATCTCGTCGGCGTGTACCCACTTGGAAAGCCAGCCCCCGTGTGCGACTTTGAAGCGAGTCCGTGGCTCAAGGCCGAGGATAAACGTGTTCTGCCCGTAGCAGGCATTGCAAATCCGTCGAGATTCGTCGATACGGTGCGGACATTTACGAGGGCTACCGTGTTAGAGCCTATGGTGTTTGCTGATCATCGTTGCTACACGAAGTCGGATGTTAAGGCCATTATCGCAAAGGCGAAGGCATGTAACGCCATCGTAATGACAACGGAGAAAGATGCTGTGAAACTTGAAGCGTATGCTTCGCAGTTTTGTGATGCAAATGTATCTGTGCTTGTCGTTAAGACGCGTGCAGAGATAATAGAAGGTGAAGAAACACTTCGCGCTTTGATACTTGAAAGGGTTATTAATGAAGATCGCAGTGTCGAAGGCATCGGGGAGTGATAGCTATGAGAAGTATGGTGCTTGGCTAAGAGAGGCAGATCCCGATGTAGAGATTGTGGACTGTATTGAAATGACACCAGCCGAAGCTGTCGTTGCACTCGGGGAGTGTAATGGGCTGGTTCTGTCTGGTGGACCCGATATCGAGCCTGAGTGGTACGGACAGCCTGAAAAGCGCGACCAGTGTTTAGGCTTCGATTCTGCTCGTGATGCACTAGAGATGGCTATTACTAAAGCTGCTGTTGAACTGAACATGCCTGTGCTTGGAATCTGCCGTGGCGCGCAGGTGCTGAACGTTGCTTTTGGCGGGACACTCATTGCAGATCTGCCTACGGCAAAAGGGCTTGGCAGACAATGCGATGCGCACACAGATGTGCAACATGGTCAGGTTGACGGACGTGACGGACGTCATCCAATAGAGGTTGAGCCGGGTTCACTCATCAAGCGTATTTGCAGAGTTGTAGATGGCGAAGTTAATACGGCTCATCATCAGGCTGTGGATCGACTCGCATCTGTGTTCGCACCCGCAGCAATAGCGCCCGACGGAACCATCGAAGCGTTCGAAGCTGCAGATGCAACGCTAGGTGGACGTCCGTTCATTCTTGCCGTGCAGTGGCATCCCGAGCGCATGGAATGGGAGAATCCGCTGTCGATGCCCATCGCTGTGCACTTTATAAATGAGGCTCATGCTTTCGGCGCACTAGTCAAAGGCGAGTAAGGTTGTCCGACAACTACAATCAGGTCATCCGACAACTACAATCAGGTCATCTAACAACTACACAGACACCATGCCTTCAGGAAAACGCAGACATATCGTAATCGTTGGTGCAGGATTTGGCGGACTAAACGCTGCAAAAGCACTGCGTAAGGCCGACGTAGATGTGACGATTGTCGACAAGACGAATCATCACCTCTTTCAGCCCCTTCTGTACCAAGTTGCTACGGCGGCGTTGTCGCCGGGTGACATTGCGCAGCCTGTGCGTTCGACATTGCGCCACGCGAACAATGTTCACGTTGTTATGAGTACCGTTACGAACATCGATCTTACAAACAGCAAAGTGATGTGCGATGATGGAGTGTATACATACGATGCGCTAATTCTTGCGCCAGGGACACGTCACGCATACTTCGGACATGATGAATGGGAATCGATAGCGCCAGGGCTTAAAAATCTCGAAGATGCATTGCGTATTCGCGAGCGCATGCTCGCAACGTTCGAAGAAGCTGAGAATGTAATTGGAACGCCGTTGCTTGCGCCTCTTCTCACTTTCGTTGTCGTAGGCGGCGGTCCGACTGGTGTCGAGTTGGCTGGTGCAATATCTGAGATCGCATTGCGCACAATGTTGCCCGACTTTCCGAAGCTGCGCCGTAAAGACATCAACGTGTTGCTCCTCGAAGGCGGTCCGCGACTATTGCCCTCTTTCGATGCAACGCTTTCAGAACGCGCAAAACTTGATCTAGAGAAACTGGGTGCTTCGGTACAACTAAGCGCACACGTTAATGATGTCAGCGACGCCGGCGTAACACTTGCGGACGGTACTACAATTCGCAGCCGCAACGTGATATGGGCCGCAGGCAATGCTGCGTCGCCGATACTCGCCATGGCAGGCATTCCGTGCGACAAACAAGGACGTGCAATCGTGCAATCAGACTGCAGCGTGCCTAATCGCGACAACGTCTTCGTTATTGGAGACGCCGCACATTTCGCAGTAGAAGACGGCGCAATACTACCGGGTGTCGCGCAGGTCGCCATTCAGCAGGGCACATTCGTTGCCGGTCTGTTGGGCAAGTACCATACAGCGAGTCCGCGTCCGGTCTTTCAGTACAACGACAAAGGCTCGATGGCCACAATTGGTCGCGCAAAAGCAGTGGCTGAGATTAAGGGTCTTAAGCTAAGGGGCTTCATTGCGTGGATGATGTGGGCTCTTATACACATCACCTTCCTTATAGGCTTCCGCAATCGCATCAAGGTGATGGTGGAATGGCTTTGGTACTACATTTCATTCCAGCCTGGTGCTCGATTGATAACGCGCTCTGGCGCCGACCGCGAAGTGCGGTCATGGCTTCTGAGGCAATCGAATATCAAGTTGTAGAAGCCCACTCAGGGGGCGCGAAGGGTCTGTGGTACGCTCCTCGCAAACGATGCTAGCAGATAGTGTTGCAAACGCAACAGGATTGAATCGCAACGCGATGTGCATGCGCGAGCCTTCACCCGAACAGGCAACCGTTCGCATGGCGCCCAACGCATCTGTCTCAACGAAGTATGGGGCAACATCAATCGATTGCGCGTTAAACAACGTAAATCGAACACGCGCAGATATCCATGACGTAGCCTGCCATTGCGCTTCGACAAATGTCGCCCATCCGTGATCGGTTTGGTCCGCCGGACTGTCTTGCTTGACGAACGAAAACAACGCAATGCGGGTATCGATGCGCGTACGTACGCGCACATGCCGCGTTACGTTCATGCTTGCCTCGGCACGCAGTGAGAGGCGCGTGCGCGTGCGCATGCGTGTGAAGGCGTCGCCTGGCGGACGCCAACCTTCTGTGTCTCGTTCGTAGCGCGCACGCACGTCGAGTGTGCGCGAAACAGCTGCAAGCAGTAGGTCGAATCCACGTGTTGGTAATGGCGAACCGTAGCGTGGTGAAAGTGACCCATGCATGTCGAGCGTCGCGCTTAATGCCCACGTGTTCAAACGCACGTCAGCAGCAACGAACGCGCCATACTCATTGTTGATGTACGACGCATCGCTAATCGACGAAGCGTAGGGTGCGTGGTAGTCGGACGAGAAGTGACGGACTCCGCACGACCAGCGGGGAGCACGTCCACGTGCGATGCTGTGCGCAACCAAAGTAACTGCGGATGCAAGCGTATTGTCGAGGACTACCTCGCCACGTAGGTCGATGCCGCCGAAGGTCTGTGTACCAAACAGCGAAGCGCTTACAAGCGACGATGTTCGCACAACACTTCCTGCGCGAGATTGAGATGAAGCATTGTAGTCGAGCGCTAATACTCCGACGCCAATGTCATGATGTTGTGCTGCAGCGAAGAAGGCGCGTTCGTTGCGTTCGACATTGTGCCTACTGTACCCAGCAAGCGCCGTCAACGACGTATCCGTATAGTGTATGGCTAAGCCGTTGAACGCGCCTTCTATATACGACGACGTATGCGCGCGTGCTGAAGGCGCTTGCGACAACGAACCCGCTCGCGCAGATACAGACGAGCCGAAGCGTCCAGAGCCCCCTAACATCAGCCCCATACCTGCGCCAACACGCATGGCTCCGAGGTGCACCGTCGTCTTATCTAGCAATGTAGAGAGCCAGCCAGAAAACGTTGCAGAAGACGCAGAGTCGTTAGCGGGTGTCGATTGATGCTCTGCGTCGAACACAGCACCAATACGTCCGGCGTTGGTAACGACATCCGCACGTACAGAGGTACGTCCGTCACGATCGCGCAGTCGAGCCCACGCACTCTGCAAAAACGGACGTGAGCTGCAGTCGAGTGTCGTGCACGAAGCCAGAACAATCATCTGCTCTACAGAGAGGCAGGCCGAATCAGCGATGTGTTCGAACGTGAGACCGGCGGACCGATTAGTAACAATATTTACAATGCGATGTGCAGTGCGTAGCGATATGCCCGGCAGCACAGTGAGACCGGTTGCAGTAACCGAGCGCAAACACAATGGGTTGTCTCGATAACGCTCGAGTGCCTCCCACACAGGCACGTCACTAGGCTCGAGATCGAAATCTTGCGCGGAACTAGGTCTCGCGATGCCTGCAACGATCGATATGCAAATGCATGTGGCAATAAAGCTGGATCGCGCGTGATTGCGTTGTGGCCTCATGGCATGAACTCGACGCCAAGCATAGTGCGGTAGCCTAGGTCTTCCACATGTGTTATCTCGCAGATGAGAGTCATCGCATTGTGCAGGGGCATTGCGAATGCTGCGCTAAGCGCGAATGGCGATGTGCAGAATGATGCGCGCCATCGCAACGCGGTGCTGCGCACGTCGGCAGCTTCGAACATGATGCCGATGTCCCGACCGCTTATTAGCGCTACGTCTATCGAGGCTACAAAATCGCCGATGCTTCTAGCCACAGCGGCATGAATGCGAGGTCCACGTAAGGGGCTCTCAAGGGTGCTACCGACACGCACAGCGTTAGCAACAAGGCAAGAGGCCGTCCATAGAGTGTCGAGCGTTATAACTGCGTGAATGTCTACGAGGGCTTCGAGGTGGGACGCAAAGCCGGGCGCCATCGTAATGCGAAGTGACGAAGCTACGCCCACACGAAATGTCGGCGTGAGATTCCACGCACGCATTGCTCGCGGCTGAAGATCGATCCATCGAGGCGTTGCAGTGCCGCGCAACGACAATGTGGCGACTGATAAAGGCACTACGAAGACGGCGTCGGAGAGAGCGAGTAGGCCGAAGGCGGCCGGACGTATTCCGGCGGCAAGGATCGTGTCGGGCTGGGCGAATGCCGGCAGCGAGAGATGGTCGATAATCGACAACGCCGTGCGTCCGGTCGCGCCCAAGCGCGTAAATGCGTCGTCAGAGGCGCGTGCACGCCCTTGCCCGTCGTACACGACGGCTATGACGATCAACGTCAAAGCCAGCATCCGTATACTCGCAGCCAAGTTCATCCTGTGGAATAACACATGCGCCCCATAATCATCCTCGTTTTTGCACTACTTCTAAACGTGACCGCACGCGGGCAGGAGCTCGACGCAAATGTTGTCGTCGTTATGGACGCTATACAACCGGATCAGCGACAGGATCTACTGACTATGGCGACCGCTGTAAAAAACTATCTGAACAACGAGCGTTTTACGGGCGTAGAGTGGGATGGTCCACGCATCCCAGTAGACGTTACCATTTACCTTATGAGCCGGGCCGGCGACAACGTCTCTGGACGTCTCGGCTTGGTAAGCAAACGGCTAGTAAACAATCAGGAGGGTACTGGCGGCGCGTTACTACGGGTGTTCGATCAGGATTGGCAGTTCAAATGGACTTTTAATCCAACGTTGTCGCATCAGCCTACGCGGTATGATGAGTTTGCAAGTGTTCTCGACTTCTACATGTTAACAATCATCGGTCTGGACATGGACACGTATGGGGACCTCGGCGGATCGTCGGCGTTCAGAGCTGCACAGCAGATAGCGCAGCTTGGCAATGCACAAGGTGTGAAGGGTTTCAGAACATTCTCTCAGCCTGGCGAATTCACCCGCATGGCGTTGATCAACGAATTGATGGATTTACGATACGACGGTTTGCGTCGGCTATTCTTCGACTACCATGATGCCATCGACCTGTACGCGAAAGATGCCGCGAAGGGTCGAGTGGAGGTTGCCGCAGTAATCAAGGACATGGCAAACTTCAAACGCACCAAGCTTAGCAACCGCAGTGTTCTTCTGCAGGCGTTCTTTGACGCGAAGAACGTTGAGGTTGCCGACCTGTTTCGCGGTCAGCGCGAAGCCGAGATATGGAACGATTTGCGGTTCCTAGACGGTGGTAATGCCTCTATCTACGAGCAAGCCAGGCTCGGCAACAAATAACCATGGCTCCGGCCGACAAACGAAGTGTTGCGATGAATCCCGAAGCCGACAAACGTCATGACCACTTCATGCGCCTTGCTCTCGAAGAGGCCCGTCGAGCCGGCGAAGACGGAGACATTCCTGTTGGATGTGTGATTGTCCACGCAGACGAAGTCATCGCTCAAGCTGGCAACGACATTCAACGCAGCGGCGACCCAACACGTCACGCTGAGCACATCGCCATAACGGAAGCCGTCCGCACCGTCGGCAAAAAATTCCTCAGCGACTGCACGCTCTATGTCACGCTCGAACCATGTGCCATGTGCGCCGGGGCGATGGTGCTGGCGCGCATACCAACCGTCGTCTACGGTGCAGCAGACGAAAAGACTGGCGCAGTGCGCAGTGTGTTTGAAATCCTCGACGACCAACGCATGAATCATCGGTGTATCGTACGCAGCGGCGTACTGGCACAAGAATCATCGGCGTTACTCTCTGCATTCTTCAGCACGCTCCGTTCCACCAATGCAGCAATGAAAGACGAGGGCAAACTCCGTTCAGAGCCCCCTGCGGCGGCCCCTAACAAGCATACAGCGACAGCAACAGCTACAGCGCAGCCGTTGATGCTCGTGCCCACACCAATTGGAAACATCGAAGACATAACTGTTAGGGGGCTCAAGACGCTGAAAGAAGCCGACGTAATTGTGTGCGAAGACACGAGGCATACAGGACAACTACTGCGACGGTACGGCATTCACGCGCCACGACTCCTGAGCAATCACGAGCACAACGAGCGCGAGCGTGCCGATGAAATCGTACGCCTCTGTCAAACTGGCAAGCGCGTAGCGCTAGTCTCTGACGCCGGCATTCCGGGAGTGAATGATCCCGGGAATAGAGCTGTAAGTGCCTGTATTTCCTCAGGCGTCAATGTTATCGCCCTTCCGGGCGCATCTGCCGGAATTACAGCTGTCGTTGCCAGCGGTCTGCCGACCGATGCATTGTATTTTGGTGGCTTCCCACCACAGAAGAAGGGACGTACCGCGTGGATTGAACGCGTACTTCGTGAACAGGCCACGATTATTCTGTATGAGTCTCCGCATCGTCTGCTTTCTTTACTTGAAAGCATCACCGAAATCGGTGGTGGAATGCGGCCAGTGGTTGTAGCACGCGAGCTGACGAAAATTCATGAAGAGTACATTCGCGGAACTGCTGCTGAGGTACTCGAAGTAGTTACGCGACGAGGCGGGGTTAAGGGGGAGTGTGTCGTTCTGGTTGGTGGTGCTCGAGTGGAGGCTTGATGTTTGTATCGTTCGAAGGCATAGATGGTAGCGGCAAATCGACCCAGTTAACGCTGCTTCGCGACTGGATCGAGGATCGCGGTATTCGGTCGTTAACCGTTCGCGAACCCGGAGCAACAACCCTAAGCGAGTCTATTCGAGGCATCCTTCTGTCGAATAAGCAGACGGTAACCCCGACTGCCGAACTATTGCTTTTTAGCGCTGCTCGCGCGCAGCTCGTAGAAAAGGTCATCATACCCGCTTTGCAAAAGGGAGAGGTTGTCCTGTGCGACCGCTACGTCGATTCAACGACTGCGTATCAGGGGCACGGACGTATGCTCGACATGGAGCAGGTTCGGGTATGTAACAGGCTGGCAACTCAGGGTGTCCTACCCACGCTAACCTTCTTCATTGACGTGGCTTACGACGAAGCGCAGCAGCGGATGCACTTCACGCCTACGCATGGCGAGCCGGACCGGATGGAGCGCTCTGGACGTGATTTCTTTGAGCGGGTTCGCGATGGGTACCACACCATTGCCCACCAAGAGCCTGACCGATTTCGGATTGTTGATGGGATGCGTGACCGCGACACAATCCACAGTGACATCCTACGTATTTTCGAAGTCTTCGTTTGAGACTTGCACGTTTAATTAGGAATTATTTTGATGCTGAAATTCCCCTCCCGCTTTATATCGGTAGTCCTGACTGCTCTTGTTGTCGTAACAACGTTGCACGCTGGCGGCACATCGCGCACGATCGATGCGCGTAGCATTCTCACCGTCTCGCCCTCAAAAGATGCTTCAGTACAGGCTACTGCCTTTTCGAAGCCCCTTAGTCTACAACGCGAAGCGGCGCAACAAC
>JBKJNB010000128.1:0-3670 GCA_046595995.1 Candidatus Kapaibacteriota bacterium
GAACCTGACAACAGGTGTCTACAACTACACGATCGCTGCAGGCAACTTCGTTGCAACGCAGCAACTGATCGTTGTGAAGTAAGCCCTACATGGGAATGAACCGATCGTTGTGAAGTAGGCCCTGCATGGGAATGAACCGATCGTTGTGAAGTAACCCTTCGCAAATCAAAAAGCCCCGTCTGCACATGCAGGCGGGGCTTTCTTTTTGTGGGTAAGTGATAACTGCGCCGACGATGGACGTGGAACTACTACATGACGGGTAGCGTCACCGGCGTCTGCGATCGTACTGGAGAGAGTCGATTCTGCATAAAACCCGCTTGGCCACGACCTATTGTGTGTATATTTACGCGATTGGTGCGAAAGGTGCGCCTGTGGTTCTCATTTAATTCGACCCTAAGAAATCAGATGAAACGGCACTAAAGACCCATCCGCATACAAATGGAGGAACTATGCTTCGCAACGTTGCGGCATGTGTTCTGGCTGTTTGTAGACCGCAACAGGTCACCCTCCTACGCAATTCACAAACATTGAAGGACAGATAGACATGACACATTTTGCCACAATTGGGAAGCAGGCAGCGTACGTCGTAACGTGCCTTGCTCTTGTCTTAATTACGGCCAGCAATTCTGTTGCTGCTACGGCTCCTAGTCTCGGATTAGCATCGACATACGCTGTTTCCACTGGTTCTGGAGCAATTGACAATACTGGCCCAACCGCACTAGTTGGCGACATCAGCAACGTTGTTGGTGCCTTTAACGGTTTCCCACCGGGAACGTATACGGGCCAGAAACACACTGGAAATGCAACATCTATATTAGTCAACAACGATGTCACGGCTGCATATAATGCGAACAAGTACACCACGACCAACTTCGACGTTGCACTGACTGCGACGATGGGAAATGGGCAGATTCTTACTGCACAGTCATACGGCAGAAGTGACCTGACGACCGTCACTGGAGACCTTACATTTGATGCTCAAGGTAATTCTGCTGCAATCTTTGTTGTCAGAATTAACGCAGCTCTTAATGTAGCAGGGGGCACGCGCATTCTCCTGGTGAACGGAGCTCAGGCAGCTAATATCTATTGGATAGTCGGTGGGGCCGTAGAGATAGGCGCTAATTCTATCTTTAAAGGTACGATCATCTCCGACGGTGCGATTTCACTTTTGGGCGGTTCGACGCTAGAAGGTCGGGCCCTTGCTGTCAACGGAGCTATCAACCTCGCTTCAACTTCCGTTTCAGTTCCAATACTTGCACCACCACCACCACCACCACCGCCAGGCGCCACTCTCATTGTGATTACGCCAGCTCAAGGCGAGGTTATTAGTGGTTGCACTCAGAACTACCAGATCACATGGACAGGTAGCGGAATCAATGCGATTAAGACGATTGAGTATTCGCTAGACAGCGGTATGACCTGGCGGGTTATCGGCAACATGAATTCGGCCGCGATGTCATACAGCTGGAACGTTCCGAATGTAACGTCGACAAAGGCGTTCGTTCGTGTAACCGACGCGAGCAACCTGAGAGATACGAGCGGACTTTTTTCGATTGTTGCGCCAGCCCAAGTAACGGGCTACACGTTTTCGGCAACGACCGGGGCATACACAGAAATTACTGGTGGTACCGTACACGCTACAGGTACTGGCATTGGCAATACAGAATATGTTCTTGCCATGCCATTTAACTTCTCGTACCATGGCACCACGTACGCTTCTGGATCTAACATCGGCGTGAACAGCAACGGGTACGTAACGTTCGGTACAGGTTATGCAGGCTTTACTGCTCCGCTTACAACGGTGAGCATACCAGTCATTGCAGGTTGGGCTAACTACCTTACCGGTAATGCGAACGGTGAACTCCGCAGCGAAAGCTCGGGTTCTGCAGGGAATCGAATCCTTACGATTCAGTGGAAGAACTTTACGCGCGGTCCGCAGGCTAACGCCTCAAACGACGTGTTCAACTTCCAGATCAAGATGTACGAAACAGGCCGGGTCGAAATCGTGTACGGTGCGATTGTTGTGAACTCCGAGGTGGGTGCTCAAATCGGCATAAGCCGGTTTTGCACGCGCATGGCTGTAATGGCTCGCGCCACCGTCTCGCCTTGGGATCGTCCGACGATCACAACAGCAGAATCGAACATCGAATCGATTGCAAGCCCGACGTGGGTTCCCGGTATGAACCAGGTTTATTCGTTTATCCCACGTGTACCTCAGTCGAATGTCACCGATGCTGGCGCGTATGCACTCGTTAGCCCTGCTGGCAAGTTCAGCGCGAACCAGACTCAGGTAATGCAGGTAACAATTAAGAACTGGGGAACGAGAAACCTTGATAGCGTGACCGTAAACTGGTCCATCGACGGCGTTGTAAAGACACCCGTTCGGTATTACTCTCAGCCAGGCCTAGCACCGTTCGCGGAAGCGACTTTGACACTTGGTTTTGCAACATTCCCAACGAATTCGTTTAGCACGTTGCGTGTATGGACGACCGTACCAAATGGTGGTGCTGATGCCGTTCCTGGTAACGATGCTATCGTTCGCTACCTGGCACCTCGTGTTGGCGGTACGTTTGATGTAGCACAGGGCAGCGGCAATCCAAATACATTTGCTGATTACTGGTCAGCAATGCGGCACTTACGCGTTTCCGGCATTTTCGGGGACGTTACAATCCGTGGCAATGGTAATGTGACGTACGATGGACAAGTCTACCTCGCACCTATCGACAACGCATTTGCAGGCGGCCGCGTCTCAATTGTTAATCGCGCCCCTGCAGCTCCTGTAATTCAGTTTCAGCCAATTGGTTCCCCTAGGCTTTCATACGGTCTATACGAAGATGCACATGCCGCAATCGTCATCGAAGGTGGCGGTGCGCCTTATACCATCAATGGTATGACCGTTCGTTTGCCGAATGGCACAAACGCTGGTGGATTTGTTTATGGTGCTGTGAACTGGCTGACCGGTACGCCAATCAACAACCTTCGGATCCTGAACAGCACGTTTGTTGGTCCGGACAACTGGGCTACGATGACGCAGGCTAACGAAGCCATCTTCTTGAACAATGCGACTGGCACAAACAACGAACTCAACCGCAACAACATTTCGAGTTTCCCCAACGGTATCAAGTGGAACAACCGTGGTGGTAGCAGCACAAAGGTTCTGAACAACACTGTTCAGGATGCTCGCTATGGAGCATTTGTCGAGGGCGGAGCGGCCATGGAAGTCTCCGGGAATACATTCTCGGGCACGTCTGCATTCGCTGACTACACGGGCATTTCTGCGTACAGCGCCGGCAGCACGACAATTACGAACAACCGTATTTCGGCTGATCTAACGTTGGTTGGCAGCAACGCTACTGGCATTATCATTATCCCTATCACGGGAGCCACAATCCTTGCAACGAACAACATGATTGCTCTGGGCTCGGCTACGTCCGGCCGGGGCTTCGATGTTCAGGCAAACAACGGCGGATTGACACGTCTGTATCACAACACCGTGCACGTAACTGGCACGGGTGGCGTGAACAACATCGCATTGTATATCAACTCGTCGCTAGCCACTGCACCGGCTGGTGTCGTTCAATCGGTGAACAACATCTACAGCAACGCCGGTACGGGTCTCAACGGTGGTTACGTTATCCGTCAGGATGACGCTTCGACGGTGTTGAATGCC
>JBKJNB010000117.1:0-5328 GCA_046595995.1 Candidatus Kapaibacteriota bacterium
GTACGGTGGCTTCACACCCATCCTGCATGACAGTGTGTTCGTGGCACATGGGGCAGTCATTCTTGGCGACGTTCAGATCGGTAAAGATTCGAGCGTCTGGTTCAACACCGTCATTCGTGGCGATGTACACTGGATTCGCATTGGCGAACGCACGAATATTCAGGATCTGTCGATGCTGCATACCACGTATAAGAAACATCCACTGTCGATTGGAAACGATGTTACTGTCGGACATTGTGCTATGCTGCATGGATGTACGATTAACGACTTCGTATTAATAGGTATGCAGGCAACAGTGCTCGACAAGGCCGTTATTGGAAAGTACTCGATGGTTGCTGCCGGAGCGGTCGTTAAGGAAGGATTTGAAGTACCCGAAGGAACACTTGTTGCCGGAGTGCCAGCACGGGTTGTGCGCGAACTCAATGACGAAGAACGTCGTAAACTCGAACAGTCATCGCAGAATTACATCAACTACGTAGCGAGCTACCGTGGCTAAACAGAAATCTCTCGGCTCGGCACTTCTTATCATGTTAAGCTCGAGCATTTTTGCCATGCTCATCATGGTTGTCTTGAGCATCTACACAGGCGACTGGCTCTATCTCATTGCTGCGGTGCTGTTTCTAATCGCAGGTGTTGTTAGCGTTGTTGTGGTTCGAAATCTGCAGCGGAAGATAGACGGACCTAAAACATGACCGTGCTTCCGCGTCTTCGGACAGAGATTCAGATTGACGTACACCGCGAGGATGGCCAGGACTTTCTAATTCTAAGCGACACGTTTGGAATTGCCGAAGGTCCGATACTGATTAACGCCGATATGGTAGATGTGCTCGAAGCATGCAATGGCGTTACCACCATCGAGGATCTAGCACAAGCTGCGGAAGTAGAGTCCGACGGACCCGAGATGATGCGTCTACGAATCTTCCTTGGGCAGCTCGTCGAGATGGGCTACATGGAAGGTGAGGCAGCCGAACAACGAGCACTCGTTGCAACTGCTGAATTTGTTAACGCGTCGGTACGCCAGCCAGTTTGTGCTGGCTCGACGTATCCTGCCGGCGCCGAAGCACTTCATAAACTATTAGATGAAATGCTCGCGTCCGATAACAACGCGTCTGTGTCAACCGGCAACGCACGCCTCGTCATCATTCCACACATCGACTTCCGCGTCGCTCCCGACGTGTACGGTCCGTGCTTCAATGCCATTCGCACAACCGACGCCGATCTCTTTGTAATGGTTGGCACCTCGCATTACTGGGCTCAGCACGCCCTGATCCTTACAACCAAAGATTTTGCAACACCAATCGGCACGGTCCACACCGATGTGCCATTAGTGAACGCACTCCGTGATCGACTTACGGCAATCGATGCATTGCATCCACATGAGATGCATCCCATGGTTGCACCCAACGACCTGGCGCACAAACCAGAGCACTCACTCGAACTGCACACAGTGTTCTTGCAACACATGTTTGGTGGACCCTTTGCGGCCGACGGTAACCCTGTTGACGACCGACGCAGACCCTTCACAATCCTTCCCATTCTTGTGAGCGGACTTGATAAAGGGGCTTTAAATGGGGCATTGCACGAAGCAATTGCTGCAATTCGTGACGTTGTGGCGAACTCCGGACGTAACGTCGTGTGGCTCGTCAGCGGTGATTTGGCCCACTTTGGAGTCCGTTTCGGCGATGCCGCCCCCGCTGCGGAGATGATGGAGGACGTCCGTGAAGCCGATTCTACCTTACTCCGCCACCTCGTCGCGGGCGACCCAGACGCCTATTACGGGGCGGTCCGTGATGCCGACGATGCCTTCCGCATCTGCGGTCTTGCCCCCTCCTACATTGCCCTGAGCGCTGCACGACCCGGTGATGGGGAGGTCGTAGCCTACGACATTTGGGACGATTCGGCCACAGGCAGTGCTGTGAGCTTTGCCGGCGTAGTCTACAGGTAAGGGGATTCGTGCGCCAGCATGGCTAACCCCAGATTTTACACCCAAACCCCTTGTTCATTTCCCGCCAGCCCTTATATTAGCGGGCTCTAGTAGAAACAACGACGCAAAAATGGACCAAATACAATTCGGTAAAATCACAAGATCAATACGCGACCAAGATGTGACGCGTGCATGGTGGGTTGTTGACGCAGAAGGACAAACTGTAGGCCGCCTGGCCACGCAGATTGCAACGCTTCTTCGCGGTAAACACAAGCCACTGTTCACACCTCACGTCGATTGCGGCGATTTTGTCGTTGTAATCAACGCAGAAAAGATCGTTCTTGAAGGTAAGCGTACTGAGCAGAAGGAATACTTCCACAGCACGCTCTATCCGGGTGGTGGACGATTCCGCAAGTTCAAGGATCTTATCCAAACACGGCCAGAAGAGATTGTGGAGCTTGCTGTAAAAGGCATGCTACCTAAGAATCGTCTTGGTCGCGTTGTGGGCAAGAAGCTCAAGGTATACCGTGGCACGGAGCATCCGCACCAAGCCCAAATGCCGAAGATGTACGAACTCCCGTATCCAGCTAATAACTAAGACAAACAAGAGAAGTTTATGAAGGTGTATGCCGCTACGGGACGTCGTAAAACAAGTGTTGCACAGGTTCGCTTGAGCAGTGGCACGGGCAACGTGCTCGTGAATCGCTTGAACCTTGAAGATTACTTTCCAATTGAAACGTATCGTCGCGATGCAATGCTTCCACTCGAAGTAACGAAGACACTTGGTCAGTTCGATGTGTTCGTGAATGTTCGTGGTGGTGGCAAGGCCGGTCAGGCCGGTGCTGTTCGTCTTGGTGTTGCTCGTGCATTGGTTGTATACAACGAAGAGCTTCGCGCCGCACTTCGTCCGGCTGGCGTTCTCACACGTGACCCACGTATGGTTGAGCGCAAGAAGTACGGACAGAAGAAGGCTCGTAAGCGCTTCCAGTTCAGCAAGCGATAATCATTTCGCTGCTCCGCAGCGAAGGAATCATTTCGCTGCTCCGCAGCGATTCAGAACGTCGACAATTCGGTTTATAAAGCATGTGTGGCGAGTAGCGGTCGGGGACGCTCCCTTGGGAGTGCCGAAAGCAACAATGACCCACACAGGTGTTTCATCCACACAAGTCTAAGGTCAAGAATATGCCGGCAGTCTCAGTCGAGGCCCTGCTCGAGTCCGGAGCACACTTCGGTCACCTCACTCGCAGGTGGAATCCCAAGATGCGAACCTTCATTTTTATGGAGCGCAACGGGATCCACATCATCGATCTCCGTAAAACACAACTCCTTGTAGATATCGCACGCGAAGCCGCGTTTGAGACATCGACACAAGGTCGCGGCGTATTGTTTGTAGGCACAAAGAACCAAGCAAAGGGTCCGGTCGAAGCCGAAGCCAAGCGTTCTTCTTCGAACTACGTTAGCGAACGCTGGTTGGGTGGCATGATCACGAACTTCTCTACGATTCGCAAGAGCATCAAGCGCCTGAACGCCATCGATAAGATGGAAGTTGACGGTACGTTTGAAAAGATTACAAAAAAAGAACGCCTGATGCTCGGACGCGAACGCGATCGCTTGCGTAAGGTATTTGGCGGCATCGAAGAGATGACGCGCCTTCCGGGTTTGATTTTCGTAATCGACATCAAACGCGAACACATTGCCATCAAGGAAGCACGCATTCTAGGTATTCCAGTGATTGGTATCGTTGATACAAACTCCGATCCTGAGGATGTCGATTTTCCGATTCCGGCAAACGACGATTCCATTCGGACGATTGAAATCATCTCGAAGGTCATCTCCGACGCCATCATCGAAGGAAAAGAAATTGCCAAGGCACGCACAGCAGATATCTCTGCTTCTAGCGAACAGTCGGCAAAGCAGACAGAAGGCGGAGACCACGTGCAACGTCAGTTGCGTGCTCGCAAGGGCGGTCCGGCCGCCAAAGCAGAAAACGAATAACAACCCGAAATGAATACAACCATGATCAGCGCATCTACCGTTAAAGAACTGCGTGACAAAACTGGCGCAGGCATGGCCGATTGCAAGAAGGCTCTTGAAGAGTCGAGCGGCGACATGCAAGGCGCAATAGAGTGGCTCCGCAAGCGCGGCGCGGCATCGATCGACAAACGTGCAGACCGTGAAGCCAACGAAGGTATTGTCGTTGCTCGTACGTCTGCTGACGGTTCTACAGCGGCGATTGTAGAAGTGAATTGTGAAACAGACTTTGTTGCTCGCAACGAAGAGTTCGTTGCGTTCGCAAACGCTATTTGTGACGCTGTTCTTGCGAACGACATCAAGTCTGAAGAGCAGATTTGGGAAATAAACCTTGGTGACAAGACCCTTGGCAACCTTCGCGACGAAATCCTTGCAAAGTTTAGCGAACGCATCGGACTGCGTCGTTTCGAGCGCATTACGTCGAACGGACATATCACGGACTATGTACACGCTGGCAGTCGCCTAGCAGTACTTGTTGAACTCGATGCATCGAAGCTCGCCGACGGAGCACGTCCACTTGTTCGCGACGTTGCAATGCAGGTAGCTGCAATGCAACCGCTGTACATCGACCGCACGTCGGTAGACACGGCTGCGATTGAGAAGGAAATTGAGATCTATAAGCAGGCTGCAATCCAGGAAGGCAAGAAAGAAGACATTGCTGCGCGTATTGCAACAGGTAAACTCGAGAAGTTCTACCAGGAACAATGCCTTATCGAACAAGCGTTCGTCAAGGATCCGGGTAAGACCATTAAGGATGTTCTGGCAGAAATCGGAAAGATATACGGCAGTGATGTGAAGGTACTTTCCTTCCGTCGCTATTATCTTGGCGAAAAATAAGTCGAACCGTATGGGTATCGCATGACGCCACGCTATCGCAGAATACTCTTGAAACTCAGTGGCGAATCACTGATGGGAAAGCAGGAGTATGGCATTGATCCAGACGCATTAACTGCGTTTGCCGAAGACGTAAAGGAAGCTTTTGACCTTGGCATTCAGATCGCCATTGTGTTTGGCGGTGGCAACATCTTTCGTGGCGTGCAGGCCGCTGCTTCCGGCATCGACAAGGTGTCGGGTGATCACATGGGCATGCTTGCGACCGTTATCAACTGCATTGCCTTCCAAGACGTACTGGAATCACACGGTGTACCAACACGACTGCAGAGTGCGATACGGATGGAGCAAGTTGCAGAGGGCTTCATACGCAGACGCGCGATACGACATCTTGAAAAGGGACGCATCGTTCTCTTCGGTGCTGGCACTGGGAGTCCGTACTTCACAACAGACACCGCAGCGGTGCTTCGAGCCGTTGAGATTGAAGCTGAAGTCGTGATAAAGGGAACACGCGTAGACGGTGTGTACGATAAGGACCCCGA
>JBKJNB010000001.1:0-14593 GCA_046595995.1 Candidatus Kapaibacteriota bacterium
TGACCGTTCACATGCTCGGTTTCCTGCTTCATATTCTACTCCTCTGCGCCCTCAATTAGTAGCTTAAATTACACTACGAATTGTGTCCAAGGAATCGTTGGCAGAGAGGGGAATGCACCGACAGATGGCAGACCCGTACACGATATATGCATCGTTGGTGGTTCAGTTTTCTACGCAGTTGGACAGAGTGGATTGATAATGAAGCGCTCGATTGTGACCTCGGTGCGTGATGAATACCAAGCCAGATTGTTTAGTGTGCATCCTAATCCATCATCCGGACGCACAAGTGTATCAGGCTTCGTCACTCAGGGTGGCGCTTTTGAATACGATATTGACGTGGTGGATTCGTTTGGCAGGTTAGTCTATTCAGTATCCACTCGAGCTTTACCATTCAATATAGATCTCGGTTCATTGCCAGTCGGAATGTACTTCGCTCGTGTCCGGAACGGACGCAACGCGCAAACAATACCATTGTTGATGATCTAGCGTTCAGAGGCCTTTGGCGGCTTGAGAGAAGGTAAGCTCATTACAGCAGCCGTCTTCTTTGCATCAACGAGCTTCGCATACTGTTGTGTGACCCTAATGTCTCGATGGCCCAACAAATGTTGCACGGAATACAAATCGTTCCCCTGCGTGATCAGCAACGTTGCAAATGTATGTCGCGCAATGTGAGACGTAACATGCTTTTCGATTCCAGCCTTCTTCACCCATCGTTTCAAGTACCGATTGAACAAGTCATCGGTGGTGGGGAGAGTAAAGACGGGCGCAGGTTTCTTACTAGAACGTTCGCCTAGCAGGGTAATAGCCTGATCTGAGAGAGGGATGTGCGTGTAGTCGCCAGTCTTTTTCTGCACAATGTGCAGGCCATCCGGTTTTACCTGCGACCAAGTCAGTCCGCGAAGGTCACTGATGCGAAGCCCCGTAAGGCATGCCGTGAGGAACGCACGCTTTACATGCGGATGACTACACTCTGTCGCAGACAGCAAGTGTAACTCATCAAGCGTCAAAAATTCGCGGCGGGTACGCTTGCGTTGAATCCTGTCGGCGAACACGAATGGGTTCTGTGGAATGATGTGCTGTCGGACAGCAATGTTGAGCGCAGTCTTTAGTACGTCGAGGTAGGTTGCGATGGTGTTCGCGGCGAGATCTTGTTTGCTAAGGTAGTCGCGGAAGGAATGTATCCATTCGGCGGAAACATCAACAAACCGAAGGGGCTTGGTTTGGAAATTGTTCAGGTGAAAGAGTGTGTTCTTCCACACCTTACCCTTGCTGTCGGTGAGCGCGGTGTAGAATACAATGAAGTCACGTGCTAAGTCGAAGGAGGGCAACTCAAGACCGCTCCTTCGAGCCTGCAATTCCTGGAGGCGATTCGAGCGGATCTGCTCTGCCATGAGCATCGCTTCGCGGTCTCTTACCTTGTCGCCTGTCAGGTAGAGTCTTAGAAATTCACGAACACGTACGGCACCCTCGTGGATGTCGAGATACAAATGGTCTCCGGTCGCGTTGCGTTGTCGGCGGATTACGACACCGGCAGCTTTTGGGGACTTCGTTTTCAGGGAAACGGACATACTGATTTAGTAAACTTGGCAAGTTCTACTGACGTTTTACTGACGTTTTCGTCACAAACATACACAATTATATCAAAATGCATCTAGGTAGAAATCAACGTAAGTATATGATTTGATTGCAGTTATTTCGATACAGTTTGATGGCTTAATATGCGTCGTGATTTTGGGTTCAAATCCCGCCACGCTGACAAGAGTCCATGGAAGTGAAAGCTTGCTTGGACTTTTTTTGTTTGGGCGTAAGGCACAAAAGAAAAGGGGCCCCGTTGGGAGCCCCTTGCTGATGATCACATTAGATGGAGACTTTGGGGGTCTCAGTAGCGATCGCGGCTTGGACGTGGACGCTCGTCACGTGGACGGGCTTCGTTTACTACGAGCGGACGACCAGCTAGTGGACGACCGTTCATAGCGTCGATGGCACGATTTGCAGCGTCGCCATCAGCCATTTCAACGAATCCGAATCCGCGGCTACGACCCGTGAACTTGTCTTGCACGACCGACGCGGATGAAACAGCACCAAATTCTTCGAACGATTGACGCAATTCTGCATCACCGAATGTGTATGGCAGATTGCCAACATAGATATTCATACAACTTTTCCTTACACGAGCCAGATTTCAACACCGAAGATCACTGAACTATTTCGACTTGGCGTCATCACCGCAGTGGCTCGCCCATGCGAGATAATGCAAGATAGCAAGTTTTCCACACAACTTCACGAAATATGGTCTTTAACGATCAATTATTTGCGGTTAAGGCGGCGGTTAAGACGGCGGTTAAGGCGGCGGTACGGCCGGCGTAGGAGCACCACATGACGATATTAAGCGTAAAGTCGCCACTGCATAGCCCCATTCATAATTCCAGCAACTCAATGAAAACACCCTTTTTAGACTCGTTCGTACGCATTTGTAGCATTGTATGCCTACTCGCTTTCTTTACCGTAGAGGCACAATGCCAGTGGGTGCAGACGGCTGGACCCGAGGGTGGAGCTGTTATGGCATTGGCCGTGAGCGGTGCACATCTCTTCGTCGGAACCGAGGGCGGTGGTGTGTTTCGTTCGGCCGATAATGGTGCGAGCTGGTCAGCAGTAAACGCTGGCTTAGCAACTGGGAGTGTTAAGGCGTTCGCTGTTCGCGGAGGTAATCTGTTTGCAGGGACGGGTGCGGGCGTTTTCCTTTCCACGGATGACGGCGCGAACTGGACAGCGGTGAATTCTGGTCTGACATCGGGTGTCTTTGCTCTTGCTGTGAGTGGAACCAATCTGTTTGCTGGTACGGATGGCAATGGCGTTTTTGTGTCAACAGATAACGGGACGAGCTGGACAACTGCCAATAGCGGCTTGACGCCTAATGCGGTGTACGCCCTTGCCGTGAGTGGTACGAATTTGTTTGCTGGCACTTCCGACGGAGTCTTTCGCTCGGCTGATAATGGCGCGAGTTGGTCTGCCGCGAGCGCTGGACTAACAAGCATGTACATTCAGGCGATGGCTGTGACTGGAACGAACATAATTGCGGGTACCTACCGCGGAGGTGTGTTTCGCTCAACCGATAACGGAACGACTTGGTCTGCTGTAAATGCAGGCATGACGAACCTCGATATCCGTGCGCTGCATACTGCTGGAACGAAACTGTATGCAGGAACGCATGGCGGGGGTGTATTTGTGTCGACGGATGCGGGTACAAGCTGGACGTCGCAGATGACAGGGATGCACCATTCTTTCATTACCGCTTTTGCTGATAATGGCGTAAACATGTTTACGGCAACCAGCGGTGGAGTTTTCGTTTCTACCAATGATGGCGCGAACTGGATAGCGAGGAATTCGGGACTCGTGGCAAGTGCTGTTGGTGATGTTGTTGTTGTTATGGGCACTGACCTCTTTGTTCGAACGAGGTATGGTGTTTGGCGCTCGCCCGATTACGGCGAGAGTTGGGGTTCGGCTGGGCTGCAGGACTCACTCGTATGGTCGATTGTCGCGAGCGGTGCGAACCTCGTCGCAGCGACGTATTCCGAAATCGATTTCGAATATCGGGGTCCGTATTATTCGACCGATAATGGAACGACGTGGACCGCTGCTACGGGATTAACGAGCGGTGCAAACTGCTATGCTAAAACTGGCTCGCATCTCTTTGCAGGAGTTTATAACGGGGGTGTCTATCGTTCTTCGGACGACGGTGCGAGTTGGACGCAGTCAAAGACCGGCTTGGGATCGGGCAGTGTGTTTAGCATAACCTCAGATGGGACAAATCTGTACGCCGGAACTGGCTATGGTGCCAATAGCAAGGTTAATCGTTCATCGGACAATGGCGCAACGTGGACGAATGTCACGAACAACATGAATGCAGGACTCGTGTTTTCTCTGTCAGCCATCGGAACGCAGGTTTTTGCTGGAGCTGAACAGGGACTGTTCGTTTCGACAGACATGGGCGCAAGTTGGACGAAAATCAATACAGGTGTGTTTAACGTCAAAGCCCCTTTCCGGCATGGATCGAATCTATTCGCAGCTACTGGCACAGGTATGCTGCTCTCACGGGATAATGGTGCAACCTGGACCGATGCCAGTAGTGCTCTCGAATCGGCTGTTAGCTCGTTTGCCGTTATAGATGCCCAACTCTTCGCCGGTACTGCGGCTGGTGTGTGGCGACGTCCACTAGCAGAGTTCGACGCGCTCGGTATAGCCGACGATAGTCAGTCGATGCCAATTAGCCTTTCACCGAATCCTACGCATGGAACAGTTACAGTGAGAAGTCCTGAACGATCGTATGTTCAGGTTACAATCGTGAATGCGCTCGGTGAACGTGTGTTGAGTTTAAGTCCACAAAACACGGCTGAGTTCAACATCGACCTATCGAATTTCCCGAGCGGTGTTTACGTCGCCCGATTTGTTTCCGCCAGCTCGAGTTCTGCAACCATCATCGTCAGATACTAACAATTGACTACTAGTACTACCTGACACCTTGGTCAAATTCTCATCTATGCGTATCCATGAAATTGTCCTACCGTTCCTCATCCTCTCATGCCTAGTAATTCTCTCACGTGAGCAGGAACGGCGGGCTCCGGTGTATGTGCCCGGACGCCAATGGGTGTTTACGTTGAAACACTCTGACTCGAACCATGTGGACACGCTCAAGCTCTCCGTGCAGGACGAGCGATGGCAAATCACTCAGACACAGATCACATGGTACTATAGTGTGTCGTATGCGACAGGCCGAACTGTCACTACCGAAACCACAGGCGTGACCGATCGGTCGAACAGTTCGTTTCTGAAAAACGAAATCTGGATACACCCACCTAGATCTGGGTACATGAGACTATCAGAAATGGTGGCGTTTCCGCAAGTGAAGTTTCCTATCACGCTGAACGAGGTCACACATACAGACCTGACGCCCAAAGAGGGATGGGCGGAGTTGGAAGGCGTGAACGTGAAAGGTACCGTTATCCCGGTAGGTAAAGTTGTATACAAACAGGACATGCTGCAGGACTCGTGCTGGAAGTTGCAGGCCACTGGAGTGAGTTCTGCCGGAAACTATTCGGCGGTCTATTATTACCACCCTGCGAAGGGCTTTGTCTATTTCTACTACGATTTCGATAAGTACACGTGTGAGATTGACCTCATCTCAACGAATTTCTAAGAGAGCAACATTTTCATGAAAACAATCACATCGATATTGTTGTGCGTTACTACGTTGCTGTCGTTCGCATGCACAACAACGCAGCCCCCTCCGCTAGCACAGACTGACGAGCAGGTCACGGAAGGGCTTGCGCCCACACCTGTCGCACCCCTGGTGGTCACTTCGAATACATATGGTATGCAGGCCACTTCAACCACGAAGGCTGACATGACAGAGGAACAGTTGCGCATCGTGCATGAGCAGCAGGTGAACCGTCTCATGGGGGTGACGCCGCAAAAGCCAATCATTGATGGCAAGCGTGCAAAGTTGACAATCGTTGCGAATGGCACAGGGTCTGGAAGTGCGCCCACGTCTATCACGGTCATTGCACCGAGAGATGGCATACTGAAGATTCAGATTGTAAACATCGCAACGTCAGAATCCGTTCTAATACCGGATGCTGGCATTCACAAGGGGACAAATGAGATTGCATTGACCGCTAGTGCGTAGCCGCTTGCGCGCGTGCCCGCGCGAATGGTGACGGCTTCGTCTGACTATCTCGTACTTCGGTAATCGTCGTGCGCAGACGGATATCTGAATGGATGCCTATCATGCGAGCGTTAGCGCCATCTTCTGCTGTCCTGATCTTGCGCTTCGTTATATCGTCGTAGTCGTCTATCTCGAACCACGTTAATACGGTAGTGCCACTAAAGTCAAAAGCAATCTGTTTGTATTGCGCATCGGCTTCATGAAGAAGCTGGATGAATTCGCTTAATACATTGATTTGTTCGGTGTCCATCTTCAATCTCTCACGAACACTACGCGACCAATCGTACTCGAGTCACGTTGTAAATCGACATTAATGGTAAGGGGCCCGGTAGGAAGGGGCTTGCTACTCGTGCACCAGCCGTTGGCGTCGATGGTGAGGTTCGCGTCCAGTGGAGTTTCTGTGGTTCCGATGGTTGTAGAGATTGATGCCGTTACGTCATCGACGACTTTGAACTCGAGGTTGTTGATGCGTTGGTGAATATTCACGCGGCTCTTTGCAGGGTCGAGTGCCACGATCCATTGCGAGCCGTCCATGCCCTTGCGAAGTTTAGCATTTGGTGAGGACGTGACGCGGACGGGGACAATAAACGAGTATAACACCGTGCCGTCGCGTACCATGTCGACGTTTAGCGTCCATGCAGTATCGGATGCCGTATAGAAGAAAATTTCTGAGTTGTAGAGTCCACGATTATCCGAACTCAAGGGTTGCACAACCGGACACGAGGAGCGGACGTTACCGAGGGCGAATACTGGCGTGATGCGGAGCGATGCGTTGCGTACAACCTCGCCGTTTTCTAGGATGCGAAGCGCGACGCCGTTGTAGCCGGAAATGACCGGAGCCAAAGCATAAACCTCGAGCACTCGTCCACCAGCGCTAATTGTGTCGATTGCCTGCATGTCGGTGATCTCGTCCGGACCCACAGGGTCGGTGGTGCAGCTCATGAAGCACACAGCCAGGAGGCCAACAAGGAATACACACATGGTCCGAAGTGTCATCAATCACTCTGCAGTAGTAGTCGGAACGCAATGCCCGCAAATGCTATGCCAGCGTTCCGTAAAACCACGCATGGCCGCTTAACACGAAGGCTGGGTTCCTACTTAATCGTGACTGGGCGGTCGCCTGTAGACCATCGGATCGCTATACGTCCGCCGGACTCCGTGCTGGCCTGAAGACCGAGATAGGTCGTGCGTTCCAGTCGCCACGTTGCGGTGCCAGCGCCGAGGAGGGTAAGATTGGCTGGTGTTAGCACGATGGACGTTGCACCGGTTGACTGCTGGTAGAACGTAGCCAATCCGTTTGCTGCTGTGTTAAATGTTAGAGATACCGACTCTCCGGCACTCACAGGAGCCCCCTGCCATGCAATTGTGGCCTGAGAAGTTATTATCAGTTCGTTTACACCGGCTGGTAACGCAATCGTATCGACACTCGATAGCGTTACCACATTTGTGCGAACGTTACCACCGCCATCGGTGAACTCGAACACACCCGACTCAATACGTCCGGGCTGTATGCGCGTATACGCATTCGGCTCGGTGTTACTCCAATCCATTGCGACGCCATTGTAGAGGATAGCCGCTGGCGGAGTAAGCCGTATCTGGGCGCCCGTGGCGCTGCTCGCACGTAAAGAAGCTTTGCCCGTAGTGCGGTCTCGAGCAACATCGTATTCCATTACATAACTCTGGTGAATAGCCGTGTCTGGTTGCGTAGGGTCGTCACTTGAGCATGACGCAAACCACAGGAGAGCTGTGAGAACAGTAAGATTGGCTATCAACGGACGTACGTGAGGTCGCATCGTGGAGTCCTTGATTGTAGTGTATTGTAAATTAATGTTTATTGAACCGCGGTCTTCCGTATTTTACAAATCACACCAGTATTCATATGTGAGGATCTATGAGCAAGAAGAAAACATTCCGCGATGGGGGCGATGAGGTTGGTCCGGGTCTACTACTTGCACGTGCTGCACGTAAGTGGTCAAGAGCACTTGACGCCGGTCTTTCAGAGCTTGAACTGTCTCCAACGCTTCATGCGTTGCTCGATGGTATCGAACGCCTATCAGCAGACGGCGAACCAATTACTCAGACACGTCTGGCACGCACAACGCACCTCGATGTGATGCTTGCCTCGAAAGCACTTCGCACGCTCGAAGAACGCGGTCTCATAGAACGCGAAGATCATCCAGGCGACACACGCGCGAAAGATCTTAGCCTTACGAAAGACGGCTTGGCTGTTCTGCGTCGCGCGCACAAGATCGTTGGCAAAATCGAGAAGGAAATGTTTACCGATTCGGGCTTTACCGACAAGGCTCGTAAGTCTATCGTTTCGCTCCTCGGCAAGTAAACCTCTCGCATGCATGCGTCGCTTATCACGTCACTCGGTTATGTGCGCGTTGCGGCAGCATCACCGCGGTTGCAACCCGCCGATGTAGAAGGAAACGTTACGGCGATTCTTTCACTCTGCGAACGCGCTGAACAGAAGGGCTCGGACGTAATCGTTCTGCCGGAACTGTGTATCACTGGTTATACCTGTGGTGACCTTTTTCGGCAGTACGATCTTCTTTCTGCTGCTATCCAAGGCCTAGAACGCATCCGACGGTGGACCACTGGCCGTCGGCCCCTTGTGGCCGTAGGCCTGCCCCTTGTTGTAGGATCGCGACTTTACAATGTCGCCGCATTAGTTCACGATGGACACATTCGCGCACTCGTGCCGAAAGTATTCTTGCCATCGACGCAAGAGTTTTACGACTTTCGATGGTTTACATCTGGTGCGCAGGCAACACTTCAAAACGCTAACGTCGGCCACACCGATATTCCCTTCGGCGCGAATCTTCTCCTCGCTTCGCGAGAAGACCCGCATTGCATTATCGGTGCAGAGATCTGCGAAGACCTGTGGGCGGTGCAGCCCCCAAGCGGCGCGCTTACACGCGCAGGCGCGACCCTTATCCTGAATTTATCGGCAAGCAACGAGCTGGTTACCAAAGCTGCATACCGACGCTCGCTTGTTGCCATGCAGTCGGCACGCACGTACACAGCGTATGCGTACGCGTCTGCCGGACCCTGGGAGAGTACAACCGATACGGTTTTTAGCGGACACTGCATGATTGCAGAGTGCGGTGAAATGCTGGTCGAAAGCGAACGCCTTGGATTAGGCGATGTGCTTGTATTAGCCGATGTCGATCTACGCCGATGTGTAGCCGAACGGCTGAACGGCACGTCGTTTTCACAAGAGCCGGGTGAGCGATCGGTGCGGACGCTTTCATTCGACATACATCGGTCTACAAAGAGCAATGTCGAACGCGTTATTGTTCAAAACCCATTCCTGCCTGCGAAAAAAGAAGACCGGACAGCACGCTGCGAAGACATTCTCAACCTGCAAGCCACGGCTCTTGCCGTACGTCTGCACAGGGTAGGCTCAGAGCGATGTGTATTCGGGTTGTCGGGCGGACTCGATTCGACGCTCGCCGCCATCGTGTGTATGCGAGCGTGCGACCTGCTCGAACGTACGCACGATTCCGTGCTAGCCGTAACAATGCCGGGCTTCGGTACAACAGACCGCACATTGCGTAACGCAAGAGATCTCGCGGTGAACATGGGCTTTGACATGCGCGAGATATCAATCAAGGCTTCAGTCGAGCAGCACTTCACCGACATCGGTCACGACCCAAACGATCATTCCGTGGTGTACGAAAACGCGCAGGCACGCGAGCGTACCCAAATTCTTATGGATCTTGCGAACAAACATCAAGGAATTGTTATCGGAACAGGCGACCTCTCCGAACTAGCGCTCGGATGGTCTACATACAACGCAGATCATATGTCGATGTACAGCGTCAACGGCGGCGTCCCCAAGACTCTCGTGCGCCACATCGTTCAGTGGTATGCAGAGGAACGGTGTGATGGGGCGCTTCGCAAGGCGCTACAGGACGTGTTAAATACGCCCATCTCGCCAGAGCTGCTGCCGCCCGGCGCAGAAGGGGATATCGTACAGCATACAGAATCGGTGTTAGGTCCGTACGTGGTGCACGACTTCTTCTTGTACCATCTAATCCGTTTACAAGAACCTGTACGTAGCGTTGGTCTCCTCGCAATCCTTGCCTTCGAGGGCACTCACACGCCAAGCGACATCCTTACATGGCTCGAGGTGTTCGTAACACGCTTCGCACAGCAGCAGTTCAAACGGTCGTGTATGCCAGACACAGTAAAGATCGGTTCAGTGGCTTTGTCTCCTCGCGCCGATTGGCGAATGCCGAGTGATGCGTCGGCTTCGATGTGGCTAAACGAATTGTATCGACTAAAAGACGATTTGACAGACTGATTGGTCGGTATTGATCGCTATCTTCGCAAGTAAATAACCCTAGTATTAAGTACCTATGTCACAAGACTTGAGACAAAGCAACGGCGCTCCAATACGCGTGTTGATTGCCGACGACCACGAGATTACGCGCATCGGTGTACGACGTCTCCTGTCAGTTGCGCCTGACATCGAAATTGTTGCTGAAGCTTCGAATGGAACGCAGGCTCTTGAACTCGCGCGCAGCATGAAGCCGAATGTTGTGCTCCTTGATGTTATTATGCCAAACGGTTCTGGTATCGAAGCAGCACAGCGACTCAAAGCCGAGTTGCCTGACACGATGGTAATCATGCTTAGTTCCTCAGAAGATGAGAAGTCTATTGAGCGAGCATTGTTTGCCGGAGCTGATGGTTACTTGTCAAAAGAAGTAGGCTCGAAAGAGCTTATAGAAGCAATTCGCAACGTCATCGTTGGCGATCGCGTGTTCAGTCGCTCGATCCTCGATCTGCTTGAAGGCAAGGCTGCTGAAACGAAAGATGGCCAGCCCCATATCAGCCTTACCAAGCGTGAAGAAGAGGTTGTCGGACTTGTTGCTAAGGGGCTAACTAGTCAGGATATCGCAAAGAAGCTCTTCATAAGTCCACGGACCGTTGAAACGCACCGCGCACGCATCATGGACAAGCTCGGCGTGAATAACGCCGCTGGCTTAGTCCGCTTTGCCTTGCTACACGCGACGTACTTTCAGGCTGAGTCCACGAACGAGCAGCCATGATCGTCCGCTAGGCCGGCCTCATGAGCGACTCTACATCCTATCTCGACCCCAACGTTGTTGCCAAACTAGGCAGCATGGAATTGCGCGCGCGTCTTGTAGTTGAAGGCTTTATTACGGGACTTCACCGTTCGCCTTTTCATGGCTTCAGTGCTGAGTTTTCCGAGCACCGCCAATACCGTCCAGGCGACGAGCTCAAACACATCGACTGGCGCATCTATGGCCGCAGCGATCGCTTTTACGTAAAGCAGTACGAAGATGAAACCAACCTCCGTTGCGTAATCGCCGTTGACGCAAGCGCGTCGATGAACTACGCCTCCGAAGGACACATCTCGAAGTTCCGCTACGCTTCGTTTTTGGCTGCTGCTTTGTCGTATCTGGTGCTGCACCAGCGTGATGCTGCCGGACTTGCGTTGTACAACACCGACATCATGTCGTACTTGCCTCCTCGGTCGAAGATGTCGTACATAAGTGAGATCCTTCGCACACTTGAAACGGCAACACCGCAGTCAACAACAAGCACTGCAACAGCGTTGCATCGCCTGGCTGAACGCCTAACGCGGCGCGGACTCGTGATTATCATTAGCGACATGTTCGACGAACCAGCGTCGATACTCGAGGCACTCGGTCACTTTCGTCACGATAGCCACGATGTACTCGTTATGCATGTAATGGACCCACGCGAGGTGGACTTCGACTTTCCGTCCGCAGCTGTCTTCAAAGACATGGAAACCGGACTCGAACTCACGACACAACCAGTACAGCTCCAGCGCAGCTACCGAGCCGCTGTCGAGCAATTCAGCACCGACATCAAACGCGGCTGTTTTGCCCTAAACATCGACTACACACGCATCACAACCGACAAACCTTTCGACGCAGCACTGCGCGAATATCTAATTTCACGTCGCCGCATCCGAGGGTAAGGTTTTCACGTCGCCGCTAGCGCGGCTAAGTTCAGGGGAAGTGATGCACGCGATTAACGGTCTATATACCGCAATAGTAACTCCGTTTAAGAACGGCGAACTCGACAAGCCAACGTTTCTTAAACTTCTCGATCATCAGCGCAATGCGGGTGTCGATGGCATTGTTGTGTGTGGTTCAACGGGCGAAGCGGCAACAACCTCGAACGAGGAAAAAGTTCAGTTGTGGACATGGGCCGTAGAACACTTGCAGGGCAGTGTGCCTATCATCGCAGGTACCGGCAACAACGACACGAGAGCAAGCATCGAGCTTACGCTTAAAGCAGAAGCGATTGGTGTGCAAGGCGCTCTTGTTGTTACGCCGTATTACAATAAACCATCACCGGCCGGACAAGTAGCGCACTTCAAAGCCATTGCCGATTCGACATCACTACCCATCGTGATGTACAACGTGCCCCCACGCACAGCCACAAACATGACAGCAGAGACGCAACTAGAAATTGCTGAAGCATGCAAAAATGTTGTTGCTACAAAAGAAGCGTCGGGCAACCTTGAGCAAATCGGACAAATCATTCGTAGTACGCCAAAACACTTCCAGGTTATTGCGGGCGACGATGTTCTTGCCTTGCCCATTATTGCGCTTGGTGGCAAGGGGGTTATTGCTGTCATCTCGAATTACGCCCCCAAGAAATTCGGACGTCTTATCCATGCAGCCCTGGCGGGCAATTACGTCAGCGCACAAGTCCTTCAAGCGGAGCTTGCCCCTTACTATGCAGCAAACTTCTGGGAGTCGAATCCGGGTCCAGTGAAATACATTCTTTCGCTTCTAGACCTTTGTGAAGCGACCTATCGTTTGCCTCTCGTGCCACCAACCGCACGCACACAGGCGGCGCTAAAGGCGCTGTTCGAACACTTCGCAGACGCTTGACAGTCAGTTAACGACAATTTCTCGCGAGAAATAATGAGCACCATGGCTTTCCCGCAAATCATGGGCGTTGTAAACGTAACGCCCGATTCATTCTCTGACGGCGGACGCTACGAGAAAACCGAAGACGCCGTCGCGTGCGCGTTGCAACTGGTTGAAGATGGTGCCGACATTCTCGACATCGGTGGAGAAAGTACACGTCCGGGTGCCGAGCCCGTTTCCGAATCCGTCGAAATAGCACGTGTATTACCCGTCATTCGAGGCATTCGCAAACACAACGCCACCATTCGAATTTCCATCGACACATCCCGTTCTACAGTGGCAAGGGTGTGCGTTTCAGAAGGGGCTAACATTATAAACGATGTTACGGCAGGACGCAGAGACCGTGAAATGTTCGACGTAGCCGCAACTAGCTGTGTACCGCTCATCCTCATGCACATGCAGGGCGAACCGCGCACCATGCAGGACAACCCCACGTACACTGATGTCGTAAGCGAAGTAACGAGTTTTCTTCAGAAGCGCACAGAACTCGCACATCAAGCAGGAGTGCGCGAAGTATTCATCGATCCAGGTATTGGATTTGGCAAACAGGTAGAGCATAATCTTTCACTGCTCTCGCATGTCGACGTCTTCGCAGACATTGCACCCGTCGTAGTTGGCTTATCGCGCAAGCGTTTCCTTGGCACTCTGCTCGGCATTGATTCAACCGAAGACCGCGACATCGCAACAACACTATTGCATGCGTTGCTGCTGCAGAAAAACGTCTCGATTATTCGGGTGCACAATGTGAAGTTGGTGAGCCAGCTTCGCGTCCTTCATAACGCTCTGGGGTAGGTTGCCATAGCCCGTCATGATTTTGCAACCAATGGGAAGGCATCAGGATCACGTATTGATGCTACAGACAGATCTACGTCAAGTCTAGGCCAATACAAGTGATCGGTCGACGGACGCTCCACGTGACAGAGCTGTTCGATCGTAGCTGACTTGAACCACGGAAACACATTGAATGGCAGATGTAATTCCTCGCCGTCAAGCAGTAGCCAAAAGCCAAAAGAAGAAACATTCGTGACTTCAGTTGTCGAAATGTTTGCGCCATGCATGCACGATCTCCTCGATATGACTATTTACTAAATGCATCACTTCACGCAACTGTTGCGACGATAGGCCGATGTGATTTGCGAGCTCGATCGTTGGTGTGAGCCAAAACTTTGCTTCGCCATCGGGGTGGCTTACATGCACATGCATTCGTTCTTCTTCTCTAGAAAAGAAAAACAGCCTATAAGGGCCTTCTCTGAGGACAGTTGGTGCCATTCACCCAAGTTAGTCAAAAAGCTAAGCTTGAATCATCAGCGAGCGAGAGTGTACGTAGCTACGTAGCCGTCTGCATGATTGTCGTCTAAAACTAGCGTGTCGTTAGTTACGCTCAGTACGATGTACGGATGAGATACTGAATCGAGAAGTCGAATGGCATCGACGATTGCATCACGCGTGATTGATCGTTCTTTAGCGAGCACGTACGATGTCGAGCGGGTGACAACCGCATTGCGGTATTCAACAAACGAACCATCTAATCCGAATTCAAAAACGAGACTGGTTCCTGCAACTGGAAGCAAGCGCTCGCCCGAAATGCCACCGGTAGACTCGACCCAAAGCCACTTGCCTTCAACTCCATTTCGTGTGGGGTCGGTTGGTGTTGGCTTACAGGAAATGAGCAGCGTCGTCAGGATGATTACGAGTAATGACGTATTCATGAGATGCATTCTCAAGGATGAACGGGAAACAACAACTTGCCGAAAAGCGCCTACGTCCGCGCTCTAAAGCCCTGCACGTCGATGCCATACTTGCGAATTTTATTATGAAGGGTTTCCCTACTCACGCCGAGTATTGCTGCGGCTTTGCTGACATTGCCACTGGTGCGCTCAAGAGTCTTTTCGATCTTGAGTTTATCGACCATGGCCAAGTCATCGCG
>JBKJNB010000010.1:0-2995 GCA_046595995.1 Candidatus Kapaibacteriota bacterium
GCAGACTCCTACGGATGGCCCGCAGCAACGGGTTTTCGTCCCACCACGTCGTTCGATACCTTGGCACCAGTACTCACGGTAGATAGTCTTTGCGGCGACTATAACTTTCGCGCGACAGAGTTCCGAAACATTCCGAATCCGCCCACCACGCCACCTAACGAGACAGACCAGGTCGAAACTGGCATAAGTGACATCGACTTCGTGGAAAGTGCCCCGAATTCGAACTATCACATTGTGCTGCAAACCGCACAGTCATTTCCGCGCGACCCCGCGTATAAGGACTTCAGGTTTCGCCTAGAGATCGTTGACAAAAGTCGCGATGCGTATGCGGAAATTCGAGTCACTGACTTCGGTTCTAACAACCGAGACGGCAACGTGAATGTCACCTACGATACGGTACGATACTTCGCGCCTAGATTGAACGTTGCTCCCGCTTCGTTAACCTTTGGCAAACGTCGCGTCGGTACGAAGCCGACGATGACTGCGACGCTTACGAATAACGAGACCTGGCCAATCGAGATAACGAACCTAGATCTACTGTATGGCTTATACTTTAAGCTCAAAACAGGTGCTATTCCCCCAAGTGTCACGTTAGCGCCTGGTCAATCCCATTCGTTCACACTTGAGTACGACGCAAGGCATGACAGTACGCTAGTGCCGATTGGCAAGGACGTCGATACGCTAATCGTAAGAGCAGGCTGCAGCACCTACCGATTCTCCGTAAGCGGCTTTGCCGTAGAACCGAAGATTAAGGTCGGTGATTTTGACGCGGGCAATGCAGGTCCGAACGAACTACGCTGCGATTCAATCCGGATAGAAAATGATGGAAGTGACACTCTAGTAATCACTGCTATTGGGGGCTATGAAGGCACGAATTTCAGCCTATCCGATCCGTACACTCCAGCCCTTCCATTCTCGGTGTCGCCGCAAGCAGCACGATATCTGAACAATGCCTGCTATCAGAGCGCTGACATCGGCTTGTCGCACCAGCAGACTGTAATATTCGCTTCGAATGCCGCTGAGGGAGACAGTGTTTCGACGTGGAGTGGGTCTGTGATCACGGGAATCGACGAACTCTTCACTGACCTCGCTTTTGTCGTAACACCACAGCCCGCAAGCGACGTTCTTGTGGTCTCGATTCCGGATGCTGCGGCAGATGGGGTGGTCTTGAAGCTCGTTGGCCTCGACGGTGTTACTGTGGCGGAATGGTCGGTGGCAGCGGGCCAGACCAATGCCTTCACTACTTCTGTTTCAGCCGTGCCTTCGGGGTCGTACACCCTTACAGTCACCTATGCTGACCGGACGTATGCGAAGCGCATCGTAATTGCTCGTTGACCCCTTAAGAGCCCCTTTAAACGGAGATTCAGACAGTTGTAACGTTTTCTTCAGGCACGGTTTGCATGTTTACTTGGGTGTAAACGTAACAACACACCTCAGTTTTTGTTATATAGCATAGTTACGTGTGCCCTGTCATGCGAGTAGAAATCAGCCGACTGCATTTTGGCGCGGCAAACAACGCGATTATCGGAGGAAATGATGAGGCAAGTCAGGATACTTTCTGTACTAATGGTACTAGCAGCATTTGCAGCGTTCAGTAGCGACGCACTTGCTCAAAAGAAAAAATTCAAAGCCGAAGACATGCTGAGCATCAACGGTGCCCAGGGTAAGGAGTTTTGGATTGCCATTCCTCCGAATGAAGTCGGTCCATACCCCACGGATGAGCTTGAGATCTATATCGCGTCAGCTTACGACACCGATGTCCAGGTGTATGATGCTAGTGGCCCTAGGCAATACACGCGCAAGGTGAAGAAGGGCGACATCCTTACGCTTTCGGATAGTCGTGGTGAGACGAACTGGACCTGGGAAGTTCGGGAGTTTGAAGTGCCTGTGCGCAAAGGTGTGCGCATTACCTCGAAACAGCCAATCTCCGTGTATGTGCTGAATTCAAAATCTTATACGTCTGACGGTTATCTAGCGATTCCCACGTTGTCCTGGGGTTCCGACTATATCGCATGTTCGTATTATGACTTCCGCGAGATTAGACCTTGGGCAGGGGGCTTTATCGTCATTGCGAAGGAGAATGGCACGCTCCTGAACATCGACCTTCGTGGTGTTGGGGAGCTCGATGCGAAAACGGCTGGTGGCAAGACCATCAACACGGGTCAGATCTTCACCGTCACGATGGACGAAGGCGATGTGTACATGGTGAAGGGTGACGGCTCCACACGTGGCCAATGGGATCTAACTGGTTCACGTATCCGTAGTTCGAAACCTGTCGGCTTTATTCCTTTCCACGAACGTACGACCATGCCGAACCTGCTGGTGAATGGCAACGGCCGCAATCACCTTGCAGAGATGATGCCACCTGTGAACACGTGGGGTAAGCGGTATGTGACAGTAGAGTACAAGCGGGAAAACCTCAATGGCGTGGGTAAAGGTGACGTCTTTCGCGTGGTTGCATCACAGCCGAACACAAAATGGACACTTAAATTCTACGATAAGAAGTCCAAGGCATTGCTTGGTCAGGGTGGTGGCGTATTAAGCAAAGGTGGTGAATTCGCTGATATAGCGCAGTCAGGTGCTCCGACGGCACTGACGAGTGGTTATAGCATCTGGACAGCAGACAAGCCGGTTTTTGTGATGCAGTACTCATGTTCGCAGTCTTGGGACGGCGATCCGATTCTAGATCCATTTATGATTAACGTCGTGCCGGTTGAACAGTTTATCACCACTACAATCTTCCAGCAGCCAACTGCCTCGAAATTCCAGAAGCACCGGCTGAATCTCATCGTTTATGCGGATACCGCAGATCCAGAATACATCAACAATCTGAAATCGCTTGAAATTGACAGTGTTGCAGTCTGGCGCCATCCACAAGCTGAGGCACCAACGCTGCTATTTAATAAGATGCCTGGTGGCGACAACATGCACTGGTGTAGTATCGATTTTGGTACTGACGCAAAATCGCACACCATTACAAGCAACGGCAAAATCA
>JBKJNB010000069.1:0-2927 GCA_046595995.1 Candidatus Kapaibacteriota bacterium
CGGCGAAGTAATAACGCCAATGCGCATGGGAAGGGTCGGAAGGGGTCTCTTGCGGGCCTCATCGAACCAGCCCTTTTCTAACAGCTTCTTCTTTAAACGCTCGAGGGCCTGGTGGAGATCGCCGAGGCCGAACGGACGCATTACGGTGCAGTCGATCTGGTAGCGGCCTTGCGGCGGGTAGACGCTGAGACGTCCGAACACCAGCACGCGCATGCCATCTTCGGGGATGAAATTAACCGTGCGACTCTTCCACATCACACACTGAATAGACGCGTCGTCGTCCTTCATGCTGAAGTAGCGGTGTCCCGACGAATGATGTTTGTAATTCGTGATCTCGCCTTCGACGACTACATCACCAATGCCTTCTTCGAGTAGCAGGCGGATTGCCTTGGTGAGATCACTAACGCTGACGGCCTCTTCCATGCCTCAATATACTGGCGTGCATCGTAGCTTCGGGTATGATCGGACTCGGCTATGATGTGCACAGGCTCGCAGAAGGCGAGTCGCTCGTGCTTGGCGGCATACAGATACCCTCTGAAGCCGGAACGGTTGCCCACAGCGACGGCGACGTTATTCTTCATGCGCTCGTCGATGCCTTGTTGGGTGCTCTCGCACTTGGCGACATTGGTGAGCACTTTCCAGATACCGACCCGAAGTGGAAAGATGCTGCAAGTTCAGTGTTTGTTGAACACGCAGTAAAACTTGTGAACGAGAATGGCTTTCGAGTCATCAATGTCGACGTAACACTCGTTCTTCAGTCACCAAAGATTCTCGACTACAAACTGCAGATGCGCACGGCAATTGCAGGCATGACCGGACTGCCTCTCAATCGTGTTAGCGTTAAGGCCACAACGTCTGAGAAGATTGGATTTGCGGGTCGTGGCGAAGGGGTGCAGGCCTGGTGCATCTGCGAGGTTCAACCGCGATGAGGCCCCCGCCGCGTTTCATTCAGCTTGGTATTCTGCTCGCTACTGTGCTTGGTACAGTTCTTTGCGCCCGGGCAGACGACAGCGACCCATACAGCCTTGTCGCTCAGAAGGCTTTTACCTCGCACGTTGTGCCGTGGCCAGCAAAGCCCGACCTCTTTCTCAGCCTTACACCACGTCCGGTTTGGACGGTTGCTACACCATCACTCAGCATTATCACGCGTAGAGGCAAAACCGTCGATTCGGCTTTTATAGGCGCCGATATACGCGCTGCTGCGCCATGGCGAACCGGCGTGCTTGCGGTGCAATGCGACGGACAAACAACGTCTGTACACTTCCTCGACGCTGCGCTTAACATCCGTTCGACTGTTACGCTCGATGTTGATGTGAGCCGGCAGAGTAATGTCGAAGTGCGGATTCTCGCACAGTCAACAACGCCTTACGCCCTATTGCAAGTATCGGACAAACTCTATGTCGTGACATTGGAACCTGCCATCGGAGGCGAACAATCGGGTACGATACTCACGTGCGTTCTACTCGAGGAGCGCGTTCGCGGCGTGGCATTGTTTGACTTTGTAGGTCCGTACCGCGCAGCTTTCGTATCTGATGTTGGCAATGTGGCATACCTGAGTGTGCTCGACTCGGCGCTTCAACGGCGTATCTCTCCGTCAGTACCGCTTTCGTCTGTAGCACGCATCGACGTGAACAACGCACATATTGTCGTGCGTACACCTATCGACGAAGCTCGTGGTACGCAGGTAACCATTGTCGACCCCGTAACGACGCGTTCTAGCTACATCACGCTCAACGTTCCAACGGCTCTCGTAGCTACACTGCCATCTGATGGTGGTGTGCGTCTTGCGGTTGTCAGCATGCGAGAAGGACGGTACGAACTTTCGATCACGCCCATAAATGGCACACAGGTTGTGCCTCCTGGCGAGGTGTTACCTGGTGAGTTCGGACAGCCACGGGCTGTTATTGTTAGCGGAGACACCGTCTACGTGATATTCAGTGGTGGCATCGTAAGCGCACTCGCCTCGGGTGTGATTTTGTCACGCGATGCCATGGTGGTGAACGTCGATCCACTCACGGTCTCGATACTTCCACAGTCAGATGGCGTGCTAATTTCAAGCGCAAGGGGCTCCCTTCTGCTTACTCGCACCTGGCATCCCATGTGGATGTTGCAGCGGTTCTTCGATACTGCACTGCGTTACATTATTCCGCTAATTCTGCTTCTCGTTATTGCCGTGCTCTATGTGCTGTATCGACGTCAGCGGCGCACGATCGACGCAATGATCGACTTGCCTAGTGCAGGCGTAGTGTTCTTGCTTGATGCGAACGGACGACTCCTGCGAACGAACGAACGCGGCGCAAGGCTACTGCGGATTACGAAAAACGTGCCGATGCGACGCATGTATCGTGCGTACATGGTGCATGACGATATCACAGACTTGCTCGAATTCTTAACTCAGGTTACTATTACGCGAACGTCGCTGTCCGAAAAAGTCGCAGTTGTAGAAAAAGGCGAGGTCAGAGAGCTTGTATGTAACAGCGTTCCGCTGAGTGGCCTTATGGGCCGATACAGCGGTGCCATTATTACCGGTGTTGACATTACAGAGGCACTGGAACGACGTCGTCTTGTGAACTGGGCGCAGTTGGCGCATGACATGCAAACGAACCTGTCGACTATTCGACTCAATGCCGAACAATTACAATCGAGTCCGGTCGAGCCTGACGCCGAGCGACGTCGGCGCATCCTATTTCAGGTTGGCATCCTCATTCAGCGTGTGCGCGACCTCGTAAGTGTAGGTCGTTCTGAGGATCTAGAAAGGGCGCCTGTTCATAGTGCAGAGCTGTGCACGGAAATACGGCATGAGTTCGACCCCGCAATGTTCCCACATGTGACGTTCTCGATGAAGTTGCGTGGCACGATGATGAATGTCGACCGCTTAAAGCTCTCACGCGCCGTGCGCAACGCTGTCGAGAACGGCATAAAGGCAC
>JBKJNB010000082.1:0-2929 GCA_046595995.1 Candidatus Kapaibacteriota bacterium
GGTTCGTTCGCCGGATCGGCTCGTACTATTAATGCTACAGAAACCCGACCTGCTCCGGAGAACTGTGCAATAACGAGCACCAAGAACATTACGGTGTACACGACGCCTGCAGGTACGATTAGCACAACAAGCCCCACATATTGCGGCGGCGGTGCTGGTGCAGTCACTTACCCTGGATTCGCAACATTCTCAGGCGCGCCTTCAGGTTCGTACGCTTGGTCGTTAACGAACACAGGCACAACGGGTGCTACGCTTACGAATGCAACAACGTCTTCACCGACGCTGAACATTCCGGTGTACACGCAACCGAGCCCAGCGCAATTGGTAACGTTGAACCTTACGGCTGGAAACGGTCCTGGTCCGTCGTCGACGCTGTGTTCGTTTACAACAAGCACAACGTTTACGATTAACCCGGCTCCAACCGCGAAGACAATTACGCCATCTCCAACAACGTTCTGTACCAACCAAGCCGTCACGTTCTCGTTGACTGGTTTTGCTGGTAACGAATATCAGTGGTTGTTTACGGGTGCTGGAGCGTATTCGGGTCCGGACGCTGCATATGCTGGTACGTTCGTTCTGAACAAAACCAGTGTGCAGATTACGTACTCGGGTGCTGGTGGTTCAACCATTACGGCGAACGAAAGAACGCCGCAGGGTTGTGTACGCGCGCACACGCTTAACATTACTGTTAGCGCAACTCCAGCGCCAACCATTACTGGTAGCAACGTTCCTTGCCAATTCTTGGCATCGGGGGGTGGCCCACCGGCATTCCAAACTAATCCAACACCACAGCAATACGTTTATACAGTTGCAGTGCCAAGTGGTACAAATGGATATCGCTGGACGGTAACAAATGGTGGCGTAATTGTAGCTGTGAACGGCGTGCCGGGTACGTATGCAAATCCGTATCCATCGGTATCGACCTTCCAGACTGGTGCTTCGAACATTACAGTTCGGTGGCCAAACACTGGTGCGGGAACTGTAACAGTTAGCGAGCAAGGTCCGGGACCAAATTCTTGTGTAGGTACTTTCAGCTACCCAGTAACTGTCAACGCTTCACCAACAGGGCCTGAATTTGACATTATTGGACCTGGTCTTATCGGAGGAACGCCTCCTTGTCAATTCCAGGCAACAACCGCTAATGCTTACTCAGTAACCGCAGTAACTGGTGGTCAACACAACATTCAGCTTAACGGCGGAACTGCTGCTGCTGCTGCTCCTTATACAATCAGTGGTGGTGGTACGGTTATCTCCGGAACGGGTCCTGGTACATTTGGTTCGGTAACATGGACTTCGCTAACACCAACAATCGTTGACGATTATGCTATAGTCCTTTCTGGCTGCTCTTCTCGTGAGACGTACAATGTTGTAGTTCAACCACTTCCATCTGCAACCATCACTGGTTCAACAGATGTCTGCGGCAACACCGTGGGCACGTACACGGCTTCGAGCCCTCAGAACGTTGCGACGTATCAGTGGGGTTGGAGCGACAACGTCGGCACGTTCCCATTTGTTGGAGCGTCCGGTGGTACAATTAACACACCTGGTCCTAGCGCTTCGCCTACGACTACAATTAACTTCAACAACATTGCAGGCACGTACTTCCTTGGCTTGCGCCTTGTAGGTCCCGCACCATCGAACTGTGCGGTGACTCAGGTTCTGGGCATCACACTAACGCCACAGCCAACGACGCCAGTTCTTGCTGGTTTCGCTCCTACGACGGTCTGCGACAGCGTTTCGGTTGTGTATACCGTTACAGGTACATTAGGAAACGACATTCGTCTGAATGTTGTTGGCGGCAGATTCACAGCGCCTTCGGCTGGAACAAGCATTGCCTTCGCAGCAACTGGCGCGGCACAGAACTTTACTGTTCAGTGGATTAACTCCTTTAATGCTGGCAGCGGTTCTGTAACTGCAATTCAGTATACAACTGGTGTTCCATCGTGCACGAGCGCAACGGCTACATCGCCAACGATTACGATTGTCCGTCAGCCAAACACAACAGTGGTTGGTCCGAGCCCAGTGTGCGGTAACGACCAAAACGTCGTGTACACCGCGTCTAATCCGCAGTTCATCAACACCTATTCATGGGGTTGGTCGAACGACGCAATTGGAACAGGCTTCCCAGCTGGTCCAGCTGCCGGACCGTTCGACGGTGTCACGAATGCGTCGACTGTAACAGTCGACATGCTTAACGTACCGGGCACGTACTTCCTCGCGGTTCAGGTTGTAAACACAACAGGTGGCGCAAACTGTACGAAGATCTTTACGAAGACAATTGTACTGAATGCTCAACCTGCAGCACCGGGTATTGTTGACAATACTCCTGTTGGCAATGAGTGCGACAGCACGACGGCTTCGTTCTACACCATCACGGGTTCCGGTACCGCAGGTAATACTATTCGCCTGACAATTACTGGCGGTAAGATTACCAACGCTGGTGGTCCTACCACGACAACGTTTGCTGCTGCGGCCGCTACGAACGTCAACGTGTTCTGGGGTCTAGGTGGCGCAGGCGGTGTAGGTACGATCACAGCGTTCGAGTACTCTGCTGCAGTTCCAGCATGCTCAAGCACAGTGACGTTACTCAACGTTAACGTCAATCCACTTCCTCCGTATCCTACGGTCACGATTACTCCCGACCCACCAGGATACTGTACGGATGCGGTTCCCGTGAACTTCCTTATCAACAACGTTGCATCGTATGTTGGTGCTGCTAACTCGTTCCAAGCGACATGGCAATGGCCGTCTCCAGCCGGTGGCTCAACGCCCGGAGGTTTTGCTGGCAATGCCGCTGTCGATCCAAACCCGGCGAACTCGGTTTCGAACGAACGGTACACGGTAACGAATTGGACTGCTACGCCAACGACTGGATTTACGACGACGTTCAGAGTAACGGTTACTAACAACACAACGTTGTGCGGCCGCT
>JBKJNB010000066.1:0-6838 GCA_046595995.1 Candidatus Kapaibacteriota bacterium
ACGCTTCTTGGTCAGTTGCAGAATGCCGGCATTTTCGACCGGACTACGCGCTGGAGTGCTGCCGGGAATTGGGGGTGCTTCACGAGCGTGACGGGCAACCGACTTTTCGGCATGTCGCTGAACGATAATACGCTGGGCTCGACCGATTCTACGCCCCCTCACAAGCCGTGGGGTATCCTGGGACACATGGGCCTGTTTACCGAACCCCTGCGGCTGATACCCATCGATGCCACATGGACGATTCCGTTCAACCAGGGCTTCGGCATCGGTACGCGCATCGACCCCGAGCTGACGGTAAACTCATATACGAATGTGGTTGCAGCCGAGACAGGTGTGAACACGGGCGCGGCACATACGTTCGCAGTGGGTTCGGCCGGATACGTTACGTCGGGTGTAAAATACAGATCGTTCCGCAAGGATTCTACAGCCCACAGGGCTACGCTGAGCGGCAACACCAATGCGACGGTGATGACGTGCGATTACAATGGCAATCTCAACTATAAACATATTTCATCCACGGATACCGTCAGCTACCCGGACCCCGGGCAAACGGGGGAGATGTTGTGGGTGGGCATCACGCTGCGGCGTGCAGGTGCAGTTGATGTCGGCAACGGTGCTGATCCTGTATTAAAACTGACGGTTCAGAGGCAACGCCTGCTAATACCACTCAAAGTACTTCGACCTCCTGAGGGGCACCGTTATTGCCCGGACACGGTAGTATACAATCCAACCGACAGCAATATGGCAGTCCCGCCGCAACGACTTGCTTTCAGCTTCCTGCCAGACACTGTATTAGGCGTGAACAACGTTGCACGCATCGGTACGGATGCGCTGCCTCGAATGACGCCCGCGCTCGACGCAGTACTGTTCAGCACGTCGGGTACCGTGAACAGGCTCGAGACGGGACTGCGCACCGCCGACCTGACGCCGACGTGGACGGGTCCTGCCCGCGAGGATGTATGGACACGCTACAAGGACGTACGGGCTGACACACCTGCGCCAGTAACGCTCATCATCACGCGGGGCATGCTGAATGCATTAAACGCCGCAGCAACCGGCAGCAACAGTGCCTGGACGGATTTCGACGGACTACTGGTGCTTCCGAGACCGACGGTACCCGGCGTCGACAAGCGCAGCCCCTTCGTCCGTACGTTTGTAAACGACACAGTAACTGCTCTCACACTCGCACACCGGCTTGTCGTCAATCTTCCGCTGGCAGGGGGCGGTGTCGACGAGCGCTACCTTCCCGATGCCACATTCAGGCTCGATGTGTCGCTGGAGTACGTCGGGAACGTGAATGTAGACGTCGACAACATTTTTATTCGTACGCCGAACCTGCGTGCCATGATGCGCGAGATGTACCGCGATACACTGGAAAGTGCGGCAACAGCAACAATTGCCGCATGTTCGACACGGGCGGCTGCACTCGGGCAGACGCAGACGAGGATTCTGGGGCTGCGCACAATGGAGGAACGTGGCGAAAACAGTTGGTGGGCACAGCGTTACTTAGCCATTCTTTTCAACGGCATGACGATAACGGAAACGCATTACGTGCCGTTCGACCGGTGGAATCATATAGCGTATCCACTTGGGAACGGTGATCCGATTGAGCCGCAGTGGCGCACGGGTAGCAATCAGCGGGTGATAACGTGGACCGAACAGGCACTGAGCCGCGTAAAACCCGAGACACCTGCACCATATATGCGCTATGGTTATTATGACAACAAAGCCCTGCCCGGTGTGACCCTGGGTCTGAACTTCGGCGTATGCAGGCATGCGCATTCGAAGGACAGCTTCGCCTGTAAATGCTCATTGCCAATTGATGAGCGCATTCGGCGCCTCGACGGGTATGAAATCGGATTTGACGAAGGGTTCAGTTTTCTGGGAGTCGTGCGGGGCTGGACCCTGCCCAAGTACAGCGCACCGACGTCGTGCGACGGAAGTACGCGCTACGTCTGGCCGGAGAAGTTCTCGCACCTGCACCGTATCGAGTACTGGCTGTACGAGAACTTCATCGAAGGCGGGAATCGCACGGCACTGTTCGGCGATACGGACTGGCTGGAACAGGTGTGGCTCGGCATGTCGAAGGACGTTAAGGCGTATCGGGCCACGGGCACTGCCGTCAATCGGGTTTTCGTTCTGGATGAGTTCGTGAGCCAGGGCAGGCCGAATACGGCCGAGGAGATAAGGTTGCGCCTGAGTCTGCCGACAATGCTTGCCTCATCCGGACTTGTATATTTTTTTGGAAGCCATGCCACAATCAAGGAAGACACGGTTACGAATCCTTTTTTGCCCGGAGATGCCTACGGCGATGTCGTAAATGCGCTGGAATTTACAGAGGCCGCAACCGCTGACTCCGCAACCGTCGTGCAGCGCTTCCGCGGTGATGAATATGGCGCGGACTTTCCGGTGCCTGCTGCTCCCGGTGACGTACGCACATATATCAGGAACGGCGTTACGCTGACTGCCGGATACAAGCTGCCGCACATGGCCAACTACCGATATCCCGGCGTGGACTCAACAACCGTACCGCTATGGATTAATACCAACAGGCTGCTCGATCCCGCGTTCAATGTGGTCTGCAGCAGCACGGGTTACGAAGACATTCCCGGGGGCTACGACATCGTCCGCCGCGTGAACCTTGTCAATAACACCCTCCGGACGAACGTGCCCATGGGTGAACGGCTGTACTTCGGTGCCCGCTCGGTGCGCAACGAAATCATCGACTTCATGCAGCAGGTTGCGCGGGTATGTGACACAGTCGGCACGGACAAACGCTGGCGCGATGTGTTCAGTGAACTGGACCTTGGTGCATGGCGCGCAAAGGGTTTTAAGCAGTTCGATTTGAGAGACGAAGTCGAATATCCATATTCCAATCCTTTGGCGGATGTGATCAGTCTGGCTGAAGTGCGAACTAGGCATCCATATCGCGTTAGTAATGCTCGCGCCGACTATGAGGACACGGATTCATCGTTTTATGATCTGACATATCTATCGCGCCGAACCGATGCCGGCACATACGGCACGTATCGCACCGATGAATTCTGGTTGGGTGTTCAGAATCGGCGAACCAATCCTTTATACATTCTACCCGAAAATCTGCGCGAACATCCCAATGCGTTCTTTGCGTTTTCCTCGGCTGTAGAATTCAATGCGCTGGTCTCTAACACCGCCAACGGCATTCGTCCATACGACCAGTTAGGCTCCCGGGCAATCATCCTGCCGTTTAAATACATAAAGGCTGGCGAAGGACCGAAACTTCTGCACATCACGGAGATGGGCGTCGATCCGAGTGTTATCGATCACGATTCAACTTCGTTCGATGAACGACGTACGCATGCAGGACGAAATTTGATCGATACCGTCGTCGATGCCTTTGCAAATTGGGAGGTTCTCTTACGCCCTGGCGAAGGCAAACTATTCCGGGTGAAGGTAATCGAAGCCACGCAGATACCCGAGAAAGGTTACCTGGCTTTCAACACGCAGACTAAAGTTGTGGTTGCTCGCCATCAGTATTTCAATGCAGCCGCGCTAAGGGTTGACACAACGGAAAAACTGCGGTATCACATGGTGTACATGCGCGAGAAAGTAGACACACTGCGAGTCCCTCCGAACGTTGGCTATCGCGTGTATTACAGACGCAGTCAGGCTTACACACAACAGCAGCTGCCATCCGTCGCAAACGTGGCATGGGAAGCCGAATGTGAAATCGGTAACTCGCTTCAAGTGCAATTAGCTCCGGCGTTACCAGCGTTTGGAATCGGGACGTTGAACCAATCGGGTGACAATGCTGTCAATGCTCGGTATCCAATTTCGAAAACATGGGAAAATGAAACCGAGGGGAATGCGGATGAAGTGACCTTGATTGCGGGATTCCCAACCATTACGATAGCACGAGAGCTGTTTACGTTTCCGGGCTATGGCGGATTCCCGTCGACACAGCGTGATCGGCAATACGTTCACATCGCCTACGGTGCCGTTGCGCATACTCAAGGAGATGCTGCACCGTACGATGAGTTGCATGTCGCCGAAGTGACCTTGGACGATTGGAATGCTGCTCCAACGGTAGCACCGGTTGCAAAGAGTATATCGGTTATTCAAAGGGCAGCTGTAGGCGGAGTCGTCTTCACTGTTACGGATCTTTCCAAATGGGGAACACCAACAAATGCGACAAGTGCGTACAGCATTAGCGTACCTAACCAGTTACCAACGCCTCCCGGTCCAATTTTCCGAGATGTTGTTTTCACCGCTTGGTCTGTAAGGGACGGAGTTGGTATTACTTCTTCGGCAAAAATTGCCGAAGACAAGAACTTCATTGTTTCGGATTGTTGGGACGTGATTCCGCTGACACAATGCAACGCTGAGCCCCCTCCTGCTCCAACACTCGAATGTGTCGCGACACGTGCTCAGTATCCTTCGTTCGCACCGTACACAGAGACCGGACCCAGCCATAAAAAACACCATGCCTCTCTGGTTTGGCAGGAATCCGTACCTGGAAACCTCGGATGGAATATCATGTACACACGAGCGTGGTACGACGGTTTTGTGGCGATAACGGATCCGATGATTGCCCCGGGTAAACACAACTGGGGCGTGCCCGAACCTCTCGACATGGCTTATTCTGCACCGTTCCTGGGCACTGCGGACGGACCAAGGAAATTCATTCAAATTGTTAATGCTCCCGCCATTGATAACGCGGTTTATCGAATGTCATACCTTAATGTCGGCGATGTGAATCTCTATCCGACGATTGTCAGAGGAGGTAGTCAGGGTATCGAGGGGGGAGTCAGTGCAAAGTTCACGCGGTTTAACGCCCCGCTGGACGGCTGTGTTCTAACGACCACACCTAATCCCAACGACATTAACTATGAGTTTGAACATCTCACGTGGCAATATACGGCGGCCACTGATCCTCGCTCTAGAATCAGGCGTAGGTATTTCCTGATGGAGCCGGAAATAACGACAGGTCCAGGTGAAGCAATGAGACGGTGGGCGATTGGCTCTACGTTCTCTAATAGTTACAGTTGCGTCGCACCTGTCATACAACTCGGTTCATCACAACGTGATGTTCAGACGTATTTGATGTCCGAGGCACATCCGCTCGGCCAATATTACGATCCTGCATATTGCTTCTTAAAAATCGATGGCAATATCAGCGACGCTTCAGTGCTGACATCCTTCGCTCTCATTAATCATGATGTGGCGGAAATAGGCCCACGCGGAGCGGTGAACTGGATGGGTGGCTACGCCAATCCGCTCGTAGCACAAATACCCCTTCGTTATGCCCCATTTGCACCTCATGCACAGGCATTTCATAGGAGTCCAAACGAAATAAGTCTGGATGAAGGTTTTTGGCCACATATTTCACCGCGTAGCCGAGGCATTCGTCCGTACAAACAAGAAATGCGTCGGATACAGCAGGTTGCTTCAACTCCAGCTCCCGACATTCTCTTTAGCGCCGAGTTCTTTTTGAAAGGTGACGGTGCCCAGAAAGAGTACCAGTCCTATCTAGGCTTTGCCGGCACCGGCGACGAGGATATTGCGGTCAAGGCAGACATAGAGGGCAATCCAATCGCGTTCAACATCCCGAGACGAAACGATAGGACTGGCGCTGGAGAGTTCCTCCAAATAATGGAGGATCATATATACGCAGTGGTAAGTGATCCCATATCTACGGATACGGACGCTGAAGTAAACATTGATGTGCTGGGGTTACTTCGCGACAACCTGCACATGTATGTCGAAGAAGTCAGTACCACGAAAATAATTGGGGCTGCTGATCGCATCGAGATCGGTTTGCCAGGTCTGCGCACGACAAGCGTGAAGGATATAGCTGAAAAATCCGTGCTGTACCTCACGAATGGCGGAGGCAAACAGTATCGTCTTCGATTGGAGTCCGATGAACCGATGCTACTAAACGAGGTTATGGAAATAGCGGATCGTATTCAGGTAGTTGGCAAACAGCATGCTGCATCGACAGATGTTCAGGTTGTCGACCTTGCGGCACGCATGGTCCGCAAAGGGTCGGATGCATCTCGACCTCTTGTATTTCCAAATCCAGCCCAGGATGAATTGCACGTCGTGCCCCCCGCCCGAATGTCCTCAACTGAAAAGCTTCAGCTTGATATACGGGATTACGTGGGCCGGTCAGTCTATCAGTGGACAGGCATCTACGACGGTATCATTACCGTGGATGTCTCTAACATCCCATCTGGCGCATACCATTTACGCTGCTGGTGGGAGGGGTCGGTGCCTCTGAGTACAGCGGTTGTGATCGCTAGATAGTGCGGTGTAGATTACAATCACAAACGACGTGTTGCACTTCGGAGTTGAATCCATGCCCTGTGATTCCCTTGGGGTTTGCTGCGCCGCTACGCGGCGCTACTAAAATCGCAGGTGCTTTATCTCTTCGCCCTTGGAACCGATTTCTGACATTGCTTCGACGCCGATGCGTAAATGCAAGTCGAGATATTTCTCGCTTACGGCACGATCACTTTCTTCGGTCTTTACGCCCTCGGCAACAAGCGGACTATCACTTACAAGAAGCAATGCGCCACGTGGTATGCTGTTTTTGTGTCCGACGATGAAGACTGTTGCAGTCTCCATGTCGATAGCTATGCACGACAGCGCGGCAAGGCGATCTTTAAACGTCAGGTCCCATTCCCACAACCGACGATTCGTGGTGTAGACAACACCACTCCGGTATTCTTGTCCGTGTGCTAGCACTTTGTCCGAGACGAACTTGTGAATCTTGAATGATGGAAGTGCGGGCACTTCTGGGGGGAAGTAGTCGTTACCTGTGCCTTCGCCACGAATTGCAGCAATCGGAAGAATGAAG
>JBKJNB010000022.1:0-25215 GCA_046595995.1 Candidatus Kapaibacteriota bacterium
CGATCGATGTAATAATTACTTGCTGCTTTACAGCCATTCGCGCTCCTCTGTGATGGTCTAATATAGCGAGCCGACATTCAGCTCCGTAATTTGCATGCGATGCAGCCCCCAGTGCCCCCTTTACAGCCCCCTGACAACAGCTCACCGGCCGACCTTGAACGGAAAGTTGCCGGGATGCCTACGCAACCAGGTGTGTACTTGCACAAGGACGTGGCGGGAACGATTATCTACGTGGGCAAGGCCAAGAACCTCAGACATCGCGTCCGCGCCTACTTCCAGCAGATGCGTCCGGTCGACGCAAAAACCAAGGCCCTGATGCTTCGGATTACGGATGTAGACGTTATCGTTACCGATACCGAGGCTGAGGCGCTGATCCTCGAGAACAATCTGATTAAGGAGCACAAGCCGAAGTACAATGTTCTACTGCGTGATGACAAGTCGTATCCATACATCTGTATTACAAAGGAGCAATACCCGCGAGTCTTTAAAACACGTCGCGTCGTCAAAGACGGTAGCAAATATTTCGGTCCGTATACCGATGGAACGTACCTCTTCTACCTGTTGAAAACCTTGCGTATGATTTTCCCACTACGCTCTTGTGAGCTCGCACTCACCGACGAATCGATTGCGGCGGGGAAGTGGCGCGTATGCCTCGATTATCACATCAAGAAATGTGAAGGTCCGTGCGAGGGCCACATCACTCGCGAGCGCTACAACGAATACATCCGACAAGCGCAGCAGATTCTCATGGGCCGTACGCGCGACCTCGAGAAACAGATGGAAGATCGTATGCGCGAACTCTCAGAATCGATGAGATTCGAAGACGCAGCACTTGTACATCGGCGGCTCGAAAAGCTGCGAGAGTATACAGCAAAGCAGAAGGTTGTTGCTACAGACAACGCAGACCGCGATGTGTTTGCTCTTGCACGGATAGGCGCCATGGCATGCACGGTCGTATTTGCCGTGCGTGACGGCAAGCTCATCGGTAAGCGACACTACTTCATTTCACAGAGCATGGAACGGTCGGATGAAGAACTCGTACGCACGACGCTCGAACGTTGGTACCTTGAGAACGAAGTTGTTCCTGACGAAGTGCTTGTGCCCTGTGAGCTTGAAGACGTGGATATAATTCAGGTGTTTCTGCGTGAAAAGCGCGGACGCGCCGTTGAGATCATCGTACCGAAGATTGGCGACAAGCGAAAGATTATTGCGATGGCGGAAACAAACGCTGACTTTCAATTGCGCGAGCTGCTACTGCAGCAGGCGCAGAAAGACCAGAGTGTTCCACGCGCCGTTTTATCACTGCAGCGCGACTTACGCCTCGAGAAAATGCCTCGTCGTATCGAGTGTTTCGACAACTCGCACATTCAGGGTTCAGAGTATGTTGCATCAATGGTCGTGTTTGTAGACGGAAAGCCAAAGAAATCGGAGTATCGCAAATACAAGTTGCGCACGGTCGAAGGCAATGACGACTTTGCTGCAATGCGTGAAGTCGTAACGCGGCGTTACGCACGCGCAATCGAAGAAGAATCGCCGCTGCCCGACTTGATCATTATTGATGGCGGCAAAGGGCAGCTTTCGCAGGCAGTTGATGTGTTACAAGAACTCAACCTCATCCATATGGTAAGCGTGATTGGTCTCGCCAAGCGACTCGAAGAAGTATTTTTTCCTAATACAAGCGAACCCCTGCTGCTTCCTAAAACATCAAGCAGCCTTCGATTGCTGCAGCAGGCTCGTGACGAAGCGCACCGCTTCGCGATTTCGTATCACCGAGTGCTTCGCGATAAGCGCACGTTGCAAACCGAGCTCACACACATCCCTGGTGTTGGTGAGAAGACCGCACAGCAGTTACTCATTGCTATTGGTTCCGTGCAAGCTGTTCGCGATGCATCGCTCGAGACGCTGCGTGAACACGTCGGTCCGGCGCTTGCTACGAAGATCTATGGGTGGTTCCATCCTCCGAGTAACCCGCAGTCCGAAGAAACGCCCTTGAGTAACCCACAATGACGCCATTATTACGCCGCTTGCGGCTGAACCTCGAAGATCTGCAACGCCAGCTATGGCATGATTACACCGTACCCGGACGTTGGGTTGGCTCGACCGACCGCGTTCGCTTTGTGTCGGCTCCGTCCTACTTCTTGCATCAGCTCGATGCCGTCGAACAACTCACGCATCGCAGACCACGTCCGGTGTGGTCTGCATCGGACATCACCTACAACGCCCTCGTACGCCATGTCACGGCTTACGATCATGGTAAGGGGCCAGCCGAAGACGGCTGGAGGCTCACAGGCTCGTTTGTAAAGCTTCTTGCACTGTTACCCTACCTACGCGGTCTGGGTGTGTCTACGCTGTGCCTGTTACCCATTACCGAGATCGGCGAAGTCGGACGAAAAGGGAATATGGGTTCACCATACGCAGTGCGCCACCCGTTCCGACTCGATCCATCGCTTGCCGAGCCCTGTATTGCCATGAGCGTCGATGACCAGTGTCGTGCGTTCATCGAGGCTGCTCATTTTCTTGGTATGAAAGTCATTCTCGAAGTTGTACTGCGCACCGCAGCCATCGACAGCGACATGGTTCTGCACCATCCCGAGTGGTTCTACTGGATTGACGAGGAGAAACAGCGCGCAACCGGCAGACCCTTCGCAGCCCCTTCATTTACCGATGATGAGCTTGAAACCATCAAGGAAAGAGTGGAAGTAAAGAACTTTAAGAAACTGCCCGAACCGTCCGTTGAATATCGAATGCTTTTCGAAGCGCCGCCAGTACGAATCGAGCACGACGCTCATGGATGGAAGGGCATGCAGAAACACGGACATATCGCGCGCATCCCCGGAGCATTCGCTGACTGGCCGCCAGATGATACTCAGCCAGCGTGGAGTGACGTGACGTATTTGCGCCTGCATGACCATGCGCACTACAGGTACATGGCGTACAACACTATTCGCATGTTCGAACGTACGCTCGATGTTCCGCAGTACCGAAATCATACGCTGTGGAATACCATTGCAAGCATTATTCCGCACTCTATTCGAACGCTTAACATCGACGGCGCACTTATCGACATGGGACATTCGCTGCCCGCCGATCTTCGTCAGCGTGTTATTCAAGAAGCACGTCAGCAGAAGCCTGGCCTCGTCTTATGGGAAGAGACGTTTGAAATTAATACAGTGTCGCAGGTGCAAGGCTACGACGGTGTTGTTGGCTATATGCCGTTTTGGGCGCACGATCCTGCACGTCTGCGCTCGTTCATTCACCGCATTGCAAATGGCGATATGCCCGTGCATTGGTACGCTGCTGCAGAGACACACAACACGCCGCGCGCATCAGCTCGAGAAGGTGGTGCGTCGTACGCCACTGCTGTGTGGACCGTACTACGCATACTGCCTACTGGTTTGCCCTTCGTGTGTTCGGGCTTCGAACTCGGTGAGACAACGCCAATTAATACTGGCCTTGGCTTTACTGCTGATGAGCTAGCCCAATACAGTGACGCTGCGTTGCCGTTGTTCTCTGATGTTCGTCTCGACTGGGACACAGCAAACCATGTCGATGCCGACATTCGCGAGCTCGAAGAACGCATACGTGCGTCCTCGTGGTTTACCATTGCGAGTGCTGATGACGAAGTCACGCCCATTGATACAGACGAAGAAAGCATTGTGGCCTTTGTCCGCTATACTCCGTCTGCACGCCGCGGTGTTGTTGTTGTTGCGAACCTAGGAGCAGAGGCCATTGAGTCAACCGTACACATCCCACATGCAATACACGTTACCGCAATCGAACCAAACGATGTTGTTCGACTTCTTCCAGACCACCGGCTCGCGATTAGCCTTGCGCCATGGTCGTCGCATATGTGCTTCTGCATTGCTGAGGATGTCACCAGCGCTTAACCCACGTTAGCATGGGCACGAGCGGTGGAGATAGCGATGACGCGCCAGAGGCTGGTATTGCGAGAACTGTAACACCGACTTCGAGTGCATACGTCTCTCCGAAGTAGCGAGCGGTAATCGTCAATGGCACAAACGTCATCGTGCGCATGAACACAATTTCGCTGCAGAGCTTCCACCGTCGGGCAATGCGATAGTCGTAGCCTGCTGCAAGAATCGTGGCGTCTGCATCAAACGTACCCTGTGCAATGGTTGTGTGTCGCTTGAATGCATAGCCAATGTATAGCGATGCTCGACTGTCGTCATTGCCGAAGCCGACGGTTGCATAGAGTGCATTAAATGTAATGCGCGACTCAATACCTTCAAACGACAGCTGATCGTACACACTCTGGCCCCATTGGTAGCCCCCTGCCAGCGTCCATTGCGAATCGATCCGTACACCAACCTTCGCACCTATCGAGTATGCATACGCTTGCGTTTCGCTCGACGCATCACCACCTATCCATGATTTTCGTAACGGAAACACGCCACCTGCAATCAGCATAACATTGTCTGTGATGCTTGCGCCTGTCTGGAGACCGAGAACATTGTACACGCCCGTTGTGATTGTACCTGCGGGAGGAATGATTGAACTCGGCAGCGCGATGGTGCGGAATGTTGTGGGGTCAGAGGCCGGACCCGATAGTGTATCGCCGTGGCCAATGATGGTCGCAACCACTGGATCCTGAAGCTCTGCGAACTTCAAGAGTACGTTCATTGAATGCTGGCCAACCTGCTTTGGTGTGTATGTGATGACAAGTCGTATTGGCTGACCCGGAGCAATCGTGTTAGGGGCCGAAAGGGGCTTGAGTGTGAACACCGAATCGGTGTTGTTGGCAATCGTAAATGAAGTTAGTGTAAGTGGATAGTCTGTAGTGTTGCGAAGTACGTCATCGGTTGACTCATCGATAGTGCCACCAACGAACGTAGTACCCACGTCATACACGCCATTGTCTACCTGCAGTAGTGTGTTCAGAGCTCGTCCTGTTATGCGAGCCGTTAGGCGTCCGGCTGAGGTATGCGCTACGAGCAGCGAAGCCAGCTCACCCTGTGCGCGTGGAGTAAAAGAGTATTCGATGGGAGCTTTACCGCCTGGCGGGATAGATATTTCGCCCGACGTGCGCACAGCAAAATCGGCTGCCTCACTTCCCTCAATTGTGATTGCGGTAACCACGAGTGTGTCCTTACCCGTGTTCGTAATTGCATCGGTAATGAGCGAATCAACGGCTTGGCCCACCAACCTGGTTGAGAAACGAACGCTCTTAAGCCGTCCAGATGCTTCAATGAGACTCCATCGCGCATCGCTAACGTCCTGCTGAAGTATTGCTGGCGACAACGGATGAACTTCAGCCGCCTCTTCCGCACCTACGGTTACGAAGCGCTTGCCATCGGTTGTGAATGACGGCGTGCCTTCAGCGCGACGTGTCTGGTATACCTGTACGCCTGTTGTGGCATCGAAGACACTTAGCCGATAGAACGAGAGAAGCGCGAGGTGTTGTCCGTTCGGACTAAACACTGCACCATACGCACTGGTGTTGCTTCCGCTTCGCTGAATCGTTATGAGTTCTTTGCCCGATGCAACGTCAAAGATCTTTGTCTGATCGCGTTCGGTCTCTAATGCGAGACGACCACCATCGGGTGAGAATGCTACGTAGGTGTTGTCGTTAAAGTATTGCCGACTCGTAACGTCTCGTGCTTTACGTCCGTCCGTCATGTCCCACAACGACGTACGTCCGTTGCCTGCTGCTACCGCCAACAACGAACCGTTCGGCTGAAACGCAGACCGAAAGTGATTCTTCACACCTGCATCTCCCAAGCTGTACTTCAGCATTCCTGTCGATGCTTCATATACCCGTATAACACTGTCGCCGTCGGCGACCGCAACAAGCGATGCATCGGCATTCATTGTTGCATGTTTTACATCCTTTGCTCGACGCGGTATTACGCGGCGCACGCGCCCCGTAGCGGCATCAACCAGGATGGTTGAGTCGCCCCAGCCCCCTACAACAAGCAAATTCGAACCATCGAGCGAGACTTCAATCGTATGCGGAGCATTGGTTGGCGTCAGCTCTGCGCTCCATGTCAACGCGCCGGACGCGACGTCGTATCGACGAACGAGTTTCTCACCCCAAGTAACGATCGATTTGCTGTCTGGTGTAAACGCAAAATGATAGCCACCGTCAAGTACTCGCAGCGGAGCTCCAGTCTGCGCGTTCCACAGACGCACCTGACCATACATTTCGCGGCTACCTGTGCGCTGTTCCCACCCCGACGTTGCAATAATGGCTTGGTTTGGCGAATACTCCGTTTGCTTGAGCTTCTCACCTTTGAGTGTCATTAACACCGTTGCTCGTTGCGCACTACTCGCATCGGGTTGCGAGCCTTCACGCATGAGTTGCGAGCCTTCACGCATGAGTTGCGACGCACGAAGCAAGCACGAATCGCTTGCTGTTGTCGTGGCTTTCCAATCATGACGATGGTTGAACGCACTCTGAGTTGCCACAATCCACGTCAATCCAAGATTCGTCGACACCTCTAGCTGCACTGGTACGTTAGGCGGTACACCTTCGTACCTCAGTGGTACGACCGATCCAACGCGAAAACGTTCACCGCCATTTGGCGACACCACGCGCAGGGTCGGACGCAATGGCGGCAGCAGGCCAGAGCCACTGCTTACATACAGCGGTGGCACCGCACACGGTGACGCCCCCACGTCAACGCGCCCAATAGTGTACGCCGAATCACCGCTTCGCACCGTCACCGTAAAGGAAACCGAATCATTTGCCGCGAGAGTATGGGGCAGGGGAGGGGCTTGTACGGACATCGTCGGAGATCCGTTCATTGCGATTGATGTAATCGTAACCGATCCACCTTTTGCAACAATCCACACTTTACGATTAATGATCTGTCCGGCCGCGACTACGCCGGCTTCTATTACCATAGGCTGATAGCGTATGCCAACGAGCAGTGAATCTGGGGTATCTACCACAGCACGCGCTGTGTCGCCGTCGATAATAAAGGTTAGAATGTCTCGCGCAGAACACGTTACCGTGTGATTCCATTCGAGCGTACAACCTGCGCCCTGAGTGGCCGCCGCAAATATTCTCCGATACGCCATCACGGCTTCGTCGGGCGTTGTAACGTTTTCAAACCACAGTCCGCCAGTGTTTTCAGCAATAGCCCGCAACACATTGGGTATTGGCATGCCAAGCGTCACGCAATACACGGTGATGTCGTTGGCTCGCGCTGCGGCAATTACGTCATCAGCATTGCCACCACCCTGGCCATCAGTTAAAAACACAACAACACGCCGCTTCGTGCCCTTCGCTGCAGTAACCATCGCACCACCGGTGTTATGTAAGAAGCCCGCGCCGAAGTTGGTGCCACCACGCGGTTGTAGCTCTGCTACTGTGCGCTTCATACGACTTGTGTCGTTCGTGAAATCGATTGCTACAAAAGAAGTATTATCAAATGCAGTAATGGCCAACTCCGAAGTTTCGGACAGCGCATCAATCCATGCATTTGCGGCTAGGCGAGCTAGCGCGATATTGGGTCCGCCTTTCGCCATCGACCCTGATATATCTATCGCCAATACCGATGACACATCGACAGCGGGCTGCGGCGGTGGACATTCGAAGCGAATGCCCCCTGCTTCGTAGCCCCCTTCAAGAACTCGAGCAGATGAAGGCGTACGTAGTCCAAATCCTGTTTTATCGAACGCCATAACGTTTGCCCGCATCTTGCCCGTACCATGTGGTGCAACGTTCGTTACGTGTATGGTCTGTGTGTACGCGTTTGTGTAAGCAAGCGTAAACAACAACGCAATTGCAAACGTGCGCATACCGAGCAGTGCAACCGTGCGCATACCGAACAATGCAAACGTGCGCATACCGAACAGTGCAAACGTGCGCATACTCATTTAGCTACGACGCGCGCTACAAGGAAGATGCTTCGCAGTGCCTGCATGCTCGTAACAAGCACGAGCTGCGGATGCACGTTCCGATGGATGTCGCGCGCAGCACGTTCTATGATCGTTAGCGCGGCGCCGAAATCAGCGCCGCCGAATGCTTCGGCAAATCGGGTAAGGGGCTCGAGTTGATCGCCGTTTACGATTGCGGCATCTTCGCCGGACGCATAGACGTTGCGAGCATCGCGAAGCCAGAGCGCGAGCAGTGAAAGCAATGTTTCAAGACGCACCTTGTCGCGTCCATCGGCGGCCTCTGCGGCTGCTTCTACCAGTGGTATGCGGTAGTCGCGTCCACGCAACGCAATACGCAGCATGTTCACTGCTTCTTCACGTGCTGCATTCATGTCCTCTGACAAGAACGCACGAGCACGAGTAAGGCTGCCCTGGGCAAACGGTGCTATGAGGCGAGCTTCACGTTCGGTGCAATCGTTGCGACGCACGAGTTCTTCGATGATGTCATCGTCTTCGAGTGGCGGACAGATCACTTCTTGACACCGTGACGCAATCGTCGGAAGGATACGCGTTGGTTTCGACGTAGTAAGAATGAGGGTAATGCCTTCGTGCGGTTCTTCAAGTGTCTTAAGGAATGCGTTTGATGCCTCGGCAGTCATCTCGTCCGCCCGCAGGATCAGCACAACACGGTGTCCGTCTTGCGACGCAGTCAGTGACAAAGACTGCTTAAGATGTCTGATCTGGCCGATGCGTATTTGTGTCGCACCCGCAAGCTGCAACTCGTCGTACGTGTCGTCGGCCATTTCACGCAGCTGTAGGCGCAGCGCATCAAACACATCCGACTTCAGGTCTTCGTCGGTGTCGGCCTTCCCAGCAGGTAACGCAGTCACGACCGTTACGTTTGGATGTTGCAGACCCTGATTCTGTATGCACGCGTGGCATACGCCACACGCATCGATCATATCCTCACCCGTAATGGGTCGTTCGCAGTTCACCACGCGAGCAAACGCAATGGCGATCGCAGCCGTGCCCGCACCTTCCTGGCCCGTTAGCAGGATGGCATGGGGTAGACGGTGCTGAAGGATTGCGCGCTGAAGCATGCGTTTCACGCCGCGCTGACCGATGACTGATTTCCAACTCATTCCTCAAAACTAAAGGACTTACGGAATCAATCCGGGAATCATTATCTCCCGGAATCAGATGGAATGGTACTTTTGAAAAATGAGGATTCTAGTAATCGAGGACGAACGCAAAGTTGCCTCCTTCATCCAACGTGGTTTGGAGGAAGAGCGTTACATCGTTGAGACTGCGGCCGATGGCGAAACGGGTCTTGATTTGGCTCTCCAGCACCACTTCGATGCCATTGTACTCGATGTGATGTTGCCAAAACTTGACGGTTACTCCGTGCTCAAGACCCTTCGCGATGCTGGCAACGCGACCCCTGTCATTATGCTCACTGCGCGTGGTACAACGGAGGATAGGGTGCAGGGACTCGATCTGGGAGCCGACGATTATTTGTCGAAGCCCTTTCATTTCGAAGAATTAGCGGCACGCCTGCGGTCGATTCTGCGCCGCTCTACCACAGAAAAGACGACGACCCTAGCGTGTGGCGACCTTACGCTCGACCTCGTAACGCACTATGCTGCACGCGGCGAGAAGGAAATTGAGCTTACGACCAAAGAGTATGCGCTGCTTGAGTACCTCATGCGCAATAAAGACCGCATACTTTCGCGGGCAATGATTATGCAGCAGGTGTGGAAACACAACTTCGACCCCGAGTCGAACATTATCGATGTGTATGTAAAGCGATTACGGCAGAAAGTTGAAAAGCCGGGGGCACCGCCCCTCATCCACAGCATTCGTGGCGTTGGATATCGTATGCGCGAGGTGCACGATGCCGAGATCAACGATCAGGAACCCTAACAACTGCTTTTGCGATGATCAGAAGCCGTAACCTTCGTAGTTTCCCACGTGGCTGAAGCAACCATAGATCAAACTGTTACACGTCTGCGCAGCGGAGATACCTCCGTTATGGCTGACATTTATGACGGTTATGCATCCACCCTGTATGCTATTGTATTGAAGATCGTCCGGTCTGAGATGTTGGCCGAGGATCTGCTGCAGGAGACGTTTGTGCGCGTCTGGACTCAGCGAGAGCGCTATGACTCGAGCAAAGGCACGTTCTTCACGTGGATGCTAAACATTGCTCGTAATCTATCGATCGATACAATACGCTCTAGCACATATAAAATGAACGTCGAAAACCGAACGGTCGATGATATCGTAGGTATCGACGAGCCTGAGAGCAGCGACCGAATTATACCGGAAACGGTAGACCTTCGAGACCTGGTGAAGAAGCTCGCGCCGGAACAACAACAAATCATCGATCTGATGTATTTCAAGGGTTACACGCAGTCTGAAATCGCCGAAGAATATGGGATACCCCTTGGTACCGTAAAGAGTCGCGTCCGTCTAGCAATGCAGAATCTTCGTACATACTTCGACGACACACAATGAACGGTAACGTAAACGATATTATCTCATCTGGCATCCTCGACCTCTACGTCGCAGGTGCTCTTGCTCCGGAAGAAATTTCGGACGTCGAGCGCCTCATCGTAACAGAGCCTGAGGTTGCTTCTGAGGTACAACGTTTGCAGCGAACACTCGAGCAGTACGCCCAACTGCATTCCACGAAGCCGCGACCGGAGCTTCGTTCCCGCGTTCTCCAAGCTGTTGCAGAAGCGCAGGGTGTCGAACCACAACGCGTAGCGACTGTACACACAGCGCGGGCTACGCAGCGTGCGGTGCGTCAGCCAGCACAACGTAGCTGGTTGTTAGCGGCATCGGTAGCATTCGTGTTGGGTCTGATGCCAGGGGTCTTTTACTACATGCAGTACAACGGCATCAAGAATGAGCTCACACAAACGCAGATAGAACTTGCCGACGCAAAGAGTGTGCAAAGTGTAATGGCATCGAAGGCGAGCTACATGGAAGGCGCAATGGACCAACTCGCAGACACCAACGTGGTGCGGGTAATGATGCCAGGTTTGGCAATTGCTAAATCGTCGTTCGCCACTGTCTGGTGGAACAAGGGCACGCAAGAAGTCATGATTGACATGCGTAAGATGCCGGACTGTCCGGCAGGGCACGATTACCAGCTTTGGGCAATCGTCGACGGTAAGCCGGTAGACCTGGGCGTCTTCAACCCGAAGAGCACAGACGAAATGATGCTCAAAATGCGCGCGGTCGGGCAACCTCAGCTCTTTGCTGTCACCCTCGAGCCCATTGGCGGCAGCCCCTCTCCGACCCTTGAAAAAATGGTTGTTGCAGGCGCGGTCAGCAAATCCTGATCCTCCCGTTTTTGCCATAAATTCATCAACGGAACCGATGTCTGCAATCACCCGTACGCAGACCTGTCACGTAACTGTATTTGACGACTCACAAGACGCACGGAGGAAGCATGAAACTCTCCCAGAATGCCAAAGAGCAAACGGAGATGTTAGAGGAAGTGCTGCATGAGGTGATGAGTCCACATCGCAGAAAATTTCTAAAAAAAGGGGCTTTGGTAGCGGCCGCAACAGCGGCGCTCCCAATACTTGGGTCAGGGTTGGTCGGATGTTCCGATTCGACATCACCCCCAGCGGACGACACGAAGGCGCGTGATATTCGGATCCTTACCGACGCGTTCCTAATTGAGAAACTCACCATCAACACATACACCGCAGCTATTGCTACAGGTTTTCTTGATGGCATTTACCGTTCACTCATCGAGTCGTTCAAGAACGACCACATTGGTCACGCCGCTCAGGTTAAGACCATCATCACGGCTGACCTCGCAGGTACTGCGCCAACGGACCCTGCCGCGAGCGTTACGTTTCTTACAGGCGTCGTCGTCGATGGCACAACAAAATTCAAGATCGAACCATCCTTCGGCAGTATGACTACGGTCGGTGGCATTCTCAAGTATGCCATTGCGCTCGAGCTCACTGCAGCGCAAGCATACTTCACGAATGCTACGTCAGCGGACAACGCCAAACGTCTCACGCATGCGGCGGCAATCCAGGCGATGGCCGACATTGCTCCTGTAGAAGCACAACATGCGGCTGCATTTCGTGCAGCCCTAAAACTCGTGCTCGGTAGCGATACCGATAAGGATGCCGGATTGGATAGAGGCGCCAGTATTTCCCCAACCTCTGCCATCTCGTTAGAGATGCCAAGGCCGTAAACCTTACCTACGGAGAACATCAACATGGAAAACGTGATCATCAAAAAAGCTGATATCAGTGAAGCCGACCTTCTTGAATCGATGCTTTCGGATGTTGTTGAAAACAATCGCCGAAAGTTCTTGAAGCGAGGAGGTGTCGTAGCAGCAGCCATGGCTATGGCGGGCACGTGGATGGGGCAACCAAGCACAGTCTCCGCGGCCGATGACGGTCGTACCGATGTGCAGTTCCTTCAGGAATCGTACACGTTAGAACAACAAACAGTAAACACGTATACAACAGTGGCGTCGCAAAAAGGCGCTGGTGGCGAAGACTTGATTTCGGGTGTGCTTCTCGACGTCACCACACGATTTAAGGTAGTGCATAAAGAGCACGCTGACCGATTTAAGGACATTATTGTTCAGCTCGGCGGTACCGTACCTGCGGACACTATCCTCACGACACTGAGTGTGGAGGTTCTGAAACCGAAGGCCAATAGTCAGCTCACTTCGGCGGCTGGAATCGTCCGTTATGCTTTAGGTGTGGAGGTGTATCTCATGAAGCTATACGTAGACTACTTCCGCTATTGCGAAGATCAGCGAGCTCGCCGTGTGTTCTTAGACATCGCACCAAATCAGGGCGCTCACGTTGCAATCCTTCGTGCTGCACTGAAACGAGTTTTGTCGGCGCCTACTGACTATGACAATATTGACGAAGGCAAGGCAATCGTGCCGCACATCTTTGTGTCGCAGGACGCGCCGGTGTTCTAAGTCAGTGACATTTCGCCACCCAACCATTGCGATTCTAGAATCAACGCAAACGAAAAAGGCCTTCCATTTGGAAGGCCTTTCTTTTTGTCTACTATGTACGCGACTTTGTCTACTATGTACGCGATGCCGTAGCATCTATAGTAACCAACTTCGGCTGCGAACCTTAGCGTACTTCCTTATGCACCGTGTGGCGGCGCAGGAATGGATTGTACTTGCTGAGTTCCAAGCGTTCCGTCGTGTTCTGCTTGTTCTTCATCGTTGTGTAGCGTGATGCAGGCTTGCCTTCTTTTTTGGCTTCCGTACATTCTAGCGTAATAATTACGCGTGCGCCCTTCTTTGCCATGACCTGCTCCTAGTTCTTGCTTGCTTTGAGTATAGAAGACAAATATACGAATTATCGCGAAAAGCATGCGCGCCACGGTATGCGAGCGCAGCACTGTCAGCGCCCCACGATTAGCGCCGTCTGGCGGTCTTCTTCGATGACTTCTTTAATACGCCATTTACAGACTTCTTGCTAGATGCCTTCGAACCTGATGCCTTCGAACCTGATGCCTTCGACGGTGCAGCCTTCGAACCTGATGCCTTTGAACTCGAAACCTTCGAAGCGGCTTTCGCCGACGCCGTGTTCTTTGTCGTGCGAAACGCCGTTGAAATGGCTTGTTCGATGTGGTCGACGTAGATGATCTCGAGTCCGTCGGTTACAGCGGATTGCAGTTCGTCTACATCTTTACGATTTGCCTTTGGTACAATGACGGTAATGACGCCGGCGCGTTTCGCAGCGAGTAGTTTTTCGTTTAGGCCGCCGATGGGTAATACGTTGCCGCGTAGCGTTACTTCACCCGTCATTGCAAGATCGCCGCGAAGGGGCTTGCCGCTTGCTGCAGACAGCAGCGCAAGGGTCATGGTGATGCCGGCAGACGGACCGTCCTTGGGGATTGCGCCTTCGGGTACGTGCACGTGAATTTCTTTGTTCTTTGCGAAGTCTGGGTCGAGGTCGAACGCTTTGTAGTTGCTGCGTAAGTAGGAGAGTGCGGCCATTGCCGATTCCTTCATCACATCGCCGAGCTTACCTGTTAGCGTAAGGCGCTCTTGACCGGGCATAATCGTGACTTCGACAGGAAGGGTTTCGCCTCCCATACTTGTCCATGCAAGCCCCATTGCCAAGCCCACCTTATCAGAGAGTTCGCCTTCGCGCTCTTTGAACTTTGGTGCGCGCAGAAATGCTTCAACAGCCGCTTCGTCAACTTTTAACACCTGACTCTTTGCAAGCTTTTTGTACACGGCCGACTTCTTCATCGCTTCAGGACTTGCAAACGTACCTTTGGCGCCAACGTCCGATACGATGCGCATTGCGAGTTTGCGTAACACCGAGGCAATTTCGCGTTCCATGTTGCGCACGCCCGCTTCGCGCGTGTACTCGCGCACGATACGGCGCAGCGCGCCATCGGTAAATGTGACGTTAAAGTCTTGAAGGCCGTGACGCTCTAATTGCTTTGGCAGAATGTGCCGCTTTGCAATCTCTACCTTGTCGGGCTCGAGATAACTCGAGAGGTCGATGACTTCGAGACGATCTAGCAGGGGAGCGGGTATGTCATACTTCACGTTTGCCGTTGCGATAAACAGCACGTTCGATAAGTCGTAGTCTACTTCGAGATAATGATCGTTGAACGCGTGATTCTGTTCGGGGTCGAGCACTTCAAGCAATGCAGATGATGGATCGCCGCGGAAGTCCATCGACATCTTGTCGATCTCATCGAGCAGGATGACGGGGTTCACACTGCCCGCACGCTTCATTGCCTGAATAATCTTGCCTGGCATAGCACCGATGTATGTGCGGCGATGTCCACGGATTTCTGCTTCGTCGCGAACGCCACCAAGTGAGATGCGTACAAAAGTGCGTCCGAGGGCGCGCGCTATAGACTTTGCTAGTGACGTCTTGCCAACACCGGGAGGTCCGACGAACGACAGAATCTGTCCGCGCATCGAGCCAACAAGATTCAGCACCGAGATGTACTCGAGAATGCGTTGTTTCGGCTTGTCTAGGTCATAATGATCATCGTCAAGCACCTGCCTAACGTGAGTGAGTTGCAAGTCGTCGTCGGTACGTGTAGACCATGGCACCGCAGCTAGCATTTCGAGCCACGTGCGATTCACGCCGAATTCGGGTGACATCGAGTTTGTTTTTTTCAAGCGATCGAACTCTTCCATTGCCTTTGCAAGTACTGGTTCGGGCATGCCTGCTTTGTCGATGGCTTCCTTTAACGGACCAAGTTCGGGGCCACCGTCATTGTCTTCGCCAAGCTCTGTCTGCAGCGTCCGAATCTGTTCTTGTATAAAGTACTTGCGTTGCGACTTCTGAATCTGGTCCTGAACCTTCGTATCAATCTCATGTTCGAGCTTCAACAGTTCAAGTTCACTGCTCAGCATCTGTACGAGATCGAAGTATTGCGTACGCAGATCTGTGCTGTTCAGAATCTTCTGCTTTGCGTCAACTTTTTGCGTGACGTTTGCTGCTGCGTAATACAGTTTGCGAATGGGATCGTCGATGTTTTCAAATGCACCAAGCACTTCTGGTGGCAGGTTGCGGCTGTCCTTCACGTATTGCTCGAACAGCTCCGATGCATGACGGGTAAGCGCCTTTACATGGCGGTCCTTATCGTTTACCTTTACAGCAATCGCCGCTACATCCGCTTCGAGGTAGGGCGTTGTACGGTGACCCTTCACGATACGCCCCTGCACCATGCCTTCAACCAGTACTTTTAGTAGGTTGTTTGGAAGGCGAAGGATTTGCAGGATTTTTGCAATCGTGCCGTACTCATACAGATCATCGAAGCCTGGCTCTTCAACCGTAGCGTTGCGCTGAGCGACCAAAAAGATGTATTTCTCCCGCTCGAGGGCTTCGGCCACGGACTTCAAGGACGAGGAACGTCCGATGAGCACCGGAAAAATCATGTGCGGAAAGATCACAATGTCGCGCAATGGCAACACTGGTAGGGTTGTCGGGATTGCAGTGCCGCGTTTACCGGCCTGTTCAATAGTCGAGAGAACGTCTTCTTTTGATGCCATGGTGCAAAATAAGGAACACAGGCCGTAAGCCATTGTATGCCTTTGCACATAGCCGAACCTTCCTTATCTTTGTTTTCTTTGCCGAACCCTCTATCCCAGTGGGCAGGCTTCGTAACTCACATACTCGAAAGACCGCTTGAGGCGTCCGTACATTCCGTTTAATGCTCCTAGACCGGAGTCACAGCGAAAACAGAAAATCAACGAAGAGATCACTGCTCCTGAATTGCGTGTCGTTGACGCACAAGGTGCACCACTCGGTGTGCTCAGTAGACGTGACGCATTACGCATTGCAACTGAGCGCGAGCTTGATCTCGTGGAGATAGCCCCTCAGGCAAAGCCTCCTGTTTGCAAGATCATCGACTACGGCAAGTTCATTTACGAACAGACGAAGCGTGATAAGCAACAGAAGAAGTTACAGGTGCATTCGGTTCTGAAGGAAATTCGTTTTCGTGCTGGTACGGACACGCATGATCTTGAATTCAAGACTCGTCATGCGAAGGGATTTCTCGAAGAGGGTCACAAGGTGAAAGCCACGGTCATGTTCCGCGGACGCGAAATCGTTCACCAGGAATTTGGTCACGCGCTCCTTCAGAAGTTTATCGACGCTCTCGTTGATATTTCGAAGATCGATCAGCCGATGAAGATGGAAGGTCGTTTTCTCTCCGTTACCATCGCGCCGGATTTAGTGAAGGTGAAAAAGAAAGAGAAAGAAGCAAAGGCTGCATCAAAACCAGCCGCGCCGAAGAAGAAACCTGCAGAGGTTGCCGCTGACGGTACACAACAGGCGGAACAGCCGACAGATTCGGTGACAGATCAGACTTCGATTACAACGCCGACAGAGATGACGAAAGAAACGCCGACAGAAACGCCGACAGAAACGCCAGAACAGACAGAGACAAACGAATAACTATTTGGGTAGGATGTCATGCCGAAGATGAAGACGAACAGCGGTGCCAAGAAGCGATTCAAGCTTACTGGCTCAGGACGTATCAAACGTCAAAAGGCTGGCCGCAGCCACATCCTTACGAGCAAGAGCCGCAAGCGTAAACGTCACTTGCGTCAGGACACTCTCGTGCACAAGGCAGACACGCCGAACGTGTTGCATTGCCTGGCACTTCGCTAAGGATTTTTTTTATTCACGGTTGATCAGGGAAACCGCTCTCCTGACGACCCACTGCTGGAGCAATCATGCCTCGCGCAAAAAATAAAGTAGCGGCGCACCAGCGCAAGAAGAAGTATTTCAAGCTTGCGAAAGGTTACTGGGGTGCCCGCTCGAAGGTCTGGACGTCGGTTAAATACCACGTAGAAAAAGGCCTCCAATACGCATACCGCGACCGTCGCGCCAAGAAGCGCACGTTCCGTGCACTCTGGATTGTGCGTATCAACGCCGCCGCTCGTATTAATGGCACAACATATTCACGTCTGATGCACGGCCTTAAACTTGCCAACATCACGATGAACCGGAAGATTCTTGCCGACTTGGCCATGAACCATCCTGAAGTGTTTGCTACAATCGCGAAGAAGGTTGCCGCGTAGGATTTACGTGCTCGACAAGATCAATGATTTGCGAATTACAATCGACGCTGACTTTGCCAACATAAAGGGCATGGACGGCGTCGACTCTTTTCGTTTAACACACCTTGTCCGTAAAGGCACACTTCAGGCCCTCGTAGACGCATTGCGAGATGTGCCGAAAGAAGAAAAGCCCCTTGTAGGCAAAGCACTCAACGACCTTCGTAAACACACCGACACCGAGTTCGAACGCCTGCGCGAGCAGTATGCGAGCGATATCGCAGTGAAGGCAATCGATGTTACGCTGCCCCCTCGCGGACCCCTACCTGGCAGCATTCATCCGATTACGCAGACGCTTGAACGCATCGTCGATATTTTTAGGTCGATGGGCTTCAGTGTTGCGGAGGGTCCGGACGTCGAAGACGACGCACACAACTTCGGTAAACTAAACTTCGCAGAAGATCATCCAGCACGTGATATGCAGGATACGTTCTTTGTTGATAGTCAACAACGCAATGATCTGCTCCTGCGCACACACACGTCGAGCGTTCAGGTGCGCATGATGGAAAGCACAAAGCCGCCAATCCGCAGCATCATGCCCGGACGTGTCTATCGCAACGAGGCCGTTAGCGCACGGGCGTTAGCTGAGTTTCATCAGGTCGAGGGACTCTACATCGACAAGGGCGTAAGCATGGCAGACCTAAAGGGCACCATCCTTGCGTTTGCGCAAGCGTTTTATGCAGCCGATGCCAAACTGCGGTTTCGTACTTCGTACTTCCCATTCACAGAACCAAGTGCAGAAGTCGACATGGGCTGTTTCCTCTGTAAAGGGGCTGGCTGCAGGGTCTGTAAGCACACGGGGTGGCTAGAAATTCTTGGTTGTGGCATGGTGCATCCACAAGTCTTGCGCAACTGCGGCATCGACCCCGAAGTGTATTCGGGTTTTGCGTTTGGCTTTGGTGTTGAACGTGTGCTCATGATGCTTACAGGAATCGACGACATCCGCAAGCTGTACGAAAACGATCTACGCGTTCTGCGTCAGTTTTAACATGCCGCTCCTAACGGCAAATCATCCGGTTTTACCATGCCGCTTTTAACGGCAACAAATATCACGAAGGCCTACCGACGTTCCGGGCAAGCCGATACAGTGGTTCTGCGTGGCGTCTCATTAACGGTGGAGCGCGGCGAGTTTGTGGCATTAGTCGGACCAAGCGGTGCAGGGAAGTCTACACTGCTGCACATTCTAGCATCACTCGATGATGCCGACAGCGGAACGGTCGAGCTGGATGCGAAGAATGTGCGAGTGAACTACGCACAGATGGATGACAAACAACGCTCCCGCATTCGCAATGAAGTCGTTGGCATGGTGTTTCAGTTTCATCATCTGCTGCCGGAATTCACTGCCATTGAAAACGTGATGATGCCATTGTTAATAGCAGGCGTCAGCGACAAAACTGCACGAACACGCGCGATGACGTTGCTCGAAAAAGTCTCACTTTCACATCGTGCACCGCACATGCCTTCAGAGCTGTCTGGTGGAGAGCAAGCTCGTGTCGCAATTGCGCGGGCGCTGATTAACGAACCAGCAATTCTATTTGCAGACGAGCCGACAGGCAATCTCGACAGTGCCAATGCTACGGCTGTGGTTGAGTTGTTGTGCGACTTGCAGCGCACGTCGGGCATTACATGCCTGATTGCAACACACAGCGAAGAGATTGCCGCACGCGCCCAGCGCGTAGTAAAGATGAAAGACGGTCTACTCACGTCATAGGCCGCCGTGCACAAACGCCTCGGTACAATTCTCATTCTCTACGGCACCTTCCTGCTAGCGTGTGGCGTAGCGGGGTATTTGTTAACGGGCGAAACAAGCTCGTCGTCGCTCTTTAACGGTGGCGTGTTTGGCTCGCTGATGATTGTGATGGGTTTTCTGTTGCGTCAGGGACGTCCATGGACGATGCCCGCAGCGCTTTCTGCCACCGCCATCTTCACGCTTACGTTTGTTTGGCGCGGGACCGTTCAGTGGATAGAAGTTGCACAAGGCTCATCTGCGCACGTCGGAGTTGCTGTTCTTCTTAGTTTCATGTTCGTTGTAAGCGCCGTTGTTCTTCGCATCATGTACCATCACTATCGGCACTAGAATGTCGCACGCACAAAACATGTTCGGTATCTCGCATCCCGACACACATCCCATCGTGCATAGCACTACCGTTGTTGGCGTTGTTCGCAACGGCAAAGCGTGCCTTGCTGCCGACGGACAAGTCACGTTTAACACGACGGTGATGAAGGCTTCGGCCAGAAAAGTGCGAAGACTCTTTAACGACACCATCCTGGCTGGCTTCGCAGGCGCAACCGCCGATGCGTTCACATTGCTTCAACGATTCGAGGAAAAGCTGCAGGCGCATCGTGGCAACCTCGACCGGGCTGCAATCGAACTTGCACGCGATTGGCGCACCGATCGTTATCTGCGTCGGCTCGAAGCAATGCTAATTGTTATGAACAGCGAAAAAGCGCTTATCGTATCAGGCACGGGCGACGTGGTTGAACCCGATGATGAGGTTGTGGCTATTGGCTCGGGCGGACCCTTTGCGCTGGCTGCAGCGCGCGCCTTACTTCGCAACACAGAGCTCGATGCACGGAATATCGTCGAACAGTCACTGCGTATTGCGGGCGAGATATGCATCTACACGAATAATCAGCTCACGATAGAAGAACTGTAAGACTTCGGTAGCACGAAGCACCTCAAGGAACACGCAATGGAATTAACGCCGCGGCAGATCGTTGCCGAGCTAGACAAATATGTTATCGGTCAAGACGCCGCAAAAAAAGCGGTCGCCATTGCGTTGCGTAATCGATGGCGTCGTCAGCAGGTAGAGGGTATGCTGCGCCACGAAATCATGCCGAACAACATTATCATGATTGGTCCGACCGGCGTCGGCAAAACCGAAATCGCACGCCGTCTGGCAAAGCTTGCAGGTGCTCCGTTCGTAAAGGTCGAAGCCACGAAGTACACCGAGGTTGGTTATGTCGGACGTGATGTTGAAACAATGATTCGCGATCTCGTAGAAGTCGCTGTCGGAATTGTTCGTGCTGAGCACTTTGCTGTTGTACACGAGAAAGCGGTCAAGGCAGTAGAGGAGCGCATCCTTGATGCACTAGCGCCATTGCCCGCTCCGGGTATGTCGTTCGATCTTACCGGCTCGGGTGGCGAAGTAGAAATCCGTGAGCGACGCGCGCGGCTCTTGCAACAACTGCATGCTGGCGAATTAGATGATAAAGAAATTGAGATAGATGTAAAAGTCGAAGTGCAGGGGATGAACGTAATGGGTCCGATCGGACCCGACTCGATGGACATCAACATCGGCGAGATGATTCAGAACATGATGCCAAAGCGCACAAAGCGTCGTCGCGCTCGTGTGGCAGATGCACGCAAGGTTCTCGAGGCGCAGGAAGCGGAGAAGCTTGTCGATATGGACAAAATCATTCGTGAAGCTCTACTGCGCGCCGAAAACACCGGCATTGTCTTCATCGATGAAATTGATAAGGTTGCGTCAAGGGGCGGAGGGGGCTCAGGTCCGGATGTATCTCGCGAAGGCGTCCAGCGCGACCTGCTCCCCATCGTAGAAGGCGCAACTGTCAACACGAAGTATGGCGCAATGCGCACCGATCATGTGTTGTTCATAGCATCGGGTGCGTTCCATGTTAGTAAACCAAGTGATCTTATCCCCGAAATGCAAGGCCGCTTTCCAATTCGCGTAGAATTGAACTCGCTCACGGAAGCAGACTTCGTGCGAATTCTCACCGAACCCGAACACGCACTCATTAAACAATACACTGCGTTAATGGGCTCAGAGTCCGTCTCATTGGCATTCGACACCGACGCCATCCACGCTATTGCCCGCACTGCAGCTCGCGTTAACGAAGAAATCGAAAACATTGGCGCACGACGACTGCACACCATTCTAACAACGCTCCTCGAAGATATTCTCTTCGATGCTCCAGATGCCATTACCGAAAAGAACCTTGTTATTACTGCGGCCATGGTTGATGAACGCTTGTCATCGATTGTAAACAACCACGACCTGAGTAAATACATTCTGTGATCTCAGCGGTATTCATAACGATGCTTGCGTTCGGCGCCCATTCCGATTCGGTGTATGTATTCCTTTCGCCGTCTTGCCCGGTGTGCAAGTCATCAACAGTCGCGCTACGTCAGTTGGTTAAAGACAACCCCAGCGTTGCATTTGTCGGAGTAGTAGACACAGCGACTGCCGATTCTGCAGAGGTAGCAGAATTCTACTCCGATTATAAACTACGCATGGATGTCCGTTGGGACTCCAAAGCGCTGGCAGAACGCTTCAAGGCAACCACCACACCAGAAGTGGTTGTGCTGCACAACGGCAAACGCGTGTATCAAGGTCGCATCAACAATCAATACGTCGCGCTTGGCAAGAAGCGCCGCGTTGTCACCGAGCACGACCTCCGCGATGTGCTGGACGTGCTCGCGCGAGGCGCGGTACCGTCGTTCAGGCGGACAGTGCCCGTGGGTTGTTATCTCGAGAAGTAGTATAATGCGTGTTCAGAATCTGGTTACCGGTAAGAATATCGAGGCGGTGTAACGGAACCTCTTTAATCGACAGTGGCATTCCTAGTTTGCTATTGTATTTAGCGGGAGAGTAGGGTTGACGCAAGCCTTCTATCGCCTTCTTCCCTTAGTGTTGTTGTCAGCACTGAGTTTCTCCGCGTCGGCGCAGTGGGTTGAGCGACCGCATCCTCCGGGTGTAGTATTTTCTGACGGTGTGATGTTCGACTGTTGTGCTTCTGACGAAACAGGACAATCAAGAGAAAGTTGTAAGCAAATATCCGGCGCCATCTCAGTTGAAGAATTGTGAATGTACTTCTTTCCTTCGTTCCTTCGCTTCATCGAGTTTGTAGCGTCGCTGCTGGTGGATCGTATCCGCTCGACCAAGCAGTACGTCCATCGGCGTCACGTAACCGATTGCAGAATGATACCGTTGATGATTGTATGTGTGAATGATCTCGTCGACGTGTGCCACCATGTCATCGAAATCCAGGATAGATCGGTCACGCAGCGCTTCCTTTGTCGTCCGGAATTGACGCTCCATCTTTCCGTTGGCCTGCGGATGGTTGGGTGACGTGCGTACGTGATGGTAACCGTTGTCCTCCAGAAATCCTTTGAACTGTTTGCTTACGAACTGCCCACCGTTGTCCGTAATCAGACGTGGCGTCATGCCAGCATAGCGCTCTTGTGTGCGTTGCAGCACCCGTTCGATGTCACCCGCCGTCATCGTGTGTGTGATGGTGTGATGCAGAATCGCTCGGCTGCGACCCTCGAGTACCGAGATCAGATACGCCCGATGGCCAAACTCCCAGAGATAGCTGATGTCTGTGTGCCAATGTTCGTGCAGTGCTAACGGCTGATCGAAACCCTTGCCCTTGCTTGATGCTTGCTGCGTGCGTGAGGGTATCATCCCTGCCTCATGCAACACGCGATACACGGTCGACTTGCTGACCGCTACGATATCACGATCCAACATTTCGTAGGTCTGAATGCGATAACTGGTCGCACGGCCCTCGGCAAGCGTCGTCTTGCGATAGGCGATGATCGCATCACGTTCCTCATCCAGAACGCGCGAAGTGCACACTGGACGCTCATCCACGTGCGCACGGGGCTGCGTCTGTTGCTGCCGCCAACGATGATACCGGCTTGTCTGAATGCTTGCCCAACCTAGCAGTCGCAGACGGCTGATGCCCGTGCGCCGGCACAACGATTCAATCGTTTGCACAACATCGCGAGCCACGGCCTCTGGAGTATGCACGCCACTCATGATCTGCCACTCGTTTTTTTTAGCTCGATATTCTCCGCAGCGATCTCCGCCACCACGCGCTGCATACGCGCAAGCTTATCCTCGGCTTCCTGTACGCGACGCTCGGATGATGACTCATCACGACTGCGTTTACCATTCGCTGTAAAGACCTGCACGCCACCTTCGAAGAGTGATTTCTTCCATTGGCTGAATTGGCTCGGATCGAGTCCGTATGCTTCACAGATCTCTGAGATAGGCCGCTTCTTCTCGAAGTGCTCCCGCAGGATCTTAATCTTTTCTTCCGGTGTGAAATGTTGCCGCCGTGGTCCCTTCGCCATCGCTGTCCCTTTCGTTGAGAGATCAGCGCCAATCTATTGCTTACAACTTTTCCTTGCTTATCCTATTTTCACTGAAGCATTACACGACAATGGTGCTGGGATTTTAATTCAGGCGTGGGGAGGCATTTACGTCACGCAAGACGAGTGGCGAACATTTGATACAATAGCGCCACCGAATCTCGATTCGACGCAACGCTTCGAAGTACGAGACATCGATAAAGCTCAGAATGAGAATGTGTTTGTTGTTGGCGTGATTGTGCGTGCGGATGGCAAATTCCAACCACCTTTCACGTATGCCATGATGTCGACGGATAGAGGCGTGACTTGGAAAGAAGTTGGCGAGCGGCTCCCGGGTAAATTTCAAAGTCTGTCCTTTCGGAACCACGCTTTTGGCATTGTAGCGTACGAATTCTATGAGGAGAACGGTGCCGGACGACAATCCTATGCGATGACGATCAGACGCATCGACCAAACATTTCAAACAATTCGCATTGACACCCTCGATTCCCTGGAATCATATAAATACACTTGCTATCCTAGTGCAGATTATACACAGGTAAGGCTGGTTCTCGTCGACAGCGCGACGATCCTCATTAGCCGAGTGACTTCATGCTCTCGAGACCCTGAATACAATGCGGGCGGGCCCGGCAACCTCTGGTATAACAGAGATCAGTCCCTCTCAACCGATGCGGGAACATCGTTTACGAGTGTAGATGGTTCGAAGGTTGAAAGCGAAGCTTCCAGGTCGTATATCCGTCCTAACACACCCGAGGTCCTTGCGGATGGCATTTGGACAGGTGTCTTTTGGCGGATGACTTTGGATAGCGGCAAAACATGGGTCTATCACGCATGTCCGCTAGTTGACTCCGGTCAAGCGGATACTGTCGGTATATCACACCTCAACTTCGTAGAAGGCAGACCGAACGAAACTCTGTTTCTTCGAATTAGAGAAGATGCGGCTAGACGTGAAATTGTTTTGCGATTTGCTGAAGCGGACGTGCGAAACTGTGTAATGACGTGGGATCAGGAAACTCACAGGATCGGAGCTGACTGGGGCTACTTAGACGTTAAGGTGCTTCCCTATAATAACGCCACCAAGATGCTCGTGACAATGTCGTCTTCGCTCGGTATTAACGTTGTTGTTCGAACCCGTCGATTGCTGATCTACGATCGCCAAAGCAGTGTGTCCGTGCAGTCCGATTCCGGATCGATGCTTGACAACTGCGTAGTCAATTATCACAACAACGAGCTGACGATCCGAGTCAATCACACGATTCGACTGCCATACACACTTCGAGTGGTAGACCTGCTCGGGTCAGTTGTGATTGAAAAAACAGTCACAACGCAAAACGCAACTGTGAACACACACGCCCTTACACTAGGCGTGTATGTAGTCGCTCTCTACGACAAAGATGGTAACCTTGCGTCAACCATCGTGAACATAGCGTCCGACTATTGAACAACCTGACCAAGGTTGTTAGTTACGGTCCCACTACTAGCCGTAGACCTTTAGCGTAGGACGTGTAGAAACCCATCAGGCGTCCGTTCGGCATGGTATCTAATGCGAGACCGTCAGAAATTGCCAGCAGCACGAAAACGCCACGATGGAATGGTGGCGGAAAGCTCAAAGATGAAAACGTGACCGTAGAATCGGTGGTGC
>JBKJNB010000077.1:0-48969 GCA_046595995.1 Candidatus Kapaibacteriota bacterium
GTTTCTCCTAGCCGACCCTGCTTCGCCGCGCTACGTATCGTTCCGCGCTCTTATCACGATGGAGTACTAATCGTTGCAGCGAATCTTTCTCGCTGCGAACGAATGCCTAGTCGGCAAACTCGACGCCATCACCCTCGAAATCGCGGATGAGACTGCGATACGAATCTGGAATGCGCTCTGAAAGATTTGTCGCGGGGTTCAAGTGTACCAACACGCCACGCGCCGTTGCGAGAATAGAGCCGTTTTCGTGCCGGATAACGTGTTCAAACCCGAAAGAAGAATTCTTTACAAACGACACGCGTGTGAACACCGTATAGGCGTCGTCGAATTGCGCTGCTGACTTGTATTCGATCTCGGTTTTCGCAACAACGAAGCGGTGTTTCGTTACGAATGACTGACGGTCGATTGGTACTCCGATATCGCGGAAATACTCAATGCGTGCAGCTTCGAGCCAGTATAGATATACGGCATTATGGACAATGCCCTGTCGGTCTACGTCGTATGAACGTACACGACTATGCAGCTGATGATTGTAGGTGCCGTGGTCGTCTATGGTAACCGCACCATGGTCCACGGTGGCTTCGGATTTTTCTGATGTCGGCATAGGCTAAAGATACGTGATCAGTGGCGTTCAGACAGAACACTTCGAATTACCTCTACTGCTTCGGCAACGTCAGCGTCCGAGATCTGGTGGTAGAAAACGGCCCGTAGCACGCCATGCTGTATAGGAGCTATGCGTAGCCCCTTCGTAGTACAGGCCGCAACGAAGTCGGCGTCTGACCAGCCCCCTACCCCAAAACACACAATATTCGTTTGCACCCGCCATTGGTCTATTGTAATGCCCGCGATTCCTGCCAGTTCAACTGCAAACTTCCGGGCACGTCGATGATCTTCAGCAAGCAGCGGTAACACGTTATCGAGAGCGTACATACAGGCAGCAGCCAGAATGCCCGCCTGACGCATTCCTCCACCAAGCATCTTGCGCCACTTCCGGGCACGCATGATGTCATATCCAGATCCTACAATGAGTGAACCAATCGGTGCGCCCACACCTTTAGACATGCACACACTAAGAGTTTCGAAATTCGCTGCAACATCGCGCGGTGTGCACTCGAGGGCAACGAGAGCGTTCCACAACCTCGCACCATCGCAATGCATTTTGATGTTCGCAGCAAGCGCGAGTTCGCGAACCGCCTGCATGTAGTGCAGTGGCAGCACGGTACCGCCGTGACGGTTGTGCGAGTTCTCCAAGGCAATGAGAGAGGTGCGGGCGTAGTAGTAGATCTCGGGACGAATTGCTTCACGAATCTCGTCCACGTTCATACATCCGTCCGTCGATCGTATCGTATTCAACTGCACGCGCGCAATTACCGAAGCACCGGCATTCTCGAAGTGCATAACGTGAGCGTCAGCCTCGGCAATTACTTCGTCACCCGTCTGCGTATGAAGCGCAATACAAATCTGATTGCCCATCAATCCAGAGGGCACGAATAACGCAGCTTCTTTACCGAACATTGCTGCGACGCGCTCCTGCAACGCGTTAATGGAAGGGTCTTCACCATACACATCATCGCCAACACGAGCAGACGCCATCGCGGCTCGCATTCCCTCGTCTGGAACGGTTAGAGTATCACTTCGTAAGTCGATCATGATGCGAATCTACATCGTCGGCGGTGTGTGTTGCCACATGCGGACGTAATTTTCGGCCATGCAGCATGATCCTCGCACAGAACCGGCTCGGAGTCTTCGCGGCGTAAACGCCGAAAACATTGTGTATCCGCACCTTTCGTGGGGAGATGCCATGCGTGTGCGCGAAAACTTGCATCCGGACTCTGTGTGGATGATTTATGCTGGAGGTACAGGGCGCAAAACGTTCACGTATCACGACTTCATCGAATCGGCACGCAGACTCGCAACGCTGCTGCATAATGAAGGCGTCGAGCGTGGTAGTCGTGTGGCCATTGCCGACCACAACCATCCCGACACGATACTAGCCTACTTCGCCTGCTGGCTGATTGGCGCATGTGCGGTGCCACTGAACATGTCGGAGGATGATGCCCGACTCTCGTACATCCTGAACGACAGCACACCGCGTTGCATTCTGTGCAGGACGGAGTACGTAGAGCGCGTCCGCGTGTTAGCCCCTTCAACAAGCACCCTAGTAGAAGTGGATACAGATGGCGATCCATCGACACACCAGGCACGCTTGAGTGCGCTCGTGCCACATCCATTTCCCAGTGCTGATCACGATCTGTTATTCGACGATTGCCTCGTGGTGTACACCAGTGGTACAACAGGGAGTCCGAAAGGCGTCGTGCTTATCCAACAGAATTTGTTTGCCGACGGATACGACATTGCCGCATGGCATGGTATCGACGAGAGAACGCGCATGATGTGTGTGTTGCCTGTCCATCACGTAAATGGCACCATTGTAACCCACGTTGCACCCTTCCTCGCGGGCGCAAGCGTGGTTCTTAACCGCAAATTCAGCGCTACGCATTTCTTCGACACCGTTCGCAACGAAGGCGTTCACATCGTTAGCGTCGTGCCGACGCTGCTTGCATTCTTACTCGAAGCAAACGCCAACGGGCAAGGGGCTCTTGAAGGGGGCTTGAGGCACATCATCTGCGGTGCGGGTCCGCTAACGTGTGACCTTGCTGAGCGCTTCGAAGAGCACTATCACATTCCCATCGTTCATGGTTACGGCTTGTCGGAAACCACATGTTATACGTGCTTTCTTCCGCGCACACTTTCGTGGGCCGAACATCGAAGCTGGATGAAAGACTTTGGCTATCCCTCTATCGGCGTTCCGTTGCCGTGCAACGAGATGGCCATTCACTCAACAGACGGACATGCCATGCCGGATGGCGAGCGCGGTGAGATTGTATCGCGCGGACCGAATGTGATGAAAGAATACTACGGCAATGCAAAGGCAACCAACGAAGCGTTCGAGCATGGATGGTTTCGTTCTGGTGACGAAGGATTCATGCGACTCGACGACAACGGCCGGCGGTACTTCTTCATCACTGGACGCATTAAAGAACTGATTATCAGGGGCGGCGTGAATCTCGCACCGCTCGAGATAGACGAAGTGATTGCACGTGCACCTGGAGTGCGTGCAGGTATTGCCGTCGGTTTCGAAAATGATGTCTATGGCGAGGAGGTAGGTGCGCTTGTCATCCCGAATGACGCTGATGTTGACCAAGATGCAATTCTCGCATTCTGTCGTGAGCACCTTCCGTTTCACAAAGCCCCAAAGGTGGTGCTCTTTACCGACGCACTGCCTGTTACATCAACCGGGAAGTACCAACGCAACAAGGTCAAGAACTTGTTTGCTGCATTTCGTGGCGTGCAGTACCGCGCTTAGCGCAAGTCTTTGGCGTGAATGCCCGGACGCGCCATGTAGAACGAGGTACGTTTTAACTCAGACATCGATGGCGTACGCGCGTTTTCATCGTACACTACCTTCATGACGTAACCGCCTGGCACCAGCAGAAGCGAGCTGCCGGGATCGGTGACTTCGGGGTGTGTATACGCAAGTTCATCCAGCATGCCTTCTCCGAGCGAAGCTGTATCACCCTCAACGAAGAAGTGCATAAGCACTGTACGACGTTTCGACGCAGTGAACTCTGGCTTAACGATGTCTTGCCCAACGTAATAATCCGCAACCGATCGAATTTGCATCGAGTCGTATGTACGCACTCGAATGAAGTACACAACAGCAGCTTCCTTCGGTGTGACATCTGTAAACGTGTCACGCACAGTTGCGAATTCGTGGATGGGGTTTGCAGTGGTGCGAAACCAGATAAAGTAAACGCCGAGACCAACTACAACGCCCAAAACAATGTAGAGGAGAAGCTGACCAAGAAAGTGTCGGGTCAAGGTATCGCTCCAAAGAAGTCTGAGAATCCCATCGCCGTCATGAGCCACCCAAGAAGACACATTGTAGTAGCCATACTGAATGGTATGCTTAGGTTGTCGTCGAGTTTAAGTCGAATCGATGCTGCTTCTATAACAGCGCCAACAACGCTACCGATGCAACCGGCTATGTAGTAAGTCCACGGCATTGCATAGATGTTCCCGTACACGCTCACGACAATCCATGCCGTAAGTACAAACGTGCCCGTGCCAATCAAGCTCTTGTCTATGAACCGAGGTCCAGGAACACGACGTCCGACTAAAGCCGCAAAGGTATCCGACACAATAAGGACCGTAAATGCCGTTACAGCAACCGCCTTCGGGAAGACAGCCATCGTAACAAGTGCTGAAATCAACACCCATGACGCACCCGTCAGCAGAAACTTATCACGGCTGAGCTCATGGGTTCTCATGATTGGACCAATAAGTGCCAGCAACACACGACGCGTCGGCGCGTGATAGCGCATCATAACATCAATGGTAACCGAGATCACAGCCAGCCACGCCAGAAGGAAGATCCCTATAGTGTGTTCTATGTTGAGATAGATAATCGGAATGAGAAGCGAGGCCAGGTGAACGGACTTCCGCGCAATCTCGCTCTCGTAGGGAATCTGTTTTGCTGAGGACATATCTTCGAGGAACAAACCATCACGCTATGAAACAATTACGACTGCGCGCTTGCGCGAAGATTAATCTCGGTCTGGAAATCCTACGCAAACGCGCTGACGGTTACCACGACTTAAACTCGATCTTCATTGCCATCGATTTACATGACGTTATTACGATGGAGCGTGCGAATAGTCTTACTGTCGAATGTGAACCGCAGGTAACGAGTAACCCCGAAGACAATTTGGTGTTCCGCGCTGCGCACCTACTTGCTCAAGACTCCGAGCAGGCAGCGAAGATACGGGTGACCAAACACATCCCTTCTGGGGGAGGCCTCGGAGGGGGCTCAAGCAATGCCGCAGCGACATTGCTTGGGATGTCAATCCTCTACCCAGAACATGGCCCCCTCTTAGCCCCTTACGCGAAGACTCTCGGTTCTGATGTGCCGTTCTTCTTAAATCCGGGTGTGGCGTTGGTGCAAGGACGCGGCGAAATTGTTACCTCTCTGGACATAGAGTTACCTTGGTATGTACTGTTGGTGTTTCCCGGATTGCACGTCTCAACTGCAGATGCGTATTCCACATTGGGGATAACAAGTGAACAACAACCAACAAATCTTATCACTTCACTTGCGCAAGCCGTTGATAATCAAGCTATGATGCGCGAACATTTTCGAAACGATCTAGAAAGTGTAGTCTTTAATCGTTACCCTGAGTTGGCTACGATAAAGGGCACGCTGTATCAGCAGGGTGCTTTCTACGCGTCGATGAGCGGTAGCGGATCGACTGTGTACGGGTTGTACACCTCGGTGGATAACGCCGAGCGCGCAAGAGCCGCCTTCCCCTCGATGCCCACGTATATTTGTCGTCCCGTAGACGCTTCCTTCTTAATCCCATGAACATTCTCGTAGCAGCAGCCGAAGTAACCCCCTTTGCCAAGGTGGGTGGCCTGGCCGACATGACTGGCGCACTTCCGCGTGCATGGGAAGAGGCGGGTCACAATGTGGTCGTTGTGCTACCGCTATACGGAACGATTGACAAGGCAGCATACGGTATAACAAAGACGAACATCGTGCTCGAAGTACCAATGGGACCATGGCCGGAGTTTGCGCAAGTGTGGACGGCCACATTACCTGGCACTACCACCCCGTTTTACTTTCTTAGCTCGTCTGATTACTACGACCGTCCGGGTATCTACGGCTACCACGACGGCTTTCAAGACAACGACAGACGGTTCATTTTTCTAAGCCGGGCAGCGTTCGAATTAGCACGCGCGCTCAACTTTAAACCTGACGTTGTACATGCGCATGACTACCACACCGCGCCATGTATGCCGATGCTAAAGATTCACTACAGGGCCGATCCGTTCTTTGCTGGCACTGCTGGCGTTTTTACAATTCACAACATGGCCTATCAAGGCATGTACGACCCCGTACGTGCGATGGAGTTGTGTGGGTTCGACCCCGCGTCGTTCCATGTTGGTAGTTGGTTCGAGCAAGACGGTATCTTCAACTGCCTGAAAGCAGGCATAATGTTCGCAGACAAGATCACAACGGTAAGTCCGACGTATGCGCAAGAAATTCGATGGACACCGGAAGGCATGGGTTTACAGTCGGCGCTACAGGCACGGGGCACGGATTTAATCGGCGTACTGAATGGTATCGATACGAACGAGTGGAACCCAATGACCGATGTTCACACGCCGGTGCCGTACGATGCCATGACGCTCGATAAAAAAGAAATCAACAAGCGAGCTCTTCTGCAGGAAATGGGTTTGGATGCGGCAGCGCAAGCCGATGGTCTTCCTCTTATTGGTATGGTTAGCCGTCTCACAGAGCAAAAGGGCATTTCGCTGCTCTTGCACTCTCTCGAGCGATTTATTGCAGAGCGACGCATCCGATTTGCGATACTCGGCAGTGGTGAGCAGAGGTTCGAAGATTTCTTTCACGGACTTCGATACCGGTACCCCGAACATGTGTTCGTCGGAACGGGCTACAACAATGCTCTATCGCATAGAATACAGGCCGCAAGCGATTTCTATCTCATGCCTTCACGCTTTGAGCCCTGTGGGCTTACGCAAATGTTTGCACTAGCGTATGGCTCTGTGCCAATCGTGCGCGCCGTGGGTGGTTTAGCCGACACGATCACGCAGTACGATCCGATAATCTTTTACGGCAACGGATTTCGATTCAATAGGTTTACTGCGGATGCATGCTCCGAGGCTATCGAACAGGCACTGCGCGTATACAAGCGCGAGCCGCACTGGACAAGCCTGCGACAGAATGCCATGGCGAGCAAGTACACCATTACCGATACCGCACGTCACTACCTCGACGTCTTTACTTGGGCCCGTAAACGTGTTGGCTGAGCTGCGCGCTTCGTGAAGCCGAGCACGACCTCGATATTCGTCGTGCCTGGATAGAGATCGAGCGGTACGACAATATCGCACGCGTATCCCGCTGACGCCCACTCGCGAACGTTGTAATTAATCTCATCTGGTTCGTTAAACAATTCTACAATGCGCTGAGGCTCTAGTTCTGCTATCGCTGCACGCACACCTGTTGGCATACCGCCACGTGGTGGGTCGAGAATGACCGTTCTACGCATTTCTGCGTCGGATGCACCGGCAAGCTTTTCTTCGCTTTCGAGAAGACGATCCATGGTCTTGCGCGTCATCATTGCAGGAACTGCCGTTACCACACCACCTGCACGCTTTATGTTATACCGTGCATTTGCAACGGTAGCGTCGTCTGCGTCTATTGCCACGATACGTGCATACTCCTTTGCAAAAGCAGCACCGTAGAGTCCATACCCGCTAAACAAATCGTACAATGTTCCGCCTGCAGCACCCCTCACACGCCGCACAACATCTATAAGAGTTGGAATCATTGCAAGATTCACCTGCGTGAACGAGAACACCCCGATTTGATAATCAATGTTGTTAACGTTTTGAATCCACGCCGCCGAACCTACAAGCTTCTTGGTCATGTTGCCGTGCGGAAGTCGTTCCTGTTCGATAAAGAAGTTCGTGTTCGACGGATCATGATAGATCCACGCGTGCTTCAATTCAGGTACATGCGTGTTTATGGTCTTCGTCCACTTTCGCAGAGTTCTAACGACGTCGGCATCGACCTCTCTCACATCAAAGATTATTACCAGCTCTTCATACGATCCACGAATGATTACATGATTGAGCATTAGTGGCGGCTTCGACGGACGCACCAGACGTGCAATCACATCGTAGATGCGAGCGTGTGATTCTGGCTCGAGTAGTGCGGCTTGTGTAGCGTCGAGCAACGAACCTTCACCGTGTGCGAGTGCAGCACTTCCTCGGTGCATAATGACATGTCGGCGCGACGTCGAACGATAGCCTCGTGGCATTGGCGACGCTATGACGTCCTCGATACGAGCATCACCAACCTTCAGCTCCTTAGCGAAGCGGCCCCATGCCGCGCGCTTAAGTCGAAGTTCTTCTGTGTACGATAGCGCGGCCAAGCTGTCAGGACCGGTATTCGTTGGCGGAGCTGTAGTACGTGCCGTGTTTGGTGCAAGTACTGCGCGAATGTGCGATTCAAAGGTCATGCTGATTTGATGACGATGAGTGATGTATCATCATCGGGTAGATCGGTGGTAGAGAACTCGTCAAGATTACGCTGAATACCACGGAGAATATCGAATGCAGGCAAATGGGCAAGGCTCTGGATACACGACACCAGACGCTCTGGCTCATATTCATCTCCATCAACATTACGGGCTTCCGTTACGCCGTCGGTATATAACACGAGCACGCTGCCATCGGTTAAAACGATACTGCCACACTCATAGGGTGGTGGATCGGGCAACACGCCCGACAGAACTCCACCTTTGCTTAAGAACTCGACCGTTCCGTTGTTCAGTACGATTGGCGGATTGTGTCCGGCATTCACGTAGCTCACAGTGCGCGTGTCATGCTCGACAATGCATAGGAACATCGTTACGAAGACATCAGACGCCGTGTTGTCGTATACAAGACGGTTGATTCGGTGGGCAATCTGTGGCAAGCCAAGATCGAGCGGTGCCAACGTGTTTAGAGCAGCTTGCACATTCGCCATAAGCAGTGCCGCAGGGATGCCCTTTCCCGCAACGTCTGCAATGGCGAACAAGGTTCGTCCGCCTTCGATTGGAATTACGTCGTAGTAGTCGCCCCCTATCTGTGCACTTGGCGTTGTTGCCGCGGCAACATCGAGTCCAGGCGTTGCAGGCAACTGTAGTGGCAACAAGCCTTGCTGAATCTGTGCTGCAATCTCCATTTGCTTAAGAAATGCTCCCCGCTCAATTTCCACCTGCACAAGTCGGTACGTCTCTAGCGCAATCATTGCCGTGTTGCCAAGTGCTTCTGCAAATGTGATTTCTTCGGCTGAGAAGGCGTTACCATTCAGTTTCGGACCCACCAGTAGAACGCCACGACGCATGCCGCGAGCGTGAATGGGCAGCTCGAGTGCAACGTCGTCTATCGTTCCACGCTGTGCTGCAATGGTCTGTCCACCGAGCGGTTCATCAAGCATGAGCGCAAAGCTGCTTGTCATTAACTGTCCCATGAGCCTATACGCAAGGATGCGCGCGATCTCGCTCGGCTCGAGCTTACCTGTGAAGTCACGAGCGCTTTCATACAACGTCGTAACCAACAATGTTTGTCCTTCTAACGCCTTCTTTGCTTCGACCAGTGTATGCACCATACGCGTGTTGTGCACTGCGGCAGTTGCAATGGCCCGAACGAGCTCGATGTACGCTCGGGTGTCTTCATTCGGCGGCAGACCATCAACGGCACCACCAAAACACAGCACACATAAGAGTTCATTGTGCGCAACTAATGGTACTAGCCACTCGATGCCCTGGTCTACAAGGGGCTGCATTGCCGAAATCTCCGGCAATGCATAGGTGCATTCCTCGATAATAAACTTTGCTACTGGAAGCGGACGAACACCCTTGCTGTGCGTTATCATAAACGCATCACCGTCCGGCTGAAGGATACACGCCCTACGCATTCGCAGCTTTCCCATGATGCTAAGCACCACTGCATTCAGCACCTGATCATCAGAATGCGCTTCGGACAGTTGGGTGCTTAGGTGTAGGAGGGACGTAAGGCGTAAAGCCGACGTCGCATTCCACTGCGTCAGTGGCTCGTGTAATGGCATTGTTACGAATATACGGGGCCTCTATCCACCACGAGGAAATGGGGTTAGTTTTGACGATGCACAGTCGTTCTCCCCTCTCGCTCCTGCTGTTCAGTGCTCTCTGTTTTACCCTGCTGTGCCCCTTCTTTGGCCCCCTTCATGCACAGGGCGTTACGACAGGTACGCTCTCAGGTATCGTGCGTGCGAATAATTCACGTGGGCCGGTCATGGGCGCGACGACCGTACGTGCCGTGCAGCAAGGCACAGGCTCGGTTTATGGGGCTATTTCGCTTCCCAACGGACGTTACTCCATTCGTGGGATGCGCCCCGGACTGTGTCCGACAAACGTTGCCGTAACGTTACTCCATTCGTGGGATGCGCCCCGGACTGTATGACGTTACGGCAACGTTTGTCGGACACAGTCCGACGCGGTTTTCAGGTGTGTCGGTAGAGGTCGGTGAGATTTCGACGTTAAACGTTGTCCTGCAAGAGATGGGCGGCACGCTCACCAATGAAATTATTGTCACAGCCGAGGGTAATCCCCTCTTCGACAAGACAAAAACTGGTTCGGGATCAACAATCGACAACGCCACCATCAGTAACGCGCCGACAATTAACCGCTCGTTATCGGACATGGCGAGACTCAATCCCTACACCAATCAGACGCAGACTGCAGGCAGCGATGGCACCCAAGGCGTAAGCATAATGGGTATGAACTCGCGGTTTAACAACTTCCAGATCGACGGCGCGGTTGCGAACGACGTATTTGCACTTGGTGCTGCAGGAACTTCTGGAAGCCAGGCAAATGCAAACGTATTGTCGCTGGATGCAATCGAACGTCTTCGTGTAAACGTGTCGCCGTATGACGTTCGGCAAAGTGGCTTTACGGGTGGCCTCGTAAATGCAATCACACGAGGTGGTACAAATGAAACGCACGGTTCATTATTCCTCTTCGGACGTAACCAAGACTTGGTGGGGCTGAGTCCGGACGCCAACAAGCGACCATTCGATCGCTTCTCTGACTTCTCGTTTGGGGGTCGCGTAGGAGGAGCGATCGTATCGAGCGAGCTTTTCTATCACATCACGGCTGAAGCGCGTCTCCGCAACGCGCCTGTTGATGTAGGGTTGAATGATCCGTATGCTCTCAACAACTTTGCTGTGGCGACCTCGACACTCGACCGCATTATTCAAGTAGCAAAAGACAAGTACGGGTACGATGCCGGTTCGTTCGAACCTTACGTTGCGCAAAACAATTCGTTCAACGTTATAGCTCGCATCGACTGGAGCATTAGCGAGAGGAGCAAAGTGCAATTGCGCCACAATTTCACGCATGCAACGCAGGACCGAAACATTTTTCGTGATGCTGCGCGCTTTTCGCTAAGCAGCCAGGCGAATACGTTTAGAAGCATTAACAATCAGACGGTTGTTCAGCTGAACAGCATACTCACAGAAACGCTGGCTAACGAACTACGCCTTTCTTACACCAGCACAATCGATGAACGGTTGTTAAGCACCAATGCATTTCCGGAAATTCGCATTGTTGTTGGCTCGAACCAGATCGTAAGCTTGGGTCCAGAGCGCAATTCGCAAGCGAACGCGCTCGATCAGTATCTATTTGCACTTACCGATGACCTGACGTTGGTTTCCGGAGACCATACGTTCACGTTTGGCACGCACAATGAATTCTCGAGATTCAACAACCTGTTCATTCAAGACTACTACGGCAGTTACCAGTTCTCGGGTGTTGATGCCTTTGCCGACAGCACGCCTAACTTCTACCGTGTCAGTTACGCCAACCCTGCAGTTGTCGGTACTGAAACACTTCCACGTACAGCATGGAGCATGCTGCAACTCGGTGTCTACGCCATGGATGAGTGGGAAGTAACGCCCACATTGCGAATCACTGGCGGTATACGTGTCGATGCACCCATATTTCTCACACAGCCATACGAGAACCCACTGTTTGCGCAACGATTCCCCGGTATGAACACAAGTACTGTTCCGGGCATTGGCAATTCATTGCTCATCGCTCCGCGCGTGGGCTTCAACTGGGACGTAAGCGGTGACCGCACGTTTGTGGTGCGCGGCGGCACGGGCATCTTTACTGGACGTGTAGCTGCCGTATGGCTTTCGAACCAGTATTCGAATACGGGTATGGATATTTTCCGAGCACAGCTCGGTTCGAACAACTCGCAGGCGGTGATCTCAGATACTCTTACCGGCTTGCCCGTGCAATTTGATCTGACAAGTCCGCGCGCACCACGTCCCGGCGATGCCGACTATCCTGGCAGACAGACAAACACAGCACTAATCAACATCACCGACGAAAACTTTAGACTGCCGCAAGTCTGGCGTAATACGCTCGCAACGGATATCCTCCTGACGAAGGGGCTTACGCTTACGCTTGAGGGGATGTACGGACGTTTCCTTAACCAAGTCGCTTCTTCAAACATTAACCTTCGTCGCTCTGGCATGAGCGTATCGCCACTTGATGGACGTCCGATGTACGCCGGTGAATCTGTCGACTCACTCGTCGCTCCAGAATTCACGCAGGTGTTGGTGATGTCTACACGATCAGAGGGCTTCCAGTATTCCGGATCTGCCCAACTGAACCTTGATGCGAAGAACGAATATCTGCCTGGTCTTGCGGTAACACTTTCATATTCCATGCTCCGCGCCGAAGACCTTAGCTCTGGTCAAAGCGCTACGGCGCTTTCGCAGTGGAGTAATACAGACGCTGTTGATCCGAACAACCTATCCGCAGCCCGCTCAAATTTCGATCTTCCAAATCGTGTGTCGTTGAATGCGAGCTACAGCATTCAGTGGGCGAAGCAAATCTCAACAACTGTTGGTCTGTTCTACTCTGGATCGTCGGGACGCCCGTTCTCGATGTCGTACATCCAGGATTACAACGGCGACAATGCGGTCGGTGGCAACGATCTCATCTACGTTCCGAAGCGAGATGACTTCAACACGCGCATCGTTATCGTTGACCCAACTGGCACAGATCTGCGTACGTCAGAGCAAGTATGGGAACAGGTAATGGCATTCGTGGAGAGCAACGATGTCTTGCGCGCGTACCAAGGCAAGATTCTACCGCGGAACTCGGTGCGCGAGCCATGGATTAACCAACTCGATCTGAAATTAAATCAGCGACTTCCAAGTGTTGTTGACAAGCATTCTATCGAGATCACACTCGACGTACAGAACGTTTTGAATCTTCTCAATAGTGATTGGGGCCTGCAGCGATACGTGAATTTCCAGAGTTACAACGCATTCGGACTTGTCAACGACACCGAAACACGTAGGCCATTCGACAATCAAGGCCGGCTTCGTATGACGTATTCTGAACCCATTACGAATGGACGTCCAGGTGTTTATTTCACGGACAATTTCTACTCACGCTGGCGAATGCAATTAGGCATTCGTTACAGCTTCTGATGGATACGATGCGCACATATCTAGTTGCTCCTATCATTCTTCTATGCGTCGCCGCCCTATTGGGTTGCAATGATGGCGTATTGAATTTTCCGCAGCCAGCGCCTGCTTCTGTTCGCGTAGTGAATGTCACACAGGATGTGGGCACGCTCGGTGTTGTCATCGAAGGAACATCAACGCTGCTTATCGAACGAGGTAAAGCCTCGTCGGCAACAGCGGTAACATCGGGACGTCCGGTGAGCTTTGTGTTCAAGGAGGGCGACAGCGTGTTGCGCCGCGACACGCTCCTCTACACGCTTGGTGGCAGTGCACGCGTAATTCTGTTCGCAAAGGGAACGAAGACAAATCTTGTCGAATTCCGTCAGGCAATTCAGGACACTTTGGTATCGGGCGCGCCAATGGCATTCATCCGCTACACGCACATGTGCGATGCTGTTGACAAAGCCGGGTTTGTGCAGTTACACCTCGACAATGGAGCGAAGTTGTTCGACGACATCTTCCAGCCAGGGTTCTCGTCTCGGACATACGCACAACTTGCACCCGGCACCTATACCTTTGTACTGCGAGAAGATCTAACCGGGGTCGAACTCGGACGTCTGGCCAATGTCAGCCTCACTGCTGGCGCATCGTACATGCTCTACTCGTACGACGCAGCTCCTCCTGCGGTGGACAGCATTGCAATGGATATTTTCAATTGATTCTAATAACCGTTAAGGTAAATAAACATGCGTTTACATCTACTTGTTCTCATCGTCACCTCAGTCATGCCGTTCGTGATAAGCGCGCAAGCTCCGACTCCCATCGCACAGGCAAAGCAGCAAGCGTTTGGAACCATTGTTACGAAGGTTGCTGGTCGCGTTACGTCTGCCGGCATCTTTCGAAACACTGCATACTTTCAAGATGGTACTGCAGGCATTGCAGTCTTCAACAACGCCTTTCGAACAGGCGTTCAGATCGGCGACTCTGTTGTTGTTGAGGGTGCGACACTTAGTGAATTCGGCTCCACCACGGGCAATCCGGGAACCGGCATCACGCAGTTGACTGGTAATGGACTTACGTTTACTGTCGTTCCGGTTGCGAAGCTTGAGCCGGCACCGAAAAACATCACAATCCCAAACATCGGCGAAAGTGTAGAGGGTCAGCTAGTTCGCCTCCGCAGAGTGACGTTCATTCAGTTCGGCAGCTTTATACCAGAGACGAATTACCAGGTGCGAGATTTGTCGGGCAATGACATCGATGTGCGTATCGATGCCGGCACCGAAATCTCCGATCTGGCAATCCCTGTCGGTGAAATCGACATCATTGGCCTGCTCGGGCAATTCCGTGGTGCCTACCAAATCACACCACGGTTCGCGACCGATCTTGGTCAGGCGCCGATTGCCAAAGACACTGTTTCAAAATCAAGGACGCTAGATGTGACGACGTGGAATCTTGAATGGTTCGGCGAAATAGACACGTCTCGCGGACCAAGCGATAAGGCACGTCAGAATGCAAGCATTCGCCGCGTAATGGATTCCATAGCAGCAGACATTTATGCGCTACAGGAAGTCGTCTCAAACGATACACTCATGATGCTTGCATCGAAACTTGCGGGTAATTACTCATCGCTTTTTGCATTGGACATTACGTCGAATCAGAAGCTTGCATATATCTACAATCGTGACGTTGTCACACCCGTGTCGAGCGGACTTGCAGTAAACGGTGGTTCTCAGGCGTGGGCTAGTGGTCGTTTTCCGTATCGTCTAACGTTTGACGCAACTGTAGATGGCGTTACGAGACGCATGGTCGTGTTCAACATTCATGGCAAAGCCACCGACTCTGCCACGGCAATAGAAGACTACAATCGTCGCAAGGTCGATGCTGAGACGTTCTATGCGTACCTGCGCGATTTCTACTCGGACTCGCTCGTGATGGTTGTGGGCGATTTTAATGATGACATTCGTAAGTCGGTTGTTGATACGACACTTCCATCGCCGTACAAAGTATTCCTCGACGATGTTGCAGCATGGGCGTGCGCTACATGTCCGCTTGCTGACCGCGGGCTCACAACCTATCTGTTTGGCACCGGACCTCGCTTCATCGACAATATCTTGGTATCGAACGAAGTTGCTCCGTTGTTGTACCGCACCTTCATCGAGAATCCGCAAGCGTACATGTCTTCGTACTCGAGTACAGTCTCCGATCATCTTCCTGTCACGACGCGCCTGGCCATTGCCGGGGCAGTTAGCGTCGATGGCGAAGCCCGCGTAACTGGATCGGTCGGCATTCGTGTGTCGTCGAACCCAATGTCGTCTTCGGGCACAGCCGAAATTATTCTCGAAGCAGCTACAAACATTTCTGTCCGCCTAATTGACGTCACGGGATCGGTCGTTTATACGTTGTTGAGTGGTGTGTACGGACCCGAGGTGCGCTTGGTATCGATCCCTGTTGGTAGCGTCGCTGCAGGCTACTACATGCTTCAGGTTTTATCGCGTGGCGTGCTTGTAAGCACACCAATTGTTGTCACGAGATAACGGCGCGGTTACGTTGCAATGAAGGCTAAGCGTTAACGGCCCTTACAGCCGCAACCATTGCAATTGCAGCAGTTTCTGCGCGCAGGCGTTGTTTCCCGATTGCCCAACGGTGTATACGTTGGTCTGCGGAGAACAACGCCTGTTCGCGTTGTGAGAAGCCACCTTCAGGTCCGACCACCACTGCGATGTGACCTAATGCCAATTCACCTGGCCGCGTACCATCCTGATCGCCGACAAGAAGCACCGATGCTGTTGTTGAGTCAAGAAACGCTTCTACACTCATCGGACCTACGACGTCGGGTAACCATGAACGTCCGTTCTGTTCGCAGGCAGCAATGACCTTAGACTGCAGCCGTATCGACGTTGCACGCATCCGTGACGCATGGTCGCTGTCAAGCAGAACGATTGACGTCACGCCCAATTCAGTCGCCTTCTCCACGGCGAACTCAAGTCTATCGCGACTGTCGAGTAAGCCTATGGCAAGGGTCAGAGGAGAAGGGGCTTCGGTGCGCTCGCGGGCGTCAACACGCAGCATACCATCTGCGGTAGCCCCTAGGAGCGTGCAGAATGCACGCAGCCCCTTGCCGTTGAACAGCGTCATCGTTTTACCGTCTCGCATGCGTAATGCCGCTAGATGGTTGCGCAACTCGCGACTGGGTGCAACGAGGTCACCCTCGTCGGTTAATGCTGAATCATACAAGTAGTCCATACCGCCCTCCAAGCTGGAGACAAAAATGCCGTATTTTCCGCCCCATGAGTTCTGCATACAGTTGTATCGAAACATATCGTCCGTTTACGGGCATCGGCGCCATCCGGCTCAACCGTCCGAAGGTGCTAAACGCACTCAACCTGCAAACGATGATTGAGCTCGTAGACGCGTTCACAATGTTTGATGCCGACACCGACGTGCATTGCATTGTGCTGCACGGCAGCGAGAAGGCCTTTGCGGCAGGTGCTGATATCACAGAGATGTCAGACGCCTCTACAGTCACGATGCTTGAGCGCGATCAGTTCTCGCGCTGGGAACGCATCCGCACGGTAAAGACACCGGTGGTGGGTGCAGTTAGCGGCTTCGCGCTTGGTGGTGGCTGCGAGCTTGCGATGTTGTGCGACATGTTAGTTGCAAGTGAAACTGCACAGTTTGGTCAGCCAGAAATTAATCTTGGCGTAATGCCCGGCGCAGGCGGCACGCAACGGCTCACACGTGCGATTGGCAAGGCAGTAGCAATGGAGATGGTGCTTACCGGAAGAATGATGTCGGCGCAGCAGGCTCTGCAGGCCGGACTCGTTAATCGCGTTGTGCCGGTGGATGTATACCTTCAAGAAGCATTCGCCCTTGCACAGGATGTTGCGTCGAAGGCGCCGATTGCGCTGCGATTTGCCAAAGAGTCTGTTCTAAAGGCATTCAGCACGACACTTGAGGGAGGACTGGAATTTGAACGCAAGAATTTTTACATGCTGTTCGCAACAGACGATCAGAAGGAAGGAATGGCCGCCTTTGTTGAAAAACGCAAGCCCGAATGGAAGGGCAAGTAATGATACCCAGTCTTGAAACTGTTCTGTATACGATTGCAGATGGTATCGGCACGATTACCATGAATCGGCCAGACTCATACAACGCCGCCAACGAACAACTAACGTCTGACCTTCAAGTCGCCCTGAAAGACGCAACAGATAACGCCGATGTGCGATGCGTTGTGTTGACAGGGGCGGGCAAAGCGTTCTGTTCCGGACAGGATTTGAAAGACGCGCCAACAGGTGATGGTAAGCGCAGCCTTAGCGACTCCCTTAAACGCCGCTACAATCCCATCGTGTCTATGATGCGCAACATGCCAAAGCCAGTAATTGCAGGCATCAACGGTGTTGCCGCTGGTGCTGGTTTGTCACTTGCATTGGCTGCAGATGTTCGCGTGATGAGTGCAAACGCACGCTTTGTCGAAGCATTCATAGGCATAGCGTTGTTGCCAGATTCTGGCGCCACCTACTTCTATCCTCGCATGCTTGGATACACGAAAGCCTTCGAGTTCGCAACTCTAAACAAACCCATGTCTGCGGAAGACGCATTACGTCTCGGTATGGTAAACAGCGTCGTTCACCCTAAGGCCTTTGCGCACGCAGTGCAAAGCATGGCCCGCACGTACGCATCGGGTCCGACCCAATCGTATGGTTACGTCAAGATGCTGTTACAAAAAGGCATGAGTGCATCGTTCGAAGAAATGCTTGAACTTGAAATCGACTACCAGCAGCGAGCTGGTGAGTCTGCGGACTATGTCGAAGGCGTTCAGTCGTTCGTAGAAAAACGTCCGCCCGTCTTCACCGGTCGCTGATCCAGCAAAGGAACATCATGGCACGCAGCAAGCCCACGCTGTTCGAACAATTGAAGGATGAAGAGCGACCGCAGGCACCGCAGAACACGTGGAACGCCTCGCGTTTTTTGCGATGGGTTATCATCGTTGCATGCATGCTCGCTACTGCGGCATTTTTTCCGGGACGAAGTGGCGACAGTCAGCGGAAACTTGATGACGAAAACCAGCTTGGAACGATGTGGACCGAAGAGTCTGTTGTTGCTCCGTACGCATTCTCAGTTCGTAAACTTGCTGCCGCTCTCGATGAAGAACACGAACGCGCTCGCAAGAGCACACCGCTTGTATTCCGTGCGGTGCCATCAGCAATTGAAGAGTCGAAAGAACGATTGCTAATTGCCGCAGAAAACGCGCCGGCGCCAGTGGCCGCACTACTTCGACGTCGGGGCGATGCCCTGTTGAACGACGCGTTCTCGGTTGGCGTGATTGACGTTGACGATGCAGTGATTAAGACACCGATGATTGTCGTCGACCTCGGATCGGTAGCTGAGCGAATCATCCCAAAGACAGAAGTGCGCGACATGGGCGGCGTGCACGCACGGCTAGCCGAAACCCTGGCGGCCATCGATCCGCAAACACGCAATGCTTCGATTGACATCATCAAGCGCACGATGATGCCAACGCTGCGCCTCGACTCTGCGCTCACACAACGTGCGCGTGACGAGGCCGTAGCCTCGGTACCTACGATGCAGGAGATTGTGCGTTCGGGCGACGTAATCATTCGCAAGGGAGCGCGCCTCGACGAGCGCTCTCTCGCTCGTCTGATGAGCTTTCGCGATGCCGAGTACTTGCGATCAGAGGTTCGATTCTCCCCTTTTATCGCACTCGGGAGTCTCGGACATGCAGTGGTGCTTATCGGCCTACTCGTGCTTTACTTGCGCTTTATGCGTCGGTCCTCATACGTACGCAACGGACAGCTCGCCTCATTGCTTTTCATGCCCGTTATCACCGCGGCTATGGGTTGGCTTAGCATCGTCATTCCCACAGACCTACCACTTGAGTACGCAATTCTTGCTCCGGCGCTTGCAATGATTGTCAGCGTGTTATACGATGCACGCACGGCATGTATGTGTGCCGTTGTTATGGCGCTCAGCGCTGCAGGTGCACGCGGCAACGACTACTCGATTGCAATTGTGCTGATAACGTCGGGCACGCTTGCCGCCCTTGCAGGAAGCAACATTCAGAATCGAACCCAGATCTTTACGGCTATCATTTCGATTTTCTTAGGACTTTCGCTCATTACCGTCGCCATCTCGCTCGAACGTTCTATGATGTCGCATGTTTGGCCGACGCTCATCATCGCTGCGGTCAACGCCGTTGCATCGACGCTTGTTACGTTCGCCGTTATCATTGTTCTCGAGCGAGTCTTCAATGTTGCAACCGACATGCGTCTCGAAGAGTTCGATAATGCGAACCATCCACTTCTTCAGCAGTTGAATGACCGTGCACCGGGCACGTACCAGCATACACTAGCAGTTGCACGCCTGGCCGAAGCTGCTGCTACTGCAATCGGTGCAAATGCGCTGTTGACAAAGGTTGGCGCCCTCTTTCACGATATTGGCAAGCTCGAGAAGTCAGAGTACTTCGTCGAAAATCAGATAGACATCGGCAACAAACACGACAAGATCACACCGAAGAAGAGTGCTGCAATTATTCGCCAGCATGTACAAGACGGCACTGAACTTGCGAAGGAGTATCGCCTGCCCTATCGCATCTGGAAGTTTATTCCAATGCACCATGGTACCATGCTCATACGCCACTTCTATGCACGTGCACTAGATGAAAGTCACGGTGGCGTTGTCGATGAGCAGGACTATCGATACCAAGGGCCAAAACCGGACTCGAAAGAAACCGCTATTCTCATGTTGGCAGATGCGACAGAAGCGTTATCGCGCCTCGTTGACACGTCGCAGCGAGAAGACATCGAGGCGGCTGTCGATCGCATCATCGTCGATCGTTTTGAAGACGGTCAACTCAGTGATGCACCGCTCACCACAGCAGATCTAGCCCTCATTCGGGAATCGCTCGTCAAGAATCTTCTGGCATCATCACACAAACGCGTCCGATATCGCGAGGTTGACCCTAGCGACGCGGCAACGCCCCAACAATGACGCCGGCCGCCGATCTACCTGTTGCATTTACGCGCGACATCAAGCAATTCGTTCACTACCTCCGTTTGGAGAAGGGTCTGGCAGACAACACCGTTACCGCCTACGAGCGTGATACAACGCGATGTGCTGAGTTCCTCGCCGGTATCGCGCTGACATCGTTTAGTGTCGCATCGCTTGCTAACCTCAGAGCATTTTTTACAATGCTTGCCGGTGTTGGACTCGGCAGCACCACTCGCGGACGTTACCTGTCGTCGTTGAGCCATCTATATCGGTTTCTTGTGGCAACAGGCCGAAGCGAGAAGAATTATACTGAGGCAATGGACCTGCCGCAGAAGGCTCAGCGCCTTCCGGACGCTGTTAGTGTAGACGACATGCAGCGCATGTTAGAGGCCGTCGACACATCGACGATATACGGCATTCGCAACCGCGCCATTCTCGAAACGATGTACGCGTGTGGTCTTCGCGTGAGTGAAGTCACAACACTGCGCCAACGTGACGTTCTCGACGATGTAGACGTGGTAAGGGTCTTTGGTAAAGGGTCGAAAGAACGCCTTGTGCCAATTGGCGGCGAAGCGGTGCGTTGGATTATACGCTACAAAACTGAAGCACGAGGAAAGCTGCTAACCAGCGCAGACACCGATGACGTTCTGTTCCTCAATCACCGTGGACGTCCGTTATCACGCATGGGCATCTGGAAAATCATACGCGATGCTGCACTGACTGCGGGTCTTCCGCAGCATGTTCATCCACACATGTTTCGTCACTCTTTTGCGACGCACCTATTGGAAGGCGGTGCCGATCTGCGCGCTGTTCAGGAGATGCTCGGTCACGCAGACATAGCAACAACGCAGATCTATACACACATCGATCGAGAATACGTCAAGGAAGTTCATACGCTCTTTCATCCAAGGTCTCACCGATGAGGCTCATCGTTACGCTTATTATCACGCTCTGCGTTACGCTTATTATCACGCTCTGCGTTACTGTAATTGCATCGGCACAGGGCACAGTGAAATGTGGCATCGACAATCTCATCGATACCGAATTCGCACTGCTGAAAGGCAAACGTGTTGTGCTTGTGACGCACGCTGCGGCGCGAGCACATACCGGACGTAGCACACTCGAGGAATTTCATTTACGAAACGACGTGCCGCTGATCCGAGTACTGACACCCGAACACGGTTTCTACGGCATCGTCACTGCAGGCAATACTGTTGCGAACGATACGATCGATGGTATCCCTGCAATCTCGTTATACGGAGCGCTGCGGCGACCGAGGGCAGCAATGATTGCAGACGCCGACGTTGTTGTCGTGGACATGCAGGACATTGGTACTCGCTCGTACACCTTTATAAGCACGATGGTTGAAGTAATGGACGCATGTGCTGAACACAACGTCCGTGTTATGATCCTCGACAGGCCGAATCCACTCGGTGGCATTGTCGTGGACGGCAACGTGCCCGAAGACACGCTGCGATCGTTCGTAGGGCGCATACCAGTGGCCTACGTACACGGCATGACCATGGGAGAACTTGCGACGATGTCGAATACCGAAGGCTGGCTCGGCAAGGATACCAAGGGGCTCCCACGGCAATGCTCTCTGACGGTAGTTCGATGTAAGCGCTGGACACGCGATATGACGTTTGAGAACACGCTGCTCGCTTGGTATCCCACGTCTCCAAACATACCCACGCTTCAAGCTGTGCGAGGTTATCCTGTTACGGGCTTACTTGGCGAGCTGGGCGGTGTGTATATCGGCATTGGCTCTCCGAGCCCCTTTACCGTCGTCGGAGCCCCCACCCTGCGATTCGATACGTTGCTAATGCGAAGGTTGAAGCGTTACGGCACCACTGCACTATCCGCGCGGTTCGTGCCGAGTACGGGACGTTTTGCTGGGATGGTCTGTAATGGGTACTACCTAACATTCGATGGCGGCGCGCGGTGGCAGCCCTATATGTCGGCGCTAACGCTAATTGTTGCGCTGGAACCGTACTTAACTGCGAACGACGCGATCGCAACGCTTAACACGCCGCAAAGTGTAATGTTCAAAAAGGTTAGTGGTTCGTCGGCGCTACAATCTTTGCTTAGCCGTGGAGATTGGGATGCTGTTGAACGTGAAGCGACGCGTGGGCTTGCGATCTTCATCGTCAAGCGCCGTCAGTATCTTCTCTATCCGTAATTGCTTGCAACGTCGGCGTGTACTATTGGCCAGGCCCCGGCGTGCGAAGTACGTGAGAGAGACGCACAATGGCAAGTCCAACGGAAATGCGACGTGTGAGAGGATCTTCTCCGTCGAAGAACATGTGATCACCCTCTACAATCATTCCAGAAGACCCGCCTCCGTCGAGATTCAGTGCGTTATATGCGCCAAGGAGACGCATGACGTCGGCCGCCTGCTGCATCGTAGCACCGATCGTGCCCTGTTGTCCCTGAGTTGATTCAATACACGCAGCAATGATTTTCGTACCGCTCTTGTCCACACCTAGTGCAGTCCGTGCAAGGTTGTGACGTAAAAATCGCCCTCCAGTAGACCCCTCATTCGCTGCCTCATGTTTTGCAACACCGTTCCGAACGAGTCGGGGTGTACCGCATACAGCATTCATAAAACGAACCGACTGCATCAAGTTCGTTTTAAACAACACCGTTATGGTGTCTCCGCGGCGCGGCATTGCGTCAGTTCTAAACGAGCCTCGTGGGAACGACAGAACAGCGCCGCGTAGAGGCATCTCGACGGTACCAGTGTCAGAGTCTAGCACCTGGCATTGCAAGGGCACGTTCAACGCCGGACTGCGCAGATAGCGTACTCGAACTTTCATTAGGGGGTATTCGACATTAGACTCACGCTGAGCAGCCGCGATTTCAAGTCGCAATCGTTCCTGAGAGAGTGCTGCCTCTGTAGAGTCTAGACTGCTAAAAACTGTGTCTGCTAGAGCTACTTGAAACGCTTGTTGTAGGTCACGTGCATTGACGTTTGGTACCGTCTGACCTCCGAAGGTGTTGTATAGCACTACGCCTGAGTCAATACGTCGGTTGACGCTAGAAATGCTAAGAGTTCTACCGGACCACGTTAACGAGCCCGCTATTGAGAACGTATCGATGGTGAGTTCGTTCTTAACATCAACAAACGCACTCGTCCACTTCTTATACGGATTCATCTCAACGACTTCGCCATCTACTACGCAAGGTCCGATTGGTGTATTGCGATACGCCCTCCAGAAGTTTCCGTTAACTAGGCCGTAGATGGTATGACCAGTAACACTCCCGTAGCGCTTAGACATATCTGCGAGGCGTTCGAGTCCGTCTGTCTGATCCAAGCCTTTTACAAGTCGCAGCGCATTTCCAGCGATGGTGCGGTCTAGCGTCATTGAGTGCACACTTACAGCCTGTTTACCATTCGAACGATACTCCACATATCGCACGCCAGGCGACAGCTCGCGCTCTCGCACAACACTGAGCCTAGTGATTTTCGTGTTGTTAATACGAACCACAGCCCGACGCTTTTTTCGGGTTCGCTTAGAACTCGACCTGGTACGTTTCGACCCCTTAACGCGTGCCGAGGCGCTGTTGTGCTGCGTCGGACGTACGGCGTGCTTGGCGATCTTTTGCTTCGTTCGCACTGCTGCGGCTACTTCCTGCTGCCAAGCGGCTGCAGTGCACAGGGTCACAGCAAATAGGAGTCGGGCGATATGTGCGTACAAAGTCTTCAAGTCAGGGTCATCAAGGTCAAGGATTCACGACGGGCAAGTCTCAAAGTTAGTCCGCCAGCCCGCATTGGCAATGCGGTATTATGCACAGGTACATTGTAGTTTTGCGTTATGAATACTGTCCTTCTCGAACACCGCAGTGGTTATGCCGTTCTTACTCTCAATCGTCCAGATAAACTAAATTCGTTGAATATAGAATTGCTTAGTGACTTATCAGCGATTCTACGCGAGGTGCAAGAGGACGCGAGCATTCGTGTGGTTGTGATTACCGGCGCCGGATCTAAAGCATTTGCCGCTGGAGCTGACATTGCTGAGCTGAATGCCCAAAACGGAACCACGGGAAAACTATTTGCTGAACGCGGACAAGCTGTGTTTACACAGATCGCGTTGCTTGGCAAGCCCGTTATTGCAGCTGTGAATGGCTTTGCTCTAGGAGGTGGTTGTGAGCTCGCCATGGCTTGCCACATGCGCTTCGCTGCTGACACAGCGAGATTCGGGCAGCCAGAAATCAATCTCGGCATCATCCCCGGTTATGGCGGTACCCAACGACTTGTGCGATTAGTCGGATCTGCCAAAGCACTCGAACTTATACTCTCTGGCGACATGCTTTCTGCAAATGAAGCACATCAACTCGGGCTCGTTAATCGAGTAGTACCGAGCCTTGAACTCCTCGCACATACAGAAGCCTTCGCAGCTATGCTTGCCACGAAGGCACCGTTTGCACTTACGGCATGCCTTGAAGCCACCTTGGCCGCTAATGGCCTCTCTATAATTGAAGGCCTCGCGCTCGAAGCCGAAATTTTCGGCCGCACATGTAACACCAACGATTTCAAGGAGGGCACCCAAGCTTTTCTTGAGAAGCGCTCGCCTTCGTTTACAGGCTCCTAACGCAGTGGTCTGGCTCACAGATCTCGTCTATCACTACCTGGCACTCCCGCTCCTGTGGCTTGCCGCTCGAACGGCATCCATAACGAACGCAAAGTTGCGTCGTCGGTTTATTGAAGAACAATCATGGAAGCGGGTCGGTGCTGCTGAAGGGGTCACCGTTGCGGAAGGGGCCGCGCCGAACGGACCTCGTATTCTTTTCCATGCATCGTCTATGGGAGAGTTCGAGCAGCTACTGCCGGTAATCCGTCTTACACGATCACGTGTTCAAAACGTACGCATCATCGCAAGCTTTTTCAGTCCTTCGGGCTACGCGCACGGTCTTCGTACACCTGCTGTGGATGTTTGCACGTATCTACCTTTCGATACATCGCACCGCGTACGAGCGTACTTCAACGCATTACGTCCCGACGTAATTGTCATCGACCGGTATGACGTCTGGCGCACGTTCATACTCGAAGCGCATGCGCGCCATATCCCCGTTATGCTTATCAACGCTACATACCCGACATCGGCGCGTGGAATCTTACGTTCTTGGTTTGCCGACACATACACGCGTCTCGCATTCATCTCAGCAGTTACGATTACCGACGCGCGAAAGCTATCCGAACTAACTCGGCGGCCGGTGAGTGTTTTAGACGATACACGTATCGACCGCGTAATTGAAAAGTGTTCGACTATTGATGCTTCGGTAGAGAAGCTTCGCCGACCAGACGAAACAACCATTGTCGTCGGCTCAAGTTGGCCGCAAGATGAAGACATTACCGCCGAGGCTCTGTGTATACCGGGCGTACGATTAATTCTTGTACCTCACGAGCCAACGATAGAGGCACTAGCTGCTGTCCAGGCTCGAGTTCCGTGTACACTCTTAAGCGTCGCCACTAAGGCAACACGTGGCCATATCCTCGTTGATAGCGTCGGTCACCTACTCGGACTCTACGCAATTGCTGATGCAGCTATCGTTGGAGGGGGCTTCGGAGTAGGCGTGCACAGCGTAACGGAACCCGCTGTGTATGGCATGCCCATAGCGACAGGCCCCAACATTAAGCGCTCTGCCGATGCAACGCGACTGCATGAGCTTGGCCTGCTCTCGGTAGTGCGGAACGCTGAGGAATTGCTGACCTGGTATACGACGACAGTAGCAGTAACTGCCAAACGCACTTCTGTAGCACACGCAACACGAGTTGCCATGACTGAGCACGTAGGCGCGTCAGAGATTCATGCAGACCGCATCGCCAACCTGCTGGCAGGTCTTCGAAAAAACTAGTGTCTCACGCATTTGAACTAGTGGACAACTCGTTGCAACCTATATGAGAGCTTGTTGGCGTTCTTAACGCTAATCGAATACAACCCGGTTGGCAGGCTTCTCGCATCTATGGATGCGTGACCGAAATACTCACCTGTAAGCCAAGTTCTTCCGGTGAAGTCGCGAATGGTGACTTTGCACATGTCGGCTTCTGGCCAGGTAATGGCGAACATCTCATTCGCAGGATTTGGTGTCACCTCTATGCCCCTTTGCGCCCCCTCATCCACCGAAGTAGTACGTGGCGGTGTCAGCTTAAGCACGAATTCCTTCAGGTCATCGCTCGTAAGGTAGATTGAGCCGTTGGCGTCCAGGGCAAGGCCGACCGGACGAGCCCAGCGTGTGCCAGTGTTGTTTGAGTCTGGAAGGAATCCCGTCAGTACATCGCGAACCGAGTTCGCAATGGTATCTGCGTCATCATCAAACGCTAGGAAAACAAGCTTCGAGCCGGTGGCCGGTGCGCGGTTCCAGCTGCCTCGCAGAACAACGAAGGCTCCGTTGCGAAATCCTTCAGGCATACCCTGGTGAGCAAACTCCATGGCCATAGGCGCCGAGTGCGCAGTAACGAGTCCGGCCGGTGGTTGCATTGTTTCAACCAGAGTGCTGTCGTTAGCAGTCAGGGGCTGCAGGTCTGTGTAGTCGCCCTTTGTTAGGTCGAAGTACTGTCTGTATGGGAACGCAAACGGATAGCCATAGTAGCCACCGTCGCGTACCAGATCGATCCATTCCCCTGGGATGTTGTTGCCCTGCCCATCACTTCCGTTGTTGTTAGCCCAGAGGCGGCCGGTTCTAGGGTGCAGCGTCATGCCTACGGCATTTCTGATACCCGTGGCATAGATGCGTCTGTTTGACCCGTCGAAGTCGTACACCTCTATTAGCGCGCGTTCTCGACCTGGTGTCATCTCGCGGTCTGCGTTACCTCGCGAACCGACGCTTACATAAAGGCGCGAGTTGACAGTGTCGATAACCAGGGTCCGTGTACGATGGTTACCACCCAGGTGGTGTGGTTGCTCACTCGCTTTATTGATGATGGTACGTCGCTGGTCGAACACATAGCCTGCGCCCGTTGAACGCCATAGCTTAACGACACCAGATTCTTGCGAAACATACATGGTGTCGCGGTGGAAGCGCACATCGTGTCCGAACGAAAATCCAGCCGCAGCTACAATTGCGATATCTGCAACACCATCGCGGTCGGCGTCAGGAATTGCGAGGATGTTACTCCCATCCATGTTTGCAACGAACAGAACGCTGTCCGGTCCCCACGCAAGAAATCTCGGCTTATTCAGCCTAGCACCAGCCGCAAACACACTCACTGTCCATTGCGGTGGAATGTTCACGCGATGAATCGCTGGGTTGAGAGCAATTGCCTGATACTTAGGTGGGACTGTTATTGCAACGCGCAACAACGGTGCTTGTTCGACGGGTGTCCATGGTGACGTACCGGGGATTGCCACTTGCGCAACGATGGTTGTGAGCGAGAAGGTCAGCGCGAGCAGACAAACGACGTGCTTCATAGGGATTCTGATTTGGTTTGGATACGGCAAAACAAGGGATGTGACTGTTACGGAATATGACGGCTACATGTGCCCTTTACGAACGCTATATGTGTCCAAAAAAGAAACGACCCCCTTCCGCACAAGGCAGAAGGGGGTCGTTATGTTTTTCGAAGGTCTTCTTACTTAACGACCGTGATTGCGTACGAATCGCTCGTGAATGGACCAGACATAATGCGGTAGTAGTACGTGCCAGCTGGGAGCAATGAGAGGTCCAATGGGACTTCATACTGGCCAGATGAATAGTATCCGTTCACAAGTTCCAGAATTTCAGCACCCATGCTATTGAACAGCACGATGCGAACATTGCCATCCAAGCCGATGGAGTAATTAATTACTGCATTGCTTGTGACTGGGTTTGGAGCGATTGGTTGAACACTAAACAGTGTGTTAGTAACACCCACGAGACGAGCAGAACCAGCACAGAGAGGATCGACCGTTACTTCACCTGGGATGTCGTGAATGAGGACGTATCGCGTTTCTGTCGTAGGTCCGTCGAATGTGTACGTGTACACCCCAATTGGAGACTTGAATGGATTAAGAGGATCTGTGCCTTTGCCAAGGAAGGCATCGAACGTGACCTTTACCATTGGGACTGCATTCGCATCGAGCGGCGAGTATGACTTCAACGGACTGCCGGTGTTAAGGACAAGGTCCACTTCGATCATGTCGATGTTCGGCGCTTTTTCGGCTTTTTCAACAGTCCAACCTGCGGTCTGTGTGCCTACTGTGAGAATAGACGCCACTGCATTACCGTTTATCATGCCCTTCGGACGCAAGAGCTTTCCGTCATAGTTAATGCGTGTGCGGATCCGCGTAATAGCGGCACCATCGATGGCTTCAGGAACACCATCAAGCATGATTTTAACATCAACCGTTCCCTTAGGAAGAACTTTGTAATCACTTCGTATGCGGTTCGTGGTTTCAAGGAATATACCATGCCCAGAAACGCTTAATAGCTTAACCTCGCCATTTACAGCGTCGGTTACATCAATCGTGCCTGCAAACTTTGCGTCGCGCCATCCAACCGTATTAGCCTGAGCCTTCGCAGATGACAGGAAGCTCTGGTTTTGACCCGGTTGTAGTAGCGTTACGAAGTCAGGCGTGAAACGAACCTTAACGTACCCCGTGCCGTTGGCATCGATCGTAAGCTGTCCATTAATTGGTTCGAGGATTTCGAAGCGGCTTTGATCTGGGCCGTTTACTTGCTGACCAATCGTGAACGTCTTGCTCGTGCCTTGAGTATTGTCAATTGCAATGAGCATTTCCGTCGACTGGTAGATATATACGGTATCGTCGCCTGTGCCAGGAATAAACGTACCACCAACAACAAGAGCATCAAGCTTGTACGTAGGCGTGTAAACTGCCGCACCGTCCGTACCTGAGTTTGTTACGATTTCGTAGTTCGCCGTCCACGTTCCTGTACCAGCATCAGATGGTATAAAACGAACGTCCAGTTGCATCGGTGCGTCATTTGGATTAATAACCCATGTATTGGTTGGCGATGGGCCGTTAACAATCTGGAACCGACCAGGGTTAGGTCCAACGATGCGGATGTCTGTGATTTCAACAGCGTGTGTACCCTTGGTATCACCACTAGTTGAGTTCGATATAAGCTCGTGATCGTTCGAGATTGGAATCTGCATGGTCTTGGCAGGATCGGAAATATCGAACCTACCAAAGTCGGCATGGTCGCCCTTGACTTGTGGTTGCCATGCGATACCGTTAAGATCTGCGGCTACTTCAGTTTCTTTAGTATCTGTGCTTGTTGTTGGGAACACAATTGCAGCAACGTAGTTGGCACGCTCTGCACCACGGTCAGCGATCTCAGTTGGCGTGAACGCTACTGTAATGTACTTGTCGCGGATTGAGGCGTTCACTTGAAGTGGGAATCCACCTGTGTTGCCCATATCTACGATTTCGAATGATCCCACATCGGTACCACGAATGAGTGGGGTGGTGAACGTAATGCTCTGCTGGCCTTCGTTACCGAAGAGAACGCGTTTCGTGTACTTGGTAATGTTTTGTGCCGTTTGAATACCGTCTATGACACGCTCGTTCCAAGGATCTACTGATGCATACAGCGTTGTTTGTACGCCATTACCAATAAGAACGGCAATGGAGTCAACTTCTTTAGCATTCGAATAGAATGGAACGTCTACTCTGTGGGTATTAACAGCATCGCCGTTCGGGCTATAGGTAACCGTGAAGACGTGCGACTTACCGGCCTTCAATGTCATTGGCAGATTAAGATTCTGCGGATTGAAGAAGTTCTTGCCTGTGGAGTTGTCAATCGGGAGCAGCGATTGATCATAACCTGTGATGATCAGATCGACCTTACTCGCGTTCTTGATTTCAACTTCCTTAGGAATTCCAGGGCTGGATGCTGGAACGTTCACCCATGTTTGATCGCCTACAAAGATCTGCGGCGCTTCACCACGAACTTGAACTTCTGACAGATTAACGTTAAAGCATGCGAGTTCAGCAATAACGGTGTCGATAATCGTAGCCGAGCTATTAATGACAGCCGTTATGTCAACGATCTGTGACGCTGACGGAGCGAGTGTGAACGAGCGAGGACTTGGCGTGAAGATGTTCGGGAACGACTTCATGCGAAGATTCTTAATCTCCACTGGGCGATCGGAGCTGAGGTTTGTGACTGTTATTTGCTTGGTAACACCAGGTGCACCCATAGCAATGGCACCAAACTGCACACTTGCAGGGTCGAAAGCAATCTTGTCTGCTACGTAGGTGTAGGTCCGCTCAACCCACTTGCCAGAGCGTGATACAACACGAATGGTCGCTGTTGCATCTTGCTTCTTGTCTAGAACCTTGACAAAGAATTTCGCCTTCTTGTCGCCGCTGATGAAGTTTTCATCGACGATCAACTCGTAGTTCGTTAGACTTTCGGCATAGACAGCAAAGATCGAACCGCACGGGCTGTTTTCTGGAAGGATCTTGCCTTCACCATCAACATCACCACAAACGATCACTTCATTTACACTAAGCGAATCGTTACAAGGGATCGCCATGTCGATAGCGATAGGTGTGCCATATGCACGACCTTGTGCAAGACCATCAAGCGAACCGTAATTCCAGGCTGCCCATCGAACAGATGGGTCAACCGACTCAACTACGTGATCGCCGGTACCAATTGCTGTGCGTATGTAGGCATACTCAGTGCCTGTGATAGGACGCATAGAACCGCTGAACGAATTCAACATCCTGCCATCTACCTTGATTTTACCAATGTCTGTAGTCTTGAATGCGATGTTAAAGAAGTTATCCATTCCTTCTGGAGCGTAGAAAACACCGTACTCTACCCAACGATCGACCGATGGGATATACTGGAGCATAGGCATGCCAGATACCACCGTCGGGTGACCTTGTGTTTGGTCGTCCTTCTTAGCGTCAACATCGTTGATAACTCCGCCTGGAGGAAGAATCTTTGCATAGGACTTGCCATACTGACCCATAATGATCGGCTTGTCTGATTCCCAGAAGGTTGCTTCCTGTAGTGATGTTTCAACTCTCGTATCACCCTTCTTCGCAAGCAGCCAGACGTTCTTTAGTCCAGAGCCATCTTGGCGCATTGCCCGTACCGTCGTATTGTCTTCTGTTGCTACAACACGAATAACATCACCCCTGTCATCATCGATACCGAATTCGGCTGTAACGCCGGTAACGCGCATTGCCGTGTACATGATAGGAGCTGTGACGAATTGCTTGCCAGCCATTTCGTGCGGCAGCATAGCATCGTGAACGTTGTTACGAACGAAGTGTGCCTCAGCTGCAAACATGCCTGTCGGAGGAAGCACGTCTGGGTACCTCATGATGCCGACCTTCGTGTGGCCTGATACAACACCAATCGGCTTATTCGATCTGATCGACGTACCGGAAAGGTCTGATGTAAACTCTTTGTTCTCTAGTGGGAAGATCTTTGACCTGATTAGGTACGTTTCGCCCTTGTCAAGTGTGATCGTTTGTGGGGTGCCCTTGCGCGTTGAAGGCGCTTCAACGCCACCTTCGGTATCTACCGTTGGTGTGTATGTAACGACTGTCTGATCCCTATCAGCCATGATCAGGATTTGTGACGGACGGTACTTCGGGTTGGCATCGGTACCGTATCGATCCTGATAGAAGTTCATCGTGTAGTAGTTCTTGCCCCAGCCTTCAACTGGAAGGTGGCGAGCCATTTCTCCATTACCCTGCCACGCTTGATACGTTGTCACGGAAATAGGCTTGTCTGATGTGACCTGAATACCGTAGCCTCTGCGCGTTTCGGATTCAATGTTCATCAAAGAAGTATTTATTACGACGCGAAATACCTTGTTGGCTTCAACGGTATACTCTTTGTTGATCTGCTGACCATCGTTAATCAAAGACGGAGTCGCAACGCGAACCTTCGCCTTGACCTTCGATGAAATAAGCAGAAGCATTGGCTGTGGCAGAGCTTTCTCTGTTGCACTAGCCCATACTTGTGGAAAAGCTACCATGTACTTTCGTCCTTCGACGAGGGACATGGTTCCGCGACGCTCTGTTGTTTGCGCCGACATGATTCCTACGCTCGATAGTACGACCAATAGGGTCGCTACGAACGATCGGAATGAAGTTGAACCGAGTCGCATTACACGATCTCCCGGTAAGTTGAAAAGGTTACTATTTAAGCTATTATTCATTTGCATTCCTAGTACGACGATGCTATTTGGGCCATCATCTAAAAATAGCAGATCCATGTCAGTTATCCAACTGCCAAAATACCCGGGAACTTGCCGGTGTCCCCCCTTACTTGACCATAACAACATCATACGTGTCAAAAGGTTACATCCGAGGTTATCCACACTTGAGGCGACGTAGCAGACGGTTTACGAGGGTGTTTGCGTAGGGTTCTAAGGGTAGGGTGATAACGGCCAGCAGTGCGCCAACGAGGACGTCTACGACGTAATGGTAGCGTAGATAGACGGTCGAAAAGATGAGAGAGCCCCCTATCACGAGAAAAATCCAGCGCGACCGGGTTTTGAACTGGAAGGCCATGATGATGTTCACCAGGGTCAGCCAGGTATGGCCGCTTGGCATACAGTCACGGTTAACGACAGAAACGGGGTCCGTTGTGCCTATTGGAATGCCTCCACCGACATCGACGAAGCCCCGTAAAGCCGGCGTAAGTATCAATCCCGGAAGGTCCTTATCTATATTTTCAAACGTATGCAGTGTAAACCGCGGTCCGACAGCTGGCATAACGAAATACGCTAGGTAGGAAATGAAATAGCAAAACGTCATCGCCCGGATAAAGCGGTCTAATCGCTCGAGATTCCCCGTTTTCCAGAGCTCCACCGCATGCAAAACAGGAAGTAAGTAGAAGAGCACATAGCAGAGCTGCAGGTATTCTGTAACGATGGGTGTCGACATGTGCGATAGGATATGCGTGGGGTCGCCTCCGAAAATGACCCTATCGGCAGCTATCAGGAGGTCGTCGTAGTCCTTTGGGTGGACTACCTTGACAAAGGAGTGCACCTGGTCGTACATCAGGTAAATGACGGGAATTACGTAAAGCCGGCGCATGAGCTCCAACAACCGGTGTCCCGAAACCGACCAGACGAGGATCAGAGCGGCGATGGCCGTGGAGATCATCAGGTCCTGGAGGATGATCGCCGATGCGCTAGTGACGTACGGATAGAACACGATAGCGAGGATGCTGTAGACAACCATGATGCACAACGTGTACACATCGAACGAGATAAGTCCATCCCGTACTCGTTCGAACAGCTGTCGCGCCGATTCATTCGATTTAATCACGCTCATGACGTTGACGCCCGAATCGAACTGAATACATCAAACAACTGCATGGGCGTCAGCTCCTCTGCCCTTGTCCGTGCAAGGTCTACACCCCCGCTTGCAGCCAGATCCGATGGTGAACGTCCCTGTACGTACGTACGCAACGAGTTCGAGAGGACTTTCCTCCGCTGTGAAAACGCCCCGCGTACGAATGCCATAAAGTCTGCCATGCTAGCATCGACAGGATCGGTCTGCCTGAACTTGAAAAGCACCACGCTTGAGGTGACCGAAGGTTTGGGGAAAAATGATCCGGGTTTGACGTGGAACAGAATCTTGGGCTCTGAGGCGAACCAACCGGCAACGGACAGCACACCATACTCTTTTGTTCGCGGCTCGGCAACCAAGCGCTGAGCGACCTCACGTTGCATCATGATTACGGCACGTTCTAGGTGACTGCGTTGTTCGAACAGCCAGAACAGTATATCGCTTGTTATCGCGTACGGGATGTTCCCAATCACTTTTGACGCCGATGTCACCTGCGAACCTTGCGCTTCGCGCCCCCTACCTTGCGCTTCGTGCCCCTTACCGCAAACACTACGGATGTCGAGGGTTAGAACGTCGGCGAGCATTGTGTGCAGTAAGGGGCTTTTCGCCCAAGGTTCGGCTCGAATGTGGTCTATCGAACGTTGGTCAACATCTACGGCAACGATGTGGGCTCCGGTCTTCAGCAGACGGTGTGTGAGTACCCCGGTGCCAGGACCAATTTCGATGACGCAGTCAGGAGCAGCGGCATCAAGCGCCGCAACAATCTTGTCCGCTGTCTTCGGATCGGTCAGAAAGTTCTGGCTGAACTGCCTTTTGGGTGCAAATCCACTCATGCGAGGTGAGCACACTCAAATGCGTCACGGAATTTCTGCCAAAGGTCAGCCATCGACTCCGACACAACCTTAACGTCGCCAACGGTAGGCATGAAGTTCGTGTCCCCCGACCATCGGGGCACTGTGTGAAGGTGTAAATGGTTCGGCACGCCGGCACCTGCCGCACGACCCAGATTCGCACCGATGTTGCAGCCATGCGGAGCAAGAACTTCTTGCGTAAGTCGCAGTGAGAGTTTGAGTACGTCCATCAGCTCATTCGACTGGCTGCGGCTTAGGGCCGTTAGTTCGCCCTGATGCTCGTACGGTGCAACCAACAGGTGTCCGGCATTGTACGGATACCGATTCATGACAACCATGGTGTACTCGAAGCGCGCTACGAGAAGACTATCCACGGTCGGTACGGTAGCCGTAGCGCAGCGGCAAAGGAAGCACTCGCCATTGTCGCGCTCTTCAGAAGACGCGATGTACGCAGATCGCCACGGGGACCACAGTTTATTCATGTTGCGGTATGGCTCGTAGAAACGACAATGCCCGCGAATGTGCGGGCATTGTGAACGATTTCAAATTCAATCGATTACAGAGCGAATCGGATGTCGATACCGGCTTGGAGCGCGTTTACACGCAGGTTTGCAGACGGGCTGACTTCAGTGATACCAAAATTGTAATACACACATGGCACCAGCAGAATACGACCAGCCGACAGTTCGTATTGCAAGCCAGCCTTGACGGCAAGGCGAATGTTGGACTTGTCATCAATTTCGTCGCGTTTGGTAATAATCGTACGGTCGCCGTTCGTGTATTCGCCAGGAGGAGTCGGTGGTGTCCTATCGAATTTTGCATTGTCAGGAGAAATGAGTTCGAGGCGTTGTTCCCGCTTGCTAGACAACACGTATCCGATAGTCGGTCCAACAACAACACCGAAGGATGAATTGAACAGATTCAATTTGTAAATAAGTTCAAGATCGATGAGCGAGTACTTGATCTCTGCCACGTGACGTACAGTCGAAATAACAACCTCTCCAGCTGGATCGAGTGACGGGAGATCATCGCCTGGTTCTGTGTAGTTCGCGGGTAGATAGTTGTAGAGGATGCGAGCTATGATGGACGATTTGGATACTTCCGGCTTGCCCAACAGGTACTCACCCGAGAATCCTACGTAGAAGCCGTTATCGGTGCCGGAGGTAAAATCGGGACAGAGGACGTCCCCAGAAATCGACTGAAAACCAGACGAATGCAGCGATCTGTTATAACCAACAACTGGACCAACGTAAATACGCGGTCTGGCCTTGGCCGGTATCAACGGATTCGCAAGTTCCTGCTGCGCCCACAGCGTTCCCGCAGATGTAATCAGCAAAAGAACACATATGTAGCAAGTACGCCTCATGATGTCTACCTCAATTAACTAACATAACGGGAAGCCCCGCTGCAGCGTTCCCATGCTGCAGAACAAGCAGGTAAAGCCCACTAGCCCAATGGGAACGTGAGAATTTAACATGCTGGGTGCCCTTTATCAAAAGGATTTTTTCGGCGAGGACGAAGCGCTCTCCGGTCGTGGTCATCAAATGAAGGGAAATTTCTGCGTGATCTGACGCTATTATCTCGATGTTGAACTCCTGCTCCACTGGATTCGGCGTAACACGCATGGCAACACTCGGAACGGCTGCAAAGCGGACAACACGAAGCGCACCGGCGCATAGCTCGCTTGTAACGGTCGTGAGGGCACTTCCTCCGTCTGCGCAGATTGTCGACCCGACAGTTGTCTGCACATCGAACGCTTTAGGATCCTTCCACAACGAATTGGCTGATACAGTCCACGTGGCATGGAAGGGGCTTTGTACGGGGCCATCTAACACCCATCGGTACACGCCTGCATTCGCTCGAGTGACAAGAACAGGTAGCTTCCGACCAAGGCCGAAAGCGTCGTCAACCGTAGCCACAAGCGCACGATCAGTGTTCATGATCAACCGGTCGAAAGGCAGGAAAAATTCACCAGTCAAGCTCACTGCAACATCGTGCACCGACTCACCACGTACATGCGTTACGATGTCGATTGATGCACCCGGGAAGACGCTGATTACAGGCGTTGCAGTCACTTCGACCGATGGAATTCGGAGGCTGAAGTTTACGTTGTTCGTGTCCGTCTGATTGTTGCCATGTCGCACGACAGAACGTAACGTACCGTTCCAATTGCGGTCCGGTGTGAATGGTACGACAACATCGCGCACCGTATGTCCACGTAGCACAAATGGGGTTGTCGTGTCGGCATAGATCAGAGAACTTCCGTTGTATAGTTCGATGTCATACACCGCTATATCGGTGTTTCCGGTGTTTTCGATTTGAATGGTTGCGGATGTGTCAACGCACGCATCGAGAACAGCGTTTACGATAAGAACCGCAGTAAAACCAACGGTATCGGGTACAATACCAACGCCGTGAATCGTTACGAACGATGTGTCTTTTTCAAAGCCTGGCATGGCATCGTGCTCCACGGCAACAGTCACCGCATGATATCCTGCACGTTGAGGCGTGAATGATACGAGACCAGCGAACATTGATGGCGTTGCCAAGCCCTGCAAGTTCAGTAGAGACGCCGGTATCACGAAGGCGCCCCGATCCGCACCCTGCAGAGTGACACGCGTGATCGTGAGACGCTCGGTTCCATAAGAGCGAACGAGATTCGAGATGGAATCACGACGATTACCAATCAATACAGCGCCCATATCGACATCGAAGGTTTCGACGGCAGGTACAATGCCTTCGCCGACAAAGCGAATGCGAACGGTATCGTGAAGGCGCCAGTCTACTAATAGCGGCATACTTGCGGAATACAATCCAACTGTCGTTGGCGTGAAGGCTACACTTGCCGTAGTATTTCCGTTACCAGGAACGGCGATCGAAGGCACACCTAACGTCCCGACATCGAAGAACACACTATCACCACTTGCAGAGAGCCGGTCGAGCAGACACGAAGCTTCACCCGTGTTCGATAGCATGAACGTGCTATCACTTCGGGTACCAATGCGCCGTTTGCCCCAGTTGATGACGACGTCTGCGACGTCCGGACGAATACCACGTCCTTCGTAACCAACGATAGCATCGAGGTCGGGTTCAGACTGAACGGAATCCTCTCGTGTGAAAGCACCAACTGAATCAGGCACAAAGCAAACATCAACCCACAGCGTATCACCGGCTAGCAAGTCGCGAGGCAAGGCTAGTAGCGATGTATCCGGAGTAAACTGCGGAAACGATTGGGCCATCGTGAGCGCCGTAATTATAAGCGGACTCAATCCGTCGTTGATAATGGCCACGTGACCACATGCAGTGTCGCCAACACGCACCGGACCGAAATCAATCGATTTGGTTTTTATTGACAGTACGGACTGCGTTCTAACAAAGAAGTCTTTTCGAAGACCACATGGCAGATATACCTGCAGTCTTGCCGTGCGCTGCACGGTATCTGTGCTTGGCGTATAACAAATGCGCACACTGACAGAGTCTCCCGAAGCAATCATCGTGTCCTTCGGAAGAGTACTCACCAATACATATCGAGGGTCGGCTTGCAGCATTACACTAGCAATGCGAACCGATGTAGTATCAATATTTACAATCCAGGCATCTACGCATACTTGCGCTAAGCCTTGCAATGATATCGCAAGATTTTGCGGCAAGCGTACCCTTGGCGCATCATACGTATACAACCACTCCTTGCCGTTGCCCTTTTTGTCATAGGTATGAATAGCAATCAGTGCATCGCTCCACATGTCACGCACAGAAGCGTCAATCTGCATCGTACCTATCGAATCGAGCGGCCCTGTAACTGAAAACGAATAGTTCCGTGTGGGCGGTGCTTGTATAATGACATCGTCAATCTCTGCAGTTTCAGCCGACACATCAGTAACTGTTCCTGAAACGCGTCCACAATCAACAGCCAGGTCGTATACAGGCGGAGAGAGATCTAACTTCGGCAACGAATCAAAGCGAATGCCGAAGAGATTCGCATAAGAATCGGCTGTCGAACAGCCGTACATTACACCAGAGAACGTTCCTGTGTCGCAAGCAATCGCAACGACACCTTGCGTAAGTCTGACCTGAGACCAACGGAGCGACGTTCCAGGAACGATTCTTCCGTTGACACCTGGTGCCAACGTTGTGAGTGGAATGCCATTAATTGCAAGCGATGGAATAGCTACGCTGTCTGCAATGAGGTTAACGTAGTAGTGGCGAGGCTGATTCGACACGTTTTGCGCCGTTAACACCGGGAACTGAAATAGTGCACCTAAGACAAACTGCGACATCGACGGTACTACGACCATGGCAGGATCGTAGTCACTCCTCGATAACGTATCTGAATATTGATTCGAGCTGCTGGCCATGAATTGCACAAGCAAACACGGACGACTACATTTCCAGTACGCCGGACCCCTCAGGCGCACACTAGTCCAATCCCCAGCGCTATTGAGTCGTATCGTTTGCGTACCAAAGGCGTCCACTATCTGAATCTGAGTACTGTCTGCTGAAGTAACGATGCGAAAGTAGTCGCCCACTTCCGAGATTGCGAATGGTGCTGTGGCAAACTCCTTACCGTACTGGTTCACAGACGGAAGCATTTCTACGAGGTGATCTTTGCTGCTGTTGTCATACGTCGGAACACTGGCGCGTACATGCCCGCTCAACAAGGCTACAGGCTTGCTCGAGACAATGCGCGAACCCGTGAGATCATTTGTACCCAATCTACCCGGCGCACTACGTACCAGATAGCAATGTCCGGGCTGTAATGTCACCGTAAACGGAATACCGCGTTGATTTCCACCGGCTGTGGCGCATGCCGGAGTAATCACCACAGTGGTGTTTGCTTCGGTAGCAAGAACCATAAACTCACCACCACGCGGGAGTGTATCTATGGCGATGTCGCCGCCAGAAGGACGGTAATTATCGTTTGGACGATTTACGCTGTAGTAATTTTTGCCTAAGTGTGCGATAGGTATTGCTGCGTACGTATCCGTTGTCTTGTCCTTCGCGTTCATTGCGTGAACGGTAATCGGATAGTTCGATGAAACGAGGATCGCTTTTCGTTCGCGCCTCTCCGATACATCCACTGAGAAATAAGCACTGAGTGGCACGATGCGAACACTATGTTGCACGAGCGTTTCAATAACTCGCTGCCCATCGGGAAAATCAAGTACAACGGTTGCAGGGTATTCGGAACTAAGGAATAAGCTTAATGCACTTTCGCCACCTGATTCATCGATCTCGTTCTGCATAAAGCCGACAACAAAACTGGTTCCTTCTAGTGATGAAGAACCTCGGCGTGGCAACACACGCTCTTTCTGCGCGAAGGATTCCATCACGCAGAACACTAACATCGATAATGCAACGACGGCTCGAACGGATGGCATAAGATTTCCAGGTGGGCCAAGTCGATATTACGACCTATCGAGGAATAATCACCTACTCTCGTCGGGCTTCCGAAAGGGTATGGGAAGGGGCTGACGACGGGGCCTGTCTGTTCGCCACAGGAAGCCCGGCAGCCTATACTCGAGCTCGCGTCCAGCCACGATATTTTCAGGATGATGCTCCCCTTCTACACCAATACGCCAGAATACATCGGTGATCTGGCCAGATTCGAAATAAGCCTTGATTGTATCGGCGATAAAGCGGGCGAGGCCCTTTGGTTTTTCGTCCTCGACATACCAGGTAATGTTCTTGGCATTGTCGACCGCGATGAGATTTCTGACTGTGTCGTTTTGGACATTAAGTGTAATGACGCGTCCTGCAACCTGGTCGAAACGTTCGGTGCGCACGCTGTCTGATCTACTTATGAGAAAGGCTGTGTTCGTGCCAACAACAGATTCGAGGTGCCGCTTAGGCGCATAGACGTCAATGGTATCTGCCACAAGCTGCAGTGAGTCTGACCAAAGAATTGGTTTGCTGCGTAAGTAGATACGTCCACTCGCCTCTTCATAGATGAGTGTATCAGCAAGTGCCGCAACGCCACCCCGCACAAGCTTGCCCCTTCCGCGCGCGCGATAACGCGGCGCGGCCCCCTCACGAAATGAGTCGAGCGTATCGGCAGCAAGAAACGTCGTGTCTTCATTGTCGATGCTCCATGATGCTGCTCGCCCAGACATTTGCATGAATGACGCTGATGGATCGTGTGTTCCAGAGTCGCCGCTCATCCACGACGTGGAATCGCGAGAGGCAACGACAACACGACCGTATGCTCGGCTCAGTTTTGTGTCGCGTTGGTAATGGACGGTGTCCGACCAGATTAGAACCGAATCGTCTTCGACATGCACGCTGTCGTAGAACGACGCCAGGTGCGTGAACGTGGAATACGTGCCAGAGCGAGAACGAATGGTGCGACGTTGATCGGTAACGACAACGCCGCCCTCTGCGTCGGCAACAAGACGGTTACCACTATACTTCACGATTGGCGCGCGCAGCGTCATCGAACCCTGCGTTACGACCACACGCCCGAAGAGATCGGCCCTGTTTTCGAGGATGTACTGCACTGCTCTGTCGCAGGTTACAAGAACGTTGCCCTGGCGGAAACGGACGCGACCGTAGAACTGGCGAATACCAGTCTCCAACGGGCCAGCCCCCACAACGCTGTCGGCATTTTCGAGAACGACGGGTGGCTGCGGACCTATGTCGTCTTGCGCCCAAACGCCCGACAACATGATACCTATGAGTAGAAGTGAGACAGCAGAAATACGCATTGCGTCAAATCTACGGCTGCGCGCGTCGTAGCTTTGTAGTCTCATGCATGACATCGGACTAAAACCAAGAGAACGCGCCATCCTTGTCGCTGTACTTCGCAAAGGAGCAAATCCGGAGATCACCGCCGATCACCTCTCCGAATTGACGCTCTTACTGGATACGGCGGGTGCTGACGTTGCAGATATTCTCACGCAGGAACGCGAGCGGCCAGACCTATCCACTGCTATAGGCAAGGGAAAGGTCGAAGAGCTCAAGGCGCTTATCGAAGAGCATGCAGTGCAGATGGTTGTGTTCGACGATGAGCTCTCGCCTGCACAGGTGCGTAATCTCGAGAAGGAATTGGGAATAAAAGTGCTCGACCGCACGCAAGTCATCCTTGACATTTTCGCTGCACGCGCTCACAGCATTGAGGCACGAACACAAGTCGAGTTTGCCCAGTTGGAGTATCTGCTGCCGCGTCTAACGCGTATGTGGACGCACTTGTCGAAACAATTCGGTGGTGTGGGTACAAAGGGTCCGGGCGAAACACAAATCGAAACCGACAGGCGCATGTTCCGCCAACGCATGCAACGTCTTAAAGAGAAACTCAAAGAAATCGATGTGCAGCGCATCGTTCAGCGAAGGGGCAGAGAGGGGCTACCACGCTTTGCACTCATTGGATACACGAACGCCGGCAAGTCGTCGCTCATGCGAGCACTCACTGCCAGCGACGTCTATATCGAAGACAAACTCTTTGCGACGCTAGACACCACAGTTAGGGCGTTCGAGTTGCCGAACGGACAGAAATGCCTCGTTTCGGATACAGTAGGCTTTATCAGAAAGCTGCCGACGCAACTTGTTGCATCGTTCCGAACGACACTCGCAGAAACGATGGAAGCAGATGTACTCATCCACGTCGTAGACATTACGCACAATCGTTTGCACGATCATATAGCCGTTGTAAATGAGACGATAAAGTCGCTTGGTTCGCAGGACACACCGTCAATTCTTGTGTTTAACAAAATTGATGCGTTGGAAGATCCTCATCTCATGGATGACTTGGCAATGGAGTTTCCAGGATGTGTGTTTGTGTCGGCTGCGCGATCAATAAACATACAGCGCCTCATTCAGGAGATGCAGCAAACACTCGAACAGATTAGTGTTGCTGTGCATCTTCACATACCGTACGACCACATGCAGGACGTGTCGCGTGTGTACGAGACGAACGAAGTTGTAACCCGTGAAGACGCTGACGAAGGAGTGATCTTGGCGGTCAAGGTTCCGACCGATAACTTGACGTCATTCCGTGCAAAGTATCGAGCGTTCATCCCTACTCCGCACAAATAGAAACAGGAAATCGCATGGCTGCTCTCGTCATTCTGCTTATTGCTGTAATCACCTACTTCCTTACGATTGCCCTCGTAGTCGTTGGCGAAGAAGTCCATCCTCTCGTTTCCGCCATCTTGTTCGGTGTCGTGGGGTACGGCGCATTCCGACTCTTTCAGTCACGTTTGACACGTCTCTGAGCACTTTGTCGGTCTGACCCCCTATGCTCGGACATCTCACCATCCGCGACTTCGCACTCATCCATGACGTTAGTCTAACGTTTGGTGCAGGGTTAACTGTTTTGCTCGGTGAAACCGGTGCGGGCAAGTCAATCCTTATCGATGCACTCGCTGCTGCAATGGGCGAACGACTACCGGCTGATGCGATTCGCACCGGAGCAAAGAAGTGCATTGTTGAAGCAACGTTCGATGTGTCGAAGAACGAAACGGTACGCTCGTTTCTTGAAGCGCACGAGCTCGACTCGAGTAACGAACTCGTCTGCCGACGTGAACTGACTGCCAGCGGTACATCACGATGCTTCGTCAACGACACGCCTGTTCAAACCACGGTCGCTCGTGCCCTCGCACAAGTACTTCTAGACTTCCACGGGCAACATGACACACATGGTCTGCTTCATGTAACGCGTCACCGCGAAGTCGTCGACCAGAGTGCAGGGCACGACGAGGTACTCGCTGCGATGCAGCACGCATGGCGCAATCTCTCTGGCAAACGTGAATCCCTTGCAGAACTACAACGACGTACTCGTACAGCCGATGAAGACCGCGCACGACTGCAGTTTCTTGTCGACGAAATTGCGCGAATCGATCCTCAGCCCAATGAAGACGAGTCTATTCGTGCAGAACTCCTGCGAGCTGAATCGTCCGAGCAGGTTGTCTCGGCAGCATCGGTTGTGCGCGACCTCCTATACGCAGGTGACGTTGCCGCATACGATCTTCTGCAACAGGTACGAGAACGCCTTGTGTCTCTCACGGCATTCGATCCGCAGTTGTTGCGGTATGTCGATGACATCGATTCTGCACTTATTGCGTGTAAGGAAACCGCTGGTGCAGTGAGTGCCTACACAGAGCCCGAAGACTTTAGCCCAGAACACATCGAACACTTACGTCAAAGGCTGATGAACCTTCAGCGCATCGCCCGGAAATACGGCACGCTGGCAGATGCCATTTCTGAACGTGGACGACTCGATGGTGAGATGCAGAATCTTGAGCACCTTGACGAAACGGTAGCTACGCTCGAGAACGACGTATTGATGGCGTCGAATGAAGCACTAGCTATAGCAAAAAAACTCACTATCTCTCGACGGAAGGCAGCGGCTCTCCTCGAGAAGAGTGTTGTGCTGGCGCTTCGAACCATGGGGATGCCTTCGGCAGAACTCAAGGCAGAGGTTGAGACTGCAGATCTGTCTCAATACGGTGCCGACGCCGTGAGTTTTACATTCACAAGTAATGTCGGAGAGCCCCTTCGGCCCCTTGCCAAGATTGCATCCGGCGGTGAACTCTCTCGCGTGATGTTGTCTGTAAAGCAAGCAATGGCGCGTAAAGGCGGTGTAGGCACACTAGTGTTTGATGAAATCGACACGGGTATCAGCGGGCGTATTGCAAGGCATGTAGGCGAAGTGATGAAGGATCTTGCAAAGCACCACCAGATTCTTTGCATAACCCACCTGCCGCAGATTGCTTCTCTGGCTGCCGGCTTCATACGTGTTTCAAAATCTGAAAACGCAGGAACAACAACCGTCACCGCTCAGAACATTACGTCGGATGACGCTGTCGTCGAAATCGCGCGTTTACTTGCCGGAACAACCATCACTCCGGCAGCACTTGATAGCGCGCGCGAACTCATGCATCCGTAACAACCCGAGACTTCACGACGTGGCTACGTCGTATCTTGCGCCTATGCTCAACAAGGGTGAGTCCTCCTACAACAAGACCTTTCTCGCCTACGAGGAACTGGAATCGCGCGTCTCGGCACACGCAGATCCACTATCGTTACCGAAAGTACTTGACGCCTACGAAATGTCGCGCAGTGTTCACGAGCATCAGCTTCGTAACGACGGCACGCCCTATTTCTGGCATTCTACTCGCGTAGCAAAGATTCTGCTCGACGAGTTGCATGTGCATGATTGCGACTTGCTGATTTCGGCACTGCTGCACGATGTACTCGAGGATTCTGACGTTATTACTCGGGGTGTTCTAGAGTATAACTTTGGCTCGTACGTAACATACATTGTTGAAACGCTTACGAAGAACCTCGATAAAGCCCGGACCGATCCTGAGGGTGTCGACCTTGCTCATGCCGACGCGCTGAAGGTGGCAAGTGAAGATTGCATGGTCATCAAGCTTGCGTCGCGCCTCGATAACATTCGATGTCTTGAGTTCAATCTCAAGAGAAATCCGCTGGTCTACATACAGAACACATTCCAACGATACTTGCCTACAGCGGATGCGTCTAGCAACGCAAGGCTGCACACGTTGGCGCGCGAGATCCGTCAGGAAGCCAATAAGTTCTTAGGCTAGGTCCCGAGTCACCGGCACACGCGCTACGCGTTTTGCGAACACCCCTTGCAAAGGGATCAATACACCAAAGAACACGGTGATGATGCACCACGTCAATACTAACATCAGCAGCCTCGAAGGAGAGGTACGCGAACGAGCTGGACGTGCTTCATCGAGAGCAAGCACGGTAGGAATGTCCTTGGCTTCTTGTATGAGCTCTTGCATGCGTTGAGCCTCAAGAAACGCATTAATCTGCTCCTTGATCTTCAGGTCGCGTAGGAGGTTGGTATACGTGCGCATCAATACCGGTGCTTTGCTCAATGGTATTGAGAATGCATCGGTCTTTACAAGTCCGCCATCCTGTACGCGTGCATACTGCTCGCGCAAGGAACTCACTTTGCGCTCAAGCAACTGCACTTGTGGTGATGATGGCATGAAGTCTTGTTCCGTCATGGCCAGTTCGAGCTCTGCTTTCGCAAGCTCAGCACCAATCGATACGGCATTCGTTACGATTGCGGCCATCTGGTCATCGAGCGCAATAATCTTATTGGCACGCTGAAAGGTTTCGATTTTACCTTGTAGCGAATCGATGTCCGATCGTGTAGATACGAGCACTCGCTCGATGTACATGCGTGTCTTCCTGGCCTGCGATACGGCTTTCTCACGGTTGATGGCATCGAGTGCCGTACGCGTTGCATTCGCAATGTCTGCAGAAGCCTTCGAAGCCAACGCCGGCTTGTCGCCGAACGGCAACCAGCCTGTCGAGACATCTACGTTCACGATTACTACGCCGGTTTTACGCGAGTCGACGTCAATATTTTTTTGCAAGCCTGCAACAACGTCTTCACGGAGAGGCAATGCAAACAGTGGGTGCGTTGTAAGGTGCAGCGTATCAACAACACGTTCGAGCACGGAGCGTGAACGCAGAATTTCCACGAAGACTAATGCGGTCTTGTTCTCAGTACCAAGAATGCCGAACGGTAACTGACTACCTTGCATGAAGGCTGACAGGCCGCCACCGCTGCTCGACTCCGGAGGCATTAGCGTGGTCGTCGCCGTCCAGGTCTGAGGCATTAAAAAGGTCAGCGTCAGCACGCACACAAAGGCAATAACACACACCTTGATGTAGAGCGGAAGCCGCCTCTTGTACTCGGACCAAAGATAGAGTGGGGGTTTGATTTCCGACATGTTACTTGAGCCGCACAATCGTGTAGATAACACCAAATACCGTTACAAGCTGAGCAACAATTGTCAGCGCCTTTGTAAATGTTTCTCCAAACGATCCCTCGGGTTCATCAAGAACGATGACGTTGTCGCCCGGTTCAATGGAATAGTCTTCGGAAGAAGCTGGAAACTGATCGCCCTTGCCCTTTACGATGAGTGTGGCTGAAGGGTCGGCCCGAAAGCCATAGCCGCCCGCGAGATTAATGTACCCTCCAACCGCCATCCCTGGCTTGTACACAATGCGTCCCGGATTACGTACCGAGCCTGTAACGTTCACGTAATAATTTTTTGTTGGTATGATGATAGAGTCACCGTCCTGCAATACAGGATTGTTTTCGAGGTTGTTCTTGATAAACAATTGCGTGAAGTCCACAGATAGAATACCTTTTACCTCGCGCGACTTCGTCTTGTAATACTGCAATTCGTTCGTGCTCATGTCCGGCACTTGCAAAAGCCTTAGTCGCTCGTACTCTTTGTCTTTCAAGGCAAGCTCGCTCACGCGTATAATCGTGGCATCCTCAAGCGATGCTTTGTCTGTGAAACCGCCGCAACTAGCGATGACTTCCGTAAGCCTGGTCTGCTGCGGTGCAATAGGATAACGCCCAGGATATTTTACTTCGCCGGTAACAACAACTGCAGCCCGCAGATTCCACTTCGGAATCGCACGAACGTATACGCGATCACCTGCGCGGAGTAACATGTCATTAGGCAGAGACGCACCTTCATGTAGCGATTGCCCCCATGCTCGTAAGTCAAGGGCAATCACCTCAAGTTCGGAGCCATTTTCGCTAACGCGGACTACTGAAACAGAGTCGAGCCGTGCTGACGGAAGAAAGCCACCTGCCATACGTACGAGTGTTGAAAGCGAATCTGACTCGCGAAAGTCGAAACTGCCTTCACCTGCGACTTCACCGGCAATCTGAATCGTGTTCCTACCATTTCGAAGTGGTACGATAATGCGATCGCCTCCTAGTACGGTAGGGTTCGCCGAACGGTCGCCGTAGGACAAGTAGCGCTGAAGGTCGACGAAGATGGGGCTCGATGCTCCCTCTCGTATCAAAGCAATGCCACGAACAGAACCGGTGTCAATGATGCCACCAGCACGTTCGAGCACGTCGAAGACATGATCGGCAGCGGTCGCCGTAACAACAGAGGGAACGCGGACAGCGCCCAATACATACACTTTAAACTGACGAAGGCGCTTCAACGAAACGTCTGCGTTGGCCGATCGATAGACGCGGCCCAACTGCTTAAGAATGACTTGGCGCGCACTATCCAGCGTCATGCCTTTAACCGAAACAACGCCTGCCCGTGGTAACGCGACCTTGCCCTCGGGTGTGACGATGCAGTCCAGATGCTCCGACTCTGAGGACCATACGCTTATCGTAAGGACATCATTCGGACCAAGGATATATGTGGCTGGATCGATCTCCCGCTCTAGCAGGCCTGACGATTCCGCTGACAGCTGTTGCACCCGTGCTTGCCCAGTCGTATCATACGAGGTGGGTCCGCGCGGAATGAATTTCGGCTGCGTGAATCGGTTATCCTGAGCTACGCATAACAGCGCGGAGAACGCGATCAATAATGCGGTGACCCGAACGTGCCGGGATCTGTATAACACTGACATGAATGGGCAAAGATAGCATGTTGTGCCGACCTCGCCCCTTAGATTGCATTCATTATGTCTGACCATGAACTACTCCACCACGCAACATCCGCCGCTGTAAAGGCCGGCGAGCTCCTCCGCACCGGGTTTGGCACCACTATGGAAAGGCGGTCAAAATCTGGACGCCACAACCTTGTAACCGACTACGACATACAATGCGAAGCCCTCATCGTCGAGCACCTCCGCTCAGTTACGCCTCATGCATGCTTCCTTGGTGAAGAAGGGGGCCCGCAGGGCGAAGGGTCACTGCAATGGGTTATCGACCCCCTCGATGGCACAGTCAACTTCGCTCACGGCATCCCTATCTTTTGCGTGAGCATAGCCGCGGTGCGCGATGGCGCCATCGTGTGTGGCGTAATCCACCACCCATTGCTCAACGAAACCTTTACTGTAGTGCGAGGCGCAGGCGCATTCCTAAATGGGAAGCGTCTCCACGTCTCCCAGACGGCAGTATTCGACGACTGCATAATGGTCACTGGCTTCCCGTACAATGTGATGGAGAATCCCAGTAATTGCATCCAACAATTCGAGAAGATGCTTGCCCGCGGACTACCTATTCGACGCCTCGGCAGCGCTGCACTCGATTTAGCCTACGTGGCTGCGGGACGTTTCGATGGCTACTGGGAAGTGGCTCTGCACCCGTGGGACATGGCTGCAGGCGTTTTAATGGTGATAGAAGCTGGCGGCACAGTCTCACATTATGGTGGCAAAAAGTTTGTTCTTCAGCACGATAGCATTGTTGCCACCAATGGTCTAATTCACTCTGAATTGGTCTCCATACTCGAAACCCCAACGACAATGGTGTCCGTGTCGGAAAACCCATGAGCCTGACTGTGCAACACATGTCAGGCGCAGGCAACTCCTTCGTCGTTATCGACGGTCGCAGCGCTGCGACCTCGCTAACTACTATTCAGACGCTTGTCCCTTCGCTGTGCAATCGCGTTGCATTGACAATGAAGGCGGCGGAAGGTGTTATTGTCCTATCCGATATTGGTGCAGGAGTCGCCACTTCGACATTTTTCAATCCAGATGGTAGTACCGACGCGATGTGCGGCAACGGAGGTCGGTGCCTGGTTCGCTTCGCTCTCGACAACGGAGCCACGCTCGACGCGCGAAAGCAGTTGATGTTTACGATGGCAGGTATCGTCTACAATGCAAAAGTTTCTAACGAGGGCATTATTTGTGTGGACTTCCCTCCACCGGTCGAAGAACGCGATCTCCTAACAAAGGATGTTCCCGAACTACCTGCGCGCGGAACGTATGTCAATGTCGGCAGCGATCACGTTGTACTTGATACACGTCTTCTGGCAAACAACACCATACCTATCAGCGAACT
>JBKJNB010000136.1:0-2648 GCA_046595995.1 Candidatus Kapaibacteriota bacterium
TTCGGCTTCTTTGGGGTCATCGTTCGAACCAGCAAGCAAACACCTTGCTTTTGAGGGCATTGCTCCAAGACTGGGCTCTTGGTCGTCTTGTGTTGGACAACGCGGTTTTTTCGAACCAATTGATTGATGGTTGGCATACGGTCGGCAGTCGCCTTGCGAACTGAGTGGAATACTATTTCTTTGTAAGTACAAATTTCCCAAGTCATCGACAATCGGACAGTACCAAAGGTGGGAATCGAACCCACACGTCTGTTAAGGACACTGGATTTTGAGTCCAGCGCGTCTGCCGATTCCGCCACTTTGGCAAATGTATCGACCGGTTGCCGATGATTTTGGGACGATGAGTTTAATGCTGATGGGTAGCATTGGACAAGTCCAACCGACATTTTTCGACCAAATTCCTAAGTAGCTCCACCCACCGATTCATTGCGTTGGGAAAAAATACGGTTTTTTCTATGTCCTTGATTATCGTTGGACTCAGTTTTTGGGTTGTGGCGACAAAAGTGTTTAGCCGATGTCGAACTCAATGCGATTGGGTCGCGTTCTTGTCCTTTACAACACAACCAAAAACGATTTGCATTCATTGTGACTTGGTTGCGCATTCGAATCGACGTCATATTTAAAACGTGAGAAAATACGGTTCAAGACGCCTTTTACGATTTTCACAGTGGAAATGAAGCACAATACGAAACAGAATGCCCTTGGCCCACGGTTTGCAACGTGATCTTTATCAGAACGCAAACACTTCGGCACGCCATCCACGTGGATCAGGCAGGCTAATCGTGAGCAAGGAAAATCAAGTTGCTGGATATATCGCCAGTGGCAAGTTCCGAACACAATAGAGTGCTAGCTAAGGTTCTCTCCAAACAACAACCAAGGTAGATAGAGGAAGTTATGCAGATTCTCAAGGTAAACAAACTCCGAGGTCCGAACATCTGGGCAAATTTCCCAGTGCTCGAAGCTTGGGTCGACCTCGAAGAACTCAAGGATACTTCCTCGGAAATGATTCCGGGATTCAATGAACGACTAATGGCATGGTTGCCAACAATGGTCGAGCACCGCTGCAGCGTCGGTGAACGTGGTGGCTTCTTTGTGCGCCTTCGACGCGGAACTTACATGGCTCACATTCTGGAGCATGTTTCGTTAGAGCTCCAGTCGCTCGCGGGTACACCCGTTGGTTATGGTCGTGCTCGCGAAACAAACGTCGACGGTATTTACAAAGTTGCAGTCGCGTTCAAAGAAGAGAAGCTCGGTCTTGCTTGCATCGAGAAAGCTTTCCAGCTTATCCTGGCTGCCGTTCATGACACTCCGTTCGATGTTCAGGCAGAAGTCGAAAAGTTGAAAGAGTATGGTTACGAGGTTTGTCTTGGACCAAGCACGAAGGCAATTGTCGAAGCGGCCAGAGCACGCAGCATTCCGTGGCGTCGATTGAACGAGGGCAGTCTGGTTCAGTTGGGTCAGGGTCATCTTCAACGAAGGATTTGCACCGCGGAAGCGGACAGTACGAGTGCTATCGCCGAGTCGATTGCTCAGGACAAAGATTTGACACGTATGCTGCTCAAGACCATTGGTGTGCCAACACCTGAGGGACGTCCCGTCGAGAGTGCCGAAGATGCTTGGGAAGCTGCCGAAGATATCGGCTTACCTGTCGTCGTCAAGCCACAGTATGGGAACCATGGACGAGGCGTTGCGACAAATCTTCAAGATCGCGAACAAGTCGAAGCGGCATACGCTGCCGCTCGTGAAGAAGGTAGTTCCATCATATGCGAACGCCATGCACCGGGTGATGACTATCGTATCCTGGTCATCGGCGGCAAGATGGTCGCAGCTGCTCGACGTGAGCCAGCACATGTGATTGGTGATGGTCAATCGACTGTTCAGACACTGATCGACATCGTGAATCAAGATCCTCGCCGAAGCGATGGGCATAGCACATCGCTAAGCAAAATAAAGATCGATGCAGTGGCTCTGGGAGTGCTTCTCGAACAGGGGCTCACCCCGGACACGATCGCCCCACTCAACAAAAAGGTCTTGATCCGACGCAACGCCAATCTCAGCACTGGTGGAACCGCAGCGGATGTTACCGATTTAGTACACCCAGATGTCGCGCGCCAATGTGTTGAAGCGGCTAGAGTCATCGGGTTGGATATTGCCGGCGTTGATGTTGTCGCCCAAGACATCACACAACCACTCCAAGGACAACGCGGAGTGATCGTGGAGGTCAACGCCGGCCCCGGATTGCGAATGCACATCGAGCCTTCGTCTGGTACGCCGCGTCCTGTCGGCCAAGCGATCATCGACATGATGTATCCCGCGAACAACAACGGACGAATACCCATCGTCAGTGTCACCGGAGTGAACGGCAAGACGACCACAACCCGCTTGATTGCCCACATGATTGCGTGTACCGGTAAAAAAGTCGGGATGACTTGCACCGATGGAATCTACATTGCAGGTAGACGCATCGATTCAGGAGATTGTAGCGGTCCTCAGAGCGCTCGTTCCGTCTTAATGAACCCTGCTGTCGAAGCGGCAGTGCTCGAAACCGCCCGAGGTGGCATTCTCCGCGAAGGACTCGGCTTCGATATGTGCGACGTCGGCGTCGTTACGAATATTGGCGAAGGTGACCATCTGGGACTGGCTGACAT
>JBKJNB010000007.1:0-2639 GCA_046595995.1 Candidatus Kapaibacteriota bacterium
GTTGCCAGCTGATAGGAATAAATCGCGGACGTATTTGGTTTGATCGTTTGTAGATAGGTCGCGTACTTAGCCACCATACGGCGTGCAACACTCCCACGCTAGGCTTCAATAAAACGCTTGAACGTTTCCATCAGGGTCTCTGACTGTTCAAGTACGGCGAAGAATGATGATTACGCACCAAAGTATTTAATTCGAACACCCCCTCGCCACCACATGAACGTACCGGAGCACGGGTTTTCGAGCTCGAAAACTGCACCCAAACTGCATCCAGACTGCACCCATAAATGTCACAAAGTGTCACAAAACGTCACAATTGTGCACGAAATGCAACAAGTTGATGGGCGCTTATGGCAAATAAAAAACCCTGTAAGTCTTTGATCTTACAGGGTTTACATTTGCTCCGCAGCAGGGATTTGAACCCCGGACCCTCTGATTAACAGTCAGATGCTCTAACCAGCTGAGCTACTGCGGAATAGACTACGAAAATACGACGTGGGCGGTATTTTCCCCAATGATTGTCTCGACCGATGCCATCGTTCTTCACTCCCGCAGGTTTGGCGACACCAGCCGCATCGTGGTGGTGTATACCGAATTGCTAGGCAAAATTTCTGTAGTGGCAAAGGGTATCCGTAAGCCAGCAAGCCCCTTGGGCAGTGCGCTGGAGCCCCTTTCACACTCGCGCATTACGGTGTATCACAACAAGAATCGAGAGCTGCATACGGTGTCGGCGGCCGAGCAATTGGTGCGTCGGCATAGGCTAAATACGTCGTACGACCATCTTAGTGCAGCGATGCTGCTCACCGAATGTGTGATGCGAACCCAGGCCGATAACCAGCCCGAAGCGCGGGTATGGGAGATGCTGAGTAAGGGGCTCGAAGCCATGGAAGGGGCTGATGAGCCGTATGGCGTGGCAGTTGGACAGCGTCTGCTGCTCGCAGAGGTGATGGGGTTCGGACTCCCCTACGCCGAAGCAACGACGCTTAATACTCCTGTAAGTGTGAGCGCCGAAGACGGTATCCCACGTGGCTCAGACGCACAGGGGATACGCATGTCGGGCGTCGCGTATGCTATGATGCACGCGTATGGATTGCAGTTGGAACATCGTGTAGTGGCAACGGAATCATTGCGCGCAGAGATCGAGAGTTTTCTAACATTATACTTCTCGCACCATCTCGATCGACGTATTGTGTCGCGGTCGTTTGATGTGTTGCGCTAACTTGCGCCTATGCTTGGCAACATTGCGTTAACGCTATTCTTTGTTTTTCTTAACGGCTTCTTCGTTGCCGCAGAGTTTGCCATTGTTAAAGTGCGTGCCTCGCAGATCGAACTGAGGGCTCGTGAAGGCAATATCTTCGCAGGGGTTGCGAAACATTTGCTCGACCATCTCGATGCGTATCTATCTGCGTCGCAGCTCGGGATAACACTTGCCTCGCTCGGACTCGGCTGGATTGGCGAAAGTGTTGTGTCGGCCATCGTTTCCGATATCGTAAGCCTACTAGGTATTTCGATGTCCGAGTCTGTACTCCACACCGTTAGCGTAACACTTGCCTTTGCTACAATAACAGTATTGCACATCGTGCTTGGTGAAATAACGCCAAAGTCATTTGCTATCCGGCGTTCAGAAGCGGTAACTCTTGCAGTAGCACTGCCAATGCGCGGCTTCTACATTGTGTTCAAGCCGATAATAATGACGCTGAACAACATGGCTAATGGCATTTTGCGCATGATGGGCGTAGAGCCTGCACCAGAACACGAAGTACACTCACCGGAAGAGATCCGTTACCTAATTCAGGAGAGTTCAGATAAGGGCGGACTCGAAATGAGTGAGCGCGAACTCATTGAGAACGTGTTTGAGTTTACGGAAACGACGGCCGGACAAATCATGATTCCACGTTCGAACATCGTCGGACTCGATGTGTCGAATACGATGGACCAGTTGCTAGACCGCGTTATGGAAGAAGGCTACTCACGGTTGCCGGTGTTTAACTCGACGGTCGATGACATCGTGGGCATCGTGTATGCGAAGGATTTGCTGACGCTGATGCATCACAAAGACCTCATTATTCTGCACGACATACTACGTCCAGCATACTTTGTATCCGAAGACGTAAAACTCAAAAAACTTCTACGCGAAATGCAGCACCGCAAAGTGCTGATGGCAATCGTGCTTGATGAGTTTGGTGGTACTGCCGGACTCGTTACGCTTGAGAACGTTATTGAAGAACTCGTTGGCAACATTCAAGACGAATACGATGACGACCGTCCGAAAGTCGTCCGCAAGACGCGCAACCAATTCGAGTTGCCCGCTTCGATGCGCATCTCCGAAGCAAATGAGACTTTGCCATACCGGTTGCCGGAGAGCGCCGACTATGAGACGCTGGGTGGGTTGATTAACTCAATCGCAGGACGCATTCCTGCAACGGGTGACGTTGTGGATATACTGAATTACCGCTGCACGATTCTCGAAAGCTCGCCGCGTCGCGTAGAACGTGTGCAGTTACGCGTACATAACACGGACGAGTAACTACTTTGTGCTGACCAGTCGCCCGCTTCCATCGCAGCTACCCGAACACAGCACAATGCGTGCTCCCGGATCTGGGATTATACCACGTACCAATTCCTGCTGCGAAAGGGGCACA
>JBKJNB010000036.1:0-5176 GCA_046595995.1 Candidatus Kapaibacteriota bacterium
ACCTAGGATTAACAGGCGACCACATGAATCGGCGTGCAGTTGTGGTGTTGTAGAAGAACGAATTCAGTTTCGTAAAGCGAATGCGAAGGCCGACATCCTTCGTTGCGCTCGCGTAGCGATACGTGTCACCCTCCGCCACATCGTTTACCGCAACCACAGCGCTTGGTCGGCCAGGGGGCCAGAAAGGGTGCTTTGTTGCGCGGTAGACAAACATCTGCTTAGGGTAGTACGCTTCGAAGACGACCGTGCCGGTTGAGTCGACTTCTGTAACGCCTGGTGCGCCTTCGTTTGCAGCGCTGCCCCAGCCGATGAGGCGGTGTCCGTCGGGTAGCGTCTGTACGCCGCCCTGTAAGCCCACGTAGATGTCTGGAGTGTGGCGGTATTCCCAAACAAGTTTACATGTCTTGTTTACTTCGTCGATTTCATATTCAACGGCGCGTGAATGCTGTGGCGTGTGTTGTGTGCCATTGTCGAACATCGTGATATGTCCGTTTGGCAGCCGCCGAATGTCGTGTTGATAACTGAAATAGTTCGGAGCGTTTGCTTCGTGATCACCGATGAAAGTAAACTCGTTTGCTTTGCCTCCAAGAATCCACATTACGTCGCCCGTTAAGCGGTTGACTTTCACGATTGACGAATGATGGCGCATGGAGAGGAGCCAGTTGCCGTCGTCGTCTATCCACAGCGAGTTGTTGTGTACGTACCGGATTGCAGGCGCGGTGAGGTCTTCGTAGGAGAGCGTGATAGGTAAGTGGTCGAGACTCTTCCATTGCACAAGCACGTTACCGTCCACATCTAGCTCTTGCACAACGGCTTGTACGACATTGGCCGCGGGATGTCCGTTCGGGACGACTTCACTCAGGTTGAGTGTAACGTCTTCTGCACCAAGGATAACACGATGTCCGTTTGGCAACACATGAAAATCGTGCTGCGTGGCAAGGTATCCGCGTTTCTGTTCGAGCTTCTCGACGATTTTTAATGTTGTGTCGACGATGTACACGCCTGCGGCAACCGATGTACCTGCAAAGACGATGAGTTCGGAGTATGCGAGGCGTCCGTCTGGGAGGACTTTAAACTCGAACGGGAAGTTTGTCGTGCTGCCCGACTTCACGAGTCCACCGCTGGCATTGTAGATGGCCATATACGGCTGATACGGGCGTGGCTGCACGCGGGAATTCGGAGCGAGGTACAGGAAGCCCGAGGAGGGGGCAATGTTTGTTGTGACTTTAAGAGGTGCTAGGTCTGACTGCGCGGACGCTGGAATGAAGGCGAACGCGAGGGCTACAATGCTGACGACTGCAACTTGCTGGATTGCCTTAAGCACGATTCGTATAGAATGCACGTATACCATGGGCCGAAAGATACGGCATACGACGCCCGTATATTGCAGATCACTCCACTAGCTACATCGAAGGAAACCTATATGATGAACAGAGCCCTGCGCAACGTCGTTGCTTTAACCATCGCTCTACTTGTTACGTCCGTAAGTATGCTCGCAGGTGAGAAGGTGAAGAGCATTACGCCAACGCAAGCTCAAAAGCTGATTAAGAGTGCCAAGGTTGTCGTGCTTGACGTGCGAACCCCAGCAGAGTATCGCTCCGGACATCTTGTGAATGCCATTCTCGTGGATTACTACGAGAAAAATTTCCTCGAAAACGTAATGAAGCTCGACAAAGAACTGCCAGTAGTTGTGTACTGCGCACGTGGACGGCGCAGTGAGGATGCAACGAATATTATGGTCAACAACGGATTCAAGAAAGTATACAATGTGCTCGGCGGATTCGAACGATGGTCGGCCGAATCACTACCGTCTGTTCGTTAACGTAATACTGTTTCGTAACGCTATCTATCGTGTCTGAAGTACTCGCAATCATACAGAATGCCTACACCGGTTACGCCCGGTATTTGTGGCATGAGATTACAAATCCCTCGTGGAATAACTATTTCTATTGGCTGATTGGAATATCGGCGGCAGTTTGGTTGCTCGAATACATTAGGCCCTGGCGCAAAGACCAGAACATCATCCGTCAGGACTTCTGGCTCGATGGCTGGTATATGTTTTTCAATTTCTTTGTGTTCTCGCTCATTGGCTACGCTGCCGTATCCAACGTCGTTGTGCATCTGGTGCGCTCTGGCGCAGCGAATATGCTCGGCATTCGAGAATTCGACATCATCGACGTACGCGGCCTGCCTTGGTGGTCGCAGTTGCTGTTGTTGTTCGTGCTGCGTGACTTTATCCAGTGGAATATCCATCGACTATTGCACGCAAGCCCGACGCTGTGGCAATTCCATAAGCTACATCATAGCGTAGAGCAAATGGGCTTTGCGGCACATTTACGCTTTCACTGGATGGAGACCGTGATCTATCGAGTAATTGAATATCTGCCACTCGCATTGATTGGCTTTGGACTGAAAGATTTCTTTGCCGTGCATATAGTGGCACTTTCGATTGGACATCTGAATCATGCAAACATTTCGCTGCCACTCGGACCGTTGAAGTATGTGTTTAACTCACCCGACATGCACATCTGGCATCATGCCAAGGAATTGCCTGCTGGAGTCAAGGGTGTGAACTACGGATTGTCACTTTCTGTCTGGGATTATGTCTTCGGAACCGCGCACGTACCTCGGAGCGGACGTGACATCAAGCTCGGTTTTGAAAACGTCGAACAGTATCCGAAGAGTTTCGGACAGCAAATGGTAGAACCGTTCCGGCGACGAAAGACATCATGAAAAATCACGTGCTACTTATAGCAGTCATTGCAGCTTTCAGCGTCGCGTGCCAGCCGCCGAATCCAGCGAGTGACATTGAGGAACGCTCTGAACGTAATCGATCGAGATCGAACGCTGGCGATGGTCGACAAACAGGTCTTGTCGGAATCGATACCAACGATGTGTATGCGCCGCCCGACACGTCTATCATTCCGAACGATCGTACAGGTGAGATGATTCGGTATGGACGTGAGCTGCTTGTTAACTTTCCTTATTATCTCGGACCCAATGGCACGGTAGGCAAGTACGGCGGCAATGCGCTCGGATGCCAGAACTGTCACCTCGACGCAGGGACACGTCCGTACGGCCTCAGCTATTTCTCAGCGCATGCCCGCTACCCGCAGTATCGTGCGCGTGAAGGAAAAATACTGACCCTTGCGGACCGCGTAAACAGTTGTGTGGAAAGGCCGCTCAATGGCAGACCCCTACCGTTAGACAGCAAGGAAATGATTGCAATCGTCACATACATGAAATGGTTAGGAACGGGCGTGCCAATAAATGGTTCGGTGAAAGGGGACAAACTCAAGGAAATTGCTCTGCTCGATAGACCGGCAGACCCACGGAAGGGGCAGGTGATTTACAAAATCCATTGCGTGCGGTGCCATGGCGAAGACGGACAAGGCAAACTGAAGGAAGATAAACTCGCTTATGAATACCCGCCGCTCTGGGGCACGTCTTCCTACCAGCCCGGCACAAGTATGCACCGCGTGATTAAAGCAGCGCAGTTTATTAAGTACAACATGCCATTCGACTCAGCGCGCTGGTACAAGCCAGTTCTAACGGATGAAGAAGCACTCGACGTTGCTGCGTTTGTAAATAATGACGAGGCAAACGACCACAGCATTCACGCACGGCCATACAGAGAAATGGTAGCCGACTATCCGGCGATAGAGGAAAAGCCCGTTGACTTCTGGAAAGGTCCGTACGCCGACCCCTTCTCAAAAGAGCAGCACAAATACGGTCCGTTTAAGCCCATTATCGAATGGCGCAAGAAGAAGGGACAACCAACAGGGTATTAAGAACGGAAACGCTGGGACTCGAATCATCACCCGCCGAAGCGCTACGAAAGTACAGGTAACAACATGAACAGGGTGTGAAGGTTACGGGATTCCCATGTCGTGCGCAGATTGCGCAGGACGGCGATGCTTATAAATTCAGCCAATCATGTCAACCGAATCTGCACGATCTTCATCCTACCTAGAGTCGATCAGGTGTCGTACTGTCCGGTGGTCAAATAAACGCGTAAACTACTGGTCAACTTCGGTGTCGCCTTTGGTTGATCGCTCGCGGTAGCGCTTGCACCAGCATTGCAGCGTCGCCATGCCTCGACTACGCCATACATCTGCTCGGTCTTTGTCATCGCGTCCACTCCTGTTGTGATGCGGAAAACTACATCGCCCTATACGTGCTGGAAAGATGCACTTGCTCGGGTGGATACGTGGCAACGGGCGATTGCCGAGTGTTTCGTTTGTGAAGATTACAACACGGCCGTGACGATGGCAAAGAAGATTCACGCGGATTTGCAGGCTGTATCGATCCAAGCGGCATGATCGTTCAACGAAGGGATCGATGGCATGTTCACGATTGCCCGCTTGGGTCTGCACAAACATCTGGTTTGCCTATGTTGCAGAGAGCAGTCCGAAAAGAACTCGATAAACGGCTGCTTGATCGATCATCGAAGCTCGGGCGCAAGAAAATTTCAACTTGGAAACGGACATAGCTATACTCTTGCCGCAACGATTCTACCGAGGTTCTTATGCGTGCCATCCTGCTTCTCCTCATGCTCATCATTGGATCGGTGCTTGCGCACGCACAGCCCACATGGCAGCCTGCCGTGCGGTTTAACAGGGGGCTGGGCGAGGCCAAGTATCTGCCGAACCTCGGTGAAGCCGGCTACGTGCAGTTCCGTACGGGTCCGGACGGCGTGAGCTACGGCATCTATGATTTGAAAACGCTGTCGGACACGTCGACGGTGCGGTGCGAACTGCCGGGTGATGACCGCTGGATCTACCATGTCATGGACGCTGATGGCAATGGCAGGACGGATGTGGAAGCGGGACCTAGTGTGTATCTGGATGCATGCCTGCCCACACAGCGAAGGGTATTCATGGAACTCTATACCGGCTTTGACGCCGGCCACGCAGACATTGACGGCGACGGCATCGACGAATACCTCGCGTCGACAGACGCCAATCTCATCACTCTTCCACCGGGCGACACGGCATTTAGGAAGAGGCAAGTCCTGTCACGGCACACACTGTATGCGGGCGACGGTAAACCGCGGGAGCAGCCGCGGATCCTGCATCTCGGCAAGCTCGGCGGCAAGCCGCGGTTTCTGACACTGACCAAGCCATGGCCCGAGCCCGAGGGGGTTACCATACGCTATGTGCTCGAGAAGCTCGAT
>JBKJNB010000017.1:0-18181 GCA_046595995.1 Candidatus Kapaibacteriota bacterium
ATTGATGGCCCGACACCCACCCTGTAGGATGCTGCATGATACTCGTGTCTCCCAGCGGCAACCCGTGCGCGGGAAATTGGATATTCAAGGGACGCGGACGCACGGTGTTCTGTGCGCAGAGTGATGTACCTGCCAGCAGGAGCGTCAGAACAGCAAGAGTGATATGGTTCATGGCACTACCTTAAATAGGATAGTGACACAATCCGAACAACGTCGCTGACGCGGATGAACCACGCACCCTTCGGCAGAGCGGCTAAGTGCTGCGACACGTCGAGCAGGGAAGGTCCTGCTGGTGCATGGTATCCCGCAACTATAAGTCGCTTCTGGCCCAGTGAATTGACCACTTCTACAGATACTAAGGACGTGTGATCAAGCGCGAGGTGCAGTCGTCCATCGATAAAGTCTACCCACGTTGGTTGCGTATGATCACTGCCGGCAACGCTAGTGGGCCGTAGGTCAAAGTTCACCAACGTGAGAGAATTCTCTGTCCCTAGCAGAAGGTCTCGACTTCCATCCTGGAACTGGTCGTCGATAAAAGCCATATCACCTCCAAAAACATTCGGCGGGATTTTTGCGAACGGTCTATGAAACTCACCGATGCGTGCAACATTCCGGCCATATAGAATGACGGCTTCACCGTCATCGAATGAGTTGTCAAAGTTTTTAACGTTTTCGTTAAGTAGGTGCCCCTTGGTCGACAACCGCTCAATAAGTTTACCATTGGACACTTCATACATCACAGTCGTGTTATGGTTAATGTGATAACCATCCTGCCAGTTCACGAGTGCAAATTGATGTCCATTCTTTGCATCATCCACGCAGATTACAGGTCGAATAACCCACGGACTTTCCTCATCCTGAAACACAAGGAATCGCTGCGTAATGCTGTCCGCGATGGTATAGCTGACCGTATATCCCGTATCGGTACTCAGCAGATTCACATCAAGGAGATAAATCCCACTTCGGAATGAATTTCCTCCGTTTCCGAATGTACCCATCCATACGACACGGAGCTTGCCATCGGCACAACGCATCATTCTCATTGGCTGTCTTGAGCTACTGCCAGCCAAGGCGTTCATGAATCCATTAGGAAATGTTACCACACGAGAGCACCCGCGTCCATGCTCGGGACCAGCCAACAACACCCTGAACCAAACGGAATTTGCGTTGTCACCTATACTATTATCCATCGTTACAATATCCATTCTCCCGTCACCATCGATATCCGCCGAAAATCGTGGTTTAAAGTTGCTCCCCGCCCCCTCACGGATCAGACAATCAACGGTATCAATTCCACTCATTACACGTCCGTCCAGTGATGGTCGAAAGACGCCGTTGCTGTTGAAGTACTCCATTGGTGGCTGCCCGTCATAATCGAACGGTGCCGTGAACCGATATGGCCTTGCATTGATCCACTGCACAGCATTTACTGTGGTGTCCAGCTTGGGAGTTGTAGGCCACGTTCGATATTCCCCGTTCACGAATACCGCAACGATGTTGTTTCCCGGAATGTCTGCGACGTTCTGCATGTATGCTGCGAAACGGGTAACGCTGGCTTGTTTGATCCAGACCGTCTGCATTTCTTTGGCTCTGGAATCGTCGAAGGTCACGGGGCCTTGCGCATACGTACAGAGAACTGCAAGCAGAAAGACAAGAGCGCAAATCGTAGACCAACGATACATACGATCTTTTTTGACCTTCAATCCGGCAGCATATTTGTGCCTACGTCTGCGGGGCACAACGTTGTGTCCCGTGAAAGTTTCGGATACCTCCGTGCCTCTCCTGCACTTCGGTTGCATGATGAGCATGTTCATTCTCCTGTAAACTACTGATATGAAAGAAACAGTGATTATCAAGTCAGGAATGCCACCCCTTTGGCAGCAGTGAGTTCAGGCGTAGTCGGATGAGCGAGACGTTCGCCCGCGTTCAGCTTCGTTGCGGAGTACCGCGCTTCTTCCCTTTTATGTCAGGGCAACCGACGGACGCACTGCACATGGCAGCCCCTTCGTCGAAGACCCTTGCATCACATATCATCATGGCACTACCTCAGATAGGATAGTGACACAATCCGAACACCGTCGCTAACGCGGATGAACCACGCACCTTTCGGTAGGGCTGCCAACTGTTGCGACACATCCAGCAAGAACGGTCCTGCCAGTGCCGGACGTTCTACGATGAACGGTCGCTTCTGACCAATCGAATTGACGGCCTCAACGGATATTGCTGAAGGTTGATCAAGCGTCAACTGGAGTCGGCCTTCGGATAAACTCACCCATGATGGCTGCGTGACTTCATCCCCGGTAACGCTGGTGGTTTGCAGATCAAAATTGACTAAGGTGATGGAATTCTCCGTTCCTGCCATCAGGTCACGGCTTCCATCATTGAACTGGTCATCAATGAAAGCCATACTGCTGGCAAAGACTGTTGGTGACAGCTTGGCAAAGGGACGATGAAATTCCGTGACTCTCGCAAAGTTTCGACCATACATGATAACTGCATCACCATCATCAAATGTATTGTCAAAAGTTCGTGTCGAGTTAGTTAGCAATTCTCCCTTAGTCGATAGACGCTCAACTAGTTTACCGTTGGACACTTCATACATCACGGTCGTGTTGTGGTTAATGTGATATCCGTCCTGCCAGCTAACGAGCGCATACTGGTGCCCGTTCTTTGCATCATCCACGCATACTACCGGGCGGATAACCCAAGGAGTTTCTTCACCCTGAAATATCAAAAACCGTTGAGTAATACTGTCGGCGATGGTATAGCTGACGGCGTATCCTGTATCGGTCTTTTGCAGATGCACATCAAGCAGGTAGATGCCACGTCGGTATGAATTTGCTCCGTTGCCGAATGTACCCGTCCACACGATGCGCAGCTTGCCGTCTGCGCAACGCATGACCCGCATGGGATTGCTGTACAGGTATCCATTATAAACTGCGTCCGGCAAGCCGTTTGGAAGGTCGATCACCCGTGAACACCCTTGCCCGTGACCTGCACCCGCCAACAAAACCTTAAACCAAGGATCCCCAGAGTGTATTGCAACCACATCCAGAGTCCCGTCTCCGTCAACATCCGTCCGAGTGTACTGGCCTGTACTCTCCTTGGGAGTTAGACAGATGACGGTGTCAATACAAGTCATGATCTTTCCATCAGCAGAAGGGCGTATCACAGCATTGTTACCGGACCCGTTAGGTGTAAAAAATTCCCCCGGCGGTACGCCATCATAATCGAACGGCTCAATGAATCGATACGGCATAGCATTGATCCATTGGAGGGAATTTGCTGTCGTGTCAAGCAATGGTGTCGTTGGCCACGTCCGATACTCACGATTCAATAACACCGCAACCAAGTTGTTTCCCGGAATGTCAGCTACATTCTGCATATACCCTGCGAAGGTGCTAAGAGGGACGTGCTTGATCCACACGGTCTGCATTTCTTTGGCTCTGGAATCGTCGAAGACTACTGGCTCTTGGGCGAAGGCGCCTGTCCCTCCAAACTGGAGAATCACGACAACAGAAACTGCAATCCAAGCCTTCATAAATATCTTTACCACTTTCTCAATTCGTGTTGACGATGCGGGTCGTGCGACCCTCACAAAACGATGCAAAGGCCACTTCTCGTGCAGCGTTGCATCAAAATGAATTTCCGTCTTAGTAGCTGTCACGATTATTCTCCTGTAAACTACTGATATGAAAGAAACAGTGAGTATCAAGTCAGGAATGCCACCCATAGGGCAGCAGCCGATAATTCTATTGGGTAACAGGTCGAACACAATCGACCATCTTCAGAAGTCATGCGAGCTGGATATACCTCCGATCAACACGAACATCAGTGAGCAAGGATAGACAGATATGCACCGTAAAACATCTATACAAAATCTTATATGTTAAAAGTTAATTCGTGACTGGATCATGCCTTTTTTTGGGTGGAGACACTTTCACAATCCCCGTAGTATCTCGGGATTTCAGAGCCCAGCCATACGTCGGGCAGACGTTCGCGGACTTGGGACGACATACCGTCACAATCTCTGTACCCACGATAAGGTGACGAGATGATAACCTGCCTAAGTAACCCCGTTGACGCAAGCGACCTTGCTCGTTTCCAATTGTAGAGGGTCAATTTGCGGTTGATTCAGACGGTCTACGTGTCCGGACTTCTCATGCGTCGACCGACGCCACCCGCCAGCTTATCGTGCGGCCGGCCCACATGGGAATTACGGAGCCATACGATGCCGGTATCGTCATTGGCTCGCGCACGAGCGTCACGGACTTTGCGGGTGGCGTAATGCGATACACCCGCTGAGCATTATCGCTAACAAAAGCCTGCATCCGCTCCAGGGCATTGTGCGCGTCGAAAAATTCGGCGAGAAGGGGAAGTAGGATCGGTGCCGTAAATACACCGGCAGCGCAACCCGAACTTTCTTTACGATTACGTGGATGGGGTGCTGAGTCCGACCCGAGCATTAGGCGGGGATGCGACGACAAAACGGCTTGTTGTAAGGCTGCGCGGTCTTCCGGACGTTTTGCGATTGGCTTACAGAATAGATGCGGACTCATTAAGCCCCCTACCACATCATCGAGCGTAAGAAGCAGATGATGCGCTGTAACGGTTGCAGAGAGGTTGCTAAACTCGTTTAATGTCGCCACTGCTTCCGCCGTTGTTATGTGCTCCATTGTAATGCGCAATGCGGGGAAGCGCGTTGCAAGGTGACGGTACACGTCGCAGAACTCTCGTTCGCGGTCCATCACAAAACCGTGTGTCTCGCCGTGAACGAGTAACGGAATGTCGAGCTCTTCCATTAGTGCAAACACGTGCTCGACGCGTGAAATTTCTGAAACGCCCGAATCGCTGTTCGTAGTTGCACCCGCAGGATAGAGCTTCACACCGATGATGTGCGGCTTTGCAGCAATGAGTTCCCCGCGTGTGTATTCGCGAAAGAACAACGTCATGTAAGGGGCGAAGACATGGGGCTTCACGGCTGCCTTCACTTCGTCGGTATACGAAAGCAGCCTGTCAAGTGAGTGTACGGGCGGTATGAGGTTCGGCATGATTACACCACCTGCGAAGTGCTCGGCCGAGAGCGGTGCAACAAGCGTCAGCATTTCGTCCTGACGAAAATGCAAGTGCATGTCAAGCGGTGAACGCAAGGTAATTGTCATTGTGCGGTTGGATAGGTTGGTATGTCATCTTCAAACACCGGACCTCCGTCTCTACCGATCGATGCGCAGAACGTGTCGCGTCCGTTTGTAAGCACGATATGCGGAGCCTTCAGCGTGAGGTTGTACCACGACGACTGACGCAGCGTGTCTTGCGTGATGCGGATGGAAGGTGCCTTGCATTCGACGAGAAGGAACGGACGCATAGCGTCGTCAACCCAAAGGAGATCGTAACGCATGCCTGTTTTGTCCAGACGTCGTTCGACACTGCAACGGCCAATCGGGTAACCCTTTGCAACAAGCCAATGCAGGCAATGCTGCCGCACCCATTCTTCTGGGGTGAGGCTAACGTACTGCTTACGCACGTCGTCGTAAATACGGACGATGCCTTCTTCTGTCTGCAGGCGTACTGAGATAGAAGGGAAAGAAAGGGTTGGCAATGCTATGAGGTCAGTCGGCACTAGATTGCTTCGGGTTTGTGATGCACATCACCACCATATATGATTGAAACACGATTGCCACTGCGTTTGCCGAGATGATTGCGATGTCTGCTCGTAAGACACCGTAAACAAGCCAGAGAGATGCGCCAACAAGCATTAGCACGAGCATGCCCACACTCAACTGATCTACCTCACGCGTCCGCCAGATCTTGATGGCCTGCGGAGCAAGCGCAAACGTAGAGAAACCACCTGCAACCAAGCCAAGAATGCTCAGTGGGTCGTTCATGAGGTGAAAGGGTGCGCAAGGGCAGCCGTTATGCGCTCAGGGTAGTTGCTTACAACAGCATTCACACCGTGAGCGAGTGCCTTTCGCAATTCTTGCTCTTCATTTACAGTGTATACACCAAACGGTATGGCGTGAGCTTTGGCATCGTTCGACCTCTCGCGAGTCAACTCACCAATTGAACAGCCGTAGGCATCGGCGCTGCATGATTTAACTATTTCGCTCGGCAGACGATGGTCTCCTGGTACGTTCAGCGCAAGTGTATGCAGAGCTGCGTCGATATGCTTAACGTGCCTGATTGTCGTATGATCGAACGATGCAAACAGGGTATACGCACCGAGGTTGAGCGAACGAATCGTATCCACGATTGCGTCTACGTCGGCTAGTGGTGTGTGAGCATCCAGAGGTTTGAGTTCTAGTAGTAAGTAGGCTTTTTCACGAAGTACGCCAAGCACCTCAGACAACAGTGGAATGCGTTCGCTCGCATATTCTGACGAGAACCATGAGCCAGCGTCGAGCGAGCGTAGATCGTCGATAGACTTATTGCGTACGTAGCCATGTCCGTTTGTTGTACGTCCCAAAACAGCGTCATGAAATACGACCGACTGATTGTCTTGTGAGAACTGCACGTCGAGCTCCACCATTCTTGCGCCACCTTCAACGGCAATGCGCATGGCAGCGAGTGTGTTTTCTGGTGCGATGCCCGATGATCCGCGATGGGCTATAACAAAGAACGGAGTTGCCCGAGCAAATTCTTTTAATGGAATCATGCGAATTCTCTAAATGGAATCATGCGAATAATCCCTCGGAAGGACCGCGGTAACCACGCAGAAAGTCCGACGTATGCACGCGCTTCTTGCCTGGCAACTGTATCTCGGTGAGCGAGAGAGCCCCATTCGCAGCCCCTGCAAGTAATTGATTTTCCGTGATACGCCACATGCCTGCCGGGCATGGCATAGTGGTGGTTGTAGCATTGTAAATCTTCATCAACGAGTCATTCCAGATTGTCCATGCACAAGGTGACGGGGATAATCCACGAATAAAATTACGAACCGTCTCAACGTGTGCTGTCCAGTCAATTCCACTGGCCTCACGAAACACCTTCGGCGCCGCCGCAAATGCAGGGTCGGGCTCCGACTGTGGAAGGGGCGCGGCCGTCCCGTCGATGAGCATCTTACAGGTGTCTACTGCACATTCGGCCGCAAGGGGCATCAAGGCCGCATACAACTCTCCGGTCGTCATTGTATCCCCAATTGGGAGATGACGCTGAAGCAAGAGCTTGCCGGTATCAACAACGTCGTTCAGCAGAAACGACGTCACACCCGTTTCGCGTTCACCGCGAATGATGGCGTGGTGAATGGGTGCCGCACCACGGAATTTGGGAAGCAGCGATGCGTGCACGTTAAAGGCTCCAAGCGTTGGAATCGAATACACACTTCGGGGCAAAATGCGGAACGCGATAACGCACATAATCGCAGGTGCGAGTTCTGTAAGCTCAGCAACAAAAGCCTCATCTTTCAACGAGGTCGGTTGGAGGATTTTAGAGATGCCTAACTCGATTGCTGCATTCTTTACATCAGAGCCCCTTACTTCTAGGCCCCTTCCTTGTGGCTTGTCGGGCACCGTAACCACTGCATCCACGCCGTAGGCTGCATGTAGTCTGCGTAGTGCAGGCACAGCAAACTCAGGCGTGCCCATGAAGATGATGCGCTGCGACATTAGCGTTGCACGCTGTATGTAAAGAATGTTAGCATTAGCCGTGCATTGTTGGAAGGTTCGTTAGGGCCTTCGTGATGTTCGCTTCGAGTTCTCCGAACTCTTTGATGCGTGCACGCACGTCTGCCTCTGGGAAGTATTCGCGAGCAATGTCGAAGTAGAGACGGTAGTGTCCGGCTTCGCTCGCCAACAACGACTTGTACAGGGCTCGCATGTCTTCGGTCGGCGCGTGCTCTGCAAGAATCGAGAACCGTTCACACGATCGTGCTTCGATGAAGGCGCCGATAATAAGCCAGTCCATCATGCGCAGCGGTTCGTTCGGACGTACGTGTGTATGTAACGCTTGGACATAGGCATTGCCTTTGTCACGCGTGAGCACGATAGAGCGTTTTTCCAATTCGCCCATCACGAGTGCAAGATGCTCGAGCTCCTCTGAGGCAAGTCCAATCATCTCGTTTACCAGTTTTGTCCGATCGGGATAGCGATTGATAAGCGCAAGTGCAAATGCAGCGGCCTTCTTCTCACAGTGAGCATGGTCTAGAAGGATCAGAGCGGGATTGGCGTTGGCGACGTCAATCCACTCGGCGTTTGTGGGGCATTGTAAACAGAGCATTCTATAAACTCAATAAGCGGATTACTTGTGCAACGTCAGCGGAGAAACGCGTTGCGTCTACATCGGCATCCTTGCGCAGCCAAGAGGCCGAAAGCGCAAACCAGGTGTTGTCTTTGCGCCTAAGCAGATACGTCATGTTCATCACACCCGATTCCGAGCCGCCCTTGTAGCCGACATACGGAAACATCTCGACGTTGATGTCGAGGCCTGCGTTCACAGCAAGAATACCACTCAACTCATTGCAGCACGACTTTTCTGACTGCTTCTTAAGCCATGACATTGCCGAAACCATCTCTTTTGTTGTAGCGAACCATTCGACAGAGTCGGGGAGGACCGGACGTGATACGAGGTTGATGCTGTCGAGGCTGGTTGGACGGACCTCTGACTTAAGAATCTCGAGACGTCTTGGACGATTACTACGGGCGTATCGCGAGGCCATCTCACCACGCTTTGTAAACTTTAATAGAAACAACTCTCGTGTTGTAAGGAAGGGGCTGTTGCGTCCCGCACTCTTATGACCCATCCGCGACTGCACGGCCTCCACCTTATTCGCGTCCAGTATATGGATGAGAGCATCCGTCGCCGTGTTATCGCTAACGCTTATCATCATCGTGGCTAGTGTATGCAACGTTATCGGCGCACCGTGTGGCCACGTTTGCAATTGGCCCGATGGCAACGAGTACTGATTACTATCGAGCGCCACGACTTCGTGCCATGTGTGTTCGCCGTCACCAATCGAGCGCGCAAGTTCACCTAGTACGAATAGCTTGAATGCCGAGCCAACTGGAAGTGACATGTCGGCGTTGTACGACGCAACTTCAGTGCCGGTGTTCAGGTTTACAATGTGCAGCGACGCGAAGCCAGGCAATTCTTTCAGTCCTTCGGCAATCGTTGCAATCGTCCCGCCCGACCTTATCGGATTCTGTAGGTACAGTCCTTCGATGCGAAAGGGAAACGCCGATGAGATGTTGATGAGAATCGGGACTACATATCCATTCTTCGTACTAGCCTCGGCTTTTGCGCCTAAAGCTCCCTCGCGCGATACGACCCTCGTGCCGGTACACGTTCCGGTTATCTCTGTGATTTGTGCAACTACCCCAAGTAATTGTGCGGGAGTCACTTTCTGTAGGAATGACTCAGCGAATACCGTATCCATGCGCAGTGGTACGCCAGAGATAAGCTTACAGATGTCGTTCAGCCGCACGTCGATAGGATCGCGCATCTGCGCCTGCAGGCTAGACGGAGCATAGGTACTTGCCGCTAAAACAACACAGAAGATTATAACGCAGCTTATGATATTGGACGTTCTCATCGTGAACAAACTTTCACTGAAAAATGGCATGATTGTTTCTAGTTCGTAAAAGCATCATGCGAATCTATTGCCTACATATTAAATGCACCCTACCGACGTGGACGCCCGCGCCGGAGTTTGCCGTTGTTCCTACCGTAGCGAATAACGCGATTGCATCTGTGAAGGATGATTCCGTAGAAATCCCGTCGGGGTAGTACGAATGATCTTTGTGGTTGTCGGACCATTCGTTGGTTGGATAACAGATGTAACGTCGCTATCGACAGCCCTCTACACGTGCGCAATTACTTTTGGACTGACTTTTTTCGTTTGCGCTTTGCTGTGGAGGCGCGCGGCGACCCAGGCGCCAGCGCTACCGATACCGTGAATGGCACGGCGTTGTAAAAAGCACCGTGACGGAGCACAACAACATAGGTGCCCGGAGTTGCCGCGCTCATGTCAACAGTGTGCTTGTGGGCTCCGGGTTTCTGTTGCTCGTCGACAAGCGTTTTAACGGTCATCATTAGTTCGTTGTGAACGCTAAGTACAACTGGTGTTTGGTTCTCTAGCTTGTAGTGAATCGTGTATTCGGACGGACGTTTCCTGTTGCGTGCAATGGTTAAGAACTGCTCAGGTGCTGCTTTCGCGCGCCCATAATAGTTGAGGGCTGCTGTCGTGCCGCCGCTTCCAGCTTCACTAACCGTGTAGAAGCCAGCCCCCGATGCATTAAAGCAAATGGCTTCACCCTGCGGTTCAGGGACATAATTCACAATGTCCGGTTTGCGCGCAAGCGCAGATACAAGAGTCTCGTTGGGCTCACGCAGCCATCGATACACATGGGTGTAGGTCTTAATGAGAATTTCTCTGCCGTCACTCGAAATATCGCCGCCCGTAGACGAGAAAAACGGCAAGTCAATTACAAACACGAGGGTATCAGCAACTTTTAAATCATGTTTCTCGTCTCGAACTCGTTCCTTTGGTACTCTATATACACGGTTACGAAGATCACGCTTCGAAACGATGTACAAATCATTGGTGAACGGGTCGAACAACAACGTCTCTGCATCACGAGGTCCATCTGGATACGCAAACGACCGTCGCAATGCCGAAAACGGCTGTGGCGTTGAGAGTTTGGCTGTGGGCACACATTTCAGATTGCTCCCTTCACGCATACGGTAAATGTTAATCGCGTCGCGCTTACCCTCGTTGTCACCGATGTCGCCAACCCAAATGTAGTACGATGTGTCTGCTGTAGAAATGTGCTGACTGTAAGCAATGTCTTCCCAGTCGGAACCATCGCGCACAACATCGTCCGACGTAAACTCATACGCACACATGCGACGTCCGGTCGAGTCTATGGCGTAGATCACCGGACCGTCACCCGAATCGTTGTGTATCCAGAACAACCCCGGGTGTTGCTTCGACGCAACCATGCCAGAGGCCTCTTCAAGCCCACGAGCAAGATGGCCAGTAACAACGGGGTTAGCGAAGTATGCGGTGTCTAACGCAAGGGCAAGCAATAGGAGACCAATCATATCGCGGTGCCGGTGAGCAGATTCAACATCAGAAGACTTATTGTTGTGAGGTGATGGAAGGGGCTCTCTCAGCTAGGGGTGCTGAACCGAATCTCTAATTTAAGGATCGATTTGGTCTCGGTGTACCTACCAAGCGATGAGCAGATCGTGAACATGGTGCACGAATCACAAGCGCACAGCGCACCGGCGCGCTTCCAAGCGCAGTATTCCTGCGTCTATGCAACGACAGTAGATTGTGTCATTCAGTACACCAGCACAACCTTTGCCGTGAATCTATGTGCGCCATTGGTTGCAGCAACATAATACACTCCGCATGCAAGGTGGCTTAGGTCTACGTCGATGTTGTTCATACGAGAGGTTTCTTCGAATACCACGCTTCCCTTCTCATCGACAATTTTGATGTAGTGTTCTACGAATACGTTATCGGCGTAGGGGAGAGCAATCTTAAAAGTGCCGTACGTGGGGTTGGGGTACAGTCTGAGTGACGAAGAGTCCTTGACATCACTTATCGATGTTGGCAGTGTCGTTCTCAGCATCAGACTTGAATTGCCTACGGCATACACAGTCGTTCCACCCACGACACAGAAATCGTTAATGGACATTCCAAGCCCTGATAAACTATCGCAGCTCCAACTCATACCACCATCAGTTGTCGCGAAAATCCAACCCTTTTCGTCGCCGATAAAACCAATTCGTTCATTAATAAATTCGATACAGTTAATCGTATTCGGAAACACATACGGAATCGTGTCCCACATTTCTCCACCATCGGTCGTATACATTGCACGGATGTTCGAAAATGGATATGGTTTTGAGGCCCAATATCGTTTGCCGCCAATCCAGCCGAAGTTCTCGTTTACAAAGTGAATAGCGTGGATTTCGAATTTGTAAACCCTGAGCGCAATAGCTAACGAATCGAGAAGGTCCCATTGTTCTCCACCGTTAGATGTAATTGCAACTTGCCCCATGATGCCAAATACTTGTGAGGTCCAGCCACCTATGAATCCTAATTGTTCATTAACGAAGAAAGTTGCTTCACCAACTTGTGGTGCAGTTGTCACAACAGTCCATGTTCGGCCTCCATCGCTAGTGTATCCTTTTGATCCACCAACTACGTAGCCCATCGAGTCATTAAAAAACCAACTTGACAGAGCATTGATCTTCGCAATGCTGTCCCATGTCTCACCCGCATCGGTTGTCTTGTACACATGCAGACCGCCGGCATAGCCTACTCTCGAGCTGGGGAATGCGATGGTACTGATCCCCTCCGGTATTTTTGATGTGATCTGATGTTGCGTCCATGCTTGGCCTGCATTGGTTGTTCGCAATAATGCGTCGTTACTTGCCGCGTATCCTGTGTCTGCTCCAACAAAACAAATTGTGTGCAAGTCACCGATGAACCCTGCCCTTACCAAATCCCATGTTTGTGCTTTGGCCGGAACAGAAATGCAGCATTCCATAATTGTAAAAACAACAAGTAATTTGCGCATGTTATTGAATGATAAGTTTCATGGAAATCGTCACTCCGTTTGATTCAAGTAGACAGAAGTACACTCCTTGGTTAAGCCCCTGTGTATCAATTAGCTGTGTATACTTCCCTTTGCTCGAATGATTGATTGATGGATTCTTAAGTACCACAACACCATTCAAGTCAATTATACTGAGATTGACTATACTTTGTCGTTCCAAAGTATAGTGAACGATTGCTTCGCCGTCGATGGGATTAGGTGTAATCAACATTGTTGGCATGAGTGCTACGTCAGCACGTGTAAGCGTCGTGTTGTTACTCCTGGTGTCAGCGGAGTACCCTAGCTGCTTGTTGAATAATTCTGTGCAGAAATCTCCAACTATGCTTGCTCTGAAGTAGCAACCTGAATTGGCAACAAACCCCTGAGTTAATCTTACTTTATTACCCGCCTTAAATTCGACATCCGCGCCGACGCTGATTTCACTCGGTTCAATCGTTGTACAAAGGTCGCCTGCAACAATATTGTTCATGGCTTTGATCTCCCTGTCTACAGTAAACACGCCACACAGCCTAAAATCCCAACCTACTTCGTTGTCATATACACCAACGGCGTTCCACGCTTCGATTACTTGATTGTACTCATTGCCCTGACCATACTCATCTTCTGCGGCCTCGATGGAGCCTAATCGAGCATCGACATAGTTGGAGGCTTCGGTTATGTAGGTAGTAAGATTACGAAACGTAATTTTTGCAGCTTTTTCCAGACCGATGTCATCAACATTATAATCGCGGTCGTCGCAGCAATGATCATTGTGTCCCTCACCGCCGTAAACCAACAAACAAAACCAGTTGTTTTGAACTCCTGCCCGAGCATGGAACTCATCCGTTGCCTCCCAGTTATCATCGCAGTACGTATCAAGGTAGGCAACTCCTCGTTCACATAGTTTCTTCTGATACTGTTCATAGAATGTTTCCTGACCGCCAATCAACTCTGTCGGAATAGTAGTTTCTTTCGCAAACCATTCTACGGCTTCGCCGAAAATGTAGCCGAACGACTCATAAACTGCTCCAAACTCGCCAACTGGATAAGACCCCGATTCCATGCCTATAGCCATTTCCGTGACTGCATGTGCCCATTCGTGACCAATGACGTCCAATGTACTGGGCCAATCGGTTGAAAATACCCCGGTTGTGTTTGTTATCTGAATGTACCGCTTATTTATAGCACCCCACCAGTGCACTCCTTCCGTACCTCCAACCACAGTAAGCATTCGTGAGTCATATTCACTGTAATCACTTAAACCTTGGACATCAAAGTACTCGTACGCCTTCATAGCGCACCAATGTGCCTGTGTATAGGGTGTAAGAGCTGAATTCGATGTCCAATCGGTACTCGTATGCGTTACATCATCTTGAGTTGTCTGGGTATTATACGCCATTGTTTCAATTGTGGTTGTCTGGCAGTCGTCCTTTAGAGTCCAGGCGCTACCATTCCATACTGTGTTTATCGTTTTCTCACCGTTATAGATGGTGTTTGCCTGTGCAGCTGTGCAACCACGGGCTAGAGGCACGCGCCTGATGATGTTGCCATCGCGTGCGCCCACGTATACTGCGTAACCGCCCGGTTGATCTAAGGTAGGAACGGTAACTCTATAGGCAAGAACGAGGTTGTTTGTCGCCACTTCCAGAGAGTCAAACCTACGCGTGATGATGAGATCGACCTTGGGGAAATTGGTCGCCGAAGGGTCCTTCGCTATCTCCTTAGTAAACTGCTCGAATTCTTTGTCTTCCCACGCATATTGTTTTGACGGTACAGATTCAACTGCTTTCATTAGAGCGGATTGCTTTGCAATGTGCGGCTTGGTTTGCATGTGCATGTTACTGGCAATCTTACCGTTTGCCTTTATCGCTCTTCCATTCCGTTCGTGTACGATAAACATCGCTCCTTCGACTCTTATGCCGTCGTGATACTGTTTGAATCTGTGATGGGTATATCCGTATGTGTCAGTTTTGGAGCTGACGAGATGCATGCTGTCGAGTCGACCCAACCCAAACTTTTGTTTGTGATCGACAAACAGGGTTTTTGCATCCACTGGTGCCCTCCCATTGAATCTTACCCAGCCACTTGAGTGTTGAATTTCACAGATTTCCTGGATCTCCGGTGTAAGCTGTGCTCGTGAAACATTGAATGCGAACAAGTATGCTGCTAGGAAAGAAATGACTTGTAAGACAATTCGATATGGTGTAGCCCTGATGAAAGTTATCATCGCACCCTCTCCTTGAGTTCATCAAGCTCAACGCGTAGGGTCTCGTTTTGTTGCGATAGCTCTATCATATACAAGGTTAACTGTTCAATCTTCTCAAGTAACCTAGCCTGTATCTCGCCAATTCTCACACCATCTCGTTTAACTTCTTGTTCTGATGGGATGCCCGGCAGGCGTTTGTTTTCATCGATAAACGTTCGAAGGTCAGCCAGGGGCATTAGGGAGTAATCGTCGGCAAACACATGATCTGCCCAGGGTGAAGTGGTAACAACAAGTTCTTTTGTAAAGACGATGCCATCGACACTGAGCTTGATGTTGAATCCGGGGGCATTCGTTGTGCACATTTTCGATCCGATAATCACATTGCCGTCTCGCACACAAAAGAGCTGATCGTCATTTGACGAAATAACCTTGAAGCCGCTTTTGCAATCCGTCGAACATGTTGAATTCTCAAATGGTGCCTTGATGAGTACGCGTGTGAGTTCATCGGGCAGATAACGTCCGAACGAAACGCGTGCCTTACCATTAATATTTTTCATTGTCATTCCTGAGAAGTCAACCCGAGGTACACCCCCTTCCCACCAATTAACCTCGTCGCCGGTGGCACCATTCAAAGTGGAACCTGCTCCTATTTCAATTACGCCATCCCTTGTCATTCCGTACTTCAGTGGGAAGCCTGGATCGGTGGTGGCCGTACCTACAATCAATCTATCGATGTTTGAACCATCGCGATAGACATTGTAGCCTAGGTAATCATTTGCATAGCCGACATGAAAGGTCATTTTGGCTCCAATGTGGAGTAGCTCTTGTGGTTCCTCCTGCAAAATGCCCACATGGCCCAGTGCGTTAATGCGCATGCGTTCGTGATCGGTTGCAGGCGTATTCAGTACTGGTACTGTCTGCGCAGTCGTAAACAGGATAGAACCGTTGACATTTTGTGTTGATAAGATGAGGCTGCCAGAACCTCCACTATCCGGAGCAGTACGAATTATCAGATCGCTGGCGGTAGCTTTCGAACTGAAATTCAGCGCATTCCCGACAGTGCTACAGAAGGCTAGTTGCGCAAATGGCTGCGCATTTGTAGGAGGCAACCCACCGTACGAGAACCGAAGCACTGGCTGTGGAACAGCATTCACGCCGTCTAGGTGAATATGAAGTTTGTTCAAGGGTCCGTTCAAACCAGTTCCTATACCGACGGACCCAATATTGGGAAAAATGTTCTCGACTGCTTGAGCACTAGACACGATGTGTGAAGCAATAAAGAAAGTAATGCCGAGGACTACGTATCGAGGATTCATGTCGCTTATCCGTTATGTGTTAGATCCAGCCTGTTTTTTATGTCCTGCCGAAACCAGTCAAACGTATCAACACGCGACAAGGCAACCTGTTGCAATTTTCACCGATTTGTCACATGAGTATTGCAGGTACGTCCCGCAAACGGATCGTACATCGGAGTAGATAGCGGAACAGCATCGTCGATCCTAATGGAATAGTGCCGCTAACAAGCGCGCTCACCCTCAGGATGCAAATAGAAAACCTGTTGAACGTGGCGTGGCGCGAGGTCCTGTTCGATACAGAACGACGTCTTCGCGGCGAATCGGAATCGGTGTCAGCAATTCACTACCCACCAGGCACGCCGTTCAACGTGCGCCTAGGTGTTGTAATGCGCTTCTAGGCGAAGTATTCCTGCGCTTATGCAACGACAGCGCGGCGCAAACGGCTGTTTTATACATCATTTCAGTCGTAAGGGATGGTCATCGCGATCCCTTCGGCGGTCCAGTTTTTAGGCTCAGCCGAGTATGAAATTCACGAGTTTGCCCGGCACAACAACCTCACGTCGAATTTCCTTGCCTTGTAGTGCAGCGGCAATCGTTGGTTCGGCTTTCGCAAGGCTGCCTGTCGTTTCGGCACTTGCGTCCGATGGCACCACGAGTTTGCCTCGAATCTTTGAATTAATCTGAATGACAATTTCAACTTCATCACGCACCATCTTCGATGCATCCGCTGTGGGGAAGGTCGAGAGGAAGACGGAGCGGTCGTTGCCCAGAATCGACCATAATTCTTCGGCTAGGTGAGGGGCAAAAGGGGCTAGGCACTGCACAAACGAGCGCATAGCACTTTTCGGACGCACCGTTGCTGTAGTAAACTCATTAACGAAAATCATTAATTGTGCAACTGCAGTGTTAAAGCTGAGGTCGTTAATGTCTTGTCGGATCTTTGCGATAGTTGCGTGCAACACGAAGGACTGTTCAGGTGTGCATTCCACATCCTGAACGGTTGGAGATAGTTGTCCATCTTCGGTCGCGATGAGCCTCCATACACGATTCAGGAAGCGCCCCATGCCTTCGAGCCCCTTGCTGTTCCAGGGTTTCGAGGCTTCTAACGGACCCAGGAACATTTCATAAACTCGTAGAGCATCGGCACCGTGGGCGGCGACGACTTCGTCTGGTGTGACGGTATTGCCGAGCGACTTCGACATCTTACGTCCGTCTTCGCCCTGAATCATGCCCTGGTGGAACAGACGTTTGAACGGCTCCGGACTCGTTACGAGTCCGTAATCGAACAGCACTTTGTGCCAGAACCTTGCATAGAGCAAATGCAGCACAGAGTGTTCGCCGCCCCCGATGTACAAGTCAACGCCGTGGTCACCCATCCAGTAACGCATCTTTTCAAGGCTTGAGAACGCTTCGTCGTTGTGCGGATCGATGTAACGGAGATAGTACCAGCACGACCCTGCCCACTGCGGCATTGTATTGGTTTCGAAGCGAGCGTGTCGTCCGGTCTTTGCATCGGTGAAGTTCATCCACGAATCGACCGTGGCCAGCGCTGACTCGCCTGTGCCGGATGGCTTGAACTCTTTAACATCTGGCAATACAAGCGGCAACTCATCAAGTTCGAGCGCACGCTTCGTGCCGTCATCAAAGTACATGATTGGGATTGGCTCGCCCCAGTATCGCTGGCGTGCAAAAAGCCAATCGCGCAACCGGTACTGAACGGTGCCCCTTCCGATGCCCCTTTCCTGCAACCACGAAATTGTGCGTTTAATTGCTTCGGGGCCAACGTCTTGTACTTCAACAATGGGCAGGCCGAACATTTGTGCGAACTCGAGATCGCGCTCGTCGTGAGCAGGCACAGCCATAATTGCGCCAGTGCCATAATGTGCGAGCACGTAGTCTGCAATCCAGATTGGAATGCGTTCGTTTGTTGCTGGGTTTATCGCAAAGGCACCAGTGAATACACCGGTCTTAACCTTTGCAAGTTCTGTGCGTTCGAGGTCGCTCTTAAATGAAGCTGCATCGCGATACGCGGACGCGGCTGCTTCATGATCGTGCGTTACGAGGTGTTGTACCAGCGGGTGTTCTGGCGCCAGCACCATGTATGTGGCGCCCGTAAGGGTATCCGGACGTGTTGTGAA
>JBKJNB010000119.1:0-7925 GCA_046595995.1 Candidatus Kapaibacteriota bacterium
CAAATGCATCCTCGCGCACGTCGATCTCAGTAATAGACGGACGAACTTGTTGACGCAGCGCATCGAAGGCGTAGAATTTTGCAGAGACACGCGGAAATTGCGAACCGTCGATATCAAACACTGAGAGGTGTTGCGCTTGCACAGCACACTGCATTAATACCAACAGAAACAGACATCGTAGATAACGTCGCATAGCGCCCCGGAAAACACGGAAGTCAACTGCGAACCAACCTTGTACTGCAATCTAACAGAACGCGAGCCGAAACAGCAACATCGCAGTCTTGCCTTCATGAATCACGTCATTGTCTCGCGATGAATTCGCTTAGGCGCTGAAGGGTCTGATTGCCCCCTTCGACTGCCCCAAACTTTTTGGCAGCGTTTACTGCTTCTTCGGTTGCGAAAAGTGTGTGGAGTGAGACTTCGGTTTTGTTTCCGCGGTCGGTGAACGTCACGGTTACGGTGAATCCCGCGGGGTCGTTGTCGATGTCGGAATCGTGTTCGTAATGGAGGCGTTCGGGACGTTTGAATTCCAGGTACGTGACGCGGTTGGGGTAGTCCGTACCGTCCGGACCGTGCATGGTGAAGCGCCATACGCCGCCCGGACGTGGTCCCTCGGCGTGCGTGGTGGTTGTGAAGCCGTGCGGACCCCACCATTCGCTGATGTGATCGACGTCGGTAAAGGCGTCAAAGACAATCTCGCGATGCGCTTTAATAACACGCGACACAACCATCTCGCGTGCGGAATTATCTGGCGTGGTCGATGTGGCTTCACTGTCCATTGGTTGTCTCGCTGTTGCTGTGCGTGTTAGGCATTGTTGCGCTCCACCGCCATTGTGAGCTTGTCGAATAGCTGGTTCCAGCCCACGGTACACATATCGTGCATCTCGCCCGACGGGATACCTTCGTGACGCAACGTAAAGTTGGTCTTGTCATCGGCTTCTTCGAATGTGAACGTTACCAGCAGCATATCAGGATAGTCAGCCATTCCGTACACAGAGGCGGGAACAACGTTGCCTTCGGAATCGGAGAATGAATCGGTACATACGATTTTTTCCATCGGCACGATTTCGCGATAGACGCCCGTGCTGTAGATGTCCTTGCCATCGGGGCCGCGCATACAGAAGATGTACTTGCCGCCTTCGCGGAAGTCGATTTCTGCGCTTGGTGTCGTGTAGCCTTTCGGACCCCACCAATTTTTCACATGGTCTGGTTCACTGAACGAACGCCACACAGTTTCTACAGGTGCGTTGAATGTTCTCTTAATAACAATTGGTTTCGAGTCGGTTGCAATGCTGCCGTTTTCTGTGATGCTCATATTCCTCACTCCATTAATAAATATTCGTCCAATGTTGCAGCGTTGTGCCGCGACGTATGCCTCGAACAAGTCAAACGTTCCCTTAATCGCGTTTCCTCGATTTACGTGTCGCCCCTTTGGCCTTTGAAGGCCCCTTTGCAGACTTCGATAGAGTTGCTACATATGCATCAAGACGGTCTAAACTTTCTTCCCAGAATTTCCGATAATGCTCCATCCACGTGGATGCTTCTCGAAGGCGAGCCACCTCGAGTGTGCACGGACGCCACTGCGCTTCACGTCCGCGTGAGATGAGTCCCGCGCGTTCCAGCACCTTCAAGTGTTTCGAAATCGCAGGTGCACTCATGTTGAAGGGTCCGGCGAGCTCCTTCACAGTCACCTCACCGGTCGAGAGCTTTGCTAGTATCGCTCGCCGTGTAGGGTCGGCAAGAGCCGAAAACGTAGCGCTGAGGCGGTCGTTCGCCATATATTTAACCGAATAGTTAATTAACCAAAGGGGAAACTACAACAAGAATGCTGAAAAGTCAAGAAAGAGATAAGGATCCGATCGTACAATCAGGTGGATGTGCCTACAACCGCCATGTCTGGTACGGAAACTGCCAAGACGCGATTGCGAGTCGACTGGCCAACCATCGTTACTAATTGGCCCGAGCGTGGTTATTGAGTCAGCGCATTATTGAGTCAACGTATTATTGAGTCAACGCATTAGACATTCCTCATCAGACATCTTGAGTCACTTATGAATCGCAGACCCTTGTTCATTAGCCTGATCGTGCTATTTACGCTCTGTGTAACTATGCAGGCACAGCCAATTACGAACTCCACGAGTATGAACGAGGGAGTTCATTTCGAGGTCGCATTCGGGGTCGTCTGGCCGGTCGCAACGGAGAAACCCTTACCACAGCCGTTGCTGCTCATAATCTCGTCTAGATATGCAACGAAAGTCACCGTGTTTTCCGCATCGGACCTCGGAGGCATAAACAAGACATACACGATTGCGGCTAACAATGTGTTGAGAGTGGAAATCAAGGTACCGTACCTCTCGCCAACAGCGGGCGGAAAGCGCTCAAATGTTATCTCGATAACGTCCGAGGCACCAGTTTCAGTTGCAACGTACATTGCCTATGCAGGCAATGGAACGATGACGTTGCAATACCCCGTGGAGACTTGGGGAACGTCGTATCACGTGTTCAGCAATCCACAAGATGAGTATGGTGCTAATACGTACATCCAGCGACGCCCGGGACAAATCGTCGTCGTTGCTGCCGAAGACAATACACTCATTACAATCCAATCGCCTATACGCATAGCCAAAAGTTCGGACAATGGCCCCATTGTACCGAATACTCCGAAGATCTTACAACTGATGGCGCACGAAACACTTACTGTGCTCGGAGAAATCGATTCTACGAAGTCGCATACGGCATCGACCGATCTGACGGGTACGCGCATTACTTCCACGAAGCCCATTGCTGTGTTATCCGGACACACCAAGGGAGCAATTGGAATCAAGTACCCACTATTGCCACCCACTGGGATGTTCGCTTCCGAAGCACATTTTATTCGCAATTGTTACAGTCAAGCAATCCTGCACGACGGATTCGCGGACACATCGTTTGTGACTGTTCCAATGCTCTATACATCCACACGTATCACCTCCGGCACCGAAGTTGCTCCGGCTGACGTTGTAAGAATTCTTTCGATACAGAACGGCACGCTGGTACGCCGATCAAGAATGGACGGCACGGGATACATGAATGTGGCCACGCTCGATTCGGGCAAATACTTTACGGACACGCTCGTGACCAGTGCATATCGATGGACGTGCAGCAAACCCGCATTGGTTACACAGTATGGGAAATCCTACGCGAAAGTATTACCACCTGGTGGCGCCCCTCCAACAACGGGTCGTAAGGTTAGCAACGATGTGCTCGGACATCCAACCGTTGTTTCTGGAATGCCTACCATGATGGTTGTGCCCGGAGAGTCGCAATGGGTTGAACGTGCAACATTCTATGCTCCATCTGGAATGGACAATTTCCTATCGATTGTTATGAAATCTGAGGATACGAGCTCGATTCTCGTTGATGGCAAGACGATTATAGCGCCCGCATTAGCGCCCATACCTGGGACGCCCCTTGCATACGCACGCATTGCGATACCCGAGGGCAATCACCATGTCACAACAGCACCGAGCGCGAAGTTTATGGCATGGAATCATGGCTCATTAGACGGCCTCGCTCAGGGTCGTGCATACAGTCATCCCGTTGGTATGAGCTCCGTTGGCAAGTGCGCGGACAGCATTGTGGTGCGTATCGACCGCTACCAACAATACGCGCGAGCGCGTGCGAACATCGATACATCTACCGACTGCTCAAGCATTCTCCGATACGAAGTGCTTGCGAGCAAGAACGCATACATAGACAGTGTCGACTTCCAAATTGGTAATGCGGACAGTATTGCAATCTTCGTTCTGCCCACTAAGCCCGATTCTGCTGGTACGCTAACGGTCCGATTTACTAGTACGAGCGGCCGCTACGTCGATGCAGACCTGTATGCTCCACCCGTTCCACCAGCGCCTCGTGTACGTCATCATGTGCTCCTCCAAATTCAAGCAGCAAAACGTTATGACACCATTGTTGCCTCTGTCATCCTCGATTCCGCGATCGACACGCGATTCACACAATGTTTCGTGACCATGCAGTATGACACACGCTCTATCCGACGTGTGACGCCATTCACCGTGGACTCGACAACTGGAACAGTGCACAAAACAAGCTTCACAATGCCAATCACAAATCACACCACCGGATCGCTTATCGGTGCTGTCGCATTTGTTTATCAGACACCAGACTCAAGCATCTTCCCACGAATCACGAGCATTGTTTGGCTCGAGGGTTCCACCCCACAAAGCAACGTCGACAATATCTTCCGAACGGTTGTTATAGATACGCTGCCGGACACTACGCAAGTTGGAGTGGATAACGACACGCCTTCCGATGGCCAATCGCTGACCCTTGCCCTAAGCCCCCAACCTGCTCACGACAACGTCTCTATTACATACCGCATGGGTCAACAAGGGGCTGCGCTTCGCGCCGCGTCAGGCGCTCCTACACTACGCATCTACGACTACCGAGGCGTGCTTGTAATGGAGTTGTCAGACAAACTGCTTGGCGAAGAGGGCACAGTTGTCGTGAACGCACGGGCGTTGGTGCGCGGTGTGTACGTGGTGCGTTTGTCGAACGGCGGCGCAACATGTGTGAGTCGGCTCGTTGTAGAGTAGGGTTCTCACAGAGTTAATTCCGGTACAAGCATAAGCCATTGTTACTAATCGTTGCGTTGGTGGTTGTTATGGCCATGAAACTGACACTTACCCTTGTTATTGCGCTTCTAGCACTAGCGCACCACGGTTCGCTCAAGGCGCAATCGAACGCCGATTTGCACGAAGGCGTACGTTTCGAGGTGGCCTTTGGCTACGTGTGGAACGAAACGTCTGAGAGACCTCTGCCAGACCCTTATCAGATACTTATAACATCCTCGGCCGATGGCGTCGCGAGGGTGGAGTTCGGACCGCCCAATGCGCGCGTCCTACTTGTTCGTTCCTATGAACGCCTGAAGACCTTGCGTGTAACGATTCCGATGGAGCAAGCGCGCCATATTACGTTAGGTGCTATCGAATCGAACGCAGTAACCGTTACGTCAACCTCGCCGATTTCCGTTAGCACGGTTATCCTTTACAATGGCAACGGCAACCAAACATTGCATTATCCTGTGGCAGCGTGGGACACATCGTATTGCGCTTTCAGCTAAGACACAGCGTTCATAACCATCCCGCTCCTTTACACAGCAACACGTTTTTTCTATGCGGAAGACACATCGCAGCAAAGTGGTGATGTGATTCGGGTATTGGCAACCTCAGACAACACCGAGTTGCGACAAAGTCGAGCGGACGGAACTGGAGATGTTTACCTAGCTACGTTATCTGCTGGCGAATACTACACAATACGTAGCTTATCGCAAGGGCGCTCTGCCGGCTACGCTCAGAATGTTCGACTACGCAGGTACGCTCGTTCTCGACCTCAGTGATCGCATTTCAAGCCACGAAGGAAGTTTTGTCCTGAATGGGCGCAGCTTGGTCCGAGGAATCTACTTTCTGCAATTGTCGAACGGCAGCGCGACCTCTGTCGAACGCGTGATTGTTGAGTAGCCGTATAAAAATTTTCAACAACGGCGAGGTGAGGGGCAGCCGGGTGGGTCCAGAGTGCTAACATTGCCGCATGGACAGCCCCTCGGACAGCCCCTTACTTAGCCGCAAAGACAGCACTGCGTACAATGCATACGACAGCAACGCACTAACGCCTGAGCGTGTAGAGCGCCTGCGTCGAGTGCTCGCATTGCGGCAGCCAACGCTAACCGTCGTCTTTGAGAATGTGCACGACAAGCACAATGTGGCGGCGGTAATTCGCAGTTGCGACGCCGTGGGCGTGCACGAAGCACACGCGGTGTACCACAGTGGTGAAGTGTTCCCCGAGTTGAGCAAACAGGCATCTGCAAGTGCTCGAAAGTGGGTCGATTTAGTAACGCATAGCGATGTGGGAGAATGCTGTAGGGGACTCAAAGCAAGGGGCTTTAAGATTTACACGACGCATATGAGTACCGATGCTGTGTCGCTGTATGACCTAGACCTTACCGAGCCTTGTGCATTGGTGTTTGGCAATGAACACAGTGGTGTTAGCGCAGAAGCCTTGGCCCTTGCCGACGCAAATTATCTTGTGCCGCAAGTGGGCATGGTGCAGTCGCTGAACATTAGTGTGGCATGTGCTGTGTCGTTGTTTGAAGCGCTACGGCAACGAAAAGCGGCAGGGATGTACGAAGCGTCCCAGTTCGACGAAGAGGAATTAACACGGCGCATTCGCGATTGGACGGAGCGATAGTTCTATATTCGCTCAACCTCTATACGGAGTTGTCACGTGGCTACTTCAACCACAACCCAAGACGTAGTAATTGCAGAGGAAAAGACCTACCTCGCGCAACGAAGAAACAACACAGTGCCCGATACCGACCCAGAGCTGTCGGCAACGACTGGCGGTGATGACACCTGGGGACTCGCCATCTCGGGCGGAGGAATACGCTCCGCCACGTTTGCTTTAGGCGTTATTCAGTCGCTTGCCCGTGATTCGATACGACTGTCGCGCGGACTTTTCCGGCGCTTCGACTACATGAGCACTGTTTCGGGCGGCGGCTACATCGGATCGGCGATAACATCGCTGCTAACGATTCGTGGCGATCGCGACAAGGCAAAGGTTGATGCAGGAGTCGACGCGAAGTCCTTTCCGTTTACTTCGCTGAACGTACACGACTTTAACAGTCCGTCGGTAATAACAGTTAAACACCAGATGCACCATCTGCGCAGCAATGGCAACTACCTCTCGACAGAACAAGGGGTGCTGCGTCCGAGCGTTCAACGATTGTTTGGCACCGCCGTTGGTGGAATAATTTACAATGTGGTGCTCTTTGCGTTGATTCATCTCTTCGTTATTGCATTAATACACCTTGTAACGGTAACCGTAATACCAGACGCCGTGGGGGCGACACCTGATCTGCGCGGCGATTTAGAAGACGTAGGGTTTGCGTCGACGGCAATATCGCCGCAAGTGTTATCGCTGAGCGATCTTACCGATGTGTGGAACGCAATTGCGTTCACGTCTGAGTCGCACTCGCCCTGGAACGTGTTTGCAACAAACGTTCCGGTTCAACGCGCATTCTGTTGGGCGGCGTTTATTGGTGTGTTGGTCGGTGGAGTGTTCTGCTTTGTGGGACGTAAGCAAGAGCGAAAGGGATATGACATCCACCGCATCGGCAAATCGTTCATGCTGACTGTGATTTCGCTCTTCGTAGTCGGCACGTTATGCATGGGCGTGATAACAGAGATTACCGGGGCGACAATGCCACGGCATACGGGGTTGTGGATCCCGTTGTGTTTTGCGTTTGGACTCAGCATTCCCATTGTATTTGTAAGTCTGTTCGTAATGCACGGTCCCGAAGGAGAGCACAAACGCGGACAGCGTTCGGTGTTCGCAACACTTCGTGGGTACTGCCTCTCGGCATTCATGTTTGGCATAGCCTTTCCGCCACTGGTTATCACACTCTTTTCGATTAGCAGATTGCCTTTTACGTCGCTCTCTCTATCGATCGTCGCACTCATTGCCGGCACACTTGGCATGCGATTGAGCGTGGCGCCGAATAATTTAATCGGTGCAGTTGGACGGTTCATACAGCGCAATCCGCGGTTGGTGCTTGGCTCTCTGGTAATGATGCTGTTGGCATTTACGTTCGCACCAGGCTCACGCCTCCTCATCGCCGTCGCCTACGAGGGTTGGTTCGATTGGATGTCGCCGTTAGCGTCCATCGCATGCACGATGGGCATTCTCGCCGCAATCATTACCGCGCTGGGCTTTGCTGTAGACTCGAATGAGGCTGCACCGTTTGCATTCTATCGCGACCGCCTTGCCGAAACGTACCTTACTACATGCACGACCACCGATAACGAGAAGCGTGGCGAGCAAGCAGAGAAACAGCACACCTTACGCGACGACAGCGACTTGCCGCTGAA
>JBKJNB010000012.1:0-19414 GCA_046595995.1 Candidatus Kapaibacteriota bacterium
CCGACTGAACCCTGCCAGTACTGCGACACCGATGACGAGTATGACGAGCCACCAAAGTACGTGCATACCGCCGAATAGATAGCTTCCACTGTCGTGCATCTTGGGTAGCTCCGCTTAATTTGAGAAGGTACAGCAACTGCAGTTAATCAAACATTGTTTCACAGCCGAAGGGCGCGTTGCAGGGCATGAGCGCATATGGATTACCTGGATGTGTCGAACACACTTTTACTAACGCAAGCGGTATTTGTTATAAGCCGAATCATGTATACTCCATGAGGTAGTGCCACGTTCAACGACTCCGCGCTTGACGACAACCTTGTCTGAGGAACACTTTCGCCCATTAGGTTGCATATTTCAAGAATAGAGTTTTTTGTGTGGCTTGGAAGGACAACCTCAAATGCTCCGGAGGTGGGATTCGGATATACTTAGCATTAGCATGGTTCGAAGTAGTCGTGTTGTCATTCTCATGTTCACGGTGCTCGTGGGTAGTGTGATCAAAGCTATCAAATAGGACTATTATAGGACGACCCTCAACACGCTCAGCTCTGTAATTGCCGCCGGATTCGAGTAATCGAGCTGATGGATGCCATCTTTCGCAATCACAATTGCAGTCTTGCCAAGCGGTATGATGTCGTAGCAGTCGGGCATCGGGAAATGTCCGAGCAGAACGATGTTCATCGGATCGGTTGCGTTGTAGACTTTTAGGCCGGCGCGTCCATCACACACAAACAAGGTTGAGCCATCGATGCCAACGCCGTAGGGTTCTTGCATGAAATATGTTTTGCGAAGAACGGGCGATAGAATATTTGTGATGTCGATAATGTCAAGCTGGTTTTGATTCCCCTGGCAGGTGTTACCCGAGCGCAGTGTAACGTATGCAGTGTTGTTCTCTGCGACGACTGGGTCGCAGGAGCGCGCGTGACTGAATTCGGAGATCTGCGTTGGACTCGATGGATTGCGGTTGTCATAGATGAACATGCCCACGTTCGAGCCGATGAACAGCATGTCTTTGTACGGAAAGATTGTCTCGATACCCCATCCGACATTTACGCGCGACCACACGCGAGGCGTCGTGGCGTTTGTAATATCAAAAAGTTGAATATCAGTTTGTGTAACAGCGTACAGATAGTTCTGCACGATGGTGAAGCGTGCCATGGAACCACCCTTGCCTGCTGCGGATGGGTTTGTTGATGAAGCCTCGCGTTGAACCGGACCATCCGCCGTCATCACGTCAATCAGATACCGATTATTCCTTATTTCGACTTCGACTACTTCTTCCTTCCATGCTACGACAATTCCGCTGTCGGGGTCGACTTGCGTCCATCCGTCACCCTGAAGTGGCTGCGGAAAGATGTTCTCGATGCGATCCACCAACGTCGGACTTGCCGGTGACGATATGTCAAATGTGACCAAGTCGATGTAGGAATCAGCATAAAGGACGTTGCCCCTTACGGCGATATCGCCTGCCCCCGGAATCGCTAAAAATGAAAGGGGCTGCGGAGACGCAGGGTTGATGTTGTCGATGATGTGAACGCCCTTTAGGCGTTCTGCTACATAGAGATAGCGTCCGAACACATAAATCTTGCCCGGTGCCTTCATCGGCTGAGGCTCCATTGCCTTCACGCCGCTCCTGGATTCATCGTGCGACATGTAGACAGGCGTGAACACCGTCATCTTGACCGTCTCCGGTCCGTTCGTCGACGTGCACGACGTCAGCAAGTGCATCAACAACAATACAATCGCGGTTACAATGCGTGCCATGTCGGCTTCCCCAGTAAGTGTGATATGCGAGGGCTGTACGTGAACGTGGGTTAAGACAACTCACGCTCAAAGAGGTTACGGTTCCCGTAACATCGAAGCCGTTACGGTTCCTCTACAAATGTACCCCCACACAACGAACCGTCTCGCATTCGCTCGCGAAGCCAAAACTCGCGAATGATCGCCGATTGTGCCTACATTTAGAAGCGATACGTGCTATATGGAGTGGGTACTTTCCTAAGGATGTCATGCGCTATTTCCTCAGTTCGCTAGTAATCGTCTGGATGAGTGCGCTAAGCGTCGTCGGTCAGTCTGTCGAAAACGTCCTGACAGTAAATTCACCCGTGCAGATGTTTCAGTCGAATGTTGGCATCACTGGATTTGACATGCAAGGACAGAAGGCAGGCATCATCTGGCCACGTGGATCTGATAACCAGTTTGTCTTTGGCATTGGACTTTGGCTTGGTGCGCACGTGTTCGTCGATGAAAACACACCACACAAACTCGTTGCGATAACGTTTAACCCCTTTACAGGGACGGGTTGGTGTGAACCTCGTAGTGCGGTGGAGCTCGACGACGACGTAACGAAGAATTCGACGAGCTACAACACTGCGTTTGATGATAACAACCTTGACAGGTACGATCATCCGGCAAAACGGAACGCTGAAGGATACCCCCTAGGGCTTGAATTTCAACAGCGACTAACTGTGTTCAGTGAGGGTCCATTCAAGGACGTCGCAATTCTGCATACCTCGGTGCGCAACAACCACCCGACTCGTGACCTGTACAACTTCATCATCGGTACCGTCATGGACGTCGATATTGGTAAAACGACCTCGCCGCAACAGGCTGCGTTGCGCGATCGTGTGGAGTTTGTGCACGGTACCGACCTACTTGGAATAATGAAGTTCTGGGATGATTCGACTAACACGATGTGGAATCCAGGTGTTTTGGGCGTCGCGTTTGTCGATGATAAAACATGGGGTGGAATGGGCTCAGCAAAAGTCCAGAGTTACGTTGACTTTGCATATGTAGAGAACATTGAACGCTACGACGCCATAGCAACGCAAGCCTTGGATGCCGAAGTTGCTCCCGGTGATTTGATCGCCCTCTGTGGGAAATCGCCAGTTGAGCGCCTTCGGGTGGGTGGAAGTGTGTCGTCAACCATGGTCATGATGTTCGGAAATGAAAACACGGCGGCGAACGACCAAGCAATGATCGAAATGGTAAAGACACTACGCGCTACGGTCGCAGTAAAAGACGACGTAGGTTCCACATCTCACACATCGATCTTCCCAAATCCGGCTACTGCATCGCATGTGTACCTGCTAAGTGATGCGGATATCGATCGCCTTGAGGTGTACACGACATTCGGACAACTCGTTAAGGCGACAGATAATCCGTCGTCCACAATCGGTATTGACAATTTGTCTGCTGGTCAGTACCACATCGCTGTGTATAAAGGCAGAGATGTGAGCCATCATCAACTCGTCGTTCTGCGATAGAGGTGGTTAGGGCCACCATTTCGTAGCAGTTGCTACTACGCCTTGCGCACTAGTACTAACTTCTATTACAATGTGGCCACCAGGTTGCTCGCCAGGAAATACTTCGCGTCCCAACAGATCGAAGTATCGCGTTGTGGTTTTTGGGAGTGACTCTACTACATCCTCCACCGACGTCTGCGTCGCACATGCACACGGAATCGGATTGGTGCCAATCATGATGTTATCGAAGTAGCGTTCTTGTTCGACCGGAGAGCCGGAATTCCAGTAACTCTCAAAGAACACGGCATTAATGGTCATGCTCGATGGGTTCGCATTGTAGTTGCCATGCCAGTTCAGGTTTGATCTCGAGTGTTGCAGCGTATCGTTCACCCAGAATTCGAACACACCATCGGATTGTCCGGGAGTATTAAGCTTCACGTGACCCACCACGCAGTACCAAGTGCCTGCGTTTGCGTCGGCGAACATGTCCGTCGAGCCCTGACCAATTCCGAGCCACCTCAGATTTGCAAAGTCGTTGTACTTCGTGCTCTTGACATTTCCAGCAGCATCAATTCCAGTTGCGGGGTCCGCAATCAGCCGCGTGTTATTCGGTCCACCCGACCAGAGGTGTGCCATCATGCCCTGAATCCAACTGTCATTCACAAATACGAGCGCTCTCGACAGCTTCGCCGGACCGTTTCCCTGCCACCCTGGTTGATGGCGAACATCCATACGCCAATAGATCTCAGTAAACGAAGTGTCCTTACGCGCACCATTCCGCGCGATGTACCCGGCAGGAACTTTCCCAAACGACTTGCTAAGTCCACCCGCGCTAACCTCACCCTGCTGAAACAGAATCCGCAGACCCCTTCCGCCCCCACGTCCGATTTCATTCTGCACAACAAGGTCACCCCCATTGGTGTTCACCTCGAAGTACCGATCAGTCAACGGCGCAATGCTCTCGAAGTCATCGCAGAAGAAAATGCCAGGGGGCGCGTCGGCGCAGGTGATGCACTGGGCGTGCGTCGTGGCAGCGATCGCAATCGTTGCCGCGATAATCAGACAGATAAGAACAACGCGCTTCACCGACCGCCTCCGTTCGTGCGCTCACCCGCGCCTGACTGTATCATTGGTACTTTACCGTTGGAAATGAACAATTCAAGCAGTGCAATCTCAGTCGAATCCGACGCCTGCCTCGTTCGCGTGCAGAGCTGCGTTACTAATGTATCCGTGGGAATTGGATTGTCTCGGTCGGTGTAGTCTAGTTTATAGTAAGCATACACTATATAATTCAGGTCCGCGCTCAAATGCTTGCCGCACGAGCTACCGAATGCGGAGGACTCGACAGTGATTGTATCGATGCTACCTTGTCCCTTATACCATCGTGAAACTGCCAGCCGGTGCACAGCCGTTTCGTTCCCCGACATGCGGGGGTCACTTCCGGGTGGCTTGCGCAACACTCGTGACAACACTTTGCCTACAAATGCGAGATCGGCTTTTGCTATTTGCTCATCGAATGTGATGGGCAAACATGAACAGCAATCGGCGACGCAGGGAGCGAGCAGAAAACATAGTGCGAGGAAGAGACGGCATGCTGATTTCATGTGCCGACAACATACGGAGTTGGTGCGTTTGGAACACGCGTACAAAATCCGAGCATCGAGCGTCTGACATTCGCGCGACGTATAACCGTGAAATCCGATAAAGCTTCGAGGAATTGCGAGTTTTGGCTTCGCGAGCAATTCGGAGAGGGTTTATCGGATTTCACGTGTTTTGGCTTCGCGAGCAATTCCGAGGGGGTTTGTTGGATCGCGCTCGGAATGGCTTCGCGAGCGACGGCTTCGAGGGCGGGGGCCGCATAGGATCTCGCGCGGAATGGCTTCGCGAGCGACGGCTTCGAGCCGATCGTCGGAATGCGGCATACGCGTTAGCTTTGCGGCATGCAGAACTACATCGACGGACGCTGGACGGATTCGAAGGCAGGCAGGACGTTTGACAATGTGAACCCCGCGGATTCGCGCGATGTGATCGGGACGTTTCCGCTCTCCGATGCGTCGGATATTCACGATGCCGTTGTGGCAGCCCGCAATGCCTATGATGCGTGGCGTCTGTTGCCCGCACCGAAGCGTGGCGACATCCTGCGAATTGCGGGCGACATCTTCACGCGACGTCAGGATGAGCTCGCACGCATAATGACGCGCGAGATGGGAAAGACCCTTACCGAGACCCGTGGAGATATCCAGGAAGCGATTGACACTGCGTACTACGCTGCAACCGAAACGCGACGCTTGTTTGGGTACACTGCCCCGTCAGAAATGTCGAACAAGATGAACATGTCGTTTCGCATGCCGATTGGAGTGTGCGGAATTATTACGGCGTGGAATTTTCCGATTGCGGTGCCTTCGTGGAAAATTCTGCCCGCATTGGCATGTGGTAACACGGTGGTGTTTAAGCCATCGGACGATTCACCGCACAGTGGAAACATCTTCGCAGAGATTCTTGAAGAGGCGGGATTGCCTGCAGGTGTGTTTAATGTGGTACACGGACAAGCCGAGGCTGGACGTGCCATTGTTGAACACCCGGATGTGCGTGTTGTGGGCTTTACGGGCTCGACGGCAACCGGAGCGGCGATTGCGGAGACGTGCGGACGTCTAAACAAACGTGTGTCGTTGGAAATGGGCGGCAAGAACGCGCAGATCGTAATGGACGATGCAGACCTCGAGCTAGCACTCGAAGGTGTGCTGTGGGGCGCGTTCGGTACAACAGGACAGCGTTGCACGGCAACGTCTCGATTGATTCTGCACGAGTCAATACATGACAAGTTTATTATTATGCTGAAAGGGGCTGCCTCGCATCTTGTGCTCGGCAACGGTCTGGCAAGCGAGGCGGTACAAGTCGGACCCGTTATTAACGAACGTCAGCTCGATAAAATTCTGAACTACATCGAGATTGGAAAACGCGAAGCAACATGTGTGCTTGGCGGAGACCGTGATGTTGATGGTGATAAAGTTCACGGCAACTTCATGAAGCCCACAATCTTTACTGGCGTGCAGCGCACCCATCGCATTTTCAAAGAAGAAATATTTGGTCCGGTGCTAAGCGTCAGCACGTGCACGTCTCTCGAAGACGCCATTGCCATTGCGAACGACTCGGCGTACGGACTCTCCTCGAGCATCTATACGCGCGACGTAAACGCCGCATTTGTTGCAATACGCGACCTAGAAGCAGGCATCACATACATCAACGCACCTACAATTGGTGCGGAGGCGCACATGCCGTTTGGGGGCGTGAAAGGCACGGGCAACGGACATCGCGAGGGCGGTTGGACAGTATTTGACATTTTTACGGAATGGAAGACGGTGTACGTGGACTATAGCGGGCGCCTTCAGCGCGCACAAATCGACAATCAGTAAATGAACTCAGACTATGCTCGCAACATTCGACAAATGACTCACACCATTCATTGGAGACCTGCATGAAACAGTGTTGCTACATTATTCTTGCAATTGCAATGTGCCTCGCCACAGCATCAGCGCAGGACGAAGACGTGCTACGTCCGCACGGCAGACCCGACGGCGATAAGTCTAGGGACGACACCAGCCCAAAGCAGTCGACGCGGTTCATTATCGGACCAGAAATCGGAATGAACCTAAACATGTTTAGCAGTACGGTTACCGGTGGTGCTAGTCGCTCCCCTATAAATGCCTTCACAACTGGTTTGGGCGTGTCAGTGTTTGCAGGGGTATATGTCGAGGTTGGCATCAACAGGCATTTTGGTATTGGTGCGCGCATGTTGTATGACATGAAAACATTTGGCAATACGATGAATTCCGCGCTGATCGATTGTCAGACACCGCTTACAGGTAGCCTCATCAATGGGTTTACGGCTACCACCGTGCCAATCCAAGTGAAGTATAACCAGTCGATATCATACTTCACCCTCAATCCGCTCCTCAGGTGGTCACCTTCGGAAGAAGTAATCGTTCATTTGGGTCCTGTAATGCAGTTTGCCATTTCTAATGTCACTGGCACGATAACACGTACAATAGCTGAGTCGGAGCTATGCCGATTCAATCTTGGTCAGGCGAACGAATCGAATGTAGATATCATTCCAGTGGATGATACTGCCTCTGTAACAACGCGATTCGGCCTCGACATAGGAGTTGGTTATCGTCTTGCACTTGCACCATCCATTGCGCTCGTGCCACGCATAGGCTATCAGTTCATGTTCTCACCTGTTGCGGAGAATTCTCAAGGATTTGATAGCAGTCAGCAACTATCGAGTGGTACGTCTCCGGCTTTCACACAATCAGATCTTAAGCTCACCAGCCTACAGGCGTCCATCGCCCTGTGGTTCACACTTTAAGGAGCGCTAGAATGAAAACACTACAACTCCTTCGCACCCTTCGCGCGCGGCTGACAGTCATGCTTTGTGCATGTTTTCTACTTGCGTGCTTTGTCGGCGTGACCACGGTATCCGCACAAGCCGTTCAGATTTCGCCCCTCGATGGCAATTCATCGAATGATGACTTCGCACCTGCGCTAACGAATCACGGACGCACCGTTGTTACGACGACGGATCGCTCGGGTAAACAGCAGCTTGGATCGATGGATCGTAATAGCGGTGGTTGGAGCTCAACCACGGACGCTGGCGCTGACGTTAATGATGGCAACCACGTTGGTACCGCTGCGCTAACGCCAGACGGACAGTTCATGATTTTCGCAGCGATTAAACACGATGTGGCGGGCATGGGCCGAACCGATCTGTATAGCGCTCGTAGAACCAATGGCCGTTGGGAAAACATTACGAACCTCGGGGGCCAGATTAACTCTGCGTACTACGATTCGCAGCCGACGCTGTCGGCCGACGGACGTACGCTGTACTTCGTGAGCGATCGTCCGGGCGGGCAGGGCGCAACGGACATCTACTCATCGACGTGGACTGGCACCGAATGGACAACTGCGCGTCCATTGTCGAACGCAAACTCGGCTAACGACGACATGTCGCCTGTGATTGCTGCCGATGGTAAAACTTTTTACTACAGTAGCAATCGAGGGGGCGGCCAAGGGGGCTTTGATATTTTCACGGGTAAGATCGATGCTGCAGGCCTAGGAACATCACGAAACGTCGGCGAGCCAATTAATACCGTGGCCGATGAAATGTTCTACACGGCATTGCCGAATTCGAACCAAGCATACTTCTCGCGCACCTCGCGGAATGGAGACTGGGACAACTACATGGCCGTGCCTAATCCGTTCCCAGGTGAACCAGTAACCATGGTCGAAGGCATTGTGCGCGATATCGTAACAAAGACGCCGCTTGGGTCGGACATAACAGTCACGGACCTCTCTACTGGCAAGAACGTATCGCGCATGCGTAGCGACGACGCTACGGGGCAATATTACGTAACGCTGACCCCTGGACGCATTTACTCGATCACAGCAAAGCGCCCAGGATATCTATTCCACAGCGAGCGTTATGAAGTACCACCAAATGCTCAGGGGCAGACGATTAAGAAAGACATCGACCTCGTGCCGTTTACTGGCGGTGGTGATAGGCTGCTCGTATTCTTCGATTACGACAAAGCTGAGCTAAAGAGCGAATCGATGCCTGAGCTTGAAAGCGTTATTGAAATGTTGCGCGATAATCCGACCCTTCGCGTGCGCTTCGATGGACACACCGATGACCAGGGCTCTGACGACTACAACCACAAACTCTCTCATCGTCGCGCCGATGCAGTGAAAGACTATGTTATAGCAGGTGGCATCGCCGCATCACGCGTAGAGGCGAAGGGCTTTGGTAAGAAGAATTCGCTGATGAAGGGTGCTACGGACGAGGCTCGTGCGATGAACCGTCGCGTCGAAATGCACGTCGTGAAATAAACATGAACCGAATGTCATGCTATAACTAGTTTCCGACGTTTTGCTTCTGTAGCGTTTCGAAGTAGAGGCGGATGAGGTTTTCGTAGTCTTTCGAATACCCATCACGCAGACGATTAAGAAGGTCGCGCATAGCTTGTGTGCGGCCTTCTTGCGTTTTGAGGTCTAGCGGACCCGGACTGCGCCGCAGAGCGTCTTGTCCGCTGCGCGACTCGCGCGATTTTTCGTAGTCACGGTCGTTCATCGAACGGGTTGCATCGAGCAACCGCGATAGAATGCGATCCTGACGTGCACGTGTTTCTGGCGTGATACTGTTTGACTGCATATCGGTCATTACTTCACGCATGTCTTTTGCAATCTGGTTAAGGTCGCCAAGGGGCTGCTTCTCACCGCTTGCCTGACGTCGCTCTTTCTCAACTTCTTCTAGTGCTTTGAGTGCCTTGCCTTGCTGCGAAGAGAGTCGGCCCATCTCGGCGCGCTGCTGTTCTGATGGCGATCCTTGCTGACCCATTTTCTGCATGCCTTCGTTGATGGACTTCTGGTCGTTGGCTAAGTCTTGAAGGCGTTGGAACGGACTTTGACCCTTGCCTTGCCCCATACCAGGATTTTGTCCCTGACCGCCCTGACCCTGCCCCTCGCCTTGCATCATCGACCCCAGAGCATCACTCATTTTTTGTATGGCAGAATTCATCGAGCTCACCGCACCACCCTGATCCTTGCTCGCCATTTGTCCGTTACGATTTTGCAACTGCTGCGTAGCCTGCTGCATGCTTTCCATGGCGTCACCCATGTCTTGGGCCATCTCTGGCGATACACTTGCACTGCGCTGCCCTAGCTGCATCATGCTGTTGGCGATGTTCTGCATTGCCTCATTCATCTTCTGCTGCTTCTGAGCCATGCTCGGAAACTGTGATGAGTTCGGGTCGAGAGATTGTGTTTGATCGCGCAATGCTTCCTGTTCCTTCGAGAGCTCGAGCATGTCGTTAATGCTGCGCTGCATTGCACGCATTGCCTCTTTCGCACTGTTGCGACGCATTTCTTTCTTCATCTGCTTCATCTGCTGCGCAAAGCGTTCGAGATTCTCTTTTGCCTTCTGCTGCTTGCCCGATGCCGATTCCTGCTTGCCCTGCTCGATGTCGTTCTGCGCTTGGTTCATCTGCTCCGATGTTTCGCTTTCATTTAGGTCTTGCTGGGCTTGCTCCATCTTATCGAGCGGCATGTTCGTCTGAAGCTCCTTCATCATCTTCTCTAGGTCCTTCGCTTCTTTCGCTAGCTCGTTGAAGTCCTTCTTGAGTTGTTCCTGCTGCTGCGCCAATTCTTTTTGATTCTGCTTGTCGTTAGCGTTTGCGTTTTCGGTGCGCTGCTTCAGCTCGTCCTGACGCCTGGCCAACTCTTCCGCGCGCTTGGCAAGCTCTTCTGTCTTCTGTTCAGCCTGCGTCCGCTTTAAGAGGTTCATCGTGCGTTCGATTTGCTTACGGAACTCTTCTTCATTGAACTTGAAGTCCTTCATCGCCTTCTGCATGTCCTCGGGCGACATTTTCTCCATCGCATCCTGCATTTGCTTTTGCATACGCTCGAGTTCAGGCGACTTCACTTCCTTCATGAGCTTTTGAAGCTCCATGTACTTCTCTAGCGTCTCAGGCGAAATGGCGTTGTTCTCTTTCATCTTGTTCGTCATGTCTTCGAGCTTCTTGGCAACGTCTTCCATGCGTTGCTCGAGCTGCTCCTGACGTTTCATAATGTCCTGAGCCTTCTTCGCATCATTCCACTGCATGTTCTGCTGTTGTTGCGACTGCTGCTTCTGCATTTCGCGCTGGAGTTGCTCGGCTTCTTTACGGACTTCTTCGGCCTCTTTCGCAAGCTCTTTGAGCTCTTTCTGTACTTCGGTCTGCGTCTGGTCTGCCTGAGCAAAGATTTCTTCGAGTGATGGCATGCGGACTTTTAGCGTGCTTGTGCGGGCTGTCTTCGGACCTCGCACGCGATCGTTGTCTGCGACTTCGATGTAGAATTCGTACACATCGTCTGGCGTTATTCCAACCTTGCCCAGGTCCCATACATGGCGAACATCACGAACAGTGCCATCACCTGTTAGCGCAATGTCCATTGCTGTAAACTTTTCGTCGGGTTGCGAATACCGCGAAGCAACTAGACGATAATAAAGTTTAAGAGATGAGAATCCGTAATCGTCTGTAATGGTAACTGCTACTGGCAGCTCGGCTGTCTGCCCAACTTCAGCATCTTTCGTTGGCTCTTGCAATGCAATGGTTGGGCTTCCATCCTGTAGCGCAACAATGCGATAGCGCACGGGCTCGGCATTCTTTTCGTTGTCGTTGTCGCGAAGCTCAAGATGGTACGTGCCAGAACTCGAAACCGTAAAGTGTCCAGAGGCTCCGGACCCGCGCGTCTGCATCGCTACACGCGACGTGTCGCCACGAGCACTGTCACCACGCACAACAACAATGGTTGCGCTCTTCAATTCTTTGTTCGCTGTGATCGAGATGTTCACTGTCGAGCCTACAAGCGATGCAACGTCTGCGTTCTGCTCGGTTAGCTCTGTCGGTGGTTGCATGGTATACGACGGAGGAATCACACGTCCGGTAAGGGTCCGCACAAGGGGCTTGTCGACTACCGTAATACGTCCGGTGTCAGTCCGCACACCCTCTTCAAGCCAAGGCGCTTCAGCAAAGAACGAGACACTGCCTTGCATACCTGCAAACTGATAGAGATAGGTTGACCCTGTGTCTCTACGTAATGCAAACGGTTGGAAACGATCCGATGAAGCTTCCTTAATCCATAGCGTCACGACTTGCGGCGGTGTGCCTGTTGCTCGCACAACAACGCGCGATGTTGTGCCACGCATCACTGTCTCGGCGAGGGGCGAAATGCTCAGTGCGAATGGCGCTGGTGGCAAGTAACTGCGATCGTAATTGCGCAAGCGTTCGAACGACGCTCCAAGTTGATGCGGCAGTAGAACGATGAGGCCGGCAGTGAGACCAATGGATAACAGTGCCCAAATGCCTGCACGGCGTGCGGGCCTACGATCGATGATTACTGTAAAGTCTTTTGGTTCTGCTATGCGCGTTGCCTGGTCGACGGCAGCGGTTGCAAGACTCGATGTTGCAAGCGCCGGTTGTGCGTCGAGCTGCAACGCATTGAGTAGTCGATCGCCAACGTCATCGTAGGCACGTCCGACACGAAGTGCGATGTCATCGATCGTCTGCGTCGTTCGCACGCCTGCAAGCCCGAGTACCGGGCGTCCGGCGAAGTATGCAAGCGCGATTATCGATGTTCCAATCCATGTAAACCACATTGCCGTGCGGACCTGCATCGAACCATGTAGGAGAGATTCGATGAGCACAAAAGCCAGCAAGGTCGCAGCAGAGATTGCCGCGCTCATGCATACACCATAGAGTACGTCGTTCAGAAGCTCTGAACGACGGACCGATGCGAGGCGCTGACGAATGTTATCGGGACGGGTCATGTATTGGGAATTCTAGCGTTATCGACTAAGCGCATAAACAAGAATGTTCGTACCGATTTTAAATGCCAGTTCGCGTTTATCGGGTGGGTCGTGGTGAACCTCTGAATCGGCCCATCCATCGCTCGGATTCGTCTCGTAGGAGTAAAACACGCTCAATTTTCCATCGGTAAACAACCCGAAACCTTGCGGGATTTTTGCATCGTGTTCGTGAATCTTCGGAAGTCCGTTCGGAAACTGAAAGTGCGAATGATAGATGGCATGATCGAATGGCAACTCGATGAAGTCCTGGTCGGGGAAGACCTTTTTCATTTCCTTACGAATGGAAGTGTCCATTCCGTAGTCATCGTCGATATATAAAAAACCACCGTTGTCGAGATACGAACGCAGACGCTTAACGTCCGATTCGGTGAACGCTACCGTGCCATGACCTGTGAGAAATATCACGGGGTACAAGTAAAGGTTGTCGGTTGCTAGGTCGACATACTCATAAGCAGGGTCGACGTTGATCGTCGTGTTCGCGCGGATGTAGCGCAGGAGATTTACTTCTGCACTCGGGTCGTTGTACCAATCACCTCCGCCCGCATATTTCACGCGTGCAAGCCGAATTGCTGATGCCTCTGTCCGCACTTGTGCGAACGATTCTGCCGGTAAGAGCATCAAACAGAGTATTGCCCACAGGATAGTCACGGACATCACGGTCCTACCACCACTATCTTCTTTTCGTCGGCCTTGAACCACGGTGCTCCAAACAAGTCGATAGGTATTTCGCGGATATCAACGCCCGGAAAAGTCTTCCGTGCATTCGATAACTCGTTTTTCAGGTCGCCGCCCTTGAGAAATGCGCAGAAACCTCCTGGTGCCATAAGGGGCCTAACCCACTCCATTAGCAGCATTGTATCGGCGACTGCCCGGGAAACGATAACGTCGAACGAGGCGCGATAGTGCGCATGCTCTGCGAGATCTTCAACGCGTGACGTCACGGCATCAATATTCTTCATGCCAGTATGATCGGCAAACATGGCAGTCATCGTCATTTTCTTGCGCACAGAGTCGCAGAGTACTACCCGTAGGTCGGGGCGCGCAATTTTTAGTGGTATGCCAGGCAAGCCACCACCAGTGCCGAGATCGAGGACACGAGCTTTCTTGGGAAAGTTGACATACTTAAGCAACGTAAGGCTGTGCAGTATGTGACGGCCCCAGATCTGATTCTCGTCCTTACGTGATACCAGATTCACCTTCGCGTTCCAATACAGCAGCTCGTCATGGTAGCGCTGGAGGCCGTCGATCTGGTCCTTGTTCAACACAATGCCATTCGCACCTGCCGTAGTCCAGAAATCGAGGGCTGTTAGAGCCCCTTCTGCCACGTGCCCAGGCTGATTCTCAGTGACCTGATCGTTCTCGTCAGTACTTTGCGACATCTATGATTCCTTTTTTCAGCATCGTTCTGTGTACATACAACCGCGCGCATCTCCTACCACGAGCCATTAATTCGGTCTTGGCGCAAGTCGAGCAGGATTGGGAGTTAGTCGTAGTGGATGACGGATCGTCTGACGACACCCCGTCGATCCTGCAAAACTACGCAGCGAACGATAGCCGTATCCGCTATGTCTGGCATGACAACATGGGGCTCGCCAAGTCTCGCAATGCGGGCATTGCTCTGGCACGGGGCTTGTTCGTCACATTCCTTGACTCGGATGACGAATACTTGCCCGAACATCTATTATCAAGGCGTCATATCCTGCTCGACAGTCCGGACGTAACGTTTCTTCATGGTGGTATAGAGGTCGTCGGCGATCCGTACGTCATCGACAGACATCCACCACATGGCCGTATTCACATCGATACCTGTGTTGTAGGCGGCACGTTCGTTGTTCGTCGCGATGTGTTGAATGCCCTCGGCGGCTTTGACATAATCAGTTATGCAGAAGACTCCGCCCTGTTTGACCGTGTAATGGCGTCAAGAGACATCCTCATTGCGAAGTCCGAATTGCCGACGTATCGATACTACCGCGACACTCCAGACAGTCTCTGCTCAACGTACGAGTCTAATACTTCCGCACAACAGCAGAGTCAGCATGGGGCGTGAATCTGTTAAGGCACGTCGTTTACGACTTGCAACAATCATCGAGAGGTTAGACGCTGCGTATCCAGATGCACGCCTTGGGCTCGATTTCAGGACACCGTTTCAGTTACTCGTTGCTACTATACTTTCGGCGCAGTGTACCGACGATCGTGTAAACATTGTTACGAAGACGTTATTCAAGAAGTATAAAAAACCTCAAGACTATCTCGATGTTCCGCAAGAAGAACTTGAAAATGATATACGTTCTACTGGCTTCTTCAGAAACAAGGCACGCAATGTGCAAGGAGCCTCGCGCGAGCTGCTGGCACAATTCTCTGGTGTTGTGCCAAAGACACTCGACGAACTCATTACACTCCCGGGTGTAGGTCGAAAAACAGCGAACTGTGTGCTTAGTAACTGCTTCTCGATTCCAGGCATTACAGTTGATACACACGTAACACGCATTTCGAATCGGCTCGGAATGGTTAACACCGACAATGCAGTGAAGATTGAATATGCACTTATGGAGCTGCTGCCAGCTGAGCAGTGGAATCGTTTCAATCGCGTGATTATAACACACGGTAGACGCACATGTGTCGCAAGAAGTCCTCGGTGCCAGGAGTGCGCCGTTTCCGAGCTTTGTCCTATCGCAGCTCTTCCACCGCCGAAGTGAGAAGTCACAACGTGCTCAAGACAGAATACAAGTCTATATGACAACCCTATGGCGTCACGCCACCTTTGTTTTACTCCTCACATCATGCATTACATTACGTGCACAGCCGAAGGAAGAAATTGGCATCTACCTATCGGGTGCCTTGAATCTGCACAATGCGTCGTTCAAACGTCTCGGTACAATACGGTCATGTTGTCCGGAGTTCACGAACACATCGGGTTTCGGCACATCTGCTGGTGTGTTTTATACGTATCCGTTCAATGACACTTGGCGAATACAAGGCCGCCTTACCTATGCTGACCGTTCGGCAACCTTTACCGATACCGAACAATCGTTCGTTGCAGACTTGCGTGATTCTGCGAAAGTCATCGAGGCGTTGTTCACACACGAGATTGTTGCATCGATAACGGATATAGGCTTCGAGCCCCTTCTGCTTTTCAGGCCCCTTGGCGGACTCGACGTAATGCTAGGCGCTCGTATCGCCATACCGATTGTCAGTACGTTCCGGCAGACAGAAACGCTGACCGAGCCAGCCGACTACGGCTCCTATCTCGGCGCAGGCCGCGTGTATGTCGATACCTCAGCAGACATTCCCTCTTTCGTTTCGACACAGATGTCAGTTGTATTGGGTCTTCGCTACTACATTCCGCTGCGCACGCGTGGCGTGACGTTTTTTGCACCTGAGTTTCAGTATAGTATTCCGCTAACGCGAATTAGCGATGGCACACCGTGGACCGTCGCGCACGTTCGGTTCGGCGTGGCAGTCGGCTTTACAAGTCCACCGCGTCCGTCCTCGCCCACACCCACGGATACGACAACGGTTACACCAACAGCAACGCAGCCTCTTGCTCCTCCGAACGTGTTGGTGGCTCCGAGTGCAAGCATCGTGGTCAAGGGAGTCACGGCCGATCGACGTGAAGTCGAAGACGTGAAGATTCGCATTGAAGAAATAGCGGCAACGGAGATCGTGCCCGTACTGCCACATGTGTATTTCGACTCGGCGTCGACGAATTGGATACCATCCCAGCTAGCATCACTTGTCACGTTTGAACGGAATCCCGAGAAAATGGACCTCGAAACTGCAATCCATTCTATCCCGTGGCTTATTGCAAAGCGCCTCAGTGAGCGTCCTTCGGAAAGTGCACGCCTTATCGGTGCCACGTCGGATAACGGATCTGATAAGGGGCTTACGCTTGCGCGCGCACGCGCGCAAAGCGTAAAGGACGCTTTTGTTAAGCGTGGTGTGAATGCTTCGCAAATTACCGTAGAAGCTCGACGGTTTCCGGCTAAGCCAACTGTCGCGTCAGATACAACGCAGGCTCCTCTCGCTGCAGCAGAGAACAGACGCGTTGAGATCGAGGTTTCGGACCCGTCCCTCCTGGCCCCTTTCTCATTCCCATCCATCGAACGCGCCGTCGATCCACCAACCATGCGCGCCTATCTACAGACCGATAACATCGATTCAATAAGTAGGTGGTTCGTAACTGTGCGACAGGGCGCAACATCGCTCGCTTCGTTTCGGGGTACAACCGTACTGCCACAATACGTCGAATGGAATTTTGCTGACAGTGGTACGCCGGGTACGGAAGTACCGATTGAGGTACGCCTGCTTATCGACGGAGCTCAGCGTCTCGAAGCTTCAGATACCGTGTCCGTTTCGCAGCTCACGATTCGCAAGAAGCGTGTCGAACGAATCGCCGGACGTGTGATAGAACGATTCAATCTGCTCCTTTTTGACTTTAACGATTCGCGCGTAGGCAAAGAGAACGCGAGGCTTATATCTGAGGTGCGTGCCAAGATCACGCCGCAGACCGAGGTTAACGTGTACGGCCTTACCGACGAACTGGGAGCCGCTGAGTACAATCATGACCTGTCGGCACGTAGGGCCAACGAAGTCGCCGCTATCCTGAATGTTCCGCAAACCCGCGTCGTGGGAAGCGGCGAAGAAAGCCCCAAATACAAGTCGAACAGCCCCGTGGCCCGCGGATACAACCGGACTGTCGTCATTGAGCTTGTAACCCCAGTGCCCTAGGATTGTTGGTATACCATAATCGACGGGCACCGCAGCCTTTCTCGTACCTTTGTTGTTCTAAGGTCGCGTTATCTAATTGGGGAGTATAGCACGTATGAAACGTTATTTCTTTGGCATGGCTGTGGTTTTGGCGCTCGTAACAGCACAACTCAGTGTCGCACAATCCTTTGTTGTCGTGGGGACCGATCAGCGGTCATATCCAACCATTAACGCCACAGTGATCGCGTTTGACAATACGGGCTCTATTCAACAGCTTGGTGCCACGGATATTACCGTCAACCAGGACGGCCAGACTGTGACGGGATCGACGGCATGTTTGGCACAGACGTCAGGACGTCTTGTGTCTCTGATGATCCTCGCCGATGTGTCCGCATCTAGCAACACGGGTTCGCCTACGCCTATGGACATGCAGAAAGCTGGCGCGAAGGCGGGCGAGCTCATGCTTGCAAGTACGGGTGATGAACGCGGGCTGGCTTCGTACGATGCGTCGACCTCACTTCTTCTTGGCCTAACGACAACTCGCACAGGCTTTACGACAGCAGTCGATGCTCTGAGTGCCGGCAAAGGCTCGCGCCTTGCAGAGGGCATGAACAACGTGCCGCTTGGTGCGTTATCGCAACTGCAGAACGCTCGAAACGGACGAGCACTGCTCGTGTTCACTGATGGTGCCACTTCGATCGATCTCGCCGCAACACTTGCTACGGCTAAAACATTCGGCATTCAGATATACATTATCAGCTTGAATGCGGCACTACCCGATGACCTTAAAGAATTGGCTGACAGTAGCAACGGCGCATGGGTCGAAAACGTAACGTCAGCAGCCGAGGCTGCAACACATGCACGGGCTTTCGTGGCACACGCCAAGCGTTTGTCCAGGTGCACCGTAACGTGGGTATCACCTACGAACTGCCTTAAGCAACACACAGTCAGCCTTAGCCGTGGGAGCGTTACACGCACGTTTACACTCGACGTGCCTGTTGGGAGCCGCACGATTCTAAGCGCTAATTCAACCGGTATAGACTTTGGCGAAATTGCCCCAGGCGCATCCGCAGAACTTATCATAACCCTTACGGCTCGTAACGGTGCGATAAGAATTAACAACGTCACGGTTGCAGATCCACACTTCGTAATTACTTCTGGTGCTATTCCGCCGGACATAACGCTTCCGAATAATCAGGGGCATAGTATTCGTGTACGGTACACCGCAACAGATTCAAACGTTCGCGTCGTACCACTTGTTATTACTTCCGACGCCTGCGAAACCGACACTGTATATATGCGTGGCGGTTTTGTTGCGAAGGATAATGAGTTGCGCGTCGTGACTCCGAATGGTGGCGAAACATTCCTTGCTGGACGTTCCACGTCGATTGTGTGGAGGGGCGTGCTGCCAACCGACCTCGTTCGATTGGAATCGAGCGTCGACGATGGGACAACGTGGAATTCAATTAACGAAGCCGCATCCGGACTGCGATATGAGTGGTTCCCTGGTCCTGCTACAACCCGTGGACGCATTCGTGTTCAGCGAACCACAATCGACGCAACAAAAATTGTTACGATGTCTGGCCAGCGCGAACCCGTTTACTCTGCAGACTTCACCTTTGACAGTAAGTACGTGGTTACCGGTGGAGACGATAAGACCGTGCGCCTCTATGACGCAGTTACGGGTGTGCTAACACGATTTATCGGCACACACACCGATTGGGTCTGGTCCGTAGCAGCACATCCCAATCGTGAAATCATAGCAAGCGGCAGTCACGATGGAACGGTGCGTATCTGGGATTACACAACAGGTTCACGCATTGCCACGATTCCAATCGGAGAGAAAGTATGGTCTGTTGCATTCAGTCCAAATGGCAACACCCTTTACGTTGGCAGCTCCGGTGCCGTCGCCTCGTATAACACAAACAATTGGGGTGTGATACAGCGTAGCACTGTCGTAAGTGGTATCGTCTACTCCGCAATTCCGTCTCTAGACGGAGGCTTGCTTGCTGTTGCAGAAGGTGACGTTGCAACGACACGCGACGCATCGACATTAGTGATTGCA
>JBKJNB010000095.1:0-9578 GCA_046595995.1 Candidatus Kapaibacteriota bacterium
GAAGCATTCGAAACGTCGGGCTGCGATGCTGTGATGATTGGTCGTGCTGCAATTGGTAACCCTTTCCTATTTCGCAACGCAAAGCAATTCATGCTCGATGGCACGTTGCCCGACGCTATCAATCATCGTGAACGCATTAGCGTGTGCCTCGAGCACCTTACGCTCGAGATTGGATACAAGTCGTTGAAGCGCGCTGTGCATGAATTCAGAAAACATTACGGCGGCTACCTGAAGGGACTGCCCAATAATTCTCCGGTGCGAAAAGACATCATCGTTATGGAGACCTACGCAGAGATTGCAGAACGCATGCTTTCGTATTCTGATGAATTAGACCATGCACTCGTCACTGGTTGATCATACTCGCTCGACATTAACATCGTACGCGTGCACCGACACGCGTGTGTTGGTTGGTGTCAGCGGAGGCGTAGACTCAATTACGCTACTGCACGTGCTCGCCGAACTAAAACAGTCACTTGGTTTAACAATTGTGGTCGCGCACATCAACCACGGTTTGCGTGGCGACGAAGGCGACCGCGACGCACAGTTTGTGATGAATACTAGCACCGACCTTGGTCTCGAGTGCGAAATCGTATCCGTCGACGTCCGCGCAGTTGCAGAAACATCCGACTCTGGTATTGAGGGGGCTGCGAGGGGGCTGCGCTATGCAGCGCTCGATGAGATCGCACTCAAACACAAAACATCGTTCCTACTCATTGCACACAATCGTGATGATGTGGCGGAGACGTTTTTGTTGAACCTTGCTCGTGGTTCCGGACTAAACGGACTCGCCTCGATTCCAGAAGCGCGACTCACAAAAGCAGGTGTGCGCCTCTTGCGTCCGTTCCTTTCATGTCCGCGTGCGCAAATCGCAGCCTACGCTCGAGAGCATGCACTTGCCTGGCGCGAAGATGCTACCAATGCTGATATTCATTATTTCCGTAATCGCATTCGCCACGCAGTCATTCCCTTTCTAAAGCAGGAGCTCGGTGCTGACATCGCAGAGAAGATGGCCACAGCTTCTGCGTTGCTTAGAAATTCAAGAGCAATTGTGCGAGAGAGTGTGCGAGCTGCATCAGTTGGTATCGTGGAAGTGGATGGCGGCACCCTGATTATTCATCTTGAGCCCCTTGACTCGCAGAGCCAACCCCTACAAGGTGAAATTGTGCGGAGGGGTTTGGGGAGGGTGATGCGGAAGCTCGCCGACCGTGAAATGGTGGCGAGAATTCTTGCTTTGGCGCAGTCGGAGACAGGTAGTCAGTGCTCGCTGAGCGGCTTGTGGACTGGCCTGCGGGAACGAGACCGCATTGTGGTGGCCGAAGGTCATGAGAAGATATCACCCGCCGCAGTTGTAGTCTTGGGCGATGGGGCGTATGTTGCTGGTTCGTGCACGCTGCACGTCCGAACCCTGCCTATCACTGACGTGATGCCCGCACCGGGACGCAACATTGCGTACGTCGATGCTTATGCCGTACGTGGTCGGTTGGAGTGGCGTCCGTGGCGCGCTGGCGACAGATTTCAGCCGCACGGAATGCAGGGCACTGTGTTAGTTAGCGATCTGCTTACGAATCACAAGGTTGCCCACGCCAGACGTTCAGATGTAAACGTCGTGTGCGACGACCACGGCATTGTTTGGGTTTGCGGAATACGTCCTGCCGAACGCGCAAGAGTTCGATCTTCATCCACACGAGTTGTAGCACTTACTTATGACGATGCAAATGGCCCCATCGTTAACGACTGAAATGGAGACATCGTTGTCGACTGATATCGAGGCGTCGGAAGATGGCTTGCTTAACGTCGTGCCGACGACGCCTAGGGTGCGAGTGCATGATCGCAGTTTTCGTCCGCACATCTCGAGCGAGGAGATTCGCAGGATTGTGGCCGACATTGCAAGACGCATTAACAAAGACTTTGCGGGCCAGGAACTGACCGTGCTGATTATCCTGCGTGGTGGTTTTGTGTTTGGTGCCGACCTAGTGCGGATGCTGAACGTGCCGTGTAGGATTGAGACGCTCCGGGCTGCGAGTTACCATACAGGCATGATGTCGAAGGGCATGATTGATGTAGAAGAAGTATTCCCAGATCTCGCAAACCGCAACGTGCTCATCGTCGAAGACATTATCGATACAGGGAACACCATTGTCGAGCTTATCAAGCAGATAAGCAGTCTGCATCCTGCCAGCGTTACCGTTGCTGCGCTTCTAAGCAAGCCTGAGATGCATAAGGAACGATTGCTCATTGATTACGTCGGACTTGAGATAGGGCCTGACTTCGTTGTCGGCTACGGCATGGACTACGCCGGTTACGGACGTGAATTAGACTCGATCTGGATTGCCGATGACGACCCAGCATGAAAACCCCATCCGATACGTCCATGTGCCCGATTCGCGGGTGCACAGCGCAACACACAGCACAACACACAACACAACGCCATAACAACTGCTAGTCTAGAATGAACGAACGCCCTACAAAACCATCTGGTCCGAAACGCGACGACGATAACGACATGACGCTTTCACGCGTGCTGCGGAACGTCCTTATTTGGGTTGGTATCATCGTCACGGTTCTGATGCTCGGCATGCTGACGCTCGGCAATCAAAAGCAGGAGTGGGTACTTACGTACAATGAGTACATGCGTGCGGTGACGGAGAACAAAATTCAGTACGCCACGATTAAGAAGAGTCAGCTAAATGACTTCGAATTCCACGGAACACTTTCAGAGCCGATCAGCATTCAGCGCAACAATGCCAGTGTCGAAGTCAAGTACTTCCGCACGAAGCTTGGTGTTGTTGATAATGCCTCGGAGACGCTTTGGAAGTCGCATAACATTTCGTGGACGTATGAAGATGGCGACTCACCGTGGTGGTTATCGGTTGTTCAGTTCCTGCCATGGTTGCTATTGCTAGCTGCATTCTTCCTTATCACACGACGCATGCAAGGTGGCGGTGCTGGTAAGAACATTTTCTCATTTGGTAAAAGCAAAGCACGTCTGCAGACCGAAGGCTCGGTGAAGATTACGTTCGCCGATGTCGCCGGTGCAGATGAAGCAAAAGAAGAGCTCAAGGAAATCATCGACTTTCTGCGCGATCCGGGAAAGTTCACACGTTTGGGTGGCAAGATTCCGAAGGGTGTGTTGTTACTCGGACCTCCCGGCACTGGCAAGACCCTCTTGGCACGGGCTGTTGCAGGTGAAGCCGGCGTACCGTTCTTCAGCATCTCTGGTGCAGACTTCGTTGAAATGTTTGTTGGTGTTGGTGCGAGCCGTGTGCGCGATTTGTTCGAACAAGCGCAGAAACACGCGCCATGTATTGTCTTCATCGATGAAATTGATGCCGTCGGACGTCATCGTGGAGCGGGCTTGGGAGGGGGCCACGATGAGCGAGAACAAACGTTGAATCAACTCCTCGTTGAGATGGATGGCTTCGAGCAGAACTCAGGCATCATCATCCTTGCAGCTACAAACCGTCCAGATGTACTCGACCCAGCACTGCTGCGTCCGGGACGCTTCGACCGTCAGGTTGTCGTAGACCGTCCGGACGTCATTGGCCGCAAGGGCATCCTAAAAGTTCATACGCGTAAGGTCCCGATATCGACTGACGTCGACCTCGAAACCATCGCTCGCGGCACACCTGGCTTCAGTGGTGCAGACCTTGCGAACCTGGTAAACGAAGCTGCATTACATGCAGCCCGTCGCAGTTCACTTGAAGTAACGATGTTCGACTTCGAAGCCGCTAAGGACAAGGTTGTCATGGGTGTCGAACGCAAGAGCATGGTTATCACGGAAAAAGAAAAACTCACAACAGCCTATCACGAGATCGGGCACGCACTCGCAGGAAAACTCCTGAACGACAGCGACCCTGTACACAAGGTCACGATAATCCCACGCGGACGTGCCCTCGGCCTTACCTGGTATTTGCCAACAGAAGACGCACACACAACAAGTCGCGAACAGCTCACCACACGTCTCGTTACCCTGCTCGCAGGTCGTGCGGCAGAACGTGTTGTGTTTAATCAGTTGAATAGCGGCGCATCGAATGACTTGCAACGCGCAACGCTCATTGCAAAGAAAATGGTATGCGAGTTCGGCATGAGTGAACTCATTGGTCCGGTGCGCTACTCGTCGCCGCAGGACGAGGTATTTCTCGGACGTGAAATCTCGCAACCACGCGACCACTCCGAAGAAACCGCTCGTGCCATCGACTCTGAAGTACGCCGCCTCATCGTAGAAGCCGAACAGGCAGCAGAGAAGCTCATGCGCGACAACGTCGCCCTGCTTCACACACTTGCCAAGACACTCGTTGAACGCGAAATCCTCGACGCTACAGAACTCGACGTCGTAATCGCCGGTGGCACCCTACCACCAATCGTCCGTGACGTCGAAGCCTTCCGCGACAAAATGCGCACTCCCCCCGTCGTGCCCCCTAAAACTGAGCCCCATCATCCGGGAACAGAGGGACTCGCGCTCTCACCGAGCTAGTTGTTGCGGAATTCCTGTGAACATTTTTCGATTGCTACCATCAATCGATGCTAATGGTTGAATCTTTGAGACGGAGGCGTAGCCATGATCGCAGTTGTTCTACGTGGGCTCTAGTTGGCGACCACTTCCATCTCACACGCACAAGATTTGCTGTATCAGGTGAACCCGAGGTTGGCCAATGGACGACCTTAGAAGGACTGCTAACCGATACTAGGTTTTTGAAAAGAAGTGCGGCTTCTTTCGCGACCAATTCTGTTTCTGCACGCCTGAGTGAATCATCCCGCAGGATTAACGCGAGAGAGTCGGTAGCGCGCGATCGTAGCGCAAGTACCGCCTCTGTTGCTCGGAGTATGTCAGAGCGTTGACCTGTGCCTGCATTAGATCGGGTAACGACCATCGCATCGCCAGGCTGCCGAATTAATAGACGGGTCTGCTGTAGACCATGGTCAAGTCTCATGGAATCGATGATGTGTTTATCGCGTTCGTTTAGGTTCGAACCGATGAGCGTTAGTTCAAGTATGGACGAGTCGGCTGAGAATGTGCGATACGTCAACAGCACGGAAGCTTGCGGAAACCGCGTTCGAACATCGGCGATGAGTTCGTCGGTGTGACGATTAAATGTCGATTCCTGCACCATCCGATACCCCACGACAACGCTAGGCACGAGCGTGACGAATACAACGAGCATAATCACCGTGCGTACCCGACGTGCTCGTTTTGGATCGAGGATGGCATTTCTATGCATGCCTGCGATGCGCATTACCGTATAGGTGGCAGCACTGATGCAAACGCTGTTCACAAAGAACAGATAAAATCCGCCGAGCATGAACGCGAAGTCCATATGTGCAATACCGTAGCCCGCGGTACAAAGCGGAGGCATCAGAGCTGTAGCAATCGCGACACCAGGTACAACGTTGCTTCGGTCCCGTCGAATAACAGACACTGCACCGGCGACGCCGCCAGCTATTGCAATGAGTGCATCTAATAGCGTAGGCGTCGTGCGAGAAATGAGCTCGCTTTGCGCGTCTCCCAACGGGGTTATTGCAAAGTAAACGGCCGATGTAAAAAGCGAGATTGTCACTGCCACACCCATGTTGCGCGCCGACCTTGCCAGTAACCCGATGTCCCAACTACTCAATGCCGTTCCTACGCCAATGATAGGACCCATCAACGGCGAGATGAGCATTGCACCGATTATTACCGCAGCTGAATTTGTGTTGAGTCCGAGCGACGCAATGATCACAGCCGTCACAAGAATCCATGCCCGCGCACCGCGGAACTCGATATCCTTGCGAACGTGAGTTATAACGCCAAGCTCGTCAAGCGGTCCTTCGATGCGAAATACATCCCGGACCCAAGCCAAAAATCTTAGCCAACGATATTTTGTCATGAGTATCCCTGCATGATGAAGAACATTCACCTCAAACAGTTGAGCGAAGATTGCACGGCACCGAGAATGAGCGTTGGAATTCAGGCTTTGCGAAGAACCAGCCAGCCAGCAATTGCCGCAAGGGTCGAGGCTGCAAACACACCGATTTTCGCAAGCAGTAGGTTGTCGGGGTTCACAAATGCCAAAGTGGCGATGAAGATCGACATTGTAAATCCGATGCCAGCGAGAAGGGCGACTCCAAACAGATGGCGCCATGATACTTGTGCGGGCAATCGGGCAATGTTCAGTCTGATTGCAAGCCAGGCGAAAAGCATGATACCCATGGGTTTGCCCACAAACAAACCAAGTAAGACGCCGAGTGTTACCGGACTGCTCACGATAGCCGAAACGTCGCTGCTAAAGACAATGCCAGCGTTTGCAAGAGCAAACAACGGAATAATCAGGAACGACACCCATGGATATAACTCATGCTCCATGCGACCGAGTGGTGTTTGTACATGCTCGCACAAAACTTCCAGCGCATGAACAACGGCATCCTGATCGTCGGACCTATGATGCTCGACATCGGTGTCGTTCTTCTCGTACTGGTCAATGAGTACACGGCTCCGCTCAACGAACTGCGGAGTGCGAATACGTGCGCGCGATGGTATGGTCATGGCAACGAGCACTCCGGCTATCGATGCATGCATACCGGAGTTGAGAACGCAGATCCACGCCAGTATTCCGAGTAGGAGATACACCAGGGGGTTGCGTACGCCAGTCAGATTTGCAACTACGAGTAACATCGTCACCGCAACTGCAGCGAAGACGGCAGCAACAGAAATCTCGACGGTATAGAATATTGCAATGACTGCAATCGCACCCAGGTCATCGGCAATCGCAAGCGCTGCAAGAAAAACTGTGAGAGCAAGAGGTATGCGTTTGCCCAACAGTCCGAGAACACCCAGAGCAAACGCGATGTCGGTAGCCATAGGCACACCCCAGCCCCTTGCGGTAGCCCCCTGACCGTTCACAGACCAGTAAAGGAGGGCTGGAACCAACATCCCACCAAGCGCGGCTGCCATGGGCAATGCCGCCAGTCGCATCGACGACAGCTCCCCGATGAGAATCTCGCGTTTGATTTCGAGTCCGACAAAAAAGAAGAACACCGCCATCAACGCATCGTTAATCCATTCGAGCAGCGTGTGCTGGAAGTGGAATGTACCCACGCTGACGCCGATCTCTGTCTGCCACAGCGAGGTGTATGCTGCAGACCAAGGCGAGTTTGCCCACACCAGCGCGATAATCGAACTGACGATTAAGAGAATTCCGCCGGCTTCATCGATTTCGAAGAATCGTTGGAACGGACGTATCACGCGCGCGATAGGGGGCTCGTGTTTAACCCTGAGTATTTCCTTCAGCATGTTCCGCATAGCGGAATTTACGAAAACACATACGGTGTTGTCGTGCGAAAACGGGTGCGCGTTGGTTAACGCTGCGACGACTCTCTACCTGCTAGATGTTAATCTTCCTGAACATCTTCTCCGGCACGAGCTTTAGAACGCCCATGACGTGGCGCCAATACCACGGGATGTAGATCGATGACTTCTTCGATTTGATTGCAGCGTTAATGCGATTTGCAACGTGTTTCGTGGTTGTGGTCGTGAACGACTTTGCGCGATGGGCAATCATTGGTGTGTCTACCGGACCCGGCTTGACTACCAGAACGTGAACGCCTTTGTCCGCCCAGCGTGAGCCAAGGCCTGCACAGAAATGCGAGATAGAAGACTTTGCCGCCCCGTAGGCATAAATCGTTCTGCGTCCACGCTCCCCTGCAACTGACGACAACACAACAAGTGAACCACCACCGTGCTCTGCCATGAACATGGCGAAGCGCTGCGCGATAGAGATTACGCTAAGCGCATTCGTTACGAATGAGTCGAGCGTGGCGTCGACATCGGTATCGAGTTGCGCCTGGTCGGGTAATGTGCCGTGAGCAATCATTACAACGGTCGGACTAATGAGAGCGTTTTGTGCAACACGAACCATCTCTGCATGTGAATCACGCGCTCGTACGTCAGCCACCATAATGTCGGCGCCAAGCGCGCCGCGTGCAAGAAGGTCAGCAGCGACGGTCTTAACCTTTTCCTCATTACGCGCAACGAGGAGAAACTTTGTGCGAGGTAAATCGAGTGAGCGGGCCCAAGCCTGTGCTATAGCAGACGTGGCTCCGATAATTACGATACGGTGACGTGCTCCACCAAAATCCAACTCCTGAGTTGAGTGCATGTGATCACCTGCTGCTTGGTCTTGTGTACTCATGATTGCTCTTTTTTACTCACGATTGTTTTCCTTCGTTGGTCCATACACGGCGCCAGAACGAGCTTGAAAATGCAGGATCGATCAGGGCAGCGAATCGTTCGGCTTCCGGGTACATGGCGCGGAACGTTGCCGCTGACATTCGGGCGTCCTTCGCAGGATAAATGCGTCCGCCCTCCTCAAGCACAATGCCGTCGCACTTCGACAGCGCGCGCAGTGTGCGCTCTGTGTAAGGCATGTCGATGGAGAGTGTGATGCCCGGACGTGGAAACGACATCATACCCGGTGATGGCAGGTCACCAAACATTTTGATGACAGCAAGAAATGAAGCGGAGTGAGCGTGCTGCAGAATCTTGAGAAGTCGGCGCAAGGCACGAGCGCCTCTGTGGACGCCTTCGTCTAGTCCCATCGGCATCACACACTGGTACTGTAGCATGCCCCGCTTGCCGTACAATCTGTTCCAGTTATGAATTGCATCGAGCGGATAGAAAAATGGCATAAAGTCGACCGTTCTGTGCACCACGCGTCTGCGCTGCTTGCCGTAGTAGGCTGCGTTAAACGTTTCGATTACCCTGCTATTCAGCAGCCAGTTCGGCATCATGAATGGCACGGTTGCCTTGACTTCGCGACGATGATCGAACAGTGACGTGTCATGTTTATCAAGGAAGTTGCCGCGTTGCACGAGACCCTTTCCGAGCCCCCTACCCGTTGCAGTAACGTCAATCCAGGTTACAGTGTAGTCCCAAGCGGCATCGGATGCTTCGGTAAGCTCGATGGCCTCTTCGAGGGTGCGCACTTTCACACTCTCGGTTTTCAGGTAGCGAGAGACGATTGGCAATAGCTGAATCTCGACCCACGTTATAAGGCCAGTAAGGCCAAGTCCGCCAATCGTTGCCGCGAACATTTCTGCATTGTCAAGGGGCGTGCACAGCGTGGCGCTGCCATCGCTGCGCACAAGTTCGAAGGCTCGCACGTGACGTCCGAACGTGCCAACGCGATGGTGGTTTTTGCCGTGAATGTCGTTCGCAACGGCGCCACCAAGTGTAACGAACTGCGTACCGGGTGTGACAGGCACAAACCATCCGCGCGACACAATGAGTTCGAGGAGCGCGCCGATTGTCATGCCGGCTTCTACACGAATAATGCCGCGTTCGTGATCATAAAACAGTATATGATCGAGCAACGTGGTGCGAAGAATCGTACCGTCTTTGTTTAGGCACACGTCCCCATACGAACGGCCCATGCCGTAGGCAAGCACTGGTGCATCGGATTCGGTCCACGTTGGCTGGTCGTGCCGCCACACGAGCGTCTCCACGTTGCGCGGTTCGGCTTTAGGGTAGTTCCCCCACGATGGCACACAGGTAAGATCGGTCATAACGATGCACTTGCTACGATGGCTGCAGTTGCGAGCCCTAC
>JBKJNB010000113.1:0-55819 GCA_046595995.1 Candidatus Kapaibacteriota bacterium
TGACCGTTCACATGCTCGGTTTCCTGCTTCATATTCTACTCCTCTGCGCCCTCAATTAGTAGCTTAAATTACACTACGAATTGTGTCCAAGGAATCGTTGGCAGAGAGGGGAATGCAAAGTAGGAGTACCGAACTACACAATCATCTTAGCAATTTCTTAACTGCTCAGTTCTGCGTTACGGCTTCTCAAAACCGTCTCTTGTTTCTCGTCTGAACTGCTAACTAAAACAGGTTAACTAGAACTGCTTAATTAGAACTGCTTAACTAAAACTGCTTGACTAAAACTGTTTGACTAAAACTGTTTAATACACGAACGCACAACGCCGACGATCGTGAAGTCCATGTCTTCGGTAATCGAGATGTCTTTAAAGCGTTTGTTCTCTGCACGTAGTACGGCTTCGCCGCTTTTTGTGACGTAACGCTTTACGGTGAGCTCGCCGTAGACGCGAGCAATTACGATTTGTCCGGACTTCGGCGTTAACGAGCAGTCGACGATAAGGGTGTCGCCATCCATGATGCCCGCACCCGTCATCGAATCGCCCACAACACGAATGAAGTACGTGCTCTCGGGGTGTTCGAGCAGCATTTCGCCGAGGTCGATCTCGCCTTCGATGACATCCGATGCCTCGACAGGCGACCCTGCACTTACCCCAAGAGAGAGCATTGGTATGCGCACCGTGGTAGGGGGCTTGCGACGGGGCGCGCTCGCCATCACCTCTGGTGATGTCGCGCGCAGATCGCGTACGAGTTCGGTGACCGAGCGAAGGTGCGTCTCGATGATGTCGAGCGGCGACGCGCCCTGAGACCCTTGCTTTGAGCCCCCGACCAGCATCGCGCCCTGGCCGGTGAGCATCCAGCCGGCGGACACGCCGTGGTCGCGCTCGAGCTGAGCGATAACCTCCTGCGGCACCGAGGTACGTCCGGACTCCCATGAATACACGGTCACGTCCTTTACGTTCATCTTCTTGGCGTACAGCGAGACTGTCAGCTTCAGAATGCCTTCACGGACGTCGCGGTGACGCCTGCCAACGGATGCTTTCATAGGTTCTCGGGAGAGTTTGGCGAATTTACAAAACGTAGGGACTTTATACAATACCTCTGTTGTGCCGGGAGAGAATGATTCCCGGAATAAAGCTCTTTGACTAGCCGCTTAGAACAAAACACTCGGCGCCGGTCAATTACGTACGTTGCCGGTGTCGTGTCCGACAACCAGATCTATTCCCATCGACGAAGGACATCATGCACACCGAAATTTTGACGAACCTCGGTTTAATTGTCATCCTGGGCTCTACCTCATGGTTGGACGCAAGTGCGCAGCGAGACTTTATGCAAAGTATCGTGACCGGCGACTCTTGCAAAGGGGGCGTCGTCGTGCAACCGTACTCGGTTACCTATATCGACTCCGAGGTTGGCGAAATCACTCACACCACGCACATCGCGTGCGATGGTACGCGAAGCACATCCGTCGACAAGGATGGAAAGATGTTTTCGTACAAAGCGTATGATTCATTCTTGCATCGTGATAACACTCCAAGCGTGGTTGGTATCGCACATGGAGGCGGCATATATATACGGTTAGAGAAGCCTGCATCGGTTCGCATTACCGATGCACATACAGGATTGATGCTCGCTACGTATCCGTCACTGAATGAGATGGACGTGAAAGAATACACGGTACCTGCGTCATTGCTCACGGCATATGTCGGACATCTCATCGTTGTTGACGTTATCCGGCTGTATGACAAAAGCTACCGTGGCACAAAGTCGATCGAGTACAACCCGCACCAATAACCCTCGAATGTTATGCTCATTAGAATGCTGGGGCGCCAACGCTTTCGTGCAGTATTGCTGTTCGCGTTATCCGTCGGGGTTGTGATTGCCCATGCTTCGTCAACGGACGCCGCGACGACCACACTTCTTATGAAACGGACGTCGAACGCTGCCAAATGGAAATTGGAGGTGCGCGAACGGGATGACATCGTTCTACTTGAAACACCGTTCACAGAGCCCCTTGCGTTGACCCTTACCAAGGGTAATACGTATTCCGTGCTGGCCACGCGACAGGGCAGTCCAGCCACAAGGTTGTTTGTGCCAACAGCGCTCATCGACGACGACACGATTCGCGTTCAGTTCGACGAACGTCAGGTGACAGTTTCGCATGATGTTGTAAACGCATTCACAAAGCTTTGCTGTATGTACGCCAGAGGCGCAGCGGGCTACTTTTCTCGGATACGTCCGCTGGCGGAGTTGCCCCAATCGCTCGACTCTGTTCTAGACTTGATGAACAGAGATGTTATTGACGAAGGTGAACGGTATTGGACGCAGCGAGAGTTGATGTATATCCGCGACAGTGTGCGCAATCCAGTAATAAAAATGGTTACGGTGTTACAGAAACGTATTCGCGTGTTTGCTGAGTATGCGACCACACACCCAGAAGGCAGTGCAGAAGGATTGAAAGCTGCTTTAAACAATGCACGCTGCGATGAGATCGCGTTGCTGGATGCGAACTCGCGTTCTCACGGGGCATACTTCATCAGCAGCGGTGTAGTTAGTTGGATACTTCAGGTTATGGAACGGACCCTTCTCGGTTTCGGACGTGCGCTCGAGTTAGGTCCCGCTACTCCAAAAGATGAACTGGAGAAGGTGTGGAAGGAGCGTATTTCTCTTCGTCAGTTCGACATGTTGCAGGTGTTGCTCGGGAAGGATTGTCGATGTCAGTTGGCCCAACTAGCGATAGGCTTGCCATCGATCGAAGCGTCGTGCAGCAATGAAGGGTCGATCGCTAGAACCATGGCAAGAGACAATCCAGGTGAATTCTGCATACGCACATTGGAACGGCTTCAGGAACTCTGTGATGCCGAGTTCATGAAGGGGCAAAACCTCTCATCCGTACGTGGCATAACGCCGGATGGAACGCGTTCGACGATTGAGTTGCACCCAGACTCGATTTATCTCCTACATGTTTGGACCGTTCCATCGGAGGCATCAGAGATTCGACGCGAGATGATTACGCACATAAGTCGCATGCTCCGAGACGCCAACGTCACGGTCATCCATCTTAACCTAAGTGATATTGAAAGCATGGAGACATGGAAGTCGGCGCCTCGGTTCGGACCCGGCCCCACGCTGTTTGCAGAGTCCGGTTACAGTCCAACGGTGCCCATACTTTCCCGCAGTCTGCCGGCATTCATTCTCGTCGGGAAGAATAATATTATCGCAGAACGCATCTGGGTCGAGAACACCATCGTTGAAAAGGTGCTTGCACTAAAGCGCAAAGGGTCTTAACATCTTTACCGGCACCCCGTAACCGGAACAATCCTGCTGCATAACGCTGCTTGGAGAATGTTTGTCATAACCTTCGTGTTTGCCGCAGCCTTCATTGCCGCCTTCGCGCAGGACGTGCCCCCAACATCAATTCGGCATGGCTCTGAATGGGTCGACCTCTCGCTGTCGATGCGTCAGACGGTTGCCGGTATGCGCCTAGTTGTTGCACCCGCGCATGCTCAATACATCTGCGTTCACGCCTCGTCTCCGTGATACCCGTCCGGTGCGGCTACAGACAAATAGACCCCTTCTGCCCCCTACGTAATGTATGCCGACCATTCGCGCTTCTACCTTTCGGCCGACAGCGCGCAAAACGTTTCGGCCGACAGCGCGCAAAACCTTTCGGCCGACAGCGCGCAAAACCTTTCGGCCGAACGCGAGCAAAACGGTGCCCATGCCGACGTGAAATCAAATGCCGACGATGTGCAAACAAACGCCGATGGTACAGCAAAAGGTGTAGTAGTACTTGCAAGCTCGTGGCTGAGCAATCAATTAGTACTGTAGAGCGAAGGTGGTCAGAACATTTATACGTCGCCATTTAATGGTAAACGAATGTATCTGGCAGTGAACATGCGCCGTACAAACGTGCGCGACACGGTGCTTGATGTCGCCGTCAGCCCCACGGACGTCCCCGCATGCTGCACATTAAGAGCATCGGCGAGGTTCCCGATAACGCTTTGGGCATTGTGCCGATTGATGTGCACATCCCGCAGGACGGCACATTGCGGGTGCTGTGTATGCCGGGGGAGGGGAAGATGCTGTGGGTTTAACCGGAGGTGTACAAATCGTAGAGCGTTCTACAATACCTCTGTTGTGCCGGGAGAGAATGATTCCCGGAATGGTAGATTAGCGCATCCCCAATACCGGAGCACAAAATGAAGCCGTCCGTTCTGTACGCCCTTGCCCTCGTCGTACTCGTCACGTCATTCTTTACTCCATCGGCGCACGCGCAGAATTCTGCGACGTTCGAGATCTGGCGTGATGCCGACCTCTTCAAACTGAGTACGAATACAACCGACTCGGTAACGTATACGAAGGTCGGTACCGTGCTTACGATTACGTGCGAAGTGCGCGAACCGTTTGCACCGCGAACGACGCGCAAGCTGCAGATTACGATTCCAAACTTTACAGGCATAGGACAGTACGACCCGTCGACGGGAGCGTCGACGTACTGGGAAAACTTCACGCAGACAAAGTCATGTAACTGCTTCGATGCGGCGATTAACGACGTAAACATTACGCGTTACGATTCGGTGCGCAAGGAAATCGGCGGCACGTTTAACTGGAAGTGCCAGTCGTTCTCTAGCGGCACCGGTGAGCAGATTAACTATCGTGTGCGCAATGGCGTGTTCGACGTCGGCGCAGAAAAAGTCAAGATCGAACTTGTACCAAAAGATTCCATCGTTGTTGGTGAGCTGCAGAACGACACGACACTGCTCGTTACCGTTACGGCAAAGAGGGGCACAACACCACTCGCCGGTGTCAAGATTTTCATCAGCGACAAAACATCCGATGCGTCGGCGAACTACCCAGAGAAAGGCACAACCAATGCCAATGGTGTGTTTGCCTACACAATCAATTTCCGGAAGGCCACGCCGCCGGGTGAGTACTTGGTGAAGGTGTATGGTACGAAGGACGATATGCGCGGCAGCGATACAGCCAAGACTACGGTGTATTATGGAAATCGTTACTATCACTACAAGTGCGCCGGTGTAAGCGTCCTCGAGTTCGACGCAGGCGAAGGCAAAGAGTGGAAGCCAGAGACAGAGGGCTCTCCGACCCTGAAGGCTACAGGTACCATTACGGTTGGCGGTGCTATTAAAATCGACGGCACAGTGCGCATTAACACAACGGCTGGCGCACAGAGGGTGTTTGTCGATGGCGGACGCATCTACATTCCGAATGTGCGCTTTGCGGCGGATGACATTGGCGACCTCGACTTAACGAACGTTCTAACAGGAAGTGATTTCCCATTGCCCAACTGCGATGGCATCATTCAGTTTGTTTCGTCGAAGAAGCTCTCTAAAAAACTGCCTGGTGGAATTGAAGTTGAACTCAGCTCGTTTTCGATTATTAATAGGGCTGATGCCAAGGGGCTCTCGATTAAAGGTAAAATCAAAATGGGCAACGCGCGCATGGGTTGCGATAACGTTATCGACACCTCGGGTGGTTTCGACATCACCGAAGACCCACGTCAGTCGCTCAGCATTGGCGTAAGCGTTACGAACACGAATGGTTTTGAGAACCTCACATTCGACGCATTAAACATTTCTCTGTCGAATTGGTTGTGCATTAATGAGTTCTCACTTTCCGCAGACTTCGTTAATGCCGTGTACAGCCTTGCAGGCAAGGTCACGTTCCCCGCGGGTGGCAGCACGATTACACTTGGTGCGGGGGTGTTGTTTAAGAAGAACCCTGCACTTGCGGATAATAAACTTCATCTCGACAGCGTGCAGGCTTCGCTCGAGCTTGGCACGTGCAAGCCGATTGGTACGACGCCGTTGTGTTTTAAGGGGCTCACCTTTTCCGCAAGTGGTCTGGCAGGCGCGACCTGGAATGGCGCAACCGTGCGTTCGTCCATCATCGTTAACTCCATCGAAGCAGTCATCCTCGACCGTGCCCGCTGGATCGAGCCCATCTTCGGCAAGCCAACCATTGCCGAGTACGAAGGCACGCTCGAATACCGTCATCCGCTGGTCTTTACCGGCACCATTGCAGCACGGAACATCAAGATTGACAAAATCTCTGCATCAAAACCATGGCAGATGGAAGGTGTGCATTCGGCTACACTCGACTTTAATAACAGCGCAGCCATTAATGGCTCGATGAAGATTGGTCACCTCGGCGCCGACGACTACTTCCTCACAGCTACGGGCAACATGACGTTCTTCTGGCATCCGGTTATTGGGGTGTCGGCTACGGTTAACGGACTCGTCCGTATTCCCGCACCAGGTCCGGAAGTCCTTGCCATCCGCTTCATCGGCACAGCCCTTCGCTTCATGCAACTCTCCGGCTACATCCCCATGACGTTGGGCTCGTCTGCTGCGTCGCTGCTTGTGAACGAGGACGTCGGCTTTGCCATTAGCACATCGGTAGACGTTTCGCAGAACCCGAATGACTACATACGGGCGTTCGGACGGATGTCGTTGGACTTCAAATACAACAACGAGGTCTCGTTTAACACACGTGTCGATACCATTGCAACCTGGGTGCAACCCGTGCGCCCACCCAATTATGACGACCAGGTGCAGGAAGCAGCAATGCCTGTCGACACGATTGTTGTAGACAACACCATGGACAGAGTCTTCATTATGGTAATCGGTGCTGGTACAACGGCAGCACCGGCATCATCGGTGAAAGCTCCGAACGGCACCGTCTACACTGCCACATCAACAGACTCATCGGTGCGCAAATTCTCCACGCCTAATGGCGAGATGACGCAATGGTCGCTCATCAACCCCATGCAAGGCAACTGGATTCTCACGCTCACCACACCGAAGGCAGGGGACGAAGTAGAAGTAACGGTCAACCGCAAGGAACGTTCGTTCACCATCGCCCTAACCTCTACCAACCGAACAGCAACCGTCACGTGGGACACCGCAGGTAGCCACGAAGGCGACGAAGTGCGCATCTTCCTCGACGCCGACTCCGAAGGCTACAACGGCACCTACGTCGGCAAGGCCACAGCAAGCGCCGGCATGTACATCTATACGCTCCCCACGACGCTCACCGAATGTGCGTATTCCGTTCACGCCACGCGCCTCACATCCGGTCAGCCTATCGTCAGCGTCTACGCTCCCACCTCCATGCGTCTCACCGGCACCTCAGGTGTTGTATCACCAGTCGAAGTAACGGCCATTGCAAACCAATTCGGACGCACCTCGGTACAATGGCGGATGCCCATCGGCAGCGCTGTTGCCGGCTTCCTTATCTACGTCTCCGATGGCACGGGCCTCGACTCTATCTACGCAACACCATTCTCTGGCGAGCGCTTTATTATGCTCGACATAGCAAACCACCTCAACAAAAAGATCTTCATTGTAGCCTTCGACAGCAACAGCGCACGCAGTTGCCGCACCGAAGCCATTGCCATAACCACGGGCATCGAAGACCATCCATTCGTAACCGCAGGTGGGGGAGTACACGTCAGCATCGTGCCGAACCCAACGAACGGACGCACAGTTATCCGCTACGACGCAAGCAGCAACGTGCGTTCCATCGACATCATAAACATCTTTGGCAACCGCATTGCAAGCCTCACACCCGAAAGCCCCACCTCGGGCTGGAACCAGGTCGAATGGGACGCCAACTCCTTCCCCTCCGGCACCTACTACGTCCGGATATCCACCCCCGCCGGCATAACCAGCGCCCCTCTCTCCGTCATCCGGTAAGGGTCTAGGAAAGGGGCTACAATAGGCCTTCGTAAACAACTCAAAGCCCCTCTCGTTCAAAACGAGAGGGGCTTTGTTTTACGCTTCTATTGCCACGCTATTCTTCTCGAGGTGCTCGAGTAACCGTTCGTACATAATCTCAAACGGAATCAACTCGTTGGTCTCAGAAGGCATTGGGTCTTTGCCAGACTCTTTGAGCTCTAGAAACAATTCCCTATTCCCGTTCCGGATCGCTTTCGCGTCGAAGCTGAAGCGTGAGAAATTATATAGCATTTTCAGGAAGAGTCTAACACGTAAGAACTCATGTTCTTTCAGCCACCGTGACGTATACACCTTAAGGTACTCAACACGCTTTTCTGCTGCGTCGTATTCTGCGTCCAGAATTAAAAAGTAGACGTGTGAGATCAGAATCAACACGTTGAAAACGAGTTTACTCTTTGACTCCTCCGGTAACGAGTTTAGATACGTCGCAAGTCGGAAATGTTTGGACTGGATTAAGTCAGAATCAAGCAGACCCAGCCTCTTAGACAACAACAGGTAGGCATAATGCAGTATCCAACGTTCCCGAACGGCGGGTTCCCTGTGCTTTGAGAATTGCTCGTGCTTTGTGGCGAGTAGATAATAGGTCAGCGCCTTATCAAAATCGCAAAGATTCGTAGCCGCGACAAATGATAAGTCAATGGCCAAGTACCAATTGGAGCCGCCCTCAGTGAAGTACGTGATGCACTTATCAGACATGCTATGTGCCTCGGCGTAACGCCGAATGTATGTACAGCACAGCATTTTATTTAACATGAACTCTCCAATTCGTGCACGTTGAGAGAGGTGCGGGTTGCGCGCTAGATATTCTATCGCTTGGTCGCACAACGCAATAGTGCCATGGTAATCTTCGATAAGCTGAAGGTATACTAGTTTAAATCTAAAAGCATTGAGTCTTAGTACATGAGTATCGTGTTGCTGTAGAAGGCCTTCTATGGTTCCAAGAAGGCCTTCTGCATAATCAGCTAAGTAATTCCGTTTCCTAGAACTTAAGTCCGATTCAATTCCAAGTTGGTCAAGTAATTCAGAAGATTTGTACTCTGCCGCTAGGTTACCGAGGTATTTGTTGACGAGGGCACTATAGTGTTTGAAGTCTTTTTTCTTCATCCAAAATGCGCTAATCTCTGCCAGCATGGCGCTCAGGGACAGACACAGATCAGTAAACTGATATTTCTGGGCGACGGTGAGTGTTTTCGACGCAATGGAGTAACCTGCATTCTTCGATGAAAACCGTGTCAGGGTTTGTGCGCAAAGAAGATTGCGCGTGCACTTGTAGTAGTAAGCTAGGTACTCTGAATGCTCCGGCTGTTTGACCTGGAGAAAAAGGAGGCTGTGTAAGAGCCGCTCAAAAACTCGCGACTTTAAAGTTCTGTACCGCTGGTCGCTTGTATCTGAGCCATATAGCGACCTTGCGGCGTCTTCGTCGTCCGACCACAAATCCTCGTGCAAACCCCTCATAAAACGGGCTGTTAGGGAATCGGAACCCTCGGACTCCCCAGTAAACGCATCGAGTTCTGGTAGCAACTTCGTTCTATCGCCTTTGGACGTAACAACGCGCAGTATTTCACGCAGAACTTCCATAGTTCGCCTCTCTATTTTATTGGATTTAGGAGGGGTTTCTTAAAGCAGTCAGTGAAAATACGCCGTTATCGGCATGTAACAAAACATCATTCTTTGTAACGGGTCTGCTGAGCTCCTTAGCCGACTTTCGTATCAGTTCATAAGCAATCAACAACGTAACTGAGAGAATACGACAATGGAACTGATATACGCCCTCCTCATCTTCTTCGGCGCAATGACGCCTGCCGAGTACACCAACTTCGACGCTGATTTGTATCAGCATACCCTCAATTCGAACGAAGCTGTCGTAACACAGATCCTAAACGACCCAGCCGAAATGGAAAGAATCCGTACGATGGATATTGATCGTCTCGAAGATTAAATTTTGATAGTTACATGAACCTGTTTGATCTGAAAACTTTACACAACCTCAATCTGAAGGTATTACCATGATTTCAGCGCGCCAACTCCCATACGTCATCGACCGCGGCGAAGAAAACTAATCAGTCGAATATCACATCCGAACTCTGGGAAACCAGCTACAGGAGACCTCAAAATGTTACACTCATTGCCTGTTACAAACTGTCTGCACTTCTTAATGCCCGTTAGCCTTGAGAACTGGAAGTCCTATGACGTTCCAGGAATCGTAGGGGTATTAAGACGTGATGACGACGGTAACTACGACGTTCTCGATGCCTTTGACTGTAGCACCGTACCCGGAGCTCGTGAATTGGCTCTTGACGAACGATTTGGTGCCTGGGCAGAAGCCGCAGGTAGCCGCGATCGGGTTCGCTTTGATGTATTTCTTATGCCGAAGGCAGAGGAAATGCGTCGCAAAGAAGTTGTGATGCTGCTCGAACGCAGCTGCGGCTTTAAGACCACCCAACAACCAGCCTATGCCCATGCTGTCTGAGTCGCGCTTCTGACGCTTTCATCAGGACCACGAGCTCATTAAAAAAACGTATCTGCGGCCTGCCCAGAACCGCTTATACACAGCCCTTTCATCTCCTCAGCGCTTGGCCTGCCCGCCATATGTTGAGGGGGTGTTTTTTTAGCAATTCGACCTAGTAACAACTCGGTGTTTTATATCGCACCAGTAAAATTGCTATAGCACTGATATATATGCACTTGGCGTCGCATTGACGTGGAATTACTTGAAGATGTCGCCATAAATAGCCTGTAACAAAAACCACGTTTTGCAACGTATAGGCCAGGGCATCTGCACGAACTTCGTATCAGATCATAAGCAATCAACAACCTTACTGAGAGATACGACAATGGAACTCATCTATGCACTCCTGATTTTCTTTGGCTATATGACACCAAGTCAATACACCGCTGAAACAAATTCGAGCTTCAAAACAGGCGTAATGATGCAAACGCTGAAAAATAACCAGGTTGTTTTTGAAGAGATTTTGGGTTCGACGACCGTTGGTGAGCAAATCCGTGCAATCGACCGTACTGAGGATTAAAGCGCATCAGTAGTATCCGCGTTTTTTTGCAGCGATCACCTCGAAGAAAACTAACCAGCTAATATCACATCCGAACCCTGGGAAACCAGCTACGGGAGACCTCAAAATGTTACATTCAATGCCTGTTACAAACTGTCTGCACTTCTTAATGCCCGTTAGCCTTGAGAACTGGAAGTCCTACGACGTTCCAGGAATCGTAGGGGTTTTAAGACGTGATGACGACGGTAACTACGACGTTCTCGATGCCTTTGACTGTAGCACAGTACCCGGAGCTCGTGAATTGGCTCTTGACGAACGATTTGGCGCCTGGGCAGAAGCCGCAGGTAGCCGCGATCGGGTCCGCTTTGATGTATTTCTTATGCCGAAGGCGGAAGAAACCCGTCGACAAGAGGTGGTAACGTTGCTCGAACGCAGCTGTGGCTTTAAGACCACACAACAACCAGCCTATGCCCATGCTGTCTGAGTCGCGCTTCTGACCCCTTCGTCAGGACCACGAGCTCACAAAACAATGTATATGCGGCTTGCCCACAAACGCTATACACAGCCCATCTCCCCACCGTTTGGCCTGCCCGCCTAATGTTGAGGAGATTTTATTATGCGTAACGTTTGCCTTCGGCTACACTTAATGTAGAAGGTCACAGGTGCGGATAACTAGGGGGGCATGAATGCTGCGAATAGTTCTAACGTGCACGGTCGTATGCGGTTGGTGCTGCTACGGAATGTCTGGCCAGGTGTCTGAGCGTAAGGTGGTGTATCAGTCGTTTCACAGCAATGCAATTCACACGGACGTGCTACATCTGCCTGGCTTTGTAGAGAGTGACGGTAGCCTCATCTTGTTTGGGGGTGGTTTACTTCCCACGTATTCGACGGATAGGGGAGAATCGTGGCTGGCGGCGCCAATCGAGACGATCTATGTTGTTATGCAGCGTGACACTTATTGCACGAGGCTCGAATGGGGTTGCGGTGAGTGTAGACTCGGGACCTACCTGGAATTTCAAGCGTATGGATAGGGATAACCTTGCGTACACGATTGTTGGTGCGAGAAACGGTGCCATCGTTACGTTTACACGCGATAGCGTTGTGTCGACACTCGATGCCGGCGCGACCTGGCAACGCGAAACACGGTGGCCAGCGCAAACACATTGGTTCTATGAGTGGAATGATTCTGTTTTGATTGCCTCAGTGCGGCCCAAGAACGGCAGCGTGCGACTGCAGATTACGCGCGGTGCCGGTGCGCTACGTACAAAGCATTGGTGGCGCGTTGCACGTCGTGACCGACTCGTTGTATGCACGGCGTAATGGCGCGTGGGTAAGCGTTGGACGAGGCTTGCCGGCGGACACGTTGACGGGACATCAAGATATCCGGACGCTTGCAGGCGCAAACGACGGCTCATTATTCGTTGGAATGAAGGGGCTGCGTAGCATCGACTCCAACGACGTTGCAACGGATATCGGCGCGGGATTGTGCCGCAGTGCTGATAATGCACAAACGTGGCAGCGCGTGCCGTCGAACGTGCTGCGACGCAGCGACGATAACGGAAAGTCCTGGCAGACGTCCTACACCGATGTGTATAGAGGTCCGGATCTACACAACCCCCCTGCGCATCATCGAGGACTCGCGCGGCACGCTGTATGCGTCGCGTGCGCGCAGCGGACAAGGTACGCGCAGCGCGCCCCATACAAACGACGCTTCAGGCACTGCAGCCCTTAGCGGAGAAGCAGTTATGGATGTACGTGAGGGGCTACTCGATACTTTGACACTGTCGAGCGGAGTATATGTGGTGGTGCTCATGAGCGGTGGCGAGGCGAGCTACACGATGTTGAACGTCGTTCACTGACCTCGCATTAATGCATCGGGGTGGTACTGTCTAATGTCCGATGATCTTCTGAGATATTAACGCTGGTGAAATAGCTAAGGCACAACTGTTGTAACACGCGTGGCGTTAGAACCAGCGCTTCCACTCGCGCAGGCCGCAGTGGATGAACATCACCATTACGATAAGTTGTAATGGGATGTAGTAGATGCCGCGAACACCTGCGGCGTAGATAATAACCTGTGTTAGCATTGCAGTGGCGCCGGCAATAACGAGCGGTGTTGAGAAGCGCGGTGTGAGCCACTCGCCCTTTATGCGGAAGTGTATGTAGTCCTGCAATGCCATAATGAGCGTTGAACTGCCCGTTGCGAGACTCAAGAGCACAGAGGACGTTAAGGAGTCGTCGACGGCGAAGATTACGTACGGTATTACAAGCAGGGGAATGAGGCTGCCCCATGTACGAGTCATGAGCTCGCGTTGCTGTGCGCGCGTTAGCTGCACTGTGCGATAAGTGCGTCGGTTTGAGCGGGTGTTACGTTTTCGTAGAAGGTCTCGTTAATGGCAATCATGGGTGCTCCGCCGCAGGCGCCCATACATTCCACTTCTTCGAGCGAGTAACGTCCGTCTGGCGTTGCCTGGTTGTGCCCAATGCCGAGGCTCGCGCTCACATAATCGTAGAGCTCCTTTCCGCCCCTTAACATGCACGAGATGTTTGTGCACACTTGCACGTGGTGACGTCCCATGGGTTTTTTGAAGTACATCGTGTAGAACGAGGCAACACCCATGACGTGGGCGTAGGGGAGGTTCATGACGGAGGCAACGAGACGCATGACGTCTTCGGAGAGCCAGCCCCATTTCTTTTGCGCCATCCACAACACGGGCATGATGGCAGCCTTCGAGTCGGGGTACTTAGCCTTTAGGTCGGCAATGTGCGTGAGCTCGTCGGCGGAGAATGTTACTGCAGAGAATGCTACGGCTGGTGTTTCGGCTGAAGGCGCTGCTGACATACAAGGGATCCTGTGTTAGAGCGCAAAAATAGGGAAGACTCGGTTAAGCGAGTACCAGGGTTGTAGGCGTCTAATCCTCAAACCGTCGTCGGCCAGAACCATCAGTCAAAATGGTCACAACGCACGAGTTTCGCAACAACGCCACTTTTGCGAAGGGGGCTATGGAAGGGGGCTAAGCGCGCGCGACAACGGCCTTCCAGATAGAAAGAGGAGAGATTACGGTTACATCCGATGCCATCGTTTTGTACGTCGAGAGCTCGGCTTCGTACTTACAAAAGGCCTTACGCTTTCGACAGTTGTCTAATGTTAGTTCGGTGTTGGCAAAGGTCGCTAGCAGTCGTACAAGTATCTGTAGGCTCCGATCTCGACGCAATACTTCCGATCGATTTACAAGGCGTTTAACAGTATCCATGCCATCAATTGCTTTGGCGGAGTTGTTGGTATTCAAAGCAACGAGAATGCGTAGGAAGTGGGAGTCGAGGACGTATTTCTCTGCGACCTTTAGTGTCCGTAACGAGACATTCTTGTCATTCCCCAACACCCTTGCATACAACGATCTCAGACGAATGCGTCGAACAAGCAACGATGGTTGTTTCTCGAGTGCGGGAGCTGACATTACGGTATTCGAGGTGATACGTGCCTCTGCGTACCACAAACTCTCCGAACACCATTGCGAATTGCATGTTTAGTAGTGACGGCAACCTGCACATCTCAACTTCAGCCGGGTATTATCGCGTCCCATCACCTGTTCTAGGAATCAATGATCACCTTCTAAACGATCCCCGGGGTGTAGCAACTCCATACTTTGGAGCTTCGATAAATCCCAATCCGAGCGGAAGCTCAGCTACACTTCGGCTGTACAACTCGAACAGCATCACAAGTTCAATCATGACGTTCGAAATTATTGATTTACTAGGCAATACAATGCTTGACCTCAAGCCGTATGTCGCAACTGTGAGGCAAGCGGGAATTGTTGACGTACCCATTGATCTTGGTTCACTTTGCGATGGTATCTACTTGATAATTGGTGTCATACCGGGCAATAGAAACTTCATCTGGCCGATGATCAAGAGGCGGTAAGTTTCGCTTGGAGCGGATTGTGTACTTTGCAACTAGTCCCTCTGCCACCTGCAGGAGAGCGCATACATGCTTGCTCGAACGATCATTGTTTTGACGTCCACGTACCTTGCGGCCTTCGGCTGTTTGTCAGCCCAGATAGGACCAAATTTGTGGTGGCCGATTCGTAGTGGCTTTGTTATGTCCTGGGCTACTCCCCCCACCGAGCCCGCACTACCTTTCGTGGAGCAGGTGCCGATGGGTTTCAGTGGAGGTTACGCACCAATTACATTTAAAGCCAACGACAGGACCGTACACATCGTGGCAAATGCTACGGGTGTTCGTTATGGGAATGGCTCATACGTGAAAGGTTCTAAAAGACGTTTGGATTGGCATACCGATAAGTCGAGCATGTCTAGCCAGCATGCCCTCATTCCAGATGCACGAGACAGTCATATACTGTATTTCGGTTGTGTGCCTGAAGGTGGGAATCCGACGTTTGGCGGCTACCAGGACTATCACATTGTTAAGGTTGACATTAAGGCAGACACTGTAACTGAGCCGTTCGCTGCATTGCTACCGAATGAAGAATTGTACGTCGATAGGGGACTGTTTTCAAGTGGAGCAGTCGGTGCCGCGTCTTATCCAGCGCTGAACCGGGTGTGGATCGTTATGCTGTTCAGAGAGGCGAATAATCTAGGAAGATGGGACGATGATAGTATTGAACTACATGCATTTAGAATTACCAATGGGGTACTCTATCCTCCAGTGATTACTAGCATTGCTGGTTACAACGACGGAGGCAAGATCATTTTTAACGCCTCGGGACGTTCCGCATACTTCCAGAATACTGTTGTGAATTTTTCACCTGAGACTGGAGAGTTTACGGTCGCGAAAATTCTAAAGGTGCCGAACAGGCTTGAAAGCGGCGTTTTCAGTCCTTCAGGGCGATACTTATGGGTCCCGCGCTTGGCCTGGGATAATGGCCTGCAATTGTACTTCCAGGAAATACTACAGTATGACTTGCACCAGTCTCAGGATAGCATCAGTCCGATATACAGCCAGCCCATCCCGGATACAAGGGCATTCATTGGTTGTGGTGTAGGCAACGCGATACCGTGTGCCATAGGGCCGGACTGCCGGCTGTACTTCTCGTATCGTGACTATGTGGGACGTATCGAGTATCCCGATCTCGAGGGCGATGCTGCTGGCTTCAATCCAACGTGGATGGCTGTACCTCAGACCTTTCGTGGTGAGCTTTCCGACTATTGGGGCCTGCCCGACTTAGTTAACCAGCTTACGTTTCCGGACGGACAGAAATCGTGCCTTTGGCCGCGCGTAGAAGTCCCTTCGGATACGATTTGTGAAGGGGGCTGCGCCAATCTATCTGCTACGTACTATAACAATGTCGACACGTGGGAATGGACGTTTGCCGGTGGCGTGCCATCGACATTCACAGGTAAGACGCCACCGTGTGTGCGCTACGATGCAGCTGGCACGTACACAGTGCAACTCGTTGTAACAAACAACGCGGGTGTGGACACGATTACGTCACACGTGCTCGTGCGGGCAAGGCCGAACGTTTCTGCCGGACCCGATGTGCAGATGTGTCGTGGTGGTAGCGCAGTGCTGACAGCGACAGGCGCTATTACCTATACATGGCAACCGCGTGAGGGATTGAGTGATACGTCGAGCGCCTCACCAACAGCCAGACCACTGCGCGATACGATGATGTATGTCGTAACCGGTACCGATGCGTTTGGCTGCACTAATGTCGATACGATTGTTGTCCGACGGGGCACACTCGTCGCGGGCATTACGCGCGATACGTCGGTGTGCTACGGATCATCGGTTACACTACAAGCAACAGGCGGCGATCGGTTTATGTGGTGGCCATCGGCGGGACTCAACACGACGTCAGAGGCAACAGTCGTCGCATCTCCTACGACGCGCACGACCTACTTCGTAGAAGTCACATCAGGGACTTGTATCGACACCGCAACCGTGACCGTAGGAGTGTTGCCAAAACCAACCATATTCTTAAGTGGTGATACGGTTGTTTGCGCTGGAGACATTGCACAACTAACAGCTACTACGAACGAGCCAGGTGCGATTGTGTGGCGCGACGAACAGGGAAGTGTCGTAGGCGCCACGCTCGTGGTCGACGTCACACCAACCCAACGCAAAACATACACGGCTGTGTTCACAAGTAATCGTGGCTGTAGTGACACGCAACGCATCACAGTTGATGTCGAACGTGCTACCTCGCATGCTGATCTTGATACGTTGGTGTGTGCAGGCACCGAACTCCTCATCGGTGGCGAGACCTACGACATTCAACGAGACACATCCTGGCAAGTAGTTGCAACCACACCATCGGGATGTGCCGACACGTCACGCATTACCATTCGAACAGAGAGCGTAGACATCGTTGCAGAAGGTGCCAGTGTCTGTTATGGTGAGCTTGCGACATGCAGAGCATATACATCTGTTCGCGGTGGCACAGACTCGGTAAACATCCAATGGTTCGACGAGTTCGGGACGTTGCTGCATACAGGTACGACGTACACAACACGTGCTGAGGCCAATCAACGCGTTATCGTGCGTGCGCGCTCGCCGTTGGGTTGTGAAGCAACAGATACTGTCGACATTACCATCATCGCACCCCAGCGCTGGACGACTTCGATCGGACGCGGCAGTGGTGTGCCAGGGACCATCGTTCATACGACTCTGACGTCCAGCATAACACAATTACCATATCGGTTGTCGATTGCACCAACAACACCCGAGGCATTGTTAACAGCAGTCACACCCGGACGTATTCTCAACGATGGTCGTGATGGCAGCTCCATCGTCATCGAAGTCGATGCATCCGATGCCGATCTAACGTGGCGGGTATATCTCGGAGCGCGTCAGCAAATTCCACTCGCAGGCCACGTCACACTTACCGACTCGACCTGCGTGTCTGTTGACGTCGTGCCCGGCGTACTCGACGTAGAAGGCTGTGCTATCCTCGTGCGCGCTATTCGCATGGCCGAAGGAGCACGCCTGCAGGTGTATGACCTACTCGGAGACCTGATTGCCGACGACACATCAACATCAGCAGAGACCACACTAGCGAACTTGCGCCCCGGACTCTATATCGTGCGCATGTATACAACGACAACACGCTCCGACACGCTGTTGCTGGTTGAGTAATGACCTGCATCTCGCTCGACCGTTCTTCCATCGACGCTGTTTACTGGAGATTAGACGAAAAGTGATCATCCCCCCGATTGATTGACAGTGGTTCGTTCTCCATTGTCAATATTTCCGACTAGCCAGAGCAAACAGCTACCAATGAGTGAGTTACTATTCGACTGCCTTCCACTTGGAACAAATACGTTGCCGCATTTCGACGAGCGTAAACTACGCGTTGCGTTCGAAGAACATCTCGGGCAATACTGGGGAGGGATTCATGAGTCCGGTACTCGCGATACGACTTCTGTCTCTGACGCTTCTAAGTGTGTTCACGAAGTTGCAACGTCGTTTTCGATGCCTGGTGTTGACGACTCCGAGGCGTTGTTGATGGTGCTTGACGATGTAATACAGCCGAACGGTCATGCTTTCTTGCACGATGACCTAGCAATCGCTTACTACGCGATAAAATCTGGAGTTAGTTTGGAAAGCCATCGTGTCTTTGCAACACATGAAATCATACATGCCCTCCATTATCAACTGTCTCCAACCTGCTATTTCGATACTGCTGAGCGTCAAAGGCACACTGGCCGCCAATTAATTACCGAGGGCATTGCAACGACGCTCAGTGCCCATATACTAAACATTTCTATGGAAAATGCATTATGGGCAGACATTCTGCCAAAGCAAAAGGTTGGCAATTGGATGCGTACATGTGCCAGTGTGCGAGAAGAATTGGCTATGAAGGCGTTATCAACGTTTAACCATGCATCACCACATGGCATGTTCGACTATACAACAGATGCTGAGCCGATTATTAGCCGTAGCGGTTATTGGATTGGCGCGCATTTTATACATAACCTAATCAAGAATGGTTGGTCATTTATGGAAATACTTCAAGCTCCATATTCAGCTCTCTCGCCACTACTCATACTGTGGTTAGAACGTGGAGGCGAGTAGCGTGCATTTAGAAGGTCCTGAGCGATGAGAGCCCCGTAACTAAAGGATGCTTGATTGTTTCCTCAGGCCCGAGACTAAGGAGATAGTGCAACGGAACGAAAGCAAGAATTGTTTACTATCGACGGACGTAAAGTATTTGAGGGGTCTCTAACGCATGCGATTCAATATCTACGAAGTGCTCGCCAATGCTTACTCTTCGTGCCCCATGCGCTTCCTAGCGAAGCCCCTTGCCAAGCCGAGCTTAAGTGTCCGTAAGGTGTGTCGCTAGTTTCACAACTACGAGATCGATCGACCTGTCAATGAAAGCGGGGGAAGATCACATCAGACCGTTAGCGTTGTGGGGAGTAATGTCTTGTCCATGCGTACCTGTACAATAATGCCAGATGTAAGGGTGAGTGCGGCAACGGTCCACACAGCCGCCTGCAGACCAAAGAGGTCAGCAACGACGCCGGCAATAATGGCACCAACGGCGTATCCTGAGTCGCGCCAGAATCGGTATACACCAACGGAAGAAGCTCGCCAGTGTGGGTGTGCAACATCACCAATGGCTGCCAACAGCGTGGGGTATACCATGGCTGTGCCGATGCCGAGAAGGACGCCACCGAGTGCAAAAGCTGCGAAGGTGTGTGTTGCTGCAACGAGGGCGATGCCGACGGACTGCACAACCATGCCGCCTGCGATGAGCACCTTTCTGCCAATGCGGTCGGATAGGTATCCGGTATACAATTGTGCAATGCCCCATGTTGCGGGGTAGATAGCGGCGAGGATGGCGATGGATGTAAGCGGCATGTTTGCCAATGCATAGACAATGGGGAACAAGCCCCATGCCATGCCATCGTTAAGATTGTTTACAAACCCTGCTTGCGTAATCGTCGAGAGGTTTTTGTCTTTGAACGACGTAGTCATAAAGATCTGCGTCCGTGGCTGTGCCGAACGTTCACTCGAGCCAAGATTAACGGCCTCTTGCTTTGCGTGTCCGTGTGTTTCTTTAACGAAGACAGTACTGACAAAGAGTCCTACAGCCACATACCCAATGCCGAGATAAAACGGATACGGTGTTAAGCCATAGCTCGCAGCAATGTAGCCGGTTGCCAGTGCAGAGATGGCAACGGCGAGATATCCTGCAAACTCGTTAAAGCCCATGGCGAGGCCGCGACGGTGTGGACCCACCAGGTCGATCTTCATGATAACCGTTGTCGACCACGTAAGACCTTGGCTAATGCCAAGGAACACGTTTGCAACTAGCACCCATTCCCACGTCGGAGCCCATATCAGGAGAAAGGGGACGGGGATGGCAACGAGCCATCCGGCAATGAGCACACGGCGACGTCCGATGCGGTCGGACAAATCGCCCGCCCAGTAATTCGTAACTGCCTTTACAATGCCGAACACTACAATAAACGACAACACTGCTGTTGTTGCTACAATGTTGTATCGCTCTTCGGCGAGTGCCGGAAGAATTGTCCGTTCCAACCCAACCATTGCTCCTACAAAGGCATTCACAACAACCAGCAGGATGAACTGCGGTGCGTTGGCACGCATGCCTAACACATGCGTTGAAAGATCGTTTGACAATGGTTAAAGCCCCTTTGTCATTGGTTAAGCCCCTTTGTCAAATCTGTCGGCTCGTTGCTGGTCGTCGCAGCAAGGCCATTCAGATCAGCAACCGTCTCATCGAGCGTTGTTGCACATGCCACAAGTCCGGCCATACATTCTGCTCGCGTAATCTCGTCGGTCTCTGGGTCGTTCATGAGTCCGACCAGACTTAGGATGGTGGCAACCGGTGCACGCAGCTCATGCGACACGACAAAGGCTATGCGCTCGAGATCGGCATTACGCACGGCAAGCGACTGTTGGGCCTGGGTGCGTTCGCGCTCGGCGATTTTCCTGCCCGTAACCTGACGCATCATTCCCGAGATGCGCAGTAGTAGACTCTGAACCGTGTGTTTAATCACAATGTGTAGACACCATTATCCAGGATGCGAGTAATGACAGTGCGATCGACCGGTTTAACGATGAGGCCCGCTATACGAGGATTCTTCGCAGCCCGCCGATGGTCGACCGGGTCGAGCGAAGACGTTACGATAAAGCACGTAAAGGCATCCTTACAATGGTCGTCGAGCTTTTCGAACTCTTCGAGCAGCTCCCAACCCGACATTACAGGCATATTAAGGTCTAACAGAAGGATGGTGTTAGCACACATCGGGTGTGTACCCAGCTCGCGGATATGCTGTAGGCCTTGCTCGGGGTCGGTAAATGCGTGAATGTCGGCCTGTTTACCACTCACCATTTCGATGTACTTCGTGCAGACGAGGTTGTTGAATTTATCATCGTCGATTATAATAACGTGCTGTCCATCTTTCATACCACGTGCTCCAGCATGAATAACCCAGACTCAGCATACCAACTTCTATCCTAAAATGAGATTTTCTGTGGTAGCAGACAAATCGTTGTCATTTGTGAGGGGGCTTTGACAAAGGGGCTGGGGGCCTCAGCGGTGTGCGATGATGGCTTTCCAAATCAGCCGTGGCGGAATAACCGTGTGGTCTCCGACCGACCATAGAAATGTTTGAAGCTCTTTTTCCAAAACCGCAAAGGCAGGAATCTTTTTGCATGCGGCGAGCTGTTGATTGTTGTCTGCATACATGGATAAGAGGCGTGCGAAGACAACGTAGTCGCGGCTTTTACGCATACCGTCGTGGCGGGTGATGAGGCGACTGAGTGACATCAACGCTTTTACGGCGACCGATTTGTTCGCATGCGCCACAGCGTAGATCGTTCGCAGAACTGCAGCGTCAACGATGTTACGCCTAATTGTCAGCAACAAACTATCGGACGGTTTCTTCGCGCTCCCAAGTAGTTGCGCGTACACAGAGCGCAACTTGATACGTCCGGCAAGTACACCAGTAATCCGCTTCATACCGCGATGTGCCATCGCCTTCTTAGAAGAACGGATAGCTGCTGTGTATTGCGAAGTTTTTAACTGTAGATGAATGAGTGTGCTCATTGCCAAAAACCAGGCGTTCGAGCCAGGCGCACTCGCCTTCACAACGTGTTGTGCTTCCACGACGCCTGCGAAGTAATCATGCGACATGTTATAGAGGAACAACCGTTGTAAGTGATACTCACGGGCTGCGGTTGCGGTAAACCGTTGTTCCTCAACAAGTGTGCTTCTTGCGCGCTCCAGCCAACGAATGCCGAGCGTCGGGTTTTGCAGCAACTGCGACATCGTTGTTGCCAATCGTGCGGCAGCCATGGTGGAAATTCCGCGCAAAGTGACCACCTCTTTCCGCGTTAACGTGGCCACCAAAAGTTGATGCCTGTTTGGGGTAAAAAGTTGCTGTGTATTCGGTTGTTGTGAATCAAAATATCAGCCTGGTATTTCCGGACTTTCCGGCGTTAGCGTTTCTCGTCGTTTGCGAAGGGACTCTCCCTTGAGTTCGAGTCGATGTGCATCGTGAATGATGCGGTCCAAGATAGCATCGGCGATCGTCTGTTCACCAATCACTTCGTACCAGTTGGCCACGGGTACCTGTGAGGTGAAGAGTGTCGACCGCTTTCCGTGACGATCTTCGATGATCTCCATGAGGATCGATCTGCTCTGTGCATCGAGCGGTTGCATGCCGAAGTCGTCGACGATGAGTAGCTCCTGCTTTTCCATCCTGACGAGCTCTTTCACGTATGAGCCGTCGGCCTTGGCCATCTTCAGACGCGCAAAGAGCTTCGCACTGTGCTCATAGAGTACTCTGTACCCCAGCGAGCAGGCCTGATGTCCGATCGCCGATGCGATGTAGCTCTTGCCGATACCGGTGCTTCCCGTGATGAGGATGTTCTCCTTCTTGTCGATAAAAACGCAATCGGCAAGACGCAGGATCTGGTTTTTGTGCACGGATCGCGTACCGGCAAAGCTGATCTGCTCGACCATGGCCTTGTATCGGAAGTGCGCGTTCTTGACACTGCGATCATGTTTGCGATTCGTGCGCTCGTCCCATTCCGACTCGATGAGCATTGCCAGAAGCTCATCGGCGGTTTGATGCTCGGGCCTTGCTGAATCCAGGCTGCTCTTGAATGCTCGGATCATGCCGTGCAGTTTCATCGCTTTCATCTTTTCGATTGTGCCATCATTCATGGTCGACTCCCGTGGTTGGTGATCCGATGTTGTTCGACTGTTCATCCATCTGTTGCTTGAAGTAGTCACTGCCGCGGATGTTCTCGTGCGTCGGCATCGTGAGTTGCTCGGGTTCGAGATCGTCGTCCTCCAACCCCTTCTTCAGAATATCCTCAATCGCACGGTAGCTGTATATCTCAAAGGCATTGGCACGCCTACATGCCTTGTTGAAGCGTTCATGACCAACACGGTGGGCAAAGGAGAGGATACCCTGACACGACTTGTATGCCTGTTCGGGATGCGTCTTCTTTCTGAGCACCGCCTGGATATACAACTCGACATCAGCTCCGATCACTTTGGCCTTGTTCAGAAAAAACTCCTCTGACCAGTCCGTCCGTGCCTTGTGGTGACTCGCCAGATGCTTGTCGTCCGTCGTATAGCCGTGCTGCGTACGGATGCGTGCGTGTGTGGCTACGACCTCATACTTGTAGAAGATCTCGACAAATGATGCGCTGTAGAGCACGCGCATCTTCTTGCTGATGTAAGCATACGGCACGCTGTAGTAGTGCTTGTCGACACTAAGGCAGACATGGCCGTTCTTCATTACTGTGGCCTGTAGTGATCGTCGCACCTCGTATCGCCGTTCTGGCAATGGCTGCAGCGTTGCCTGTTCCATGTCCAGGAATTGCTCCATGCGGGAGTAGGTGCGACCTTTGAACTTCGCACTGTTGTGCAGCCACAGCAGATCGCGGATGGCATCGTTGAGCGCGGCCAGGCTCATCGGTGCGTCCTTCGGCAGGCCCGTGAAGATCTTGTTGTACGTGATCTTTACGGCTCCTTCGACCAGGGCCTTGTCCTTTGGCTTGTACGCGCGTGCTGGCAGGACTGTCATGCTGTAGTGATCGGCAAAGGCCTCGAAGTTCTCGTTGAGCTTTGGCTCATAGCGGTTGCTCTTGATGACAGCAGATTTCAAGTTGTCGGGCACGATGGCATTCGGTGCACCACCGAAGAAGTGCAATGCATGCTCGCAGCATGCGATGAAGTCTTCTACCTTCTGACTCACCACGGCCTCGACATACGTCATTTGACTGGCACCGAGAATGGCGACGAACACTTCGACGCTCACGATCTCTCCCGTGTCCGTATCGACCGCGCTCAACTTCTCGCCCGTGAAGTCTACAAACACTTTGTCGCCTGGCGTATGCTCGATGTGCATGCTTGGTGCGGCTCTACGCTTCCACAGGCGATAGTGTTTGTAGAAGGATGTTACCTTGAAGCCTGCCTCATTGTCACGAGCATACTGCGCATAGAGGCGACCAAGAGTCATGCCGCGTTGTCGCAGGTCCTTGTCATGCTTTGCGAAGAATGCGTGCAGTACCATCAGACGTGCGTCAAGCACTTCCGGCGGTTCCTTGCAGAATAGATCGTCGAGGTCCTTGTCGCTCAGACGGGAGATCTCCTCCCACGTCGTAGCCAGACTCTCGAGTACGGCGATATACTTCTTTACCGTTGTGCGTGACAGCCCCGTTGCGGTGCTGATCTGAAGTTTCTTCTTCCCTTGACTGTACTGCTTCAGTACTTGTCGGAGTTTACTCATAGTGATCGGTGTATTTGCCATGGTCGGTGTATGATGAAGAGAACGAACATTGTTGCTCTCAAAATCAACCGATCATGTCAACCGAACGCAGTATCTTTTCACCCTCGAACAGGTGGTCACCTTGCCGCGGAATCCGGTGGTCACTTTGCCGCGGAATCGACTGGCCAGTTTGCCGCGGAATTCAGTGGTCACTTTGTCGCGGAATCAGGTGGTCAGGTTAGGCGGAATCTCCAGCCATGGCAACCACGCTCGTAAGCGGTTTACGTGCGACGCGTGTTAACACCTCGCGCGCTTCTGCCAGAATTGGTTGTTGTTTTGTTCTGTCGGCGCTGCGATGGATTGGAATCGACAAATGCACCCATAGTTCGAGTATCGTACTTACGAGCATTGCCTCGGCGGTGGCGGCGCGTGCGAGGGTGATGTCGCGGCGGGCCGACGGACCTCGTCCGTTTACCGCATGATTATATGCCAACGCCAGATACACAGGCGGCGCATACCAACACAATTCCGGATACACCATCTTCGACAACGCTTCGATGAGCTCTGCATGAGCGGATTTAGGCGCATTCGAGCGAATGAGTGACTCACCGGTCGCAAGGTGACGCACACACGAAATCGAATCGTTCTTTCGTTGATCTATGCCACGCGAGATGGGGCAGGTGAGCAGAATAGCAGACAGCCTGCGTGCCAGAGCAGCGACGCGTTTCCGATACCTTCCATCGACCGTCGCCCCCTTTCCGAAGATCGAACGGGCAAGCTCGAGATCGTTCCCCGCACGCCCAGAACGCACTATCTCGATTACCTGCCGATCGTTACGCGTCAGCACAGACACCGCTGGCTCACTGTTCTTCCACCGCATCCCTGCGAGCTTTTCGAGGCTTCCTATGTACTCCGCTATGTGATCTAGCACACCGTAACCTTATACATAATGTCATTTAAAGGGCAGCTCAAAATAAGCAAGTCTGGATAGTCAAAAGCACCATTCATGCTCGAACTTTACGTGTGAGGTCAGATACACGAACAACAACACACGGAGACAACGATGGAAATGCTCTTGGCAATACTTCTATGGATTGGCTGCATATCGGCGCCAAACTCCTACATGCAGGCACAGATAACCGACTATTCAACCCAGCACGAGCAAGTCATCAACAGTGTAATGATGGACGCTCCGCAACAAGCCTACATCTGGGACCAGTACGGTCAGCTCGTCCCCAATGTCGACATCATCGACCCCTATAACCCCTAACGATGCTTTCAATCAGTGTGCAATTCCAATGGACAACTGCCCAGTTGTAAAACCCTTCGCGCGTACCCCGGGACCCGTCATGCTTTCACACGGGTTCCGGAGCGAGGGAGACAGAGGGTGCAAGACTAAAACGAAGTTATCGTCGGTAAACGGTTGTACCGCGACACGTCAGGGGACGCTTGTTGTGCAGCCACTACGTATTTTTCATTTCCTCATAAGGTTTTACCATGGTACACGCTATGACCCACTCGCTTCTCGGGTCAACAACAACCATCAGCCGATGTATAGGTCGGTGGAGTAGTCCGCTTGTCGCGATTGTTATCGCGATTCTTCTTCAGTCCGCAAATCCCGTATCTGTTCGAGCGCAGGATTGGTGTGCCTGCCCTAATCCGGTAGCGTTGAAGACACTCAACATTTGCATTGATAACGTTACGTATAACGTAACGGTGCATGGGTGTAATATTATCCGAACAGCGGCTCCGCTGCTGGCCGGCATCTGCAATAATTTGGACCAGAATCAATACACAATCATCACAAAAGTCTGCTTTAACGGACCGAAGCCATTAGTGATCGATGCAAGGAAGACATTCTCGGCAATCCTGTGCGCCATGAGTCCGGCAACTCCGGACAGCGCCTGGGGAGGCTTTCTGCCTCCTGTCGTTGGTTCTATCTGGTGCTGGGCGGTGATGACGCCGAAGTGTGTCGAGATTAACCAAGCGACAGGGTGTATTCAAAGCTGCGGAACAACGTGCTGCGTTTTTCAAATGCAATGGACTCGAACCGCGACCGGGGCTGACTACTTGTTCAGGTGTACGCGCGTGTTTGACGGCATCTGCAACCAGGCACCTTGCGAGGGAATCGATTGTCCTGACAGGCTTAGTTGCTGTACGGCCAACTGATTCATTATTCTTGTTCGGGGCGGTACTTTAGGTGCCGCCCCGACTTTTGTTGCCCGCCTATGTTACGCTAACCGGATTCTGCCATACAACCACGTGCTGCCATGAAACTACTTGCTGCCTTGAAACTACTTGCCCCACGAGTGGCGGTTCCCGTGACTCTCTCAATTCTTTGTTTGATACTTCAGCCTCATGTTCGGGCCCAGGAGGCCCAACGGGTGTATGTCGAACGTAAAACGACGCACGTACAGTTGATTTCGCACGGCATAACCGGCGACCGATACATGTTAGTGCCTAGGCAAGGGGCATACCCGATCAACGAGAACTGGATGGCCGGTAGCGTGATCGAGGAGACCGGCCGCGGCGCCGCTTTCTACGAGGTTTTCAGTTCTGCGCCCTGTGAAAACGGAGACATTGCTTTCCTTCAGTTTGCACCGTCCGGTGGGAGGATATTTGGAATCGACGGGGCACGTAGGATACGTCCCATTCCTACACTTCCGACGTTTGACCCCACATTCAAAGACATAACGCCGAGGAAAGACTTCGTGTCAACTGACGGGACATTTGACATCCGTGAGAATGTGTCTGGTACCGCCTGGATATCTGTCAACTGTGGAGCGAACTGGTATAGTGTGACTGGTGGTAGTCAGTATGAAGGGGATCGGGTAAAGCTGCACGACACTCAACCATTACAATTCGCATTACTTGGCACAAAACAGGGTTCGACGTTCTGGTACGTGGCCAGAGGATATGTCGATACTACAGGATTCGTCGTAACACCGATACCGCTGAACCACATTCTGGAAGCAGTCCCCAGCCATCTGGCTTTCGCCGGTGACAGTCTCGTTGTCTGGATACGTGATTCCTCGCGTGCCGGTGAAGTCGATAGTATATGTTACGGGACTATGGGTGACTCAGCTTATGCTCGATGCACTGCAGGAATGGCAATCGCTGGTAGCGATACCATTGCTTCTCTTCGTACAATGCAGATCTTTGGAAATAAGGGTGGTACGCTCGTTGCCCTTGCGGCCGATGGAAAACAGTATCAATATTCAAAAGGAATCTGGAAGTATTCTCGTACTCTGCCGCGGCCTAATAACCGCTCTGTGACGGATGTGATACCTGCCATTCGGGCCGGAGGGGTCGTGTCCTATTTAGCGAAGAGTTCAGGCCAGGATTCAATAGTGATCGTCACACTCGATCTGGCCGATACGGTTACCAGCAGAGTCTATCGACTCCAGGTGAGCCGTCACCCTTTTTTACCTGAGCTGATGACCACGTTCAACGCGAGTTTCGGCGTAATCAGTTATACTATTTACCGTTCGTCTTTTGTTGTCGATACGAATCGGTATGTGATTCCCGTGAATTCCATGGTGCCCGAGGTGGAGGCACTGATGGTGCTGCCGATTCTGTGCGGTTTTGCACAGGACACCGGCGGCGTGCTGGTGGTCTCGTGGGACGACTATCTTGTAGAACCTCAACCAACATCCGTAGGTCATGTAAAAAGCCTCTTCAGTCGGGGTGAGCAAGGTGCTTTTACAGATCCCAGTTCGTACCAGAACTCCACGACAGGCCTGCGCACACCATTTGTCGGCAGCGATGAAGTAATCTTTCCAGGTACACAAACAACGCGCTTTGACAGAAGTGGGCATCTGTTAGGTGTGCTCGATAAAAAACCGTCTACAGCGATTATGCGCTTGCAGGATGGACGCCTTGCCATTGCTAGTGGAACTACACTGCGCTATTGGCGCGATGGTTCGGTTCGCGACAGCACGGAACTGCGCGGATTACTATGCGACTCCGATACCCTACGCTCGGGCTATATCAGTTCACTGCGCACCATCGGTGACTCAGGTGTTGTAGCGCTTGTGAATGGGCTACGCATGGAAGATGCCCAATCGCTAGAGGTGCACGCATTTGCTTGCGGCGGAATTGTCGTTAGTACAAATGCTGGGAAGACGTGGACACGCTCGTCGACGGCGTTCAACGAGCCGTACTTCCTCGGCATGGTCACGACACGTGATGGGGAAATTGCGGCGTCGTACACGACGCTGGTGCGGGACACGACGGAACCCGTACCGGACTTTGGCCCACTAGACGAAGCACTAACCCACCGCATGGAAGACCGCGTGGTCGTGCGTTCGACAGACAATGGTCGCACATGGGCAGAAGTGTATCGTACACCAATTAATCGCGGCTTCAGAATTCTTGGCGGTGATGGTATTCGATTGCGTGACGGACGCCTACTCCTCATTACCGTCGACGACATTCTTGAGAGTACCGATGATGGACTCACCTGGGACTTTCATGTCAACGGCATTCAGGAAACGGTCAATCCAGTATCAATGTTTACCAATGACGCAGGCTCCGTTATCTACTACTGCACGGACAAAGGACTTTACAGCAGTGATGTATTGACATCGGTGAGCGACGTTGCAAATACAGCAGTAAAGATTCCACGCGAAGCACGGTCTTGGTCGGCGTTTCAGACGCAATGGAGTCGCTCGGCTCGTGAATGCCTCTCGCTTACAGGCCTGTGCGGAGATTCGTTTGGAGTTAATGCAACCACAGCCCCTTCACCTGGCCTCTACTTGGCTACCATGCGTTGGCACAACGTCGTATCGACGATTCCGATACTCGTTCTCGGAGAATAGCAGTGCACGGCAGGCCTTATAGCAGAACGGTGCTCATCCTTTTGGTAGTTCTCGCTACGGCATTCGTCCCGGCTCAACCTGTACCTGAGTCTACCTGGATTATTGACGCATACAGCCACACAAGGCTTTCGATAACAATTCCAGAACATGCACGATTAAACTGCTCAAAATTGTGAGGTGATCTTCCTCCGCTTTCATTGACAGGTAGGTTGATTTCGTTGTTGTGATAATAGCTGTTGGTCATATTGTACCGGTGTCATGTGCGGTGCGATTTTTCAACGCGCATGGACTGATCCTTGCCAATATGGACAGCGTAGTCTAAGCATGCGACCTTGAGACCACGGCTTTGTAGTTGTCGAGACCAATACCAATCCTCGACAGCGAGAACATCTATGCCCTCGCGAATTGGTGGTAGTCCGAGCTCCTCGAGCGTTTCACGTGGCATCATAACAAATGCACCATTAAACGTTTCCTTGATGCGCACACGAACGCCACCCATGGTGAGTTCTTGCAAGGTCGGGTGATTCGCATTCTGCTCATCATCGGTAAGCAAGCTTACCAGGCTCACATGCACGTCCGTGCGTGATAGCAGCGCGAGCGAATGCCCGATGAACGGACGTGATACTTCGACATCGTCATCAAGGATGATGACATGACTGAGTGGTTCCATCGACAGCAGCGCCATTGCCTGATGGATATTAAACGCCTTCTGCCAGTGCGGCACGCCTTCATGCTTGTTTAGAACCACCTTGTCTACCAGCCCATCCGTGCATGCCTGTGCAAGAAATGTCGGCGTGTCGTCTTCGCTGCCATTGTCAATCACGAGGATTTTCACATCTGGTTCATGCTTGCGCAACGAACGTAGCGTCCGTTCGAGCAGAGCCTGACGTGTGTACGTGGCAATAATGGCCCACATAGCCACGCCGCCCGTTGGTATTGGCCTGTACAGCAGTTTGTGCGCTAGTCGTTGTTCGATGCGTGCGAACAGTCGTAGGCTTACTGAGCCGTGGAGATCCGCGACTTTCTGCACGACCTTCTTCGTGCGCACGTAGTAGACCCAGAAGATTGCGAGGTTGATTGCAAGCACACCAACGAATATCACCGTGAACTCCATCACGCCCCTTTCATGCAACAAATCAGATTGTTACGACAACATTACCGTATTGTGTGCGAATGACTTCGGCTCGCATTGATCTATGATTCCAACGTTATCGCACAACAACAAGACGTTTTGTTTCGACAACACCACCGGTTTGCATGGTATACGAGTAGATTCCACTCGGAAGCCCCTTTGTATCAAATGTTACGGTGTAGCCGCCTGCGTGCATAGACTGATTCACCAGGATTCCGACTTGGTTGTTTGCGGCGTCGAACATTTCGAGCACCACAGACCCTTGGCTTAAGACCCTGAAGCGAATTGTTGTCATGTCGGATGAGGGGTTCGGGTAGCTCTGTTCGAGGGCGCTGCTGAACGGCGTGGCTGACGAGTGATCGTCTTCTTCGACGGAAACGCTTATGCCGCCTGTGTTTGTGCGAAGAATGGTTCCTTGTGAACCAACAATGGTACCACGGTTAGAATCGGTAAAAAAGACACCAAGTAAGTAGTTGGTGGTGCCACTTTCCTGAGTCGACCAAGTTTCGCCTGCATTCTGTGTGGCCAGGATTACGCCGTCGTTTCCGACGGCGACGCCATGGGTTGGACTTGTGAAAAAGACCGCTCGCAGTGTCGAGATTACGTTAGACGCTATTCGAGACCAGGTCGTGCCACCGTTCGTGGTACGCAAGATCGTGACCGGCGCAGCACTGAAGCCTCCGCCTCCGCCGACAGCCGTGCCGTTATTCGCATCGGTGAATGCAATCCCACTGAGATTATCTGTGGTGCCGCTCACTTGCGACGTCCACGTTGCGCCACCATCAACAGAACGTACTATCGTGCCACCCGTACCTACTGCGGTACCAGTCGATGCGTCGATGAAGAACACACTATTAAGATGGCTGGTTGCGCTAGGTAGGGTAGCCCAGGATGTGCCTGCATTGGTTGTGCGTAGCATGGCGCCCTCACCACCAACGGCAACACCGACATTCGCATCGGCAAAGGCAAGACCGTAGAGGGCTTGTGTGCTGCCACTCGTTTGTGGCGCCCACGTTATCCCCGCATTACTGGTGTGCATGATAGTGCCGTTGTCGCCCACAGCGAATGCTGTGTTGTCATCTGTAAAGCAAATTTCTCGAAGCGTAGCAGTGGTGTTGCTCGTTTGCGACGTCCATGTAATACCCGCATCTGTCGTACGGAGGATCGTGCCTTCTCCGCCAACGGCTGTACCTGTGCCGGGATCCGTGAACCAGACTCCAAAGAGTGATGCATTCGAACCCTTGGACTGTTTCATCCACGTTGCGCCGCCATCAATCGACCGCTGTAGCACACCGCCACCTCCGCACACCATCCACGTGTTCGCGTCGCTGCATGCTACACCGCGCATCAAGCTGAGTCGAGTCGGGTTCACCACCCACAGTGCACCGCCGTTCGTTGTTTGCAAAACGTTGCCGTTGTCGTCAACGGTAAGTCCATTGTTAACATCGGCAAATGCTACAGCTCTAAGGTGTTCGGTCGACCCACTCGTTTGCGATACCCATGTTGCGCCGCCGTCGTTCGTGCGAAGAATCTTGCCGTTTGTACCGACGATCGTTGCGGAGTTCGCATCAATCCGGGCAATACCAAACAATAACTCGTTTGTGCCGCTCGGTTGAGAGGTCCACATACCACCATTGTTGACGGTATAAACTATTATACCATCGTGTCCGACCGCCGTTGCGGCGTTTGCACCATTCATACCCACGGCGTACAATGTCTTGTTCGTTCCGCTTGTCTGACTCGTCCATGTGTAGCCAGCATCCGTCGTACGGATAATCGTACCGCCTGCGCCAACTGCTGTACCAACAAGGTCATCGGCGAACGACACTGCGTACAGCACCTTTGTCGTTGTTCCACCCTGCTGCATCCACGATACACCACCATCCGTTGTGCGCAACACCGTGCCCATCGCTCCAACGGCAACGCCAACATTGCTACTCGCGAAGGCGAGGCCGTACAGACTTTCCGTCGTGATCCGCTCCATGAGAAGCCATGACTCACCACCATCGGTCGTACGCAGCACGGTACCCCAATCTCCAACTGCTACCGCTGTGTTAGCATCGATAAGATCGATAGCATTAAGCTCATTTCCTTGCGGCAACGGGTTCTGCCAGACCCATCCGGGTTGTGCAAGTGCATCGAACGTGCTAAGAACTATCAACACGCCGTAAACAAGGAATATCTTTAGCATGGGACGCTCCATTCGTGGTAGGTGGTGGTAAGGGGCTCGAAAAGGATCTACCGCACGACTATTAGCTTCTTCGTTTCTATGACGTCACCTGTTTGCAAGCGGTAGTTGTAGGCCCCACTCGAAAGCGTGGTTGTAGAAAAGGTTACGATGTAGCTTCCCGGTTGCATGTGTTGATGCACAAGGACTGCCACGTTGTTGTTTGCACCGTCGAATAATGCGAGATCGACAGCCCCCTGGCTTAAGACCCTGAAGCGAATCGTTGCCATGTCGGATGCGGGGTTTGGGTAACTCTGGTCGAGGACACTGCTTAACTGCGTGGCTGACGTGTAATCGTCTTCCTCGACGGAAACGGTGATGCCGCCAGTGTTTGTGCGCAGCACAATGCCGCTATTTCCGATGATCGTTCCTGCGTTGGCGTCAGTAAAGGCAACGCCGCTGAAAAATTCTGTCGACGTGCTCGTCTGATGCGTCCATGTAGCGCCGGCGTCGGTTGTACGGAGGATTGTGCCGGCGTTGCCGACTGCTGTTCCGGTGTTTGCATCGGAGAAAGAAACGGCGCTAAGATCGGAGTTTGTCGGAGGTGTCTGTGCAACCCACGAAGCACCGCCGTTTGTTGAACGGAGCACGGTACCTACATCGCCGACCACGGTAGCGGTGGTTGCGTCAGGGAAAGAAACACCACGGAGGTGTTCCGTCGTTCCGCTTGATTGTACAAACCACGACGAACCGCCATCCGTTGTGCGAAGAATTGTACCGTTTGTACCAACGGCAATGCCAGCCACGTTGTCGGTAAACGAAACACCTTCGAGGTCATTAGGTGTACCACTCGTTTGGGTGGTCCATGTCGCGCCACCGTTTACTGTGCGAACGATTTTCCCACTCGTGCCAACCGCTGTGCCCGTGGTTGCATCGCTAAACGAAACACCTTGTAGAAATTCTGTCGTTCCACTTACTTGGGGAGTCCACAACGTTCCGCCATTGGACGTGCGAAGAATCGTTCCACGCGTTCCGACAACCGTACCATTATTTGCATCGGTGAACGAGGCTTCGTAGAGGTCGTTCGTTGTGCCACTCGTCTGCACAACCCACTCTTTACCGGCATTCGTTGTATGAAGGATTGTGCCCGTAATACCTACAGCCGTGCCTGTGTTAGCATCGGTAAAGGAAACGCCGTAGAGGTCGTTCGTTGTACCGCCGACATGTTGCTTCCATGTACGGCCACCATCGGTTGTATTGTAAATAATTCCTGTATAACCAACTGCGGTAGCGTGGTTTGCATCGGCGAAGTCTAAGGCGAAGAACGCAGTACCGGTCAGGCCTGTCTCTTGTTGAACCCATGTAGCACCTGCGTCTGTAGTGCGCAGAACGAGGCCATTCGACCCGGCGATTGTGCCTGTGTTGGCATCGGTGAACACGATGCCGTTAAGAAATTCCTCCGCACCGCTTGTCTGTGCCACCCAGGATGTGCCGCCGTCTGTGGTGCGGTAGATGATTCCAGTTGAGGAAGTGTCTGTATACTCCGCGCCGACGATTGTGCCTGTATTAACGTCCGTAAAGGCGAGTCCATAGAGCGCTCCTGTCGTCCCCACGGTTTGAGTTACCCACGAAGTTCCGCCATTCGTTGTTCGGAGAATTGTTCCGTTATATCCTATCACAGTGCCTGTGTTTGCATCAGCGAAGAACACGGTGTTGATCTCACTCGTCGTCCCGCTTGTCTGCTTAGTCCATGTCGCGCCGCCGTTTGCTGTGCGCAGGATTACTCCGTCACCCCCCACCACCGTGCCTGTGTTTGCGTCGGTGAAGAAAACTCCACCAAGCCTGGCCGTCGACCCGCTATTCTGGAGAGTCCATGTTGTTCCACCATCCGTTGTGCGAGCGATTGTGCCGTAATTGCCCACTGCTGTGCCGTTGCTTGCATCCCCAAACGAAACATCGTTGAAACTCTGCGCTGTTGGGCTCGATTGAGGCAGCCAAGTTTTCCCTCCATTTGTGGTGCGGAAGATGGCGCCAGAGTAACCTACAATGATGCCCGTACTTGGACTTGTGTATTCTATAGACGTGAGTCCGAACGACACCGGTACCGGAAACGGGTTTTGCACTACCCATCCTTGTGCAAGTGCACCACATGTAGAAATCGTTGCAAAAGCAACAAGACATAGTAAGCGTGTAATCACGTTAGCGCCTTCGTATAGAAGTTGAGGAGATGATTAATTTGGAACTATCGAACGACAGACATCCGCTTCGATTCGAAGATTGCGCCGTTGCGCAGGCTGTACGAGTAGGTCCCACTCGGAAGTCCCTTTGTATCAAAGGTTACAGTGTAGCTGCCTGCGTGCATGGGTTGATTAATGAGCATGGCGACGTTGTTGTTTGCAGCATCGAACATGTCAAGAACGACGGGTCCGTCTGTTGAGACCTTGAAGCCTATCGTAGCCACGTCACTCGAGGGATTTGGGAAGCTGTTATCGAGTGAACTGAATGTGGATGTTTCGGCGGGTTTGATTTCTTTTACCGTAACCACACCGCCGGATGTTGTGCGAAGGATGGTTTCACCATCACCTACAACTGTTCCGGTGTTGGCGTCGGAAAAGGCGACACCGTAGAGATAGACGCTAGCTCCTGTTTGCTGAAGCGTCCATGTAGCACCGCCATTTGTTGTACGTAGAACGATGCCTCCTACAGCGGTGCCCGTGTTTGCGTCGCTGAAGTCAACGCCGTAGATCCAAAATGGGGTGCCACTTGTCTGCGATTGCCACGTTGTACCGCCGTTGGTTGTGCGTAGGATGGTGCCCGCGCCACCAACAACAGTACCGGTACTGGCGTCGGTGAAGGACACATCAAATAGATTTTGTGTAGTACCACTTGTCTGGGGCGTCCACGTAGCGCCACCATCGGTGGTACGAACGATTACGCCACCCAGCCCGACAGCGGTACCTGTTAAAGCGTCGGCAAAGGACACTGCATGAAGGTAGACCGTTGTGCCGCTGGTTTGGCTTTTCCATGTGTCGCCCGCATCCGTAGTGCGGATTATTGCACCACCCTCACCGACTGCAGTACCGTTGTTTGCATCGCTGAACGACACGCCCAAAAGGTCGCGCGTTGTTTTGCTCGACTGAAAGTCCCACGTTGCTCCACCGTTTGTTGTATGCAGCACGGTACCGCCATCACCAACGACAAAGCCGTTGGTTGCGCTCGTAAGCGCTACAGAGTTAAGAGTTGCCGGAACGTCACTCACCTGCGTCGTCCACGTCGATCCACCGTTTGATGTGCTTAGAATTTTTCCCGTGGTTCCGACCGCCGTCCCAATGTTGGCGCCGTAGAACGACACCGCCATTAACGCTACATCCGAGCCCGGCGTCTGTTTAACCCACGTTGCTCCACCGTCAGTAGTCCGAAGAATGTTTCCGTAGAGTCCCACAGCAGTGCCCGTATTGGCATCGGTAAACCATACACCAGTCAGATAATAGTTCATGCCACTGGTTTGCCTTACCCAAGTCGCTCCTGCATCTGTCGTACGCAGGATAGACCCACCGTCATTACTGCCGCCACCTACAGCGGTGCCGGTATTCGCATCCGTAAATGACACGGCATTAAGACCATCCATTGCGTCGTTCGGTTGGGGATTCCACGTAGCCCCACCGTCGGTGGTACGAAGGATTGCTGCTGTATATCCCTCGCCATATCCAACGACGGTGCCCGTGGAAGCGTCGGTGAAAGAGACGCCCCACAAGGACGTAGTTATGCCGCTTGTCTGACTCGTCCAGCTTTGTCCGCCATTCGTAGTGCGGAGAATGATTCCCGGCGAACCTACGATCGTGCCGTTGTTTGCGTCGGTGAAGTGCACTCCCAAAAGCCAACCTGTAGACCCACTCACTTGCACCACCCAAGTAGCCCCTCCGTCGGTTGTACGGAGTATCGTCCCGGAATCTCCGACCGCCGTACCGGTGTTAGCATCAACAAAGCTCCCGCCCCACAATCGTGTACCGACGCCGCTCTGCTGCTGCGTCCAGGTAGTTCCACCATCGGATGTCTTAAGAATTGTGCCTGCCGCTCCTACAGCGACAGCGGTGTTGGCATCAATGCAAACAATGTCCAACAGTGCGTTATCCGTACCGCTTTCCTGCATCTCCCACAACGACCCACCACCTGTCGTTCGAAGAATGATTCCTCCGTCCCCAACGGCAAATCCATTATTTGCATCAGAGAACTGTACTGCCTGCAATGTGTTTGACGTCGTTAACGGCCTCTGCCATTCCCACGCTTTCTGCGCGTACGACGTACAAAATCCAAGCAGGAACCATGCAACCATCAAAAGGACACTTTGCAACACAACAACTCCTATTGTAAGATGTAGGAAAGTTCAGCGCGCTAAGGTATGCCCCATAATTCTGATAAGCGTACGCGTATTTACTTCATAACAACGAGAGACTTGGTTCGCACGACTGCACCGGTGTGAATCCGAAAGTAATACACACCACTTGGCAGTGTATGGGTCTGGAATGGGGCTTCGTAGTCGCCCGCATCTACCACGTCGTCCACAACGACAGCCACAACGTTTCCAACAGCATCACATACATCGATCAGCACCCTTCCGCCCCTTGCAACATGGTAGGGGATAGTGGTGAAGTCGGAGGTGGGGTTGGGGAAGACGCTTGCCAGAGAAATGCGTGAAGTGGCAGGCAGCGGTGGCTCGTTCGAAACGGAAACCGGATGTAGCGTCGAGGTTCCAACGATGGTGCCATAAGCGCCAACTGCGATGGCTGTGTGTCTGTCGAAGAATTCGATGCCTACGAGAACATGCTCGGTCGGACTCAACAAGAGCTCCCACCAGTTGCCATGATTAACGGTGCGGTAGAGTGCTCCGCCTGAGCCAGTCATGTAGATGGTATCTGGACTTATTGGTGCAAGTCGAAAATATGCCTCACACCCGGGATGAGATTGTGAGGTCCAACTAACACCAGCGTCAACGGAACGCCAGATATTGTCGCCCCCGCCTATAACGAAACACGTTGTGTCGTCGCTGAAGGCCACGTCACGTAGGTTCCATATCGAACTGAACGGCGTACTAACCCATGTGTTGCCACCATGTGGCTCCTGCGTCCGTCGTTCGCTGAATTACGCCTGAGTCGCCCACAGCGAAACCGTAATTGCGATTGTTCGAGTCGAACGCGATTGCGCGATAACGCGCGTTGCCGATCGTGTTCTCAGTCCAAAGCACACCAAAATCTTCGGTTTTGTACATCTTACCACTGTCGCCAACAGCGACAGCGCAATTCGCGCGTGTGAACGCTACATCCTCAAGGTTCGTTCGAAACCCAAGCGTCAAATGAGTCCACGTCCGACCATCGTTTGTGCTTCTCAGAATCTCGCCACGCGGACCAAGTGCGACATACACAGAATCGGTAGTGGGTGCAATACGCATCAACGTGGTGGTGATGTTGGAGGCGCGGGATGACCAGGACATTCCACGATCGGTTGACACAAGAATCGTTCCATTTTCACCCACGCAGATGCCAGTTGTGTCGTTCCGAAAATCCATAGCCATAAGACCGGTAGTTGTGGAAGTCGAACATCGATCCCACGAACGTCCCGAATTCGTTGTGTACACAGCGAGTCCTTTCGACCCGCACAGTACATATGTTGTATCGTCAAAATGTTTAATGTCCATGAAGTAGTTCGACGTATTCGGACTCCGGTACGACCACGTGACACCGCCATCGACCGTATGGTAGACATTTCCGGAATACCCAAGAATGACTCCAATGGAATCATTAAAGAATCTTACTTTTCTTAACGATGCTTTTGTCAGGCCGATATCTATCCATGTACGGCCACCATCGGTTGTTCGCAACGCGCCCGACATACCCACTGCAATCCCTATATCTGGCGTCGCAAAGTCAATCGAAATCAACCAGTTTTCCGGATTGTCAGAGAACGTAGTCGTCCATGTTACACCCGCATCCGTAGTCTTTACGATCACCCCTTCTTTCCCTACAGAAAAGCAGGTATTCGCGTCAATCACACAGATATCCGTCAGCGCTACCGATATGTCACTTGCACATTCACTCCACGTAAGCCCCTTATCGGTTGAACGCAGGATGGTGCCCGCATTACCAACCGCTATTGCAGTTTCATCATCAAGAAATGCAACGAACAGCAGACGTTGCATACGATTCAAGATTAAGATTTGGGTGTGCCGACCTACCGTATCACGACAAACGACGTCGTCGCCAAACGGCCTTCATTCTGTATTCGCGCAACATACACACCAGACATCAACGTATGGGTCTGGAAAGGGGCTTCGTAGTTACCTGCATCTACTACGTCATCCACAACGACAGCCACAACGTTTCCAACAGCATCAATTACATCAACGAGCACCCTTCCGCCCCTTGCAACATGGTAGGGGATTGTGATGAAGTCGGATGCGGGGTTTGGGTACATACGAGGATGAGTAGGGGAGGCGGATGATTGATCCGCGACACCTGTGATGAAGGCATCAACTCTTTGCAGGATAGTGCCCGCGTTGCCGACAACTGTAGAGGCGTTCGCTGCATACGCGCCGTGGAGTCCATTCGTCGTGTTGGACTTTTCGCGATTCCATTCAAAGCCGCCGTTGGACTGCAGGATCAACCCAGAATCTCCAACGGCAATCCCGTAACCGCCCTCGAACGATACAGCATGGATGTGTTGCGATGTATTGCTAACGCCGGAGTACCACGTTACGCCGTCGTCGGTAGAACGAAGGATCGTTCCGTTGTTGCCCACGGCTATTAGATTCGATAATGGTGCGGCGACGTCAAGAAGGTCCTGTGTGAAGCCACTCGCCACTTGCAGCCAAGACATGCCTGCGTTGGTGGACTTGAGAATCATCCCACCCTGTCCAACAGCAATAAAGGTGTTTACAGATGATGCGTTGACGGCGTAGATGTTTGTAGTTGCAGATGTGGCAACTCTGATCCAGTCAACGCCACCATTTGTAGAGCGAAGTATTGTGCCCGACGCTCCGGTTGCAACAGCTACAGAGTCATTCGCGAATGCGACTCCGTACAGTGATTTCGTTGTGGTGCTATTCCGCTTCGTCCACGACGTACCCGCGTCTGTTGTTCGAAGAATGGTGCCTTCTACGCCGACGACGATTGCTGTGTCTGCAGAGGAATATTCGATGGCGTTAAGGTAGTTCGCGGTGCCACTGTTCTGCTTTGTCCAATCCACACCACCATTTGTGGTGCTCAGAATCGTTCCTTCGGCGCCAACAGCAGTGCCAGAGTTTACATCAACAAACGCCAGGTCGTTCAGACGTGCAGCATGACCCTTTCCGACCGATCTCCATGTATCTCCCCCATCGGTGGTTGCTATGATGATGCCGCCTTCGCCTACTGCAACTCCGTGCATTGGGTTTGTATAGGTGAAGTGGATTGCGGAGAGCTGAGCAGTTGTACCACTCGTTTGCTTCGTCCATGACGTGCCACCATTGGTGGTTTTAAGAATTGTGCCACCGTCACCCACCGCGTATATCACACTTGCATTCTGGCACCAGACTGTAAACAATGCAAGAGTTGTTCCGCTTGTTTGACGATTCCACGAAACGCCACTATCCGAAGTATGCAGGATAATGCCGCTGTCTCCGACGGCGTAGCCAAAGTCTGGACTGATGAACTCTACCGACGCAAGAAATGCAGTTGTACCGCTTTGTTGATGCGTCCAGGTTTCGCCAATGTTTGTGGTGCGAAGGACGACTCCACCTTCACCAACGGCTATTCCGGAGAAACCAACGTAGTCGACTGCAGCCAGGAACTTTTGCGTGCCGCTCGCCTGCTGCTGCCATGACGCACCATCGTCTGTTGTATGCAGTATGAGTCCACTATCGCCTACAACAGAAATCTCGTCGGTCGTAATGTAATCCAAGCCGTACAGATCTCGCAACGTCCCGCTTTGCTGAGGCGTCCACGTTATGCCACGATCCGTGGAACGCATAATCGTACCGCCTTCGCCAATTACAAGCGACCTCCAACCTGGTTGTGGCGACCCGCTTGCCTCTATTTCAGTTAGAAACTTCGATGTACCCGATGCTTGCCGAACCCAGGAAACACCAGCATCGGTAGTAAGCAAAATGGTGCCGTGCTCTCCCGCGACCGTCCAGTACGTCTGATCAATAAGCCGAACGCCATACAGTGTATTCCCCTGAGGAAGAGGGTTCTGCCAACGCCAAAGCTGCGCCTGCACATCATGAGAAAAGACAACAAGTGCGAGAGCCAGCAAGGCACACTTCATAACGGACCCAAATTGAATTTTTAATTATCGCAGCACAATCAATGTTTTCGAATCGACATTACTGCCGCTTCGAACACGCACAACATACACACCAGGCGTTAACGTATGGGTCTGGAAAGGGGCTTCGTATTCGCCTGTATCTACTACGTCATCCACAACGACAGCCACAACATTCCCAACGGCATCGATTACATCAACACGCACCCTTCCGCCCCTTGCTACATGGTAGGGGATGGTGGTGAAGTCGGATGCGGGATTGGGGAACGCTGATAAGATTACCGGCGCTGAGAGTGTTTTAATGTTATTATCGACGACTTTGGTTACTACACCCGCAGTTGTGGTGTGTAGTATGGTGCCAACTTCACCCACGGTGACAATTATTCCATGATATCCAGCAGCGACACCAACTAAGCGATTCGCAAATGAGCGCGTCGTGTTACTTGTCTGCTGACTCCAACTCATGCCACCGTTTGTCGACCGAAGTATCGTTCCGTATTCCCCGGGATACTGCCAGTACCAGCCATCCTGCGCCCTCACACTGTACGCGCAAAACACAAGCGCGAACAACACGATAGCGGTGTGTTTCTTAAGCATGCACTAAAGTACACCACGTCGGGTTCAGGGCCCCATCTCGCTTCGAGAATGGGAGCGGCGTCAACTATCGAAGCCGCTTTATGAACAACTTGCCGCCTATCCAGATGCGCATGGCAGTGATGAGCTTGTGGAGGGTGTTGACTTTTATGCGACGCTGAAAGACGCGGTAGTCGTTAAGCTCAATCTTTTCGAGCAGACGGTAATAGATGGCGTCCATGATTTCGGCTGCCACCATCGTTAACCGTTCGTCGGGGTGGAGCATCGTGCGGGCTTTGTGGTAGTAGTCACGAGCACGTTGCACCTGGAAATCCATAAGACGCTGAAAGCGTTCATCATAAACTTCATTAATAAGATCTTCTTCGGTGTAACGGAAGCGCTTTAGGTCTTCCTGCGGAATGTAAATGTAGCCGCGGTCTTTGTCCTGCTTTACATCGCGCAGAATGTTCGTGAGTTGCAGTGCGTAGCCGAGGTTGATGGCGTACTGACGTGTTTCTTCGCGCCTGTAGCCAAAGATTTCAATGCAGATGAGTCCGACAACACTTGCTACAGAGTAGCAGTACTCTTTTAAGTCTTCGAACGTTTTGTACCTGCGTTGAATGAGGTCGCGCTCGCAACCATCGATAATCGTAAGCAGGTACTGCTTTGGAATGCTGTAGCGACGGATGACTTCCGCAAGGTCAGCCGGTACCCCTTCTGTCGAAGGGGCCCCCGCTCCTGCGCGGGAATCTCGTTCGTAGCACGATTCGACCCTATCACGCCATTGGTTTAATTGTTCGCGCTTTGTGCGGATGTCTTCGGCGGTGGCGGACGGACCTTCATCGACGATGTCGTCGATTTGGCGGCAGAAATCGTACACGACGTGTATGGCGCGGCGTTCCTCGCGCGGGAGGACAGAAAACGAATAGCGAAAGTTGGTTGAGCCGTTCATGCAAGCATGCAAATGTAATCACGCCAGCCTAGGCTCGGACGTTGTTTGAGGAGGTCGGTGCCCATGCGCTCGCAATGCCCGAGCATGCGTGTGCCGCCAGCAACAATAAGGGCGAGTTCCTTGCGCAGTCTCCAGGGGAGCCCTCGGTCGTGCAAGAGTGGCCTGCCTTGCTTTAGTAATGAGTCGGCAATGGTACACGCTTCGGCAATACACGAAACGTCGATGTGCTCACATGGCAGATAGTGACGTCCGCGTGGAAGATCGATGCTCAAGTCCTGCAAAAAGTTTATGATCTGCAGTGCCGTGCAAATGGCATTGGACTGACGCAGCATCGCGTCTGTGATGGGCACGCCAGACGTGCGCAGTACGAGTTCGCCTACAGGATTTGCCGAGTTTTCGCAATACATATGCACTGCATGCCAACCGTCGGGAGCGGTGAAGTCGATGTCACCACGAAATGCACTGATAAGGCGCTGTAAGGGGGCTTTGAAGTCCTGAACGCCACTTGATGCCGGCAAAGCACTAAGAGCGCGGGCAACAGGGTGTTGAGGGAAGTCGATGGGGGAAGCCGCTATGGCGTCCATACAGGCCAAGCCCCTTAGCCTGGCCCCTTTATCAGCAACAACATTGTCGAATAACCACGGCTCGTCGCCAATGTCATCGCCAACTCGCGCGAATGCATAGACCACTGCAACAGGCGTGCGCATGTGTGCGGGAAGCAGCAACGACGCAACAGGAAAGTTCTCATAGTGCATGCGTGCAAGCCGCATGCACCACGCCAACGCATCAGCATCACTGTCCACGGCATAGATGCCTCCGTCTGCTCGTGTCAGCGATGCAATGTCAATGGTTATTGCTGTTCCTTGTGACGTTCATCAACGATGTCTGCGTTTTCGCGCACCTTCTGATACCATATAGAGAACGACTCGTTCTTCATACGCTCTGATAGTGATGTCGAAAGTGTGCTTGCAGCGACCGCAAACTTCGACTGATCGGCGAGCGTGCGATTTGTAACCTGTGTTATAAACCAAGCACGTTCGCCTCTGATTGGACCTTCGATAGCGCTAACAGGCGTTGTGAAGAGTTTATTCGTAGCAAAAAACTCTCCGCCGTAGCCAGAAAGAACACCATTGTTCTTAACACCTTGTTGCACGACCATCTTCAGCGTAGAGTCCATGGTATTAATTGCTGCAAATCCACGGCTCTTGATTGCGCCAGCAATCTGATCGGCAAGAGCCTTGAGCTTATCTAGTTTCTTGCGTGGCAGAAGGATTGACTTAATCTGGTCTTTAACGTCTTCGAGTGGTTTCACGCCCGTTCCTCGTGTATCGGTTACTTGCGCAACAACGGTACCCATCGTCTTGACTTCTTTGCGCGTGACTGAGCCCTTCTCATTATCGAATGCCCATGTTGTAAGTGCGTACGAATTAAGAATCGGCTCTGTAGACTGGAACAATGCAGTCTCGAGTACCGGCAACTTCAATTCCTTACCGACCTGCTCTATGTTGGCTCCCTCTTGAACGCGCTTCACGGCCTGCTGCGCCTGTGCACGAATGAGGTTCTTTGTCGGTTGCGAGAACATCGGCTTAACCGTGAGCTCAGAGAACTTGATTTCATCGGTCTGCTTGTCGGTGATCTTGATGATGTGGTAGCCGAACTGGGTTTCGACCGGACCTATAACGTCGCCAACTTTGTTGCCTTCTTTAAAGAGTGCCGTCTTGAAGGGCTCGACAAGTGGACTGTTCTTGCTCATGTAATCTAGGTCGCCACCCTTTTGCTTCGAGCCCGGATCACCAGAGAACTGGAACGCTAGCAGCGAGAAGTCTTCGCCCTTGCGAACGCGAGCTAGAATCTTCTCGGCTTCAGCTTTCGACGAATCCTTGTTGGCTCCCATCGAAATCAAGATATGGCTTGCACGGATCGACGGGTTGTCAGAACGGCGTGCGTCTAACCGCAAATACGTGATGCCGTCGGTGGTTTGGAGCGGACCAAATACTTCGCGAGGTTGTAGAGATTGCAAAGCCATCAAGAAGTTCGGATCGATTTTCGATGTTGCAGTGAAATCGCGCTCAATGCCACTGCCGCGACTCATCTCTATCGTAAAGATCGAATCGCGCTTTTCAATTGTCGTTTGTGCATTTAAGGCTGCCTGAATCTTCGCAGAGTTCTTTACCGCATTCTGAGTGTCCTTCAGAGCAGGCACTGCCGCAAAGGCAATGTACTTCAGACGGCGTGATGGCTTTTGCTCGTAGCCATCCTTGTGGATGTCGTAGTAGGCTTTGATATCGGCATCACTGACGCTGACTTCGGAATCTTGGATGCGATTAACGTCGATAGCAACAAAGTTTACATCGGCCGTGCTGTTCTCCATCGTGTAGTTCCACATGACGTAGTTCGGCGACACCGTGGTCGCGGCAGCCGTGACTGTAGCGTTAAGGATGTCTTGCAGTTTGTTAAAGCGCACCTGATCTTCGAGATCCATTGGTAGAGCAAGCACCATGGCCATGCGCTTTTGGATGTCGTCTTCTGGAAGCTTTGCCGCACGCAATCGCTCGAGATACTTCTCAGGGTTGAGGAGCACTTCTTCGTAGAGAGCGCGATTGAATCCCTGCAACGAGTCCGGAAACTGGTCGCGTATTTCCTTCGGCGGATTCACGAGCAGCACTTCGCGGAGTTCGTCGGGCGAAATAACAATGCCCAGCTTCTTCGCTTCCTGCGTAAGGATAATCTCGGTAACCATGATGTCGTAGGCCTGCTGACGAATTGCTTCGTCATCGATCTCCGCTTTAGGGTCATTTGTGCGTTGCCGCTCGACGAGTCGACGAACGCGCGCTTCATATGCTGCAACGGAGACTCTGTCGCCGTTTACGCTAAATGCGGTAATGTTCTCCGCCGATTGCCCTGAACGCTGAATCGTATCGCAGCTTGAGTCCTGAATTACCATAAAGGCAATAAACAGTACGGCGACGACGCCCAGAAGGATAGGCGAAACTTGTCTGATCTTGGTGATTGCACCCATGTGTACTCTTTTGCTGCATTTGAAACGAAAGCGCAAAAATACCACTATCCTGTAATTTACGCTATGAATCATCGCGACCTATCGTTACGGATCGTTGCAAAAGAAGACGTTCTGCTGCACGAACAGACAGACCCACAGCGGGTTGAGCGCCTCGTTCAGGTCCTACAAAACGACGCTTTTTTGCGTAATCCACCCATTGTAGCCGAGGCTGGAGGCCGATATGTCGTCCTCGACGGTGCTACACGCACCACGGCACTCTCCACCCTCGACTGCCGCCACATGGTGGTGCAGGTCGTACCGTATTCCACGCACGTAAAACTTGAAGCATGGTACCACCTGCTGCCCGAAACGACTGCGAAAGAAGTGATTAAGGGATTCGGAAGTGCGCAAGGGGCTGTTCGACTGGATGACGCACGTCGCGCTCTGGATAGTCGCGAGGCTGCTGCCGCAATCGTTGTGAATGCAAACGAAGTGTATTTGCTGAAGCCAACCACCGATGCTGCTAATAAAGCACTGCGCGACCTCGTGCATTCGTACGGCAACTTTGGCGAAGTACACCGGATTGTTCACGACGATTTGCAAAGCGTCGTCCGCTCCGAAGAATCGGTTGGCGCTGTCGTGCTGTTTCCTCCGTGGAAACCAGAAGAGATTATACGCGCTGCAACAACAAGCGACTTGTTGCCTGCTGGCATTACGCGGCACATTATTCCCGGACGTGCTCTAAACATTAATGTGTCGCTCGATATTTTGCAGCTTGATGCAACGATTGAAGCAAAGTCAGAATGGCTAGAGCGTTGGCTAACGCAAAAGATCTTGGCGAAAAAAGTGCGCTTCTACCACGAATCGGTGTTTGTGTTCGATGATTAAACATTGTGACAATCAATTACGCGATCGTCAATTACGCGATCGTCTATTACCATGAAGACCATAGGACCTTACACCATTGACATTGTCGAGACTGGACGCTTCGCTCTGGACGGCGGTGCGATGTTCGGCGTCGTTCCGAAACCGTTGTGGGAACGCGCGTACACGCAGTCGGATGCACGTAACCGTATTCCAATGGCCGCTAAAGCCCTGTTGTTGCGCTCTGAATCGCACACGATTCTCGTTGATACGGGCAACAGCCCCTTCATGCATGCTAAACTTCTTGATATTTACGGCATCGACTTCGGCACGTATGACATCGAGCAGTCGCTCAGCCGACTGGGCGTGCGTGTGGAGGATGTGACCGACGTTATTCTTACACACTTGCACTTCGATCATGCAGGCGGTGCCGTTGTGCGTAACGCAGCAGGGGAGTCAGTGCCACGCTTTCCGAATGCCTGGTACCACGTGCAGAAAGAGCACTTCGATTGGGCGGCAGCGCCGACAGAGAAAGACCGTGCGTCGTTCGTGCCCGAGATGTATTTGCCGTTGGTAGACAACGGCCGCCTTCAGTTACTGGACGGTCCGGGCGAGATTTTTCCAATGGTTTATCTCGACCTCTCCTTTGGTCACACATCGGCGTTGCAAACCGTTCGCGTTTCGGATGGTGCATCGACCGTTTACTATCCTGCCGACCTTATGCCTACCGGCGCTCACATCGGCATTGCATACGGCATGGGGTACGACAACTTTCCGCTTACAACAATGGCAGAAAAAAAACATGTGCTGCCAATGATTATCGATGAGCAATGGCTTGTCGTATTTGAGCACGACGCACTACGGCAGGCAGCAGGCGTCATCATGGGTGAAAAGGGTGCAACACTTGGACCCGACATCACCATCACCGATGTTCAGTAATCGCTTCCATGTTTAGCAGATGCACCGATGTTCAGTGAATACCAGGAACGCACGATGAACGGCGTGCGTTGGATACGCCTATGTCGTTCGATTGATGTTGTTGAGCGAAGGGGCTTTCGCGTTGAGCTCGACTGGGACCATGACATTGCGCTATTCCGTGTGGAAGGCATAGCTCGCGCCGTAAGCAATGTGTGTCCGCACAAACGCGCTGCAATGATTTACGACGGCTTTATCGAAAACGGTACCATACGGTGTCCGTTACATGGCTGGACGTATGACATCTGTACGGGTGAGCCGCTTCTTGGCTCGAGCAAACTCGCTGTGTATCGTGTACTCGAGGAGGCGGACTGGGTATGGGTAAGCCTCGACGACGCCTAACGCGACCCTCTCGTTACTTCGGCGGTACAATGGTGATATGCACTGGCGTATTCGGTGGCACGAGTGAATCACCTTCAGGATGCTGGTAGATAACGGAGTTCGGATCGAACGAATCGTTTTCCTTCATCGTAACCTTTCCTAACATCAGACCCGACTGCTCAAGAACAGCTTTCGCTTCTTCCAAGGTGAGTCCGCGTACATCCGGCGTATGCACTCCATTCGAACCTTGCGAAATAACGAGCGTCACCGATGAGCCCGCTGGCACGTCGCTATTCGGCGTAACGCTCTGACTTATAATTCTGTGTTGTTCTACGCTGTCGCTGAATTCAAATGCAACGTCGGCTACTTGCAGGCCCGTGCGCATGAGAGCAAGGCGTGCATCGCGCAATGTGAGCCCCCTAATAGAAGGCATCCGAACGGTCTCGATGCCTCGACTTACCGTCATATACACGCGACGTCCGCTCTTCACCTGCGCGCCCGCATACGGCATCTGCGACATCACACGTCCCTTCGGCACCTTCTCACTGTACTGTAACCGAGGCTCCATTACCTGCAGCTCTAACGCCCGCAATGTAGACGTCGCAAGCTCGACATCCTTGCCAGCAAGATTGGGGACTGCCACAACAGGCGACGCCTGCACGATGGCAGGCAGCACGAAGCGGTCGCCAATAATGAGCAACGCCAATGCACCCAGCACCCACAGGCCAACGATAAAGCCAACGCGTTTCCAAGACATGGGCGAAGATACCGACAGCCGCTTCGCGCTCCAACCACGCGAATGTGGTATTGTTGGCAATGGAGCATTTATACAAGCAGACCGCAGACGCCTTAGGAAGGGCTCAGTCGGTTGTGATTACAGCGCATATCAATCCTGACGGCGATGCGGTGGGCAGTGCGCTGGGGTTGTACCATGCGTTAACGACTATGGGCAAACATGTGCGCGTGATTATGCCAACGCCTGTGCCTGGCACCATGTGTTGGATGCCCGGCATGGATGTCGTGGAAGTCTTCGGCGTGAATCCGACGATTACATTTGGCGATGCCGATACGATTGTTGTGCTCGATCTTAACTCCGTATCGCGTTTGAAAGACCTAGGAGTGTTGATTACGTCGACGCGAGCGGCGACGAACATTCGCATTGTTAACATCGACCATCACACAGAGCCCGAAGATTTTGCTGATGTGCAATTGGTAGATACATCGGCTGCCGCAACATGTCAGATACTCGTGCAGGTGATTGCACTCATGACGAATGCGCCTTTGTCCGCCGACGCTGCAACATGTTTGTACACGGGTATCATGACCGATACCGGGTGCTTCCATTTTCCGCGTACAACTGCGTCGCTGCACCGGTACGTGGCCGACCTTATCGATGCCGGCGCCGACCCGGTGAGTATCTATGACAACATGTACAATCATTCACCCGTCGCCCGTATGCGCATGCTCGGCTATGCGTTATCGTCGATGAGTACACATCACGACGGCAGGTTGTGTGCGATGGTTATCGAGCAGAAAGATCTTCTTCGATTCGGATGTACAACCGACGATGTAGAGGGCTACGTACACAACACGCTTGCTGTTGATGGCGTAGAGATTGGCGTGCTGCTCGTCGAGTTGCCGAACGAAGTAAAGTGTTCGTTCAGATCGAAGGGCAATGTGTATGTGAACGAGCTGGCAAAGAAGTTTGGCGGCGGTGGACACGTTTATGCAGCGGGTGCCCGCGTGAAGAACGCGAGCGTAAACGAGGTGCTGGCATCAGTTATCGAATCGAGCGCGTCGGCGCTAGGGCATTAGTGCAAGGCGTTCATTCGCATCAGCCCTTGGCCATTAGATCAACGAGTTTATAATGTTCACCGCATCGTCGATCTGTTCGCGTGTGATGTTCAGCGGTGGACGCAATCGCACCGAACGTTTTCCGCAACCGACCATAATTAGCCCCTTGTCGTAAGCCCCTTTCACAAAGGCATTTCGGCCTTCGGGCGTCGGCATGTCGAAGGCACAAAAGAGTCCACGTCCGCGCGCATTGTCGATATGCGCAATGCGCTCCTGCAGATACGCGCCCTGCTTGGCAGCGTTTTCAACCAGTCGCTCTTCGTCGATGATTTCGAGGTACTTCGTTGCGCGCACCATGTCTACAAGAGAGCCACCCCAAGTCGAGTTAATGCGACTTGGTACTACAAATGCGTTGTCGTGTACTTCCGATACTCGATCACTGACGAGGATGCCGCAGACCTGCATCTTCTTGCCAAAGGTCATGATGTCGGGGTTGACTCCAATACCCTCATGCGCCCACATGCTACCGGTGAGGCCAACACCTGTCTGCACTTCGTCGAAGATCAGCAGGCAGTCGTTTTCGTTGGCGAGTTCGCGGAGGGCGCGAAAGAATTCTGGACGAAAATGATTGTCGCCACCTTCGCCCTGTATGGGCTCGATAATAATTGCTGCAATGTTGTCTACGTCGTCGATGAACGCCTGCTTCATTTGCTGAATGGCAAACGCCTCCGCCGATATCACGCGTTCGAGCACCTCATCGGTAATCGGAAACGACAGCGTAGGGGGCTGGATACGGGGCCACGCGAACTGGGGGAAGTATTGCGTCTTGCTCGGGTCTGTGTTCGTAAGCGACAGGGCATACCCCGAGCGTCCGTGGAAGGCACGTTCGAAGTGGATGATGCTGTGTCCGCGCTCCGTGAGGTGACCCTTTGCAATGTTCTTGCGGACTTTCCAGTCGAAGGCAACTTTTAACGCATTCTCTACGGCAAGGGTGCCACCGTCGATGTAGAATGCATAGCGGAAGTGGTCGGGGATGGCCAATTCGCGAAACGTCTTGGCAAACGTGGCCAGGTGGACGTTATAGATGTCGGAGTTCGATGGTTTGTTCAGCGCGACATGCCCAAGGAACTCTATAAAGACAGGGTCCGTCATGCGCGCGTGATTCATGCCAATCGGCATCGAGGCAATACACGTAAAGAAGTCTAAATACTCCTTACCAGTGCGCTGCTCGACGAGATAGGCCCCGTGACTTCGCTCTAAATCGAGGATGTGGTCAAAACCATCCACGAGCATGTTGATACGGAGCTCAGAAAGCACGTTTTCGGGCTGAACGGCGAAGCGGGGGGTGTACAAGGGCATGTTCAAAGTTAACGCTTCAGTGTCGTATATTCGGCGGTTCTGGTAGTAAGGCAAGCAGCATAAAAATTGATCATCCACCGGGGATAGGAGAATACATGGCAACGAACGCACAACACGCACCGCCGAAAGCCGGCCCGCAGCACCTCTTGTTGTTTCTGGCGCTGGTGGCTGTTTTCTCCGCTGGTATCTACTTCTTTGTGATGCCAAAAGCCATAGAAGGTGCGGTGGTTTATATGTTCAAGCCACACGACGAAAAGCTGGCTAATCGCTTTAAGGAGGTACAGCCTGGTACCTCAGCAGTCACAACGGACAAATTCACAGGTACCCAGCTCCCAGTTGGTACGAACCTAAAAGAGTACATTAAGACCGACTACATCTTTGACTTTTCTAGCCAGGTGCGTTCTGAAAAGGTTGACGGCTACACCAAGGGAAAGAGTGAGTGGATCGTAAAGGCAGCGGGTGAAGGTGGACTTGGAGAATCGGCCATTATCCTCGAACCTGCGGTTGGCTTTACAGTGCTTTCGATCGGACTGGGCTTTACTCTCGCAATTTTCGTGACATTCTTCCTGCCGAGTACCATTGGCTACATGTCGCAGAAGGTTGAACGCGAAGTCCATCATACGAAGTCAAAAATTCGTTTGCAGACAGGCTTTTCCGAAGAGATTGTCGACCTGCTCACAATGCCCGACGGTGATCTCGCTGCGTTAGAGCCGCATCAGGTTCGATCGGCATTCAAATTTGTTTGGGACCGAACCGCCGTAGAAGACGAGGATACAGCGCGCGCACATGGTAAGCGCCTTATCCGCTACGAAGAAGTGTTTACGACAGACATGAACCTCGTTGTCTTCCGCGAAGAGGTTCTCTATCTGCGTATCAAGGAGTTTTTCTCCGATTTCGTGGTTAAGGAAATCGTCGACACCCAAAAGGGTATCGAATGGGTTCGCAATCGTTTCAACTTCATGAAGGGCCTTCGTCTATACATGACGCACCACTTCACAGAGAAATATTCGAACAACGTTACGGGTCTCGCTTATTTCGGTGCCGCAATCCTCATCGTTGTTATTGGTATCCGTGGTCTGAAGTTTATCCCGGCAACCAAACCGTCGCTGATTCTTGCATCGATCTCTCTTGAAGGTATCATGCTTGCTCTTCTCGCTTTCGCTCTCGTTTACACCGAAGAAGAAGAGCGTATTGACAAGATGATGAAGAAGATGGAAGACGCAAACAAGAACCAGCTCGAGACAATGAAGGATGTTGGCGAAGACATGCACAAGGTTGCCGATGCCTTGGTAGGCGAGACATCTGAACTCATTAAGAAGAAGGTCGCAATTGCTATCGAAGAAGCACTTTCCAGCGATGAAAACGTTAGGAAAGTTGTATCGGAGAAGGTCGCTGAGAAGATCATTATTGCGATTAGCGAGTCGTTCCCAAAATCGTCTAAGTAATTGACACCAAGTAACTAAACACGAAACCAATGGTTGTGCCGTGATACCCTCTCGTATCACGGCACTTTTTTTTGTTGCCATAGGCACGGTTACGAACCCCTTGAACCTCCTTACTACTGCCATAATTCTCATAAGCTTAAGCTGCGCCAGTATGGTGGCAGCGGATAGCCTTCGTGTGGCGCGCGAGAACACGGTACGCCGAATGATGGGTAAGGGTCCGTTAAAGGGTCTCGAACGTATTCAGGCCGAGACCGACATCCAGCCGTCTACGTGGTATCAAGCAGGTAAACCACATCTGCGCATGCGCACACGAGTGGACGGAGTTGCCCGCGTAACCGGAGCGTCGGCGATAAGCACCGTTGCAGAACTCAACGCAAGCCCCCTAACCGACCTTACCCTTTTTTATAAAGGTCTGGAACGTCCGATTGCGATTAGCGATGGTGACGGCGATGGAAAGTTTTCGGCAGCGGACACGGTATGGTTTCAGGGACGTCATCCGTTTGGCGACACAACGTGGCTCGACCGATACGATACGACAGCGGTGTACTTTCTTACGGTTCGTACAGACGGTATCCGCAAACGATTCGACGTTATGCCTGACAATGCAGCGGTGCCTGATGGCACCGTAATACCCCACGTCGGGATAAACGAACGCTACGAACTCGACACGGGTTTTTATCATCTCGGCAATGCTGCAGACGAGGCGTCTTCGACGTACAATACATTCTGGGCGACGTACGAAGGGTACTACTGGTCAAACCTTCGGGCACTTTCAAAGACTCGTTTTGTGCAACCACTCACGTTGTATCCGTCACCTTTAGGGACAGTGTCGGTGTCGGCGCACGTGGTTGCAAGTACCAACGCCATACAAGCGCCTGACAATCGTGCAGACTTGATGGTGAATGGAACAGCCCACGTCTTTTTTGAACGTGACGGTGTTGGTGGTGAAGTGTTAACATCGACACAGCAGGGAAGTGACATGCCGGCTGGCGAAACAGCGATGGCACTGTACTGTCCAGGCATTGCTGCACACGAGGGCCAGCCCGGGTACTTCAGCGACGTGATGCTCGACTACATTACGGTTAGTGGCGACATACTGCCGGTGTTAACGAACGGCATGTTGCGTTTCGTAACGCCGTCGCAATCGCAACCGATGCAGATTAATGTGAGTGGCTCTCGAACGCAACGTGTTGCTGTGCTCGACACGACGAATCAGCAATTCGCCATTCACACATCGTCGGAACGCGGCACCTTAGTCGTTGCGAGTCTTGCACCGGTGAACGTAGGCAACATTGTCGACCCTGCTGCAACATCTGCCATGCGTGCCTTTGTACGCATCGATGAGGCTGTCGTTCGTATCGATTCTACAGATACATTCATACTGGTTTACCGCGAACCCGGTGGTACAGCGCAACTTCTAACAGACACCGAACCGAGAGTTATCGCTGCTCGATTGGACTTGTTGAAGACCGGTACAGCGTTGGCCGTTATGGGCAATGTATCGCTCCGTGCGCCCGCGTCGTCCGACCTCCTCGATGCAATGACTATCCTGGGTCTACCAACACCTGCCGGAACACATTGGGTAACGACTGGAATTGCACGAGCGCTTCCCCGTGGTGGTTCTAATGCCAGCGACGATCGCGTTGCCCTCGGTGTAACATCATGGCTTCCCACGTCAGCCGGCGCTATGTGGGCTCCGAAGCTTGGTTTGTATGGCGGCGCACAGCGCACACTGTTCGTGAACGACATTACGAGCATCGAAGAAGCACGTGTTGAGCGGGCAAACCTTACGAATCTCAGCGCTGACTCAACGGGTGTAGACTACATCTACATCACACATAGCACACATCGCGCGAACACCGAACGTCTTGCTGCATTCAGACGGCTGCACAACAATGTGCGCACGCGCATCGTGGATGTCGACGATGTTATAGACGAGTTTGGTGCCGGACAACGTTCGCCAGAAGCCATTCGAAACTATTTAAAGCATGCATGGACGACAGCCCCTTCTCCGAAGCCCCGTTACCTGTTACTCGTGGGCAATGCAACGTGGGATCCACGCATAGCAATTCCATTCGGCAACGTCGGGTCTACACGTCCAGACCAAGTGCCAACCTTCGGACGTCCATCGAGCGACTACTGGTTTGGTCTGCTCGATGACGAGTACGACATCGCTGTGTCTGAACTCATTGTGGGACGTATTCCGGCAATTACTGCCGATGAGTCTAAGGCACAGATTGACAAGATCATTCAGTCGGACACGATTGCATTTGCGCCGTGGATGCGCCGCTGGCAGTTTGTTGGTGGAGGTTCTGAATCGGAGGGCATCTGTGACACGTACAACAACTTGCTGAGCGATGTTTTCCAGACCGGCGTTACGTTCCTCGATGCACCGTTTTGTATTGACACTTCCACATTGTGTCGATACACTGCTCCGGTGAATGCTGGCTTCTACTTGCGCAAGAGCATCGACGAAGGCGTGCAATGGATGAACTACCTTGGTCATGGTTCAACAAACACGTTTGATATCGGTGGTTGGGATGCAACTGAACTTGCAAATACGGGACGCTACGGCGTGCTTGCAACGTATGCTTGCCAGACCGGGTCATTTTCAAATCCAAGCACTGCGTCTGAGAATGTCGAATATGTTATCGTGCCAAATCGCGGCTTCATGGCTGCAATGGGCGGCACGGGGTGGGAGTATCAGGAGAGGGTGTCCGACCTCCACTTCCGAATACACAATCTGATGCGTGATGGTGCGCGCGAACTCGGTACGATAATGTATTCGGCTAAACTGCCGTATGCGCAAAGTAGCAATGCAGCTCTAATTAACACAGCGATGCAGTATTGCCTGTTGGGCGATCCGCTCTCGCGCGTGCGTATGGACGTCGTACCCGATCCGTATCTACGTCAGCAAGACGTTATCATAACCGACCCTACAGGATCGACGCAGATAACCGACGATGGCGGTTCTATTGTTCTCACGGCTTTTATACAGAATGCTGGCACAGGAACGAAGGACCCAGTAACGGTGCGTGTACGACGTACATTCAATGATATCACAGACTCGATCGATGTTGTGCTCGAAGACGGCATCTGCGGCAGTGCAGTTGTGCGTTGTACGCTCGATGTAGCCGGACGTGTCGGCGAACATGTTGTCAGCATTGAAATCGATCCTCAGCGTACACTCGGTGATCGACGCGACAACAATACGTTCACTACCACCGTTCCGGTGTTTGCTCGAACCGTCCTTCCAATCTATCCGCACGCACACGGCGTTGTTAGCGCTATATCTGCGAAACCTATTCGCGTGCTCGATCCGGCGACGGCCGATCAAGGACTTGTGACCTTTGTCATAGCCCCTTCTCCAGACGAGAGTCTTGCTATGCGTCGATCGGGTCCGTCTGAAGTCGTGCGCACAGGCAGCGTTGTAGACTGGAACGTCGGCACTCTTTCGAATGACATCGTCGGCGAACGCTGGCTTGGCGCATGGACGACCAACGCAGCGGGTGGTACATCGGCAGTGATGTGGATTCCGATAACCGTGCTTGACGCTGTGGCCAGCTACGGTGTGCTCCGACAGACGTCTAAACGATTTGCAACCAGTGATGCACATTCTGTTACGATTGATTCGATCGAC
>JBKJNB010000122.1:0-50750 GCA_046595995.1 Candidatus Kapaibacteriota bacterium
CCCAACGTCAGTCCCAACGCACGCACACCATAGGTGCCGAAAAGAACGGGATCGGTTAGAATCCACTTACCATTCAGATGAATGAGAACCGTTGAATGACCAACCCAACACACCCAAGCGCCAAAGTCGCGTGCGTGCTCGAGCATCGGTTTCGACGAAGCCAGCATTTTGTTTGAGAACGGACAAGCCCAAGTTGATATGGGACATGCCGCCAACAAACTCGTGCCCACCAAGCCGCGAAGTATATCGCGTCTAGAGATCATGCGTGTTTCCCCCCGGATGACACCGCTCGCAAAGCTCGGGGTTGGAAGGCGTGAAAGCACGTTAAATACAGGACATGCAGCTGTATGACGAAATGTTGAACTCGCAACACGCTCACACCTCCTTCGTAGGTTGCGCATAAAACATTCATTTCACAGTCGGCATAGCCGTTCAATTTTGATTAACTGGAGTCTAACCATGCGCATTGCAGCAGTAGCGGTATCACTTATTACCGTAGGTGCACTCCTCCTTGGCGGATGCAGGACGGTAGTACCCGAGCAAAAGCGAGAAGGCAATCTAACGGCGGGTAAGGTCGAGGCGGAAATCAAGAAGGGAATGTCGGGTGCGGAAGTGGCCGAAGCACTTGGTTCACCAAACATCGTTACGCGAGACGAAAATGAAAAGGTCACATGGATCTACGATAAGATTGCCACGGAAGCAACGTATTCGCAGAGTCAGAATGGACTCTTTCTAATCCTTGGCGGTTTTTCGAATCAGTCGGGATCACGGGAGACTTCGCAACGCACGCTTACCGTGGTTATCAAACTCGTGAATGACCGTGTCGAGTCGTTTACGTATCACCAGAGTAAATTCTAAGGCAGTCTCTATGAGATCCCTATTCGTCTTGGTGGCAATGGCGATTACCGTTACCGGTTGCACCATTGTAAGCCAGCAACGCACGGCACCACAACAGCAAACACAACTTCAGACGCGAGAATTCCAGACGCGCGAGTACGACACAAACGATGTAAAGCTGGTGATGAAAGCATGCCTTAATGTTTTGCAGGACGATGGCTTTGTCGTTAAGAATGCGGTAATCGAACTCGGACTTCTGACAGCTGAGAAAGAAGTTCAGCTATCTGGTCAGTCGCGTCAGTCTGCTTCGAACGACGACTATTGGTTGGACGTGTTCGAAAACGTTTTTCGGATGTCCCCGAGCCGGTCGAGGAATAACAGGTCGAAAGAGGAGCATCGGTACGCAAAGTTTCGTAAGATCGAGGTAAGCCTAACGGTAAGTGAACTCGGGCGGCGCTCGAAGGTGCGCGCTAACTTCCAGGCTAAAACGCTGGACAATAATGGGCAGCCACTGGACGTTGAAGCCATTGCCGACCCTGTGTTCTACCAGACGTTCTTCTCAAAAGTGGATAAGGGCATCTTCATACAGAAGCAAGGATTCTAGGATTTAATGGCTTACCTACGCAGCATAACTATCGTCATCATGGCGCCCTTGCTTTTATTAACAGGGGCGTTTGCATTGCAAGCGCAGGACTTTCTGACGATTGTGAAGTCTGGCGATCTCAAGTCTGTGCACAAGGTTTTGAAGAAGGGTAAGGTCGACGTAAACGAACAGGATGCAGAAGGGCTAACTGCACTAATGGTGGCAGCTATTGCTGGTGACAGCCTCATGGTACAGCTACTACTCGAAAGCCGGGCCGAACCAAACCTCCAGGCTCTAAACGGCATGACAGCACTTCATGCTGCAGCCTTTCATAGCCGTGAACCCGTTATGCTCGCGCTACTCGCTGCGGGCGCAAATCCAAATCTCGCAGATAACAAAGGTCGGACGCCATTGCTCGTCGCCGCTCAGATCGAAGTCACAAATCCTGTTACGATTCTCTTAGAGAGCGGAGCAGACATCGAGGCAAAGGACAAAAGCGGTAACAACGCCCTAATGCTCTCATGTGGCAATCGTCATTTAAACATTCTAGGTGAGCTCCTGCGCGGTAACGCTAACGTGAATGCGCGCGACGCACAAGGTCGGACGGCCCTCATGTTATTGGCCGTCTTGGGCGAAGATGAAATGATGCGTGAGCTACTGAAGAACAAGCCAGATATCAACGCAGTAGATTATTCCTTGAAGAGTGCGATGTCGTATGCGAAGGAATTCAAGCGCAAAGCCGTTATCAAGCTATTAGAAACGCACAACGCCAAGTAGGCGTCGTACAAACCCAAATAGACATTTTTTGTACATCTTTGCCTTACTGGCTTCCGAACCACACACTCGGAACTCTGGTTAAGAGGCACACACACGCGTTAGTTAGACGCGGCCGATACTGTTTCACTATTTATTATGTACTGTTATGTCGCTTGAAAGCACGTCCAAGCTGACGCGTATTTGCGTGTTCTACGATGGGAATTACTTCCTTCACGTGAGCAACTATTACGCTTTTAATCACCCCAGAAATAGCCGCGTGAGCATTAGCGGACTTCATGAGTTCATCCGACATCAAGTCGCTGCCATGGAGAACGAAGATGTTCGGCTTTGTCAGATTGTTGACAGCCATTTCTTCCGCGGACGTATTCCAGCGCAAGAAGCCCAACAACGCGGTAATCTTCTCTACTACGAACGTGTGTTCGATGACATCCTTATGTGGGAAGGCGTCATTACACACTACCTGCCTCTTCGCACTAACGGTGGCCGTCGTGAGGAGAAAGGCATCGACGTATGGATGGCGCTTGAGGCATATGAAATGTGTATGCTTAAGAAGCTCGATGTTGTTGTGCTGATTACTGCAGATGGCGATTACGTTCCCCTGGTACGAAAACTCAACACACTCGGTACGCGCGTAATGGTGCTGGCGTGGGATTTTGAGTTTATGGATCAGGAAGGCAAACAGGTTGTAACACGCACGTCTCAAGATCTACTCGAAGAAGCAACCTATCCTGTGTCTATGCATGAGGTAATTGAAAATCGAACACGCAAGAACGACCCGCTTGTTCAGAACCTCTTCGTAAGCAACGAAAACCGTCAAGTCCGTCCAGCCCAGATTCCACCTGCATACGCGCGCGAACCATTCCCAAATCAATCCTTTAGCGTGCCGCCGGCAGAGGCGCAGATCACAGCACCGACTCCGGTTCAGGTTGTAGCCTTTGATGAAACTGATCAGGATCGCTTCGATAGCGATATTCTTAGTCTCAAGAACGGATACGGATTCATCAAGTATCCACCGAACAATCTGTTCTTCCACCACAAAGACTTGTTGAACGCTCAGTTTCCTGAACTGCAGGAGGGCGACCTAGTTGAATTCAGCATCGGCTATAATGCCGAAGGCGAACCTGTTGCAAAGAACGTGCGCTGGATGGCGTACGAAGAAGAAGCATAAGCGGAATAGCGTGTGATTGTATCGAAGCTCCCCGACGTCGGCACCACCATCTTTACGGTGATGACGAACCTTGCGAACGAATACGACGCGATCAATCTCGCTCAGGGATTCCCCGATTATGATGCACCCGCAGTACTGATTGATTACTTGGCCGCTGCCGCACGCGGCGGCCACAATCAATACGCGCCAATGCCCGGGTTACAAAGCCTTCGCGAGGCTATTGTAGCAAAGTATAACATCGTACACGCTGTTGCACTCGATCCAGTAACGCAGGTAACTGTCACGCCCGGAGGCACAGCAGCGTTGTTCACCGCCATAGCTGCAACAGTTCGTAATGGCGACGAAGTCATCATCTTCGAGCCGGCTTACGACAGCTACGCACCTGCTGTAATCGCAAACGGCGGCATTGTTCGCCCCTCGCGCTTGCGCGCCCCCTACTATACGCCCGACTGGGACCACGTCAAGTCTCTAATCAATAATCGCACTGCGATGATCATTGTCAATACGCCACACAATCCGACCGGTACCGTATGGTCGGCAGATGACATCGAAACGTTGGCGCAGCTCTGTGAGAACACGCGCATCGTTGTGCTTAGCGACGAAGTTTATGAGCTCGTGACGTTTGATGGAAGGGGCTACAGTTCGCTAATCGCTCACAAGGGGCTTGCGCAGAGGACTTTCGTGGTGACATCGTTTGGCAAGACCTATCACGTTACGGGTTGGAAAGTAGGCGCGTGTATCGCCTCTGCTGCACTTATGTCGGAATTTCGAAAGGTGCATCAGTTTCTCTCTTTCAGTGTGCATACTCCTACGCAGGTGGCGCTTGCGGCTATGCTTCGTGATGCATCTACATACCTTGGGCTAAGCGCCTACTTTCAGACGAAGCGCGACCTCTTTGTGTCTCTGCTCGAAGGTAGTGCATGGACGGTACGACCGTGTATCGGCAGCTACTTCCAGTTACTTGGGTACGAGAACATTACTACGGAAGCGGATGTGGCATTCGCTCATCGTTTAACCATTGATGCAAAGGTTGCCAGTATTCCACTGTCACCTTTTTACACCAACGTTGCATCGCTCGGTAGCCGCGATGTACACAATGGTGAATCGGTCTTGAGGTTCTGTTTCGCAAAGAAGGACGAAACATTACGTCTGGCTGCCGAGCGATTATGCGGGTATGACGTCAACTCGCGCACCAAGGCTGATTAGGCTGCAATCTGTTACGAGTTGCTGAACGAGTGCTAATGGTTGCGCGCTGTATTTGTCTAGAAGCTGATTGACCTGCTCAGGCTCATCATAAAAAAGTGTATGATACGCCACAGCATCAGCTACACCCGAAACGCGCTGCAATTCGGCTGCAAGACTTGTTCGAAGTTTGTTCACAGCCTTTGTGCGATCAGCTTCTGTGCAAACGGTAGCGGCGATCGTCGATCGTATGCCTTCTATGAGCTGGTCTGCGGAAACGTCCTCGCGTGATGCGTACGCATAGAACGTAAGCAGCGAATCGTGCTGTCGTTTGTCGACAAACGCTCCCACACTCGAGGCAATCTGTTGTTCCTGAACGAGCGAGCGATACAGCGGCGAACTCCTACCGCTTCCTAGAATCGTTGCAGCAATCTCTGCCGCATACGATGTGTCATCGTACAACCCTGGAACATGAAAGGCAAGAAACGTAGCGGGCATCGGCACGGCATCAGGCACAATGCCAATTATGCCCTGTCGCCGCCACTCCGGTTTGAATATGTTTCGTACGATTTTCGAGGCTGGGGCCGGTATTCCGCCAAAGTGTCGCTCCGCGAGTGCCGCGGCGTGTTCTGGTTCGACGTCACCAGCTACGCAAAGAACGGCATTGCCAGGCTGATAAAACCTTTCGAAAAACGATTTGGCGTCTTCCATAGTCACGCCTTCAACGTCTTTCGCAGAACCATAGACTTCCCACGAATACGCTGACTGGCTGTCGAAAGCTGCCGCCTCCATTGCGTGGCGCCACTTACCGTAAGGCTGGTTCTCGACATTCTGCTTTATCTCTTCAACGACCACACTGCGCTGGGTAGCAAGTGCCCCGTCGGTAATCATAAAGGCTCGCATTCGTTCAGCTTCGAGCCAGTACCCGAGCTCTACTTGATGTGCCGGCAGGTTGATGTAATACGTCGTGTAATCGTAGGTGGTGTAGGCGTTGTTCGTACCTCCGGCCTTGGCGCAGAACGTGTCGTACTGCTTTTGCATACCATTCGAGGTGTTGTCGAACATAAGGTGTTCAAACAGGTGTGCTAGCCCCGTTTTGCCATATACTTCATCGGCCGAGCCGACTTGGTACATAACAGTAACGTTTACAACGGGTGCGCCGTGGTCCGGACACACCACAACACGAAGGCCATTTGAAAGAACTGTCTGGTGGGTCTTTAGTGCTGGCATAGATAGCGAACATACGATTATGTTTGCGTGAACATGGATACAACGATCTGGTTAAGCCAACTACTTGCAATTGATTCTCCGTCTGGCTTCACCGTTGGCGCCACTGGCTTCATTGTCGACTCCCTCCGCCAGCTCGGTCTAAATCCGACACTCACCGGCAAAGGGGCTGTAAAATGCAGCTTGGGAGAAATTCCTAGGCTTACGCTTGCCGCTCATACTGACACACTCGGCGCCATTGTCAGTGCGGTTCAGGCGAATGGTACGCTAAGGTTTTCACTCATTGGTGGACCGCTGCTACCCACGTTCGAAAGTGCATACGTACGAATCCACACGCGTAGCCATGGTATCGTTCAAGGAACGATCCTACTCGACAACCCATCGGCGCACGCAAATAATAAGGCCGCGACGAAAGAGCGTACGACTGAGACCATGCATGCACGGATTGACGAAAAAGTCTCGACCGCCGAAGATGTACGCGCACTTGGGATCGGAGTGGGAGACATCATTGCCTTCGACACGCGATGCACGGTCTTGCCCAACGGGTTCATCAAAAGTCATTTCCTAGACAACAAAGCCGGATGTGCGGTGCTTTACGACGTTGCCCGACACATCACTGCGCAAGGGCTTACCGTGCCTGTCGAGCTCTTTTTTAGCGTCTACGAAGAGGTTGGTCACGGTGGCGCCAGTGGTTACGCGTCCACTATGGAAGACCTTCTCGTTATTGACATGGGTGTTGTAGGCGAGCCCCTTCAGGGCCACGAAACGGTGTGTTCTATCTGCGCAAAAGACTCCGGCGGACCTTATGATTATGGTTTTCGCACGAAGTTGACCGAACTTGCAGAAGAATTCAAAATTCCTCACGCTGTAGATGTGTATCCTTTTTACAGTTCTGACGGAACGGCAGCGTGGAGAGCAGGCGTAGATGCCAGGGTGGCGCTTATCGGACCCGGTGTTCATGCGTCGCATGGAATGGAACGCACACACATAGACGGAATAAATGCCACGACTAAACTTTGTTTGGCTTACATCAAAGACAAGTTCGGTACGTCGTAGCAGCGCGAAAACCTAAAACAGAAAGGTGATGCAGTATGGCAAAACTTAGTGCCATCGGTCTGGATCCTAAGAAAACGCAGCATTTGGCTGACGAAATGAACGTTTTATTAGCGAATTACGCCGTTTTTTATCAAAACGTACGTGGTTTCCATTGGAATATCCGCGGAGAGAAGTTCTTTGAGCTTCATGTAAAATTCGAGGAATTGTATAATGATCTGCAGCTAAAGATCGACGAGGTAGCCGAGAGAATCCTCACCCTTAGCAGCACACCGTACCATTCGTTCGCATCGTTCACCAAGGACTCTACCATTAAGCCGGTCGAGAACGTCCGTGATGGGCGTCGCGCAGTTCAGAGTATCGTCACCTCGTACGGTGTCATCCTGCAACTACAACGCGAGTTACTTGAACTATGTACCGATGCCAAGGACGAAGGCACGAACAGCCTGCTCAGTAGCTACATTCAGAACCAGGAAAAACAGGTTTGGATGTACACGTCATACCTCAGCGCATAGACATACCAACGACTTTGACACTGCGATAAAACGTATCCCCAGCTCTTTCCACGGGGTTACACTATCGCAGTGTACAATTCATGTAAACCTTGTGCTCTAGTACACAGCGCGATGTATGCAAGAAGAACATTTGCGCTGTTGTTAGACATTGCTTCATCTGAAAGCCATGTTACACACAAGTTCATAGTTCATGTGCAATACGTGTAAGGATTTTAAGTTTATGCTGGTTACGCGGATTTTTAGTGGCTTATGCACAGTTTCCACAGCATTACTACAACTACTCTTCTCTTAACCTTCTAAAAGAGAAGAATAAGATGATGATAGTGTGTGGAGGAATCTGGGATTTGCAAACGCCGATCATTGTGTTGCAGATTGGCCCATGATTAAAACCAGCGATATCAGATTGCATCGTAGCCAACGCAGTAATCAGATTACATCGAAACCGCAGTACGGCTGAAGACACGCAGGAACGTCGATGTGTCCGTCTGGACGCTGATACTGCTCAAGTAACGCTACCATGATCCTGCTTGTAGCAAGCCCACTACCATTCAGGGTGTGCACGAATTCTGGCTTCGATCCTGATGTTTCTTTGAACCGAATGTTTGCCCGCCGCGCCTGGAACGACTCGAAGTTCGTGACTGAGCTTACCTCAAGCCACTTCTGTTCGTATGGCGACCATACTTCGAGGTCATAGGTCTTCGATCCACCAAACGTCATATCACCAGTGCTCAGCAACAGCACGCGGTACGTGAAACCAAGAGCACGCAAAAGGAGCTCGACATCGTTTACCAAGGCTTCAAGTTCGTCGTAGGAAGTTTCTGGACGAACAAACTTTACTAATTCAACTTTGTTAAATTCATGAACGCGAAGAAAGCCCCTTGTATCCTTACCGTAGCTACCAGACTCGCGCCGAAAGCATGACGAATACCCTGCATACTTCACTGGCATCGTGGCAACGTCGAGCATCTCATCGCGATGATAATTCGTAATCGGAACTTCGGCAGTAGGAATTAGATAGAGTTCGTCACGTTCGATGTAGTACATATCGTCTTGGCTTTTAGGCAATTGCCCCGTACCCCGCAGTGATGCTGCGTTCACCACAAAAGGTGGAAACATCTCTGTATAATCGCGCAGGTTCGTGTTCGAGTCGAGGAAGAAATTAATTAGAGAGCGCTCGAGCCGAGCACCCTTCCCAACATAAAAACCGAAGCCTGTTCCCGTAACCTTTGCACCACGTTCAAAGTCGAGGATGCCGAGTTGCCGTCCCAACTCAAGATGATCCTTGCGGTCTCCTCGTTCCAGACACGTTCCTTCTCTTCGCATTTCGACGTTTTCATCTGCCGATTTTCCAATAGGAACGGACGGATGCGCCATGTTTGGAATGCGTAGCATGATGTCATCGATTTTCTCGTCGACTGATCGCAGCTCTTCATCAAACAACTTGATTCTATCTCCCACATCACGCATTTCCACGATTTGCGTTTCAGCATCAGCCCCAGATTTCTTCTTTACTGCGATATCCTGCGAGACAGCATTGCGTCGAGCCTTTAACTCTTCGACTTCTTGGATAAGGGTCCGACGCTTCGCGTCGAGGGTCATCAGTATATCGAGATTGGAATTATCGTTTTTGTTCAGACAATTCTGACGTACGAGTTCAATGTTTTCGCGAATGAATTTGATGTCGAGCATGGTTGCAACAGTTATACGTATGAAGGTCGCAAAATAGCACCTGCCATAACCTAACGGTTGAAGCCATATTTTTAGAGTCGGTTTACACCACTAGGTTTTAAAGTCGATTAAAACCAATTGATCGCTACAGTAAGCTTACATATGAGAATTATTCTACTGTCTTTATTCGCAATTGGCACACTCGTTTTGGCGCTATCCGCGCAACAGCTCGAGTACATCTCACCGTTGCCCGGTTCGCACGCTACGCCTCCGTCTACGATCATCGTTGTTCGGTCCTCTCACACAGTGACAGCAACACGCGATATCCTTCAGCGATCTGTGAGTGTAGTCGGAGAGGGTAAACGTGTGATCTACGTACATGTGCGCTTGGCGTCGGATAGCAAAACGCTGAACATCGTACCGATAACGGCGTTGCGTGAGCGCGAATCTGTTATAGTGTCGATTCATCGTGGATACGGCCTTCCCGATACAACTTTCAGCTTTACGACTGTACCTGTTGGTGTACGCGTATCCGAACTGCAAGCCGATCCGCTGCCAGCAGATTTTCCACCGATCACGATTACGTCGAACTCGGGTGCTACGCCACTCGACCTCTACATTGCTCCGAACAGCAGGATTACACCTGAGAAGTACGGCCGATTCTCTATGGTGCTGGACACCGCAGGTGCTGCGCGGTCCTTTAAACGCTTGAACTATTGGCCATTTGATTTTAAGGTGCTTCCGAACGGGCTCATGAGCATCAGCAGCTTCAACGTAATTGCTGGAGTTACGACAGGCGCTAAGATTTACGTGATGGATAGTACATGGTCGGTTGTTGACAGCATCGAAGCTCGAAATGGTTACCTGACATCATTTCACGACCACATGGTGAAACCGAATGGGAACATCATTGTGGCGGGGTGGGAGGACGTGGTGCTCGATATGAGTGAAGTTATAGAAGGCGGAAACCCTGCAGCAGTTGTAGTGCAGGGTATCATACAGGAGCTTGATCACGACAGGAATGTTCTGTTTCAGTGGAGGTCTCTTGACTATATCCCTGTTACCGATAGCTACGAGGATCTTAAGGGCGCCTACATTCGCTACGTTCACAACAATGGCCTTAGCGTTCAGCACGGCGGCGATCTCATCGTCAGTCTTCGTCATTGCGCATCCGTTATTCGTATCGATCGTGCCACCGGCAACGTAAAGTGGTTGATGGGCGGAAAGCGTAATGAATTCACCTTTACGAGTGCCGTCGCCGGAGTCACCGATCCTGTTTTTTCATATCAGCATGATGTCCGCCGAACGAAGAGCGGCATCTCGATGTTCGATAACGGAAACTTCCGAAGTCCGCAGTATTCGCGTGCAGTGGAGTATCGTGTTGACGAACAGAACAAGACAGCGGATTTAATATGGACGTATAGGCACGTACCAGACGTCTTCACGTCCCTGCAAGGCGGCGTACAAACCCTCTCTAACGGTCACCGCGTAATTGCATGGGGTAGTGCTGCAGCAGACGGTCACCCTGGTGTTACAGAAGTGGACTCGAATGGCACTGTAGTGTTCGAAGCAAAGCTTCCGAAGGAGCTGTTTATTTACCGCGCCCAGAGACACCAGTGGCCTCCTGGTAAGCCGTCGGACACGGTTTTCAAAGACGAGGTGCTTCCTCTCAACACGTATACCTATGCAGATGCTGACGATACTGTTGGAATTACTGTGACGTTCACGGAGTTCAACTCCGCGTTCTACAACGCCACAAAAGGGAAGCGTTTCCCATATGCACCTGTAAATCCGCGTTTTGATGGCATCGCACCGAACGTTCATCCGATACGCATTTGGCTTGAGCAGGAGGGGATTACCGACAGCCGCCTAGAGGTGCGTTTTAATCTGGACGTCCTGGGCTTGCCGAGTACGTCTGGATATGAAGTGTACCACCGTCCTGTAATCGGTAGCGGTACATTCACAAAAGAGGTTACGCAGTTCACACCTGACAAACGCAACCTAGTTGTAGCAAACACCAACTTCGGTGAGTTTCTGATTGCCGATGTACTATCAACACCCGTATCAATTCTCGCACCCTTTGCCGTGAGCCCCATCAACGGCGAAAAGCGTCGCGCCAATGTCGCTCAAACGTTACACGTTGCTCCGCGTGGTGCGTTCGATTCTGTGCAAATACAAGTCGCCACAGACAGCTCGTTCACGCAGATCGTGGGCGACTGGAAGACGAGATCTGACAAGACATTGATGACAGCGAACGTAGACATGCCTGGACTTCGTTACTGGCGCACGCGTTCATTTTACTCCGGACTAACATCGGATTGGTCGACCAAAGCGGTGTTCGAACTGACAGCCCCCTTCCTGACCCTTGATCTACCATTAAATAAGTTTATAACTTATATTGATAAAACCGCGCCAATACTCTGGAAGACCAACCTAAGCGGTGTTGGGAGGATTGACTTGCTCAAGGGCAATGAAGTAATTCTTATCAAAGACTCTGTGAAACTGCAGAACCAGGGCTATCTGTGGAAAGTGCCTCTGAACACACCGGTTGGTTCTGGCTTTGCGATTCGCATTACGTCATACGTCGAGCCACCGCTAACCGATCAGTCCGACACGATAGTTGAAGTATTGCTGGGTACGTCTGTGGCAGAAATCACTGCGCAGGCACAGCGAGTAACCGTGTCACCACTACCAGCCACGTCAGTTATTACCCTCAGTGGTGAACTGCTGCTACAGGTATCGCAGATATTGTTGTTTGCTGCTGACGGGTCGCTTGTGCATTCTGCGTCAGGCATTGGTGTAGCAGAGCAAACGCTAAATGTCGAAGAGTTGGTGCCAGGCACATACCACTGCATCCTAGTCGGCACGCGAAGCGTCGTTAGTGCACCTGTAGTAATCACGCGCTAAACTCTACACCAGCGTGAACTGCGCACCATCGTGCGACAGTAGTCTAACGCAGGTACAACGAGAGCACTGAGACATCCGAGGCAGAAACGCCAGGGATGCGCGAAGCTTGTCCGAGAGATTGTGGACGTATACGCGCAAGCTTCTCTCGTGCTTCGTTCGAAAGCGAGTGCACGTCGGCATAAGAAAAGTTGCTGGGAATAGCTTTCTGCTCTTGCGTAGCGAAACGCTCGACTTCGCGCTGCTGCTTTTGTATGTAGCCATCATAACGAATAGAAGTCTGCACTTGTGAAACGGCATCGGTATGCTCATCGAGCAACGCAGACATTTCGAACGACGCAAGGTCGAGGAGGGGACGCAGAGGCACTCTCGGACGTCGGACGAGGCTCACCAGCGGTGTCGGCTCGCTAATGGGATCCTCGTCATGCATCACCAACAGCGGGTTCACCAATGATGGCTGCGCGCGAGCTTCGAGTGTGAACTTCTGCAGTCGATTCTTAAGCTCGACAGTACGGAGCCACTTGTGGTGTACATCCTCATCAACTAAACCGAGTCGGTAGCCATGCGGTAATAATCTGTCATAAGCTGTATCCGTGCGTAGCAAGAGCCGGTATTCGGCCAGAGAAGTGAAGATTCTGTAAGGCTCCTCTGTGCTTTTGTTTACGAGGTCGTCGATAAGCACGCCTATGTAAGCTTCAGAGCGTTTCAGTACGAACGGATTTTCACCTTTTACCTTAAGCGCAGCATTGATACCTGCTACCAAACCTTGACTTGCCGCCTCTTCGTACCCCGAAGTCCCATTAATCTGTCCAGCAAAGAAAAGTCCGTCGATGGCCTTCGTCTCCATCGTAAACTTCAACTGATAGGGGAAAAAGAAGTCGTACTCTACGGCATAACCAAGTCTTAGAATTCTTGCGTGCTTCATTCCGGGAATGGTTCGCAGCCCAGCCTCTTGAACATCTGCTGGTAGGCTTGTCGAATAGCCATTCACATACACAGTATCGGTGTTAAGACCTTCTGGCTCGAGCACGATGATATGCGAGTTCCGGTCAGGGAATCGCGCCACCTTATCCTCAACCGAAGGACAGTAGCGCGGTCCGGCGCCTGTAATGAGACCCGTGAACATCGGCGACCTTTCAAACCCACTGCGCAGGATATCGTGTGTCTGCTCATTCGTTGATGTTGCAAAGCACGACAGCCTGTTCACAACGGCCCTCGTTCGAATAGAAAAGGGCCTCGGCGACTCGTCGCCGGGATGGGGCAGGGTCTTGCTTAGGTCTATCGAAATGGAGCTTACACGGGGCGGTGTGCCCGTTTTCAGGCGTCCTTTACGTAGTCCGTGCGCCTCGAGCATATCAGAAACGTGGTTTGAAGCTTTTTCGCCAACGCGCCCACCTGTAGTATCTGTCGTTCCCGTCCACATTACCGCATTCAGAAAGGTGCCCGAGCACAATATCACCGTTGGAGCCAGGAATTCTGTGTTTGCATCTGTGCGTACTCCTCGAACTCGCTCCTGACTTACGAGGATTTCCTCTACACGTTCTGCAATGATCGTTATCCCAGGCGTCTGTGCCAGAAGGGCTTGAGCAAAGGCCGGGTACAGTTCGTTGTCGTTCTGACTTCGAGGAGACCACACCGCAGGACCCTTTGAGGCGTTCAGCGTCTTGAACTGAATACCGCTAGCGTCTGCGATTCGAGGCATTACACCACCAAGGGCGTCGATTTCCTTTGCGAGATGACCCTTAGCAGAGCCCCCTATCGAAGGATTACAGGAAAGACGGCCAATAGTCTGCCTTTCCATACTAATTAGCCCCACTTGGAGGCCCATTCGAGCAGCCGCAGACGCCGCTTCTATGCCAGCGTGTCCGCCACCGATAACAATGCAGTCAAATTTCATGGTTTTGTGTTCCACGTGGAACGTGTTTCACGTGGAACGTTAAAGCAGCATTCTGTGCATTAGATATTCGTCAACGTACGTATTGTCAATCTTCATTGCGTGCAGTTCCGTTCCATAAACAATGAAGCCTAATCGTAGGTAAAGGGCAAAACTGGCCTGATTGTGCGTACTGACAGAAAGTTGGAGGATTTCGCAACCGACAACATCCTGAGCTGTCGTAATAATGGCAGTTACGAGTTTGGTGGCAAGACCTTGATGTCGATATTCTGGACGAACGTACAAACCCCAGAGGCGACCTTTGTGCTTTACTTTGGAGCGAGCGTATTCACAGGAGAACCCTACCATGGCAGCGATTTCTCCACTAGGCGTCATTGCTCCGAGGACGAATTGATAGGGAAAGTTCACAAACAGCTCAAAACGCTGTTCTTTAAGCAGTACGGAGAGGTTTTGAAACCATTCGTAATCAGAACCAAACACCTCGGGCGCGTTCAGCAGGGCATGTCGTTGAATGTCGACAAAGGCTGTGAAATCCTCGACCTCAAGGGGTCGTATGACGGATTGAGTCATGGTTCGGCTTATTTACCAATACAGAATCGTGAAAAGACTGCGTCCAGTACGTCCGGACTCCAAGTTTCGCCAGTAATCTCACCTAACAAACGCAGGGCACTTCGTACATCCACTGCTATGCAATCATTTGTGACGTTCGAGTTGATGCCGTCAATGGCTGCCTGCAGGTGTTTGGCCAATTGAGAGAGCAACGTAGCCTGACGGCTGTTTACTAGCACGTCTTGAACACCTTCGGTAGACGAACGCACTCTTTGAAGCAGGTCAACTCGCAGCGTTTCGAGTCCGGCGCCCGTCAGCGCAGAACACAGTATACCAACTGAAGTCGTTCCTCCCGCATCAGACAAGTCACTCTTGTTGTGAACCACGAGCAGGGCCGAACTGGGAAAGCGTTGCTGGAGGTCTGATACAAGCGTGTCTGAGTGGCCTAAACCAATCGATGCGTCGTTCACAACCAGTATAAGATTACTCTGCTCTATGAGAGCCGTCGTTAGGTGAATGCCCTGTAGTTCGATGGTGTCCGACGTTGCACGTATACCCGCAGTGTCATGTAGGCGCAGCGAATAACCTTGTACAAAGAGGGTTTCAGTAAGGAAGTCTCGAGTGGTGCCAGGTAGGGGGCTTACGATGGCTCGTTCGCGCTGAAGCAACGCGTTAAAGAGCGAGCTCTTTCCGGCATTTGGGTAGCCGACGATGGCGCACACGAAGCCCGAGCGTAGTACTTCGGAAGCATGTGCACTCGCTGCTAGTGAAGTAGAGAGTTCTACGAGGTCAGTAATGATGCGAAGCAGCGACGCTTTACTAACGAATTCTATGTCTTCTTCTGAGAAATCGAGTTCGAGTTCTAGCAGAGCCGTAGCGTCTAGAAGTTCTTGCCGAAACTCCTGCAAGCGCCTTGTAAAGCCCCCAGCCAGCTGTCGTGCTGCGGTTTGCGCACCGATGCGCGATTGTGCGTGGATGATATCACCCACGGCCTCCACTTGCGTGAGGTCCATCTTCCCGTTTAGGAACGCACGTTTTGTGAACTCACCTGGCTCGGCTAGTCTGGCGCCTGTAGCAAGCAAAGACTCTAGAATCTGCTGTACGACGTGGTGTCCGCCGTGGCATCCAATCTCAACTACGTCTTCACCTGTGTATGAATGTGGTGCGCGATACACCATTGCGGTAACCGAATCGATGCGGACATCACCAGCAGACAGCCAGCCATAATGGATGGTGTGGTCGTTAGCATTCGACAGTGCTTCTCTGCCATTGAACAATGCATCACACATCGAGAACGCAAGCACACCAGAGACGCGTACCACTGCTAGGCCTGCAATACCGTGTGGAGTGGCAACCGCGCAGATGGTATCGTGTTGAGTAGACAGCATTGAAGTACAAAATACGGTGCGGTTGCACAGGTTCGTTTGACGCGTATCTTTACGAGCGAGTATTTAAGCGCGATTCTCGTCTTTCATAACCTAGTTTATAATTGCGTGCTGCGTCCCATAGAGTTTCATCTACCGATTGTCTCCTCAACTAACGACTATGCAAAAGAGCTGTTGGGATCGTACCCATATGTGTTGGTAACAGCACAACATCAGACAGCGGGACGTGGGCGCAAGGGTAGAGTGTGGTATGGTGACTACGGCGCTAACATCTATGCATCGGTAGGTCTGCGCCACACAGACGAGATTGGTATCAACGAGCTATCGGCGTACATGGGCAGGGGAGCACTTAGTGTTTTAAGCGTGCTCAGGAAACACAGTCCGGGGGTGCAATTCCGCCTCAAATACCCCAACGACGTACAGGCCCGTACCAACGACGGATGGGGCAAGATTGCTGGCATACTCGTTGAGCATGAGTTTCATGGCAGTCGTTGCGCGGCCACTATTGTGGGCGTGGGCATCAACGTTGAGCAGTGCGTGTTCCCCGATACTATCGTTCAACGCTGTACGTCACTTAAGCTGCTTGATGTCAGTGTTGCCGTATCTTCCTTGTTGACAGATCTACGTGACGAGATGAGCGATCTAATGACCCGGCCGTGGTTCGACGTACATGAAACATGGATACACGAACTCGATATGGCAGGTAAGGAACTTCGACTAGCCGACGCCGAAGGAATTTGGAGACTTCATAGAATTGCGTCAGACGGACGATTGATCGTACGCAACGTTGTTACACAGATGGAACGGACCGTCACCGATGGCGACACTGTACGATACCAAGATTGAGTTGAACGGCGTTGAATACGGCATTTGCGGTATAGACGTAGGCAATAGTCGTGTGAAAGTTCACCACGACGATGAGTTTCTAACGTTTCCTTACGACAAGGAATGGAAGAAGAATGTTCAGCATCACTTCCGCGATCACACCGTTCGTCGTTATCTCATCGGTCTTTCAAGTGTTAATCCAAAACAGACAACGGCAATTGTCAAAGTGCTTCAGCGCATTCCGGGTCACATGGTGCTGAACGCACATTCGCTGCTCATGCGCAACGATGCTCTGATTGAATTTGGCAACGTTGAGAACGCGGGAATCGATCGCCTACTAGGCGCAATTGGTGCAATGCATCACACACAACCGCCGCTAATTACTATTGACTGCGGCACAGCAATCACCATCAATGTTGTTTCTGCCGATAAAGTCTTTCTTGGTGGAGTAATCTTTGCCGGCCTAACAACACAACTCTTTGGGTTGTGTAAGCAAACAGCTGCTATACCCGATCTAAAGTACTCGGCACCAACAAGCATTATTGGACATAACACGAAGGACTCGTTGATGTCTGGTGTGACTGCCTCTGCAGCCGGTGGCATAGCGAACATCATTCGCAATGTTGAGAAGACGACGTTTAAAGGCAAGACCGTGCCTGTGCTGCTTACAGGCGGTGAAAGCGAGCACCTTATCGAGCCCCTTGCCAAAGAGGGCATCAAAACCACGTCACACCAACACATGGTAACCGAAGGCATCCTGACGCTAATGGCGAACGCTGCACGCGTCGATATTCAGGATTCTATTATTGGCAAGATTCCTAACTAGCGTTAGCAACCTCGACACTAGCGTTAGCAACCTCGACGCTAGCGTTAGCAACCTCGACGGTGAAGCCATCGGTGTTCTGTCTAGAAGGCGTGACCGAGGCCAATGCTTATCTGAAGATTTTTGAGCCCTAAAGCATTTGGCCGGTTGCCAATGAACGGGTGAGTCTTTGAGGGGTCGTAAACACTTGTTGCAAGGTCAAACCGAAAGGGGCCAACAGGAGTTGCGAAGCGATATCCGAAACCCGTTGCCAGAACAGAATTAAACAGCAAATCAATTGGTTTAGCAGTGCCGTATAACTCAGAGGTGAGTCGGTTGAACGCGTTACCAAAATCTGCAAACCACGTGATACCGCTCTTTTCTATTAAGCCTGCGAGTATGTCGCCGACGTTTTCTGGCCGTGAAAACGTGTAGCGCAACTCAACTCCTAGCTCAAAGAGTGTTGCGCTGCCAACAATGTTATTCTGTATTGCTGTAAGGCTAGGCTCTGTACCCTGTATGTTGCCAGAGCCGGTATCATGCAACTGACGTGAAGCGTAACTGCGAATGCTTGAGGCTCCACCAGCAAAGAATTGTCGTTCTAGGGGAACGTACAACTTCGTTTTGGTACTGCTGAACCGTTCGAATTGTAAAAGCAGGATATGGCCCAAATTGAACTTCGTTGCAACAATTAGTCTGGGACGAAGTGAATTAACCGTTGTGTTATAAACCTGTCCACGCAAGAAATTGCCAGCACCTCGGCCATACTCTACCGATAACGAGGTGAACGTTCCACGTGTAGGATCGACAGGATTATCTCTGTGTTCTCCACGTAATGTACCGCCGAAGAAGATTCCTGTTAGAAACCCATTTTCGATATTCAGATAGTCGTCGAGTGCTTTAAAAGTGTTGAACGTGCTGATAACGTTCTGACGATCTTGCTGCGTGTTGCTTTCGGCCAATGCGGCTTCGTATGCATCTCTGAAGTCAAGGGGAATTTGCCGCTCAACAGTGAGGCTGAGTTCGGCGGTGTTAAAGATCGTATAAGCGTAAAAGCTGATAGGGAGCTTTCCAGACAGACCGAACGATTCAAGTTTAAATGTGCTAATCAGGTTGCGTTTGGAATAATAAGCAGTACCCTGAGCACCGACACGCCAACCAAAGATGCGGTACCAATGTGGTACCGCCAACGACATGGAAATGAGAGACTCGTTCTCTACTGTCTCATTCTGAAAGAGGCGACTAACGTCTTGCAAAACATACTGGGTGGATATACCTGCAACGTCGGCAACGCCGAGTAGGTTACGGTACTGCGCTGTTGCCCCTATACCTGCATTCACGAAGTTGTCGATTGCGGTTTGGTATACAAACACATTCGCACCAACATCGTATGGTTTGGCGTTTCGTGTAAACACCCTTAGCCAGACGGTAGAGTCACCAACCGACGCAGGTATAGAATCACGTGGAATAGTGTCGATAGTGACCAAGTCGAAGGTATTCAAGCTCATGAGATTCGCGCGCGATGTAGTAATGCGTTGCTCGCTGTACCACTGGCCTACTTCAATATCAAGCTGTCGAATCCGCGTGGATGTGTCGACGGCTCTAAATCCGTTCTCATCGTTTAGAAGCACGATCTTGCCTATTCTAACGCGATCGTCTGGTTCGAACAACACTACAACCGTGTCGTGTTTGCCGTCATCGGATACGCCGGTACCAACGCGTTCAACTCTGGCTTTATAGTATCCGGAGTTGCGCATTACAACTACCATCTGCTTTAATTCGGTCTCGATAGCCCCTTCTCTGAACGGCTCACCTTTCTTGATACTAAACTCGTCTAGTACCGTTTGCTTGATTTCAGGAGCAACACGATCGAGGCCTAAGAAGGCTACGGAGTCGATAACCGCCTGCGGACCCTCGGTGATGTAGAACGTAAGAGTATTCTTCCTACTCGAGGAGTCGCGCGCAAACTGTGTTCGAACCGTCGCAATGTGAAAGCCATTCTGTGATAGGTACTCGAGTACTGCAACGCTATCGCCCTGCACAGTTTTCGAACTATAGTAACGCAATTCGTCTTCGCTTTCCCGCTGGATGTCGCCTAGTGTGCGCAGGATTGGCTTGGGCGTTGCGGGATTACGACGGAGATTTTCGTAGAAGTAGCGTGTGAAGCGACGCGTTAGCGTGAGATCACTTTCGCGCGATGATATTACCCCAAGAATCTGATTCGGGGAAGTCAGGGTGCAGCCCTCAACTTTTACTTGTTGCAGTTCTGGCTCTCGCAGCGCGGCTGCGCGGTCGGCGGCTCGAGCTCGCTTCGCACGACGTCCGGCAACTGTCGTGTCCTGACTAGACGCGTCAGCGCATGCTACAAGGAGTAGCAGAACAACCAGGAAGTGGGTGGTGGTCGATAGTGGGCGCATTAAAACAACGATCGCCCGATACGGCAAGCGCAACGGGCGATAGCAATATTGGCGTTGAGCTCAATAGTCGGTTATGTCATCGTCTTCGTTAAAAAAGATGTCATCCGATGAAGCCTCGTATTCTGGCCATATATCCTCTATGCCCTCGTACGTCACGTCTTCAGTGTCATCCAATTCCATCAAATTATCGATAACCTGCATCGGAGCGCCGGTACGGTTGGCGTAATCGATTAACTCTTCCTTGGATGCAGGCCAAGGCGCATCCTCAAGGTGTGTAGCGAGTTCAGGTGTCCAAAACATGTTTTCTTCTCCCAGTAAGGCTCACCATCATTTCAAAGCGCGCAAAGATACACGCGCAGGTAGGCAGACGCAATAAACGATCTGTTTTGCGTACGATTGTTTCATGATTTCAAGGACAGCATCCATTCCACAAACTGTAGATCGCTAGGAGTGGTCACCTTCACGTTTGTTTCCTCTCCGTTCACGCAATGAACGGTTGCTCCGAACAGTTCTACGAGGCTGGAGTCGTCCGTACCGTGAATTCCTCGTTCTATTGCCCGTGCGTGAGCGGCGATCAGAATATCTGGAGCAAATGCTTGTGGAGTCTGCACTCGCCTAAAGTGGCTTCGTGAAGGCGTAGACACCACCACCCCGTCCCGAACCTCCTTAATCGTGTCTGAAAGCGCTATACAGGGGATTGTAGCCCCGTATGTCATCGCCGCCACCCCTACCCTTTCGTATAGCTCAGCTGTTGCAAGCGGACGAACTGCGTCGTGTACAAACACAAGATCGGCATCGTCGGGCGTAATTGCGCGTAGCGCAAGAGCAACGCTTTCTTGACGCGATGCTCCGCCTGCAACAATTGTGACACGAGGGTCGAGTGCGCTGGGAAGGTGTTGGGCGCCATCGTCAGTTCGGGGTAGCTCACGGATCAGGAGCGCCTCGGTATCCGTGATAGCTTCTTCCGGTACTGCAAGAAAAATCGAAGTGATTCTAGGAACGGAAAGTGCAGTACAGACTGAATGCGTTAACAGAGACCGGCCAGAGACCTGTAAAAACTGCTTGGGTGGTCCGGTAGCCCCATATCTGAGCCCCTTACCCGCCGCAGGTATAATCAACACCCAGCGTTGTGAAGTATCGCGCATGGCGCGATGTTACACAAAAAAAGAAGGGCGAATCCATGTGGATCCGCCCTTCGAGATAAGCTGGGTTGAAAGGGTGTTATCGAACAACCACCAGAGGAACCGTAACGGTGCCCTCTTGACCGCTAATGCGTACAGAGTATGTGCCAGCGGCTACAGAGGTACCATTAAAGCTCTTTGTACTCCATGTCGCCGAGAGCCTGTCGGCAGTTGTAGCAAGCGTAGCCACTTTCACACCACGAGCGTTTACGATTGTGATCGTAGCAGGATGTGCTGTGCGAATTGTTACTTCGTCACGTGCTGGATTCGGGTAAACAGCGACGCCTGCTCGTGGATCGAGATCGGAAACACCTACTGTTATTGTAGCGATTCCGTTAAGTGTCATCGTTGTGTTACCGCCCGTTGACGAAGTAAGGATTAGTTGCGCTGTAAGGTTTGTACCAACACTTGTTGGAGCAAACGTGACACAGAGCTGATTGGAAGCGCCGGCAGCGATTGTTACTGGCATTGGGGTAACTAGGTTGAACATCGAGGCATTGGGTCCGGTAATCGTTGCCTGTTCGAGAGTAATGTCTGTAGTTGAGTTGTTTACAACAGTAATACACGAATCATCGGTCGTTGAAACCATGATGCTGCTGTAGTTCACTTCAGTAGGTAGGTTATAGCGAAGAACTGGTGTTGCAGTCAAAGCCAAAACGCCAGTTGGTGCAGGAGCATCGGTCGTTACTGTAAGTACACCTGACATTGCCGTCAGATTTTCTGCTGTTGCGCTCACAGTTATTGTCGAAGACTCACCAACAGCAAGTTGGAACGGCGTTGTTGGTTTGTTTGCGATTGCAAATCCAGTTCCTGTCATGCTTATGTCTGAGACTTGCATAACAGCAGTACCTGTGTTTTGAATCAGGTTCGTGAATGTTCTGGTAGCGTCGTAGCCTAGAGGGATCTGACCCATGTCTGACGTCTCTGGTTGCATCGTGAGACGAGGTTGGAGTGTCGTTGGATCTGTAACGGTGACGCGGGCGAATGCTGAAGAGATACCGCTACATGCGTTCTTAACGGTAGCGTAGTAGTATCCGGCGTCAGCCATTGTTGCGCTAGGGATTGTAAGTGTTGCTGTGGTCTGTCCAGCGACGGGCTTGGAATCCTTGTACCATTGAATCGTCGTAGCATCCGAAGCGGCAATTGTTAGCGTCAGTGGGTCGCCAACCTTAAAGTCCTTGCTCTGAGGCTGCGTAGAAAAACTTGGAGTCTTTACAACGTTCAGGCGCACAGGTGAGCTCGAAACCATAAGACCACAGGTGGCTGTTGCCGTGACGGTATAATTACCTGCGTCTGCCATAGTGAGATTGTTGAGCAGCAGAGAGTTTGATGAAGCGTTTGCAACAGGACTGCCGTTACGGGTCCACGAGTATGACAAGTTGAAGCCTTCAAATTCACTCGTCAAGTTCGCTGCCTTGCCGACACAGCCTTCAACTGACTTAGGATTTGTCAGCAAGACTGGTGGACGAAATCCAGTCGCAGTAACGATTGCTGAGCGGGTTAATGCAGGACAATTTTTCGGATTTGGATCGTTCGTTTTTGCCTCTACGTAGTAAGACCCGTCCATCGCAAGCGTATAATTCATAAGAGGATAGTTCGGTGTTGTAACGCCAGTAGCGACACCATTGCGAAACCATGCGTAGGTAAGGTTTGACCCTACCACTACAGCAGTAAGTTGAGAATTTGTACCCGGACAAACCGCAACGCTCGTTGGTTCAGTAGTAAAGAGCGGAGGTGCCAAAACAGCAACGACGGAGACGTTACTTGTAGCAGGTGGTGCACATGTGCCAGTAACCACGAGAGTGTAGGATCCGGCAGCAGTAGCTTGTGCATTACGAATAATGTAGTTCGCGGCAGTTGCACCTGGGATATTCACCCCATCCTTACGCCACTGATAGGTTTTGCCGACTCCGATACCATCTGCTTTCAGCGTGTCGTCTGTTCCCTTGCACACTACGTAGGTCGCAGGGGGCTGCACCGTAATCGACGGTGGAACATTCACCGTCAGAAGCACCGAATTTGAGACTGCAAAAAAAGTCGTATTGCAATTTTGAATGAGTGTTGCAGTGTAAGCGCCTGCATCGGCTAACGTTACCGGATTAAGCACGAAGCTTGGGGTCGTAGTTACGCCAACCAAATTACCGTCACGCTTCCACTGGTACGTTCCACTCGTCATGTCACTGGCTACAGTGAACGTTTGTGAGCTGTTTACGCAGACCGCTGCTGCCACTGGTTGCGTTGTAATTACTGGCTTTGCACAACGAGACAAAATCGTGAACGTTCCTGAGACACCAGGTTCATTCATGTAGTACGTACCAATCCAACATCCGTAGGTGCCCACGTCCTCAGAAACCCTGACTGTGTAGTTCGCAGATGCAGGTTGTGACAGCGGAATCGACCACGTGTATGAGTATGGGTTAGCGTATTGGCCTGGTATGCCGCCCGCAATTAGATTCCACGAAGCACCAGCGTTCGTAGACCACTCAAGCTTCAGGTAAATGCCTAGGTACACAGGATTGTAGCCATAATTCCATTGAATGACCATATCCGTTCCCTGTAATCGACTACTACCAGCTGTTGGGGCTACGATGGTATACGACCAATTGGCCGGGTAGCGTGCGCATTGAGCTTGAACATCAACCGATGTCAGAAGGAGAAGCAGCGCGACTATGCCGGCTATCTTCTTTATATACATAGAGATCGGCCTGCGAAAAGCGGCGAAATCACTCATGGTTGCCTCAGAAAAACGTGTTAAATCAATCTAGAAATTTGCTTCATTTGACGGCTCAAGCCCAACTCGTTGCTCAGAGTTGAGTGTTTCGACAAAATAATATGCAATGTGTTACCACGGGTGCGTAGAAACCCATTTTTTATCTGAGATATGCAAGATATGTGGAAAAGTCAGCGCCGAAACACTGCCGCCTGAGAATTCCTACCAGAAGGTGGTATGACGACGAGTGTATATACGACACCGCCGGCTTCCGCGAACGGTAGCATCCAGTAGTGTGTGTCGGGTGGTATCAAGAAGCTCCCAACCATTCTGCCAACAAGGTCGAAAACTTGTACTCGGCTACCACCAACCTCGCCCGTGATCTCCACTTCACCGGCTCGAACCGATATACGAGTAGTCTCGGACCTGTCATCACCGTCTACCACTATTGTGGAGATAACGGTGGTAAACGTTGCAGTAGAACTAGTGTCGATGTCAAGTCCATCGCGCATCCCCACAACGCGCCACCAGTATTGTGTTCCTTCTTCGAGCGTGAAAGGCAACGGCGAAACAGCACCCCCTATAGACTGGGCAAGGGCTGCAAAGGAAGACGTTTTAGAGAACTCTACGCGATAGCTGATAAAACTCGTGTCGGTGATGAAGCCCGCGAAACTTTGCGCACGGACATCGTGGGATCCGTCAATTGGGATAAGCGGACGCAACAAGTCGTTCGGACCTGGTCGTGTGGAGAATTGCCCGATCGTAGACCACGAACCCGAAGCAACGTTGTTTAATGCTGTCACTCTCCACTGGTAGAGTCTACCGGATTCCAACATAGGAAGAGACTTCGGCGGCGCGATCACGTCATACCATTCGAAATCTGGATTATCAAAATCTGGTGTTGTCGTGAGTTGGACATAATAGTGTGAAGCACCATCTACCTCGGACCAATTCAGCGTGGTATTTAGCGTATCAACCACTGCGCCACTTACGGGGTTAAAAAGAATGGCAGCCTGCAACATCGATGGCCCGCTCGTGAGAAACCACCGCCTGTTGCTCCAGTCACTCAATCCATACCGGCTCACAGTTCGAACCTGCCAGTAATAACGTGTCACATCATCAAGTACTGGCGTCGTGGACTGAAGGCCGACAACAGTATCCACGAAAAGCGGATCGAGCAGCACATCACGATATACACGTACATGGTAGGATATTCCCCCGAGTGTAGCATTCCACATCAGTGTCGATTGATTCGGGTCTACATGAAGCAGCGCTGACCGCGGAGCAATGAGTTGCGGCGACGCCGGGATTGTGATGAAAGAAAGCTTTGCAGACCAAGCGCTAGGATAAGCATCAATTCGCGCTCGAGCCTGCCAGTAGTACCACGTATGTGGATCGAGGTATGTCGACCATCGTACTTCGGTACCCGTTACTATCGTGTCAACTGTAATTGCATTAGAGCCTTCTTTATAAACTTCGACATGATAGCTGGTAGCTTTCGGTACCGATGTCCAAGTGAATGTCGGACGCAGATCTACTGCAAGTGAATCGGGCAACGCATTCGGCGATAGTGGCGAAGGCGCTTCGATACGAGTGCGGAACTGCGACATAACCGACCACGGATTTCCAGTTTGTCTGCGCGCACGCACGCGCCAAGCATACAGGGCACCAGGCTCGAGACCAGTAATAATGGTATCGAGTCGTGTGGTCTTGAAAACATGTAACGGAGTCGAGACTGCTACTCGGTAGAACTCTACGTCGTAACCGTCTGACGTTAGTGCCTCAGACCAAGCAAGTGTGGGTGCCAATGACACCATACTTGCGTTTGCAACGGGTAGGATGGGTTTAGGATTATAACACTGCTCAAATGCCAATGCGTACTCGCCAGCCCGCACGGCATTTACGACGAGGGCAATATTTGCTGCATCGAAGGTTGTAACTACCTCGGTGAACTTCCCTTTGCCTTCGGTTGGCCTTCGATAGAGCTTCGCTTTTAATGGCAGAAATTCTGCTTGGTATGGAGCAAGCGCAAACCGTGTCGACCCTGCGATTTTTGAAGTATCACTTACACGGATCACCCATCGCATGTTAAGGGGCACGCAAGGGGCTGCGTCGGTGAATTCTAGGACATGTGGTGCCACGGAATGACGTTCGGCAATAATCGATGTCGGGGCGTCGACACGTGTCAATGCAACCGACACTCTAGTGTTACTATCGGCCGTTGCGAGGGTGTACGTTCCTGGTGAGACAACAACGCGCTCAGCGCCCGACATTGCAAAAACAGCTTTTTGTACGCGATACGAGAGTATGCGGATTGAGTCTTGACGCAGCTCTACCTGAACGGTACCGTCACGGCTTACTTCTTGTGCGATGATCGAAGACATTGTCTGTCCCCAACCCAACACTATGTTGCCATTAGGAAGCTCTTGCACACTTCCCATCGAGTATGTGAAGATGTCTGGTGTTGGCCTATACGACCATGTGCGACGTGCCGTTTTTAGCGTCTCATCGATTTCATATTCGACAGCACGTGTGTATGGCGTGGGTTTTAGGTTGCCGTTATCTAACAGCATAATTCGTCCGGCAGCCGTACGAAACGCTTCGTGCTGATGCGAAAACCCCGAGAAGCCACCTTCGGAGTCGTTGAGAATCGTAAACTGATTGCGCTTCGATTTAGACCCGCCAAAGCGCCACATCACGCTGCCCGTCAATCTACTAACCTTTATTACCTCATCTAGGTGACGACACGACACAAGATAGTTGCCATCTGTATCGACGTTAATTGAATTGACGTGAATGTAATCGATTGACGGTTGCGTTAGATCGATGTCTTCAGTAGCGTCTGTTACAGGGATGTGGTCGAGCGATTTCCATTCAAAAACCGTGGTACCACCGAGAGTTCGCTCTTGAAACACGGCGCCAGCAACGATAGCTGTAGTACTACCACCCGGAACGATAGCCGACATATCGACGATACGATTATCTGCACCAAGCACAACATAGTTGCCGTTGGGAAGCATGTGCCCTTCGTGGAAATCAACCGGGTACGATCCGTTCATCCGTAAGGTGTCAACCACCTGCATGCTGGTATTCCGACGAACGTACACATGCTTGTTCGCTATGAAGTGCGTTACTGTTGAGTCGGCAAAAAGGAAGGTGCTAGGTTGCGTCGCAGCGACGGCGTGCACGTTTTTACCAGCGTGATCGATGAACGATAACGAGTCTGGCGAGTTCGGTGCGAGTAGGAAGTACCCAGGTGCCGGATGCCGAATCGTAGTTATTTTCACGTCCAGCAAAGACTTCTGTGCACTTGCCGACGCGCAAAGGGCAAGCAATATTAGTAGGTGTAATGTGGTAAGTCGGAACATGATTAGCGTGATCGTTGTGTGCGTGGGTCTTTTCTTGATGACACCCGCTGGCCGTGCTCAAGCAATAACCCAGCCAGACGTAAAAGGTTATTTCCGGTTCGAACGTGTAGGTACGGAGTTTCGCTTTGGCATAAGCGTTGTGCGACCATTCGACAATGTACTCCTTCTTGGCTCGAACAAGGCATTGGTGCGATCGACAGATGAAGGCCAGACGTGGGTGCCCATCCTAAGCCCCTTACATCGAAAAGACATTACTGCCATAGTTGTTAACCAAGGCAACATTGTTGTCGGTACCGCTAATGGTGGCGTTTATCAGTCGACAGACCGAGGTCTGTATTGGGATCGATTTGGCAACAAAACAGGTTTGCTTAAAGTGAAGACGTTGATTCGAGTTAAGCAGGGCTACTTGGCTTTGAACGATGGTGGAGTGTGTTACAGGAAGAGCGATGCTGACGATACCTGGCGTGTGATAACGCTCGCCTCTCCGTGCCTGGATGTAGTGCGATTTGGCGATCAAACGTGGTTTGTTTGTCAAAACGGAGCTGTTCTTACGGGCGACGGGGATGAGCCCAAACTGCGGCGTTTGCTGCACGTTACTGAGCGCACAGAACTCGTAGTAGTGAACAACCTCCTTGCAGTTGTTCTTGACTCCGTCATCACCGTCCTCGACGATAACGCCGACTCTGTTAACACGTGGCCATTGCCAATAGTTAACTGGACTGCCTGCTCCGCCATAGGCAACCATCTCCTGATAGGTGGTCGGGCGACTGGACTCAAAAAACTCAATCTCGAAACGGGTGAGGCAACGTTCGCTTTCGCGGGTCCGGCTGAACTCGAGAACATCTCTGCACTAGCTGTTTCTGGAGACACGGTTGTAGTCGGTACGAGTAGAGGCAATGGGCGTTGCTACGTTGTATCACAAAGTTTACTTCAATGGCATGCGTTAATCCCCAGTAGTTCACTTAGTACGTTTGATGTCACCGACATTGTCTTTCACAATGGGTTAGTCTACGTTGCGGCGCGCGAAGAAGGCATACATGTGGGCGACGCAAATGGAACCCTCGTTACTCCGATACATGATGCTTATGAGCAAGCTGTTATTAAGCAAATGGAACCGTTGCGTACTGACATGCTGGTCGTTGGCAGCCGCGTTGGCATTTGGCGCTTAAAGAGCGGCACGGGACGTCTAGAGTGGTTTACCCACACCCTGCCAAAGTCTTTTGATTACTACGCTACGGTTGTCGGAACTCGTGTCGTCGCCGGACTTAGTGAAGGTCTCGTTGTATGGACTGACGATGATGGTTTGACATGGACTCGAAGCGCCGATACTCTGCCTAGAATTAATGGAATGGGTACGATTGGGAAATCGGTTTACGTAAGCACCTGTCAAGGACTATATCGATCTGAAGACAAAGGCGAGTCATGGCAGGTTGTTCCTGGACCTTGGATGGAGAAGAATGTAATGTGGGCAACGGGGGCACAGGACACGCTCTTTGTTACAACTACGGATGCGACGTATAGGGAGCTAAAGGGGCAACCAGTGAGGAGTATTCAAGCCGATGTTAGAGAAGGCCTCCCAATCCCATTCCTCTCGATTCAACTTTTTAGGGGACTGCTTTTCGCAACTGGTGTGCCTGACGTGTACGCCTCGACAGATGTCGGCGAGACTTGGCAGCAAGTGAAAATTGACCGAGCGCTGGCTGTTATCAATCAATTTTTTTATAATGGTTATTACTACGTGTTTACCGACACCGGTGTTCTATGGCGTTCGCCCATTCCTTAGGGCTCAAGATTTTCTCTTTATAGTAATTGTGGTACAAGTCAAAACGAAGAAGGGCGCATCCGTTAGGATGCGCCCTGATTGATGGGCTATGTTGATGCGGAGAGTTAGCGGACGATTACAAGAGGTACAGTGACTGTGCCTTGTTGACCGTTAATGCGTACTGAGTACGTGCCTGCTGCCACAGAAGCGCCGTTGAAGCTCTTCGTGTTCCATGTTGTAACCAGTCTGTCGGCTGTCGTTGCAAGCGAAGCAACCTTGACACCACGAGCATTTACGATTGTGATTGTTGCAGCGGTTGTGGTGCGGATTGACACCTCGTCACGGGCTGGGTTAGGATACACACTAGCACCGGTACGAGAGTCGAGCTCGGTCACTCCCACAGTTTCGTCGCCTGTTCCAATTAACGTCGTTGTTGTGTTTCCGCCTGAAGACGACGTGATGTTGAGTTGCGCCGTAAGGTTCGGGGCAACTTCGGTCGGAGCAAACTTCACACAGACTTCACCAGTTGCACCAGCGGCGATTGGAATTGGCATCGTAGATACCAGGCTGAACATAGCTGCATTCGGTCCGCTAATCGTTGCCTGTTCGAGCGTGATGTTCGTTGCCGAAGAATTCACGATTCGAATACAGATTGATTTCGTGTCTGTGGTTAGAACCTTACCATAGTTTACATCTGCCGGCGTTGTATAGCGCAGAACGGGTGTTGCTGTAAGGTTCAATGTTCCCGTAGGTACAGGCGCGCCTGTCGTTACTGTAAGTACACCTGTCATCGCGCTGAGATTCTCAGCAGTGGCGCGAACAGTAACTGTAGATGCCGCACCTGCAGCAAGTGTAAACGGTGTAGCCGTTGCATTTGCGATTGCGAAGCCACCACCGGTACTCATGCTAATGTCAGTCACTTGCATGTCTACTGTACCCGTGTTTTGAATCAGGTTCGTAAGCGTGCGAGTTGCATCATAGCCGAGTGGTATTTCGCCAAGATCTGTTGACTCTGGAGACATGGTAAGACGTGGCAAAAGCGTCGTGGGATCGATTACAGTTACGCGAGCATATGCTGACGAGATGCCGCTACATGCGTTTGCGACCGTCGCATAGTAGTAACCAGCATCTGCGAGCGTTACGCTTGGTATGCTAAGCGTTGCAGTATTCTGACCTGCGATGAGCTTACTGTCCTTGAACCACTTGATAACCGATGCGTCCGAAGCCGCAAACGATAATGTTAGAGGCTGACCAACGTTAACGTTCTGGGCTTGTGGTTGTGCTGAGAACGTTGGTGTCTTCACTACTTTCACCGCGACAGGATTGCTCGAAAGTGCCAGACCGCATGTTGCTGTTGCTGTAACGCGGTAATCGCCACCGTCTGCAGTCGTTAGGTTATTAAGCAGAAGAGAATTTGAGCCGCTGTTTGGAACAGCAACCCCGTTACGTGTCCAAGCGTAGCTAAGACCAAAACCTTCGAACTCACTAGTAAGTGACACCGACTTGCCAACACAACCTTCAACGGCTTTTGGTTGGGTAACAATTGTCGGAGGACGATAACCAGTAACCGTTACAATTCGGGAAGTAACAAGTAGCTGGCAGTTGGTAGGATTCGGTACGTTCGACCGTACCTCTACATAATACAGTCCGTCTTGCGTAGTTGAGTAGTTCGTGAACGGTAGTGTAGAAGCGTTTGCTGGCAGAGCAACGCCGTTCCGGTACCATTGGTAGGTAAGGTTCGGACCGGTCGCAACCGTACTAAGCTGTCCGGATGATCCCGGACACAGAGCGAGAGCGTCTGGCTCGGTTGTGATTGTTGGACGAATCACAACAGTTACGACAGTTGGTGTACTCACTGCAGGAGGAGCGCATGTGCCTGAAACTGTAACGGTATAGGAGCCGTTCGTTGTTAACTGAGCGTTGTCAAGGACAAGGTTCGAGTCTCTGGCTAGGGGGATGTCAACGCCGTCCTTTTGCCACTGGAATCTCCTACCAACGCCAATTGCGCGGGACTTTATTGTGTCGCGACCCGACTGACAAATTGAGAGTGTTGCTGGTGGTTGTCGTGTGATGCTCGGTGGAACATTAACGATAAAGGAGGCTGTACCCGAAGTCGCAACTCTTGTGTTATTGCAGTTTTCGGTGAGCGTTACATTGTAAGCTCCCGCATGGGAAGTAGCAACCGGATTTATAGTATAGCTCGGCGTGGTCGTTGTGGCGACAAGATTTCCGTCTTGCTTCCACTGGTATGTACCATCCGTCATGTCACTCGCAACCGTGAATGTATGGCTAGTGCCAGTGCAGACCGTGGCGGACTGAGGGTTTGTAGAGATGATAGGTGTTGCACATCCTCTTAGGATCGTAAATGCACCCGTTATTGCGGGCTCATTGAAATACGTGGTACCCCAATTTGCATTAAGGTCTTCATAGACCTTTATGCGGTAATTGGTGGACGCCGTTTGCGTAGCGGGAATACTCCAGGTGAACGATCTCGTGCCCCCGTATAGACCTGTAGCGAAGTTAGTCCATGTTGAACCGCCATTCGAAGACCAGTCGAGCGACACGGTGTGGCCGATGTAGCAAGGGCAGTAATCGTAGCTCCAATTGACGTTGATACTGTTGACCCCGCGCGTGAATGAGCTTCCAGTAGTCGGGGTGCTCATGTAGAAGCGGTAGCCCCAACCAACGTTCTGAGCTTCGGCACCAACCGAAACAAGAAGCAGAAGCGCAAATACGACGGCAATCTTATGTACTCGGCTAGAAATCTGCCAAAGAAAAGTGGCGAAATCACTCATAGGTGCCTCGATATACGTTGGGAACGATTCAACAAGGTGCCTTTGGTGTTACCAAATGACAACTGTCGGCTTTTTTTACAGGTAATCTGGTCGACAAGATAATATCAAAAAGTTCTCCACGCATCGGTAGTTCAATTAAAATTGGGCCCGAACCAAAGAAAAATTCGGAAAGGGCGAAAGGGGCTAAAAAGAAGAAGGGCGTATCCATTTGGATACGCCCTTCGATATAGGCAGTGTTGAGAAGGTACGGGCGGCCTAGCGGATAACCACTAGTGGAACGGTGATGGTGCCCTGAGGATCGCTAACCCGTACTGAGTACGTTCCTGCTGCCACCGCTGCACCATTGAAGCTCCTCGTGTTCCACGTAGTTACGAGCCTGTCGGCAGACGTTGACAGTGTAGCTACCTTCATACCGCGAGCGTTCACGATTGTGATCGTTGCAGGGTTTGAAGTGCGGATTGATACCTCCTCACGGGCTGGGTTTGGATACACAGCGACACCGGAACGAGGATCAAGCTCAGAAATACCCACCAAAAGCTTACCCTCTCCGGTTAACGTTACCGTTGTATTACCACCGGTCGACGACGTGAAGTTCAGTTGCGCGGTGAGATTTGAACTAATACTCGTTGGAGCAAATTTCACGCAGATTTGACCACTGGAGCCTGCTGCGATCAAAATCGGAGTTGGCGTTACGATACTGAACATGGCGGCATTTGGTCCGCTAATCGTTGCCTGTTCAATCGTGATGTCTGTTGCGGAGCCATTTACGATTGTAATGCAAGTGTCTTTCGTTGACTGTTCTACCACCGCGCCGTAATTCACAGCGGTAGGGGCATTGTAGCGTAAAACAGGTGTGGCAACCAAGGCCAGTTTACCCGTCGGACCAGGTGCGTTTGTCGTTACCGTTAGTTCGCCCGTCATGCCAGTAAGGTTCTCAGCAGTGGCGCGAATCGTTACAGTAGACGAGGCGCCTGGCGCGAGTGTAAATGGCGGGTTCTGTGAGTTTGAGACTGCAAAGCCAGTACCTGTTATAGATATGCCCGTTACCTGCATGTCTGCCGTACCTGTGTTTTGAATCAGGTTCGTGAACGTACGAGTGGCGTCATAGCCCAGAGGTATTTCACCTAGATCGGCTGAGGTCGGAGTCATTGTCAGGCGCGGTTGCAGCGACACTGGGTCAATAACTGTTACTCGGGCGTATGCCGACGTGATGCCGCTACATGCATTCGTAACTGTTGCATAGTAATAGCCGGCATCTGCGAGCGTAACACTTGGTATTGTGAGTGTTGTAGCATTCTGCCCAGCGATTAGCTTGCCGTCCTTAAACCACTTGATATTCGATGCGTCCGATGCTGCGACAGATAGGTTAAGTGGCTGACCGATGTTTAGATCCTGACTTTGTGGCTGTGCCGAGAACGTAGGTGCCTTCACAACTTTAACTGTGACAGGATTGCTCGAAACAGACAAGCCACATGTACCTGTTGCAGTAACTCTATAATCGCCAGCGTCTGAAGTCGTGAGATTATTGAGAAGTAGAGAGTTCGACCCGCTGTTTGCGACGACAACACCGTTGCGCGTCCACACGTAATTCAGACCAAAGCCTTCAAACTCACTTGTGAGCGAAACGGATTTGCCAACGCAACCTTCAACTAGATGGGGTTGGGTTACGATAGCCGGGGGACGATAACCAGTGACGGTTACGGTGCGTGATGCAACGAGAACCTGACAGTTGTTCGGGTTCGGCACGTTTGTGCGTACTTCGACATAGTAGAGTCCATCTTGCGTATACGAATAGTTCGTGAACGCCAGCGTAGAAGCGTTCGCTGGTAGCGCAACACCATTCCTGTACCACTGGTATGCAAGGTTCGCGCCGGTAGCAACGACGCTAAGCTGACCAGATGACCCAGGGCATAATGCCAAGCTGGTGGGTTCGGTGGTGATGACTGGACGGACAACTACGTTGACAACCGACGCATTGCTTGTAGCAGGAGGAGTACATGTTCCGCTAACAACGAGTCGGTACGAACCATTCGACGTAAGCTGAGCGTTGTCTACTACATAGTTAGAATCGGTAGCGTTAGGAATATTAATGCCATCCTTTTGCCACTGGAATGTTCTACCTACGCCAATACCACGAGCTTTCAGGGTATCACGTCCGGACTGACAGATCGTAACAATAGGCTGGGGTTGTTGGGTGATTGCCGGCGCAATGTTTACAACAAAGTTCGCTGTACCCGAATTCGTCACCTTCGGTGCGCCAGGTGTACTGCAAGCATCCGTTAATGTGACGTTATAGGTACCCGCATGACCCGTGTTTACCGGGTTTATCGTGTAGCTAGGCACGGTTGTGGTTGCAACAACAATCCCATCCTTCTTCCATTGGTACGTACCGTCTGTCATATCGCTCGTTACACTGAACGTATAGGCAGTACCTGAGCAGACAGTGGCAGGCTGGGGTGATGTGCTGATTATAGGCGCAGTGCAATTCTTAATAATTGTAAATGCGCCACCATATCCATCGGAATTGTAAGTGTACGCCCAGCTATAGTTCTGCTGCTCGTATACCCTGATGTAATACTGCGTAGATGGTGTTGCCAAAGCCGGGATCTCCCAGTCGTATGACGTTGTGCCACCGTATAAACCACCAACAATGTTGGTCCACGAAGACCCACCATCTGACGAGTAGTCGAGTGCTACCCAGTTACCGAGGTAAGCCGGATTATAGTCATAGGTCCAATTAATCGTCATGGTTGTACCCCGCGTGTAGGTCTGACCTACAGTCGGGTTATAGACGGTGAACTGGTAATAACCGTAATACTGGGCGCTTGCACTCATCGACATGAGAAGAAGAAAGGTCACCAACGTGGCCATCTTGCTTGCACGGCTAGAGATCGGCCGGAGAAAAGCGGCGAAATCCCTCATAGTTGCCTCAAAAAACGTGTAAAAAAATTATTTAATAGTCTTGGATCGGAAAGCATTCGAAAGCAGGAGAGCGGCCCTGGTCAAGGGCAGAGGAGCCAAAATTACCACGCAATCGGTCACCATGCACTGTAAGAGACCATAAATGGCGTGAACGTAACATGGCCGGATCGGGATGTGACAACTACGATATATGGGGTGCTAGGAAGTTCCGCAAGCGATTGTAGCCAAACACCTGTTCCGTCCGAAACGACGGACGTTAGAACCATGCGGCCGGTTACGTCGAAGATCTGGATCCGAGAGCCCCCTATCGAGCCCCTTACCTCAAGGGTCCGACCGAGTGCTGTTATTTGTGGCGCCTCTGCATACTCGCCGCCGCTCGCAGCAGACGTCGGAAAGTTTGTGATGAAGCCCGCAGTCGAACCGGTATCGATGTCGAGACCATTGCGTATTCCCACAACGCGCCACCAATACTCGACCCCTTCGTCTAGGATGTAAGGCAAGGGTGAAATGGCGCCTTCAATTGCATGCGCAATCTGAGTGAATGCCATATCCGTTGCGAATTCCGCTCGATATGTGGTAAATCTAGGGTCGGAGATGAACGTAGCGAAGCCTTGCGGGCGTACGCCAACACTGCCGTCACCAGGGGTCAGCGGACGTAATTGATCGTTCGGACCCGGCATGGTTGTGAATTGACCTGTAGAAGACCACATGCCAGAAGCAACATCGCTAAGGGCCATCACCCGCCAACGATACAAGCGTCCAGATTGCAATTTCTGAACAACCTGCGTTACCTGCCTAACATCGAGCCACACCAATTCGGGGTTTGAAAACGTTGGTTTCGTCGTGAGTTCGACGGTGTAATAGGTGGCTCCGTCGACTGGGGACCACATGAGTGTCGTGTTTACCGTGTCGACGTTCTGGACACTATTTGGACTAATAAGCGTGCTATTAGTAAGCGATGAAGCACCGCTGGTAAGGAACCACCGCAAAGACGACCATTCACTATTTCCGTAGCGGCTAATCGAGCGCACCTGCCAATAGTAGCGGGTGACTGGGTTCAACGTGGTTAAGAGCCAACGGAGCCCTACGACGGTATCCTGCAGGATAACGGAGCCAGCCATTTCTTTGAGAACGCGTACGTGGTATGAAACCGCTCCCAAGGCCGCTTTCCATGTCACCTCAGCGGTTTCATGGTCGACGTCAAGAGCTTCGTGCGTAGGACTTACGAGGGAAGGTGCCGACGGAGGCGTTACGAAAACAAGTTGTGTCGACCACGGTCCGCCCAATGTGTCGAGCTCGGCACGTACCTGCCAACGATACCACGTGTGATATCCAAGCGGAGCTGACGGCTGAAATGAGAGGCTCGGCACCACTGTGTCAATAAGGAGCGAAGCAGAGCCAGCTGCAAATACTTGTAAACGGTACGTAGTGGCGTGGGAAACGGCGCTCCAAGAAAACAACGGACGCAATGCCACAGACACGGAATCGGGCAGAGAATTGGGTGCAACTCCTAGCGGCGTGCTAAGACGCGTACGGAAGGTTGAGAGGGCGGACCAAGGTCCTAGGGCGTTACGTCGTGCGCGGACGCGCCAAGTGAAAATCTCGCCGGCTTCGAGGCCGGTAATTACCGTGTCTAGACGAAACGTTCTAAACGCGAGGAAAGGAGCCGGAACTGACGCTACGTACACCTCTACGTCGTAGCCGCCGGTCTGCAATCCTTCAGACCAAGCGAGCGTCGGCGAGAGAGAGACGTCAGCCGCATTAGCCGCGGGAGTAACTGGTACGGGGTTATAGCAGGCACGAAAGGCCAATGCATACTCTCCGGCACGAACGAAGCTGGCCACAAGTGACTGTGCCGTGGAATCTAACGTCGTAGACACTTCTGAAAATTTACCCGTGCCTTCCGTCGGCCTATGATACAACTTCACGTGTGATGGGAGGATTACCATCGAGAGGCTTCCAACCGCGAATTTGGTTGACCCAGATACCTTCGATGTGTCCTTAACACGAATCACCCACCTCATCGGAAGGGGCACGCAAGGGGCTGCAGTCGTGAATTCGAGGCTACGTGGCGGCACCGAGTGGCGTTCAGCAATAATAGACGTCGCCGCATCTACGCGCGTTAGCGCCATGGTAATGCGCGTGTTGCTGTCGCCATGTGTAAAGGCGTATGTGCCCGGTGTAGTTGCGACGCGTTCAACGCCGGACATCGCAAACACGGCCTTCTTCACACGATAGGATGGAAGCCGAATCCCCTCCATACGAATCTCAGCCTGTATGATGCCGTCTCGACTCACCTCGTGTGCGAGTATGGGAGTCGGTGCGTTGCCCCATCCAATGACAATATTGCCGTTCTCTAGCTCCTGCACACTACCCATTCCTTGCGTGTAAATCGCTGGGTCGGGTTGAAATGACCATGTTAGTCGCGCGGTTTTGAGGGTCTCGTCAATTTCATACTCAACCGCACGTGAGAACGGCGTCGGTTTTAGGTTGCCATTGTCCAGCATCATTATGCGGCCCGCCGCCGTGCGAAACACATCGTGTTGGTGCGAAAATCCAACAAAGCCGCCGCCATTGTCGTTCAGGAAGGTGAACTGATTACCCTTTGACTTCGACCCACCAAAACGCCAGATAATGGCGCCCGTTGCTCGGTTAATCTTAATGATTTCGTCCAGATGCCGACATGACACCAGGTAGTTTCCGTCTGAGTCCTCTGCAACAGCATTTACATGGATGTAATCGATGGCGGCCTGTAACAGGTCAACATCTTCTGTGGCATCGGTCACCGGGATATGATCGAGCGACTTCCATTCGAACACCGTTTCACCGCCCAGTGTGCGTTCTTGAAAGATGGCTCCGGAAATTTTGGCAGCAGAATTACCCCCGGCAACAAGAGCCGACATGTCAACAGTGCGTATGTCAATTCCAAGTACGACGTAGTTTCCGTTCTTGAGCATGTGCCCGTCGTGGAAATCCACTGGATAGGCACCACGCAAACGCAGTGTGTCTGTGACCTCCATCCGAGCATTTCTACGAACAAACACACGCTTATTGGCTATGAAATGCGTTACAGTCGAATCGGCAAACTGAAACGTTGCGGCGTTCGACGCCGAGACGGGGAATAGGGTTTTGCCCGAATGATCGGTAAGAGCGATCGAATCCGGAGAATTAGGTGCGAACAGAAAATAACCAGGTGCAGGATGCCGAAACGTCGTGAACTTCACCGGCAACAGTGCCTTCTGTGCATGCACAGAGACGACGGTAGATATCAAAAAAAGCAGGAGTAGCGTGACGAAACGGGGCATAATAGCGATGTCAGTGATGTGCTGGGGACTGCTTGCAGTACCCTGTGTAAGCCTAGCGCAAGCAATAACCCAGCCAGACATAAAAGGTTTCTTTGTCTTCGAACGATTCGGTGAAGCCGTTCCTCTGGGTATCAATGTCGTACGACAGTTAGACGATGTATTGCTCCTCGGTGCCAATAGGGAATTCATACGCTCTGCCGACTCGGGCCGTAGCTGGTCTCCTGTTCTTACTCCGTTACAGCACAAAAACATCACGTCACTCCTAGCCCACGGCAATGCGATTATTGTGGGTACAGCGACGGGAGGCGTATACCGCACAAACGACCACGGTTTGTACTGGGAGCGATTTGGTAACGAACCACGCCTGCGCAAAACGAAAGCCCTCCTCCGAACGACGCGTGGATACATTGCCTCGAACGACAGTGGCGCCTGCTTTGCACGGAGTGACACAGATACTGCATGGCACGTCCTTGCACTTCCTTCGCCCTGCCGTGATTTCGTGATGTTTGACGATAAACCGTGGTTTGTCTGCGACAATGGAGTTGTGCTCTATGATGATGGCGACGGACCCAAACCCAAGCGGAGCTTGGGGAATGTAGACCGTGCTGCACTCGTGGTCGTTGATGACCAACTCGTTGTTGTTCTCGATACGTCTGTAATCGTCCTTGACGACGATGCCGACTCACTCGCAACATGGCGTTTACCAATTGCAAACTGGACCGCATGTGTAGCACTGAACGACCAGCTTTTGGTAGGGGGCCGATCGACGGGGCTAAGAAAACTAAATGTCGAGACTGGTGAGACGACCTTCGTCTTCGCAGGCCCAGCGGAAGCCGAAAACATCTCCGCACTAGCTACTTCAGGAGACAGCATCGTTATAGGTACAAGTAGAAGCAACGGCCGTTGTTACGTTGTAACCGAACGTTCACGGCAATGGCATGCGCTCAACCCGAGTTGGATGGACGGTACCTTTGATGTAACAGATCTAACCTGTCTAAACGGAATCGCCTACATAGGCACACGCGAGGAAGGCGTACATGCTGGGCTCGTATCCGACGCTGCCGTGTTTCCAATTCACGATGCTTACCAACAGACCATTTTTACGCATCTAATACCATGGCGTGAGGAAATGCTTGTTGTAGCCCGCCGCGCCGGCATCTTTCGCATGACGTCGGGCGCTGGACGTCTCGAATGGTTCACACGCACGCTCCCACAATCGTTTGAATACTTTGCGACCGCTATCGGTTCTCGCATACTCGCAGGGCTGAACGGCGGCCGTACGTTGTGGAGTGACAACGGTGGCAAAACGTGGACGCAAAGCGCAGACAGCCTTCCTGCAATCAACGACATGAACACGATTGGAGAGGTTGTCTACGCCAGTACCTTCAAGGGACTCTATCGCTCAGATGACAAGGGCGAGACCTGGCACATAGTAGAAGGTCCGTGGCAACAAAGCAATATCCTATGGGTGACGGGCACAACAGACACACTCTTCATTACATCAACATCGGCAACATACCGACACATGAAGGGGCGAGGAATCAAGAAGCTCGAGGCTGAATTCACACCTGGAATGACGACCATCTTCACGTCTGTAGTGATGCGCGATGGCCTGCTGCTCGCAACCGGTGCACCAGCGCTCTATGTTTCTACGGATGTCGGCGACACTTGGCACCGCAAGCTGTTCGATGGAGCAAACGCTGTTGTCTCTCAATTTTTTTATAAAGGTTACTACTACATTTTTACAGACCGGGGTGCCCTTTGGCGTTCACCTACTCCGTAGTTACGTGTATGCTGGTATGCGCGTGCTTGTGCAGTGCGCAGGTTCGAGCGAAGCAGACTACCGATACGCTACGTTTCGACAAGGACACCATAACGGTTACGGCAACACGCGTGCAGGAATTCCTTACGGAAGTGCCTCTTGCAATCACAGTCATACCACCACGCGTGCTTCAGTCTGCACGAGGGTTTGCCCTCGATGACATTCTATCGCTCGTACCGGGAGTACTGGCCCAATCACGGTCTGGTGGTGCAGACGTCCGCGTGCAAGTGCGTGGCTTCGGCGCACGCGGCGCCGGCGAACGATCGAATGCTGGCACCTCGCGCGGAGTGCGATACTACCAGGATGGAATACCTGAGACAGAACCCGACGGCCGTACTGCTTTCGACCTCCTCGATATCACGCATGCGTCGCGCGTAGAAATCATTCGGTCAAACGCTTCTGCACTATGGGGAAATGCATCGGGTGGCATCGTTTCCATTACCACCGTGCCAACCGATAACCAACCGTTCGTTCAGGTTGGTGGAGGAATTGGAAGCTTCGGCTACAGCAAACAAACGCTTCTAGCTAATTCGCCTTTTGGAACCGGACAAGCTTATCTATCTGTCGTGCGGCAGGCTACGACCGGATGGCGCGCTCACTCTGATGGCGAACTACTGCAAGGTAATCTAGGCCTGATTGCTCGCCTTGCTAATCGTACGACGCTTAGCACGTTTGTTGTGGCTGCGCGTAACGAATACCGAATACCCGGAGCACTCACTCGAACTCAGTACGAAGCGGATCCTAGACAGGCACAGGACAACCCGTTAGTATACAATCCGACGTATGTGCAACGGGACGAACACCGTAATAATCTTCTCGGACGTATCGGTTCGACACTCGATCATAGCTTCGGTGGTGGGCACGGACTCTCAGCTACTGCATTCTTGCAAAGCAAATACCTGCAAAGATCAGAGCGTAACACGTGGCGCGATTTCACGCGTTATCACGTTGGCGGCAACGCGGTCTACCGTAACATCACGACTCTCGATAGCGTAACCATAAACCGCATCATTGTCGGTGGTGATGTGCAACTGCAAGACGGTGCTATTCTTTTTTATGATCTTGACAGTCTTAACAGACGGCGTGGTACCACGCTAATAGACAACAAACGTGAAGGGGCTGTAAACACGGGGCTATTTGCTGAGAACGAATTCCGCTGGAGAAACCTTAGCGTCACAGCAGCGCTTCGCTACGATAATATCCTGTATGCATCAGAGAACTACCTTAACCCCGTCATCGATACACAGCGAACATTCGAACGCCTAACACCCAAGGTTGGCGTAATGATGCGCTTCGATCCAATGGCGAATGTCTACGCTAACTATGGCGGTGGTGTTGAAGTGCCAGCGGGCAATGAAACAAATCCAGTGTCGGTGCGGGGAGAGGATAAACTCACTGCGTTGAATCCATTACTTGAGCCAATTGTTAGCACGACGTACGAGCTGGGATCGAAAGGAGTGGAGCGCTTTGCAGATACTTGGATTAATAATATTCAATACGACGCGGCTGTGTTCTTGATTACTGTTACCAACGACATCATTCCGTATCGTAACGGACGTTTTTTTCAGACCGCAGGCAAATCCACGCGTTTGGGTGCGGAGCTGGGAGTAAGCGCATCCTTCGCACATGGGTTGTCGGTTATGGCTTCGATGACGTTGATGAAGACTGAGTACAACAGCTACACGATCGACTCTTCATTTATCGATACAGCTAAAGCTGGTAAGACGTCATCGTACGCTGGTAATGAAATCGCTGGCATTCCGACACTATTCTCGTCGTTGCGAGTTCGTTACGATGCGGCATTCTTAGAAGGACTGTACGTAGAAGTCGAAGGACGTACGGTCGGCGCTTACTTCGCGAACGATGCAAACACACTTACAGTAGATGGCTATTCCGTAATCGATGCTGCGATCGGTGGTCGCTTTACAATTGTTAGGGGCGTACTCGACTTGAACGTTCTAGTGCGCGTCAACAATCTCGCTGACTTACGCTACATGGCTTCAGCATGGATCAATCCCGACGTGACGACTGGGGGTGTGCCGTACATAGAGCCAGGTCTACCGCGTAATGTGCTCACCAACATTTCGCTACGCATACACATCTAGCAGCTTACGCAAGCATGCAAACGACTAGGCCTTAGCGCTGTAGCGGATGATCTGACCTATTGAAATTTCCTGTGCTAAGCACGTCGAGAATATGATACAAACCGAGCTTTCGCGCGCGAAGGAAACCAAGCCAGGCCATGTCGGCGAATTTGCTGTTGTTAAGCATGTAGAAGAGCCATTCACCAGCATGGTCGGGATTCTCTTGTCGCATGCCTGCACCCACTTCGAGTAGCCATTTGCGATTGAACTTCTCCTGAGAACCAATTGGTGGCGCAATAACAATTGGCAGACCAAGGCCACAGTAGAAGGAAAGTTCGCTGGGCTTTGTCCATAAGATGTCGGTCCGCCGTATAATCTGGTCGAATGCTGTGAAATAGTCTTCGCGGTTTGCCTCGTACAATACCTCTATGTTCTCGTGGTCACCGACGGCTTCGAGCTTCGCAGTCTGAAACGCATCGCGAACATCTGCGCGAGTGCCTGCTACAACAATCAAACGCATTTCGCCATTAAGAACGCGCTTCTTAAATGCTTTTATTAATGCAACTCCAAGCTCCAACTGTGCTCCCGCTCCACCAACAGTAAATGTTACCGTTATCAAACGCTCGGGCTGCACGTCGTCGGTCACGCCTAGGAAATGACGAACACTAGGGCCATACGACAAGTGAAATCGGCCCGTCGGATCAAGAACTTTAAGTCGTATTGCAAGATCATGTTTCAGCGTGGTAAGATCTCTTCCACCAAGCAGATCATCGTTTAGCGGAAACCCAGTCAAGAAGATGCGCTCTTGCGGAACGCCATAAGACTGCAGGCGAAGCGCTGCCTTGCCACAAGGCGCGAAATAATTGATGCGCGAATCCCAGGGTTCTTTTGCAACCCAAACGCGATTCAAGTCGGCATCGCAGATAATGCAATAAATAGGTTCGTGTCCGGCATTGTCTGCCACTAGCGCGGGCACATAGAACGACGTAAGTACAGGTAGCCATTCTTGGTTTATAGACTTCAGGACCCCTGCTCCGAGCCCCTTACGTAATTGGCTGTGGAGTGCATCAACTTGGAACGTTGCAGCGGAGAGATTGCGAATGGGGTAGAGAGATGGGATGTGCAGCAGCTTATCGAGCATACCAAAAATGGTCTTGCCTATAAATGGCAAGCTTTTGATGCGCGAGAAGAACTCATAGAGGTGCAGATATCGGCGCCATAGCTTCTTCTCGTCGTCAGTCGTGTGCTCGTTGTCTCCAGCGGAGATAATCGCTCCGGCATGCGCAACACCCCCGAATGGATGTACTGCACGTTGGTGCCCATAGCCCATATCGGCACCAATTACCCAATAGCGATCTGGGGCATGCGCCGGTGGCGGAGTCTGACTTGATGTACTCATCGAACGTTATCGAACCTTGAACGATGCCATTGCCAGGATGGCTAGCATGATGGCAACGATGTAGAATCGCGTTACAATTTTTGATTCGTGCCAGCCACTACGTTCAAAGTGGTGATGTAGCGGTGCCATCTTAAAAATTCGCCTGCCGGCTCCGTAGCGTCGGCGTGAGTATTTGAAGTATGCAACCTGAAGAATCACACTAACACTTTCGGCGAAGAAGATGCCGCCGACAATCGGAAGCAGAAATTCTTTCTTGATAAGAACACACAGAACGCCGATTGCACCACCTAGGGCGAGCGAACCCGTGTCACCCATGAACACCTGCGCCGGGTAGGCGTTGTACCACAGGAAACCCATAACAGCACCAACGATGGCTGCACAAAAGATTGTGAGCTCGTCTGTACCGCGCAAATGCATGATGTTTAAATACTCAGCAAAGAAAGCATTGCCGCTGAAGTATGCAATTACTGCGAGCGTGAGTGCGCTTATGCCAACCGTACCGATGCATAACCCATCGAGGCCGTCTGTTAGGTTAACAGCATTCGACGTGGCCGTGATTATGAAAACCACGAGCGGAATGTACATGATGCCAAAGTCGAAGTTGAGGTTCTTTTCGAACGGAACTGTGGTAAAAGTCTTAACTGCCTCGAGCGTTGGTGAAAACCACTCAGGATAGAAGTACACGCAACTGCCAACAATGAGTCCGGTAACGACCTGCCCGACAATCTTATATCGACCGATGAGCCCCTTGGGATACTTCTTTACAACTTTTAGATAGTCATCGAGAAAACCCACGAGGCCAAGCGCAGCTGTTGTAAACACTGCTAGAACCACATACATATTTAGGACGTTTGCCCACAACAGCGTAGGTATGAGGATGCTCGCTAACACAATGAGGCCCCCCATGGTAGGAGTACCGGCCTTCAGTGAATGTTTTCCGACCTGTTGCAGCTCTGGCTTTGCTTGCTCTCCAATTTGCCTGCGTCGAAGGGCCGCAATAATGCGCGGACCTACAATGAGTGACATGAGGAGGGCAAAAATTGCAGCAGCGGCCGAACGAGTGGTGACGTACTGAAAGAGGTTAATACCCGGCACATCTGCGAGCGATCGTATCCACAGCGCTAAGTGATAGAACATCAGCAGTCCAATGTGAGCAAGTGAATTACGCGTTCCATCGCCAGTCCACGAGACCCCTTCACCAGTACCGCAGCATCGGTACCGCTCATGTCATGAACAACCTCGGCGCAGCCAACATAGGTCTCGCACCATTGTACATTCGATAATTCCATTTCCTCGACCGCATCACGAAAGTGCTCGCCCATTGTAATCACAGCGTCACTCTTCGCCGATGCTTCTTCTAGTATCGCCATGTGCTCAAAGTGCGCATTTGTTCCCAGCTCGAGCATATCGCCAAGTACTGCGATACGACGCTTCGCAGGAAACTGGTGTAAAGTTTCGATAGCAACAATCATCGAATCTGGGTTGGCATTGTAGCAGTCGTTGAGAATGGAAAGACCACCGCAGTGCTGCACAACCATTCGGGCGTAACCATGCGATGTGTCCGCTTCGTACGATGACAGAACGCGTAGTACAACGTCTGCAGGAATGTTAAGCGCCCATGCCACAGCCACTGCACATGCTGCATTACGTGCTGCAGCCAGACCGTGCAGTCGCATCGTGGCGCGAAACGTGAAAGCATTGTTCACAACGTGTACCACTGGGTGCAGCTCTGAGTCGAACGTTACATGCACACGCATGTCTGCGTGGTGTTCGATTCCAAACGTTACTACACGACGAAGACCTCGATGGTAGCCATAGGGCTTCAGGCGCTCATCATCTACGTTTACAAAGGCGAGCCCATCATGATCTGCTAGGTACTCAAACAGCGTGCACTCTTCACGTTCAACGCCATCGAGATCTACAAGCTTCTCTAGATGCTCCTTCCCGATGTTCGTTATCAGTCCGTGGGTCGGCTGCAGCATTGCACACAACAACTCTATCTCACCAGGTTCGTTGGTTCCGATTTCAATAATAGCTACCTCATGCTCTGACGAGAGTTGCAGAAGAGTAAGAGGCGTTCCTATCTGATTGTTGTAGTTGGCCTCGGTCTTTAGCGTCAGATATTTTGCTGAAACAATGGCAGCAGTGAGTTCCTTGGTGGATGTCTTTCCTGCTGAACCTGCTATAGCGACAATGGGAATGCGGAAGCGTCTGCGATGGTAGTGCGCAATCGAGCCAAGCGCGTGTATGGTGTTTGCGACTGGTATGAGCGAGGTCTGAAGGTCTGGCGATGCAGTCACAAAAAAAGCATGATCTACGATGCAGCATACTGCCCCTTTCTGTAGAGCCCCCTGTACGTGTTCATGGCCATCGAATCGTTCACCGCGCACCGCAACAAAGGCGTTGCCTGCGACAAGGGTGCGCGAATCTGTTGAAATGCCCCGGACTGCAATACCGGAAACGAGACTGGCCATAGAGGCCTCACCGAATACGGCTAGCAGGTCTTGATGTGAAAACGTGGCCACGTTGGTCATGCGGCGAAAATACGTTCGCAAACACGCAACCGCGCACTTCTAGAACGCGGATTTCTAGCAACCTCTTCACGATCGGGTTCTACAGGTTTCCGGGTTAACACTGTCACGAGGTTTTCGTCGGCCAATTGCTTGAATACAGTCTTCACGATGCGGTCTTCGAGTGAGTGATAACTCATCACAACAATGCGTCCGGAAGGGGCCAGAAGGGGCGCGACGCTCTTTAGCACCTTCTCGAGTCGTTCGAGCTCTAGGTTCGTAGCAATGCGTAACGCCTGAAATACGCGAGCCATGGTTTTGGGCTGGTGCTGAGGTGGTATGGCTTGTATCACCACATCTCGCAGGTCGGCGGTTGTGCGCAGCGCAGCTAGTGACCGACGTTGCACAATGGCTTCGGCGAGCCGACGTGCCATGGGTTCCTCGCCGTAGGTCTTAAGCACTTTGACAATTTCGTCTGGCGTGCTGGTGTTGAGAATGTCAGCAGCCGTCGGACCCTCTGGCGTAAACCGCATGTCGAGTGGGGCCTGCATACGGTAACTGAACCCTCTGCCATGGTGATCAAACTGGAAAGAGGAAACTCCGAGGTCGAAAAGAATTCCGTCCGGACGTTCCCCGTTAAGCACCTCGTGAATCGATTCGAAGTTTGCGTGAACGAGCGTGAGGTTTGCCACATCGGCAAAACGCTCGCGACAATGTCGTATCGCCTCTTCGTCAGCATCAAACGCCATAACCCGAGCTCCACTTTTCAGCAACGCTGCAGTGTGACCTCCGCCCCCTAGTGTACCGTCTACGTAGAGTCCGTTTGCGCGAGGTTGCAACCACTGCATGCACTCGAGCAGCATCACTGGGACGTGATAAGTACCGGCGTCAAGACGTGCCATGGCGGTAGTAGACTGCTTCTAAAGAAGCATTGAGAGAGAGGGAACGCCAAGCGGTTCAGTCGAAACAAAAGCTTCGGCGTGGGTAACGCCAATCAGGCTGCCGAAATACCGCGAGCGCGCCTCCACCTCGACGAGAAAGCCCTCTCGGGTTAAATGTGTCTGGGGTTCGTCGCTGATGTACGCTTCGGGCACGTGAAACTGCGACGCAAATGCACGAATGGCATCCATCTTGGCGTGAAACGTGTTACTTACATCAGAGTAAATCACATGTCTGGTCGGAAGCTCGTAGTGTTGTTGATAACAAAGTATACGATGTGGTCTGTGAGACTCTTGCGCAATACCACCATCGATTGTCGTGACATTCTTGAGCCCCGCAAGAAAGGCTGCAGAACGCCCTAGTGCGTGAACCGCTTCATGATCGGGATGCCGATCTATCGGCGGCGGAATCAGGAGCAGGTACGGCCGCACCCTGCGGATGACGGAGACAACTGCATGAACGTTCTCTTCTGACTGCACAATGCCCCCGTCAGGCATGTTCAAACACAGCCGAGTGTCAACGCCAAGTATGGCTGCTGCCGCAATTGCTTCGTCGCGGCGCCGCTCTGGCGTGCCTCGCGTTCCAAGCTCGCCGCGGGTACAGTCTACAATCACAACAGTTCGGCCTTCATTCGTAAGCTGCTTGATGGTGCCCCCGCACGACAGTTCTGCGTCGTCGGGGTGCGCAGCAAGCACGAGCACGTTCGTGCTCACCGGATATCACCAAGCGTGTGGATTTTCTCGACACGTCGCTCATGACGTCCACCTTCGAAGGGTGTGGTGAGAAACATCCGAACAATTTCCTTAGCAAGGTCAAGCGTTATCAAACGCTGTCCGATTGCAACCATGGTTGCATTGTTGTGCGCACGAGCAGTCTGTGCCATTTCGACGGTGACGCAATTCGCTGCACGAATTCCATCAACTTTGTTAGCAGCGATTTCAATACCGATGCCACTGCCACACACAAGTACTCCGAATTCTGCTTTGCCGCTCTGCACAATGCGTGCGGCAGCAACGCCGTAGTCCGGGTAGTCGACAGGTGCGGCCGCGTCGTTCGCGCCGACATCAACAACATCGTGTCCACCCTCTACGAGCATTGCTTTGAGTGCCTCTTTGTAAACAAAGCCAGCATGGTCAGAACCAATGGAAATCTTCATAGTGCCACTCCGAATCGTACGTGTTGGCTCATAGTGCCACTCCGGTCGAACCAAAGCCCCCTTCGCCCCTTACCGTTTCTTCGAGCGAAGTGCCTTCGTTCCAAAGCACGGTTTCGTACCGTGCCACAACGAGCTGGGCTATGCGCAGACCGCGCGTGATTTCGTAGGGTTCGGACGACATGTTGGCAAGGATGATCTTTACTTCGCCACGATAATCACTGTCAATCGTGCCCGGCGCGTTCAGCGCGAAGACGCCATGTTTGGCGGCAAGACCACTGCGTGAGCGTACCTGGCACTCGTGTCCGGAAGGCACAGCCATCTGTAATCCGGTCGGCACCATTGCAATTCCACCAGGGGGCAGGGAAAGGGGCTCGTCGACTGCGGCATAGACGTCCATACCAGCCGAGCCCTCGGTTGCATACGTGGGCAGAGGCAGGTCGATTGCGTGCGGCATGCGCACAACCGATACGTTCAATGGCATGATATTACTTCCTTCCAAAGTCAGCGGGATTCTCGCCCCACTGGTCAGTCTCCCACTTCAACACTTTATTGGGGTACGAGTGCTGTTTTAGCCATTTCTCTGCGCGATCGATGAGTGCAAACACTTCTGTGTTCGTGCGATTGGGTACAACCGTTGTTTTTGCGAGCTTGTTCTTGAGCCATGACATCGCCGTGCGCGAGTCTGTGTAAATGGGCAACGCGGCGGCGGCTCGGCGTTGCAAGCCAAGAGCATGAACGACAGCGAGGAATTCGCCGAGGTTGTTGGTCGCGCCCTCGAATGGTCCCATACGGAAGATCTCAATTCGTGTGGCAGTGTCAACGCCACGGTATTCCATGACACCTGTAGTCATATCACATGCAGCATCAACGCATATGCTCGGCACAAGCGGCTGGGTTGCTGACATCCGCAGTCCGGTTAGCGGGTCGGTCGGACGCATAACGCGTGGCGCAGGCGAGGGTGGTCCCGCATTTAGTGCGCGATCAGCTTCGCCAAACGTATCAAATGCCTTGTACTTGGCGCCGGGAAACCCGTCCACCTGAGCCTTGGCTTTATCCCACGAGGCGTAAACGCCTGGTGCGTGACCGTACCAGACAACGTACCACTTCGGCTTTTTTTCCTTCGGCATTGCTGCAAAAGTAAGGGTAAGCGGGCATCGTCACACAATTGGTTATGAAGAACACGTTCGGCGACACCCTGAAAGTCCCGTCGATGTATGCAAAAACCCACTCTGCGTCTGTGTTCGGCATAAGTGCTTTTCCTGTCGAGATCGAGGCCCATATCGAGAACGGACTGCCTGCGTTTCAGATCGTAGGGCTACCGGATGGCGCCATTCGCGAGTCGCGCGAACGTGTTCTAGCTGCACTTAAGAATTCGAAGTACGATGTGCCTCCGAAACGCATTGTCGTGAATCTGGCACCAGCCGACGTGCGGAAAGAGGGGAGTGCGTTTGACCTGTCGATAGCGGTGGGCATTCTCGGCGCATTGGGCCACATCGTATTGCGAGAAGACGATTCGACGATGTTGTTGGGCGAACTAGCCTTCGATGGCAGCCTGCGACCGATCCACGGCGTACTGCCCATTGCCATGATGTGCCAAAAGAGGGGCGTAAAGCGACTTCTCGTTCCTGGACGTAATGCCGACGAGGGTGCAATTGTTGAAGGCATTGATGTTATTTCTGTTGATACCCTTACCGAAGCAGTCTCTGTTTTGACCGGGGAACTCGCACGCAAACCGCACCACGTGGACATCGACGCAGTGTTTGCCAGCGCCTCGATGACTAGTGCACTGGATATGCGCGAGGTGAAGGGACAGCAAAGTGTAAAGCGCGCGCTGGAGATAGCGGCCGCCGGTGGACACAACATCATTATGATTGGACCACCAGGTGCTGGAAAGACGATGCTCGCAAAACGCCTACCGACAATACTTCCACCACTTACGCTGGCAGAATCGTTAGAGACAACAAAAATTCATTCAGTAGCCGGACTCATTCCCCCGGGTCAGGCGCTGGTGTCGCACCGGCCGTTTCGCTCTCCTCACCACACCATCAGCGACTCCGCGCTGGTCGGTGGAGGCGTCGGCACGGTGCGTGCCGGCGAAATCTCGCTTGCACACCATGGAGTGTTGTTTCTCGATGAAGTACCCGAGTTCCAGCGCAACGTTCTCGAAGTACTGCGTCAGCCGCTCGAAGACAAATGCATTAGCATCTCGCGCTCACGCATGAGCGTGAAGTATCCTGCGAACGTGATGCTTGTGTGCTCGATGAATCCTTGTCCGTGCGGACACTTCGGTAGCGCACAGAAGGAGTGTCAGTGCAAACTCGCCGACGTACAGAAATACATGGGCAGAGTTAGTAGTCCGTTGCTCGACCGCATCGACATCCACATCGACGTGCCCGGCGTTCGCGTTCAAGACCTGACGTCGGCACCGATGGGTGAATCGTCTGACACGATTCGTCTACGCGTCGTGAAAGCGCGAGACGTGCAGCGCGAAAGATTCGAGGGACAACGACACATATTCAAGAATGCCGACATGGCCTCGAAAGACATTGAACGCGTATGTATTCTCGACGTGGCTGGCTCAAGCATTCTTCAGCAAGCCATGACGAAACTCGGACTTTCCGCTCGAGCATACGATCGTATTCTTAAAGTCTCGCGAACAATTGCAGACCTCGCAGGAAGTCCGGCGATACAGGCATCGCACGTTGCTGAAGCTGTTCAGTATCGCAGTCTCGACAGGTCTATGTGGTTAGGCGCTCACTCGTAGCGGCACAGTGGTTATTCGTTATGCGCATCAACGATTGCTCGCAATTCTCGAATGTCGTCTGGACGTGTATGGCAGCAGCCCCCTACCAGCCCCATACCCAACTCGAGCCATGATGGCACGAATGTCTGCCAGTCGGTGTATTCGTGTCCCGTTTCCCAACGCCGCTCCTCCACAAGCCAGTGGTCGCACCTGTTCGGAACTGCAGCAAGGGGCTGCGCGGATGCACCGCGCAAGGCGCGCAACGCTG
>JBKJNB010000060.1:0-4660 GCA_046595995.1 Candidatus Kapaibacteriota bacterium
CGCTTCGAGGAGGATTTTCATAACGGACCAGGCGCACTGCTTCTTCCGGCAGGTAGGCATCGTGAATAATTCGTTCAACACGCACAAGTGCATTCGGATAACGTCGCGCAACACTGCTTCCGACCGTCTCTATCGACGCACGCTTTTCAAACAGCAGCAGTTGCTCTGTTGGCGGAGGTGAAAGCCCCTTAAGCTTCACTTCTATACCATGGCACCATCGGTGTGGCGAGAGCATTTCGCGTAGCAGAATCAACGACGTTGTGCGAAGTACCGAACCTTGGGAATTCTTCACAATTCGCGCCAGTCTGCACGCTACGTCCCCGTCGCGGTCGAGCATGCCCACCTCGATGATTGAAGCACGTTGGTCTTGTAGTGCATCGAACACCTTAATCATAACCTGGTTTAGCATTGCCTCAAGGATGCCAGGCTCGCGTTGGCGTGTCTCAAACATCTGTCGTTGCACAACAACCGGTGGTGGGTTGTATAGGGGCAGGGTACTGCGAACGGGAATCTGCTTTATCACATCGTGCAGACGGAGTCCGTCATCGCCGAACTGCACATGCAGATGCCGCCGCGTTAAATGCTGCACATGTGTAAGCGTGGCGAGTCCGAACAGCTTCAGCTTTTCAACAAGCTCTATCGGGTAATCCAGCTCCAACAGATTTTCAACTTTCCACGCCGCAAGAAACCGTGGAATGTGCTCCTGTTCGACAAACGTCAGTTTGCCCGGTGTTGCATGCACAGCTGCCAACTTTGCAAGTGTCCGTGTTTGAGCAATACCTCCGTGCGCCTGCAGCTCCTGGAGTAGCATTCTAAGGGCTGGACGGTTATTGTTACTTCTGTTAAGAGTGTCGTTTGCACTATATGCTTCGCAGTACGCTTCGCCTATGCGAGCGCTCACGAGCAAAGGTGTAATGTCAAAGAGGCGATCCATAATCGCATCCCACACCGCCGACTCGCGCGCCGCATCGCGCTCCACTATTCGAATGTTGTCTGGTATGGAGAATGACCCATTCGGTAAGGGACCTGAGGACTTGTCCAATAGCCGCACTGCTCGGTCTATCGACATCCCAATCTCGATACCCAAACCCGAGACCCCTGGCGTCAGCGCCAGCACCTTACCCTTGCGCTGCACCACCACCTCAGCCACGCGCAGGGCGTAGCGGGCGGCCAGAGCTGGGTACTGGGGACAAAACAGACAGAATGTGTACACCTCGAACCTCTACAACAATTAGAACGCAAGTCTACAAAGCGTAGGGGTTTCTACAAACAGAAGAAATTTTAGATAGCATTCTACTCCAACCACAGCGCGAAAGACCAACCGCATAAAGGGAAGTACAAGACGTTATCGAATCAGGTAGCGGCAACGTATCCTGATGGAACGCAACACATCATTTTCAGGACTACAGAACCGCACCTGACGCCGAAGGAGATGGAAAGTCTTGTCGTTTGGACGAACGAGCGTTTGAGTGCGCAAGACATGCATCCCTTAATGATAACGGCTGCGCTTGTGTATGAGTTTCTGACGATTCATCCATATCAGGATGGCAACGGACGTCTATCGCGGTTGTTGACAACGCAAGGATGAGTACTACAGCGTACAAGTATGTAAAGAAACATAAGACCGTCCGCATATGCGAAATTGCGAGTAATCGACTCAGTTGTATCGACTCAATTCTTTACTGGTGTTTCGACTCAATTCTTCACTGGTGTTTCTATAACAACGTTTACGGTTCGTGTGTACAGACGTGCCTCGGGCAATGTACCGTCGAAGGACTCTGGTTGCGAACCTACTTTTGTAATAGTGTTCGGAGCACGAAGAGCGGATGCTACAGCAGCAGATCGGTTTCGAGCCAGTTGCTCGTTATACCGACGATCGCCTAACGGATCGGCGAATCCAATAACCGTTACCGTTGACGTAGGATCGATATGCTCTCGTATCAGATCGAGAGCAGCATTGTGCTGCACTCCGAGTTCGTAGGAGCGAATGTCAAACAAGATGAGACTGAATCGATGGATGACCTTGTCGCCTAGGCGCTCTTGCTTCTTGCGACGAATGGTTATCTGTTCCACGTCGAGTGCTGCATCAGCCTCGACGGTAGAGCCAGCACGGTCAACAATGGTAAGACGAGCTTGTACACGAGAATCCGTGCGTGGAATAGTAGATGGTTCACCTTCAAGATTCCAATCAATTTTTACGGGTAAACTATCGGTGCCCGTAAGAACCTTCAGGACTTTTCCATCTTGAACTGTCGCAATTTGCCAGGAAGCAATGCCGGCGCTGGCACGAGCGGTTGGACGTAGGCGTAGGATGGGCGGGTTGGATGTTAACAGCCTATCGTTCGTAACAATTGGTGCCAACACGCGCGCATCATTACTACGTAATTCAGCTCGCCTGTTTTCTTCCAAACCCATGGGCGTAACGGTAGTGGCAGCTTTCGCTGGTAACGACCGCGCTTCCGTGGTAATGCGCCTCGAAGCAATGCCCCAAACATCGACGAGGTAACGTTTAATTGTCTCAGCTCGCTGAGAGGATAACAAAATATTCCCCTTCTCTTCAAGTAAATCCTGATTGTTACCCGTAATCTCAATCTTGGCATCTGTATACATGCGCAGTCGACTTCCCACGATGTTTAATAAATGACGATACATTCCAAGATCATCAGAAGTGCTTAGTCGATTGATGTCGAATCCTCTGGTGTCTTCCGGACTTAACACCGAATACCGTTCCGGAATACGATGTGCATTCTCGTCAAAAAACAGATACGGCAACAAGGGCGTCATGAGCGTTGACGTGTACTCTTCCACGATGAATTTTGCCGTTGGAGTCTCTTTGCCCACTGCGTCAACACCACTTACTGCGATCGTAGCATCGATTACATTTTTCGCAGGCAACGGTACACGCACCACGGGTGGAGTGAGCTCTGGCTCGCGCATACCCGCAATCTCCGGCTTTGGTTGCGGCGTTGGGTCTCGACGTGGCAATGGCGACCATTTGATTGCAATCCCTGCACGAAAACTGCTGGCTTTCCATGACGAGTCAGCCATCACATTCATTACGCCGAGTTGGTAAAACACCTCTGGTACTAACACGATGGTACCGTCAGTGTTCAACGGTAGTTCGTAACTGATGCCAACCATGGGCGATATCTGTAGCGATACTTCTGGTATTGCACCATTGAACTCGTTTCGTGTACGCTTGCGCGAATCGGTGCCGTCCGCATTCAAAAACGTACCGCTTCCACTGGGCCGCGTGATTGCATCTACCTGTTCATACGAACTACCCAACGGAATTGCAATACGTCCGCCTACATGCACAAACGCAGAGCTGAATAGACGCACTCCAAGAAGGGGCTCAAGGCCAAGGGTCGTAAGAGTTCCCGACAGTCTGTGTTCGAATGCTCCGTCCTGACCAACCCCGTTTACGATTACTCGTGTCGCTTCGGAAGTCGTCATTGAAAACGATTGTGTAAGAATTGCAATGCGTGCGCCGATGGTGATTGACGGCGCGAGCGGAAACTCCGCGAGCGCGCCCCCTGACAGCCCCATACCAGCGCCACCGGTGAAGCCAGCACAGCAGCTTTGCGTGCCTGGCATGCGAGAAAAATCGGCGCTGTGTGAAGAAAGAGCGACGTGTCCGAATACACCGTAGCGAGCTCGAAGTGTGTCGGTAGTAGATACGCCACTAGTTGGGGAGACGACATCCTCCTGTGCGGATGCGAAAGGAAGTATACTAATGATAGATAGTATTAACGTAGTAACGCGAATACCTTTACCCAGTACTATGTCGATCACACTTTTGACGGACATTAAGGCGCAATCTCGATACGAATTGTACTCTGCTCATTGGTACTTCGCAACGACAACACATAAGAACCCGCAGCAATATCGCTGACGTCTAGTGTTTGTGTGTTTATACCAAGCAACACTTCTGTATTGAAAGAGGTTTTCACCATGCGGCCACAGATGTCACGGAGTATTAGCGTAAGGGGCGTTTGAACGAGTGACTCAATAGAAACAGAAACGAGACCATTGACAAGCGGCTGTCCCGGGTCCGTTTCCACATGTTCATTACAGCCAGAACAACACATCTACAATTTGGCACTGTACACCGTTCTCTGATAGACGAAGACTTGAAATTAACGGATGTACATGGTTCAGGCCCGCGTCCACATTCGAAAAGTGAGCCCGCATCAATGGGTAATCCGTGGTATCGAAATCGAACACACCAATGCCCACCTGTCCATGTAGCACCAGAGGGCATAACGACAGCAGGGCCATTAGGAAGGCTACCTGGATACCTACGACCTTATTGCGCGATACCATAATTTCTTGTACCAAGTATGGTGTCAAGTTACCACGGTTTCACATACTCATATATTAAGATTCGAATATTCAAAGGACACCTGATGCGCGCTTTGCTTCTTTTTGCTATTTGCTGTCTGACTGCGAACGTGCTGCACGCACGAACCCTTCACGTCGGCACCGGCCGCACCTTCGCAAACCCAACTCTCGCTTCGCGTGATGCACTGCCCGGGGACACAATCCATGTGCATAAAGGTGTGTACAACCAGACATACTTCATCGAGAACCTACACGGCACCGCCGACAACTGGATTACATTTTGGTGCGAGTCCGACGCGCGTGTAGAGTTCACGGG
>JBKJNB010000155.1:0-5043 GCA_046595995.1 Candidatus Kapaibacteriota bacterium
AGAAGTTGCAATTACTCGGCGCGGTTAAAACGCTCTGCAAGCCCAGTTGCAGTCAAGATGCGCCTCGGTTTGTCACTCAGTTGCAATCGGTTGTAAAGACAGTGATGGGCGTACGAAACAGTGCGAAACAGAACCGTGCAAACGAGCAGGATGAAATACGACAATCGCAGGACACGGTAAGCGCACGGTACCTTTCAAAGACTCTGTATAACCCACTGCCGATCGCTATTGCGATCGGTGCCAGCACAGGTGGGCCTATGGCAATCAGCCAAATTATTCGGCACTTTAGCGCCAATTCACCTCCAATGCTAATCGCTCAGCATATTCCTGACCGATTTTTGAAAGCAATGATCAAGGGCTGGCAGCACTTAACCGACATGCAAGTCCTGATCGCCGGGCAAGGTGTTCAAGTAGCTCGGGGAGTAATCTACGTTGCGCCGCCTGAGCACCATATGGAAGTCGATTCTGCCGGACGCATCAAGCTACTCAGTACTGTACCGGCCGACAGATACTCACCCAGCATCAACATCCTTTTTAACTCACTCGCCCGTCGTAAGTGTACAACTGTGATTGCCGCACTTTTAACGGGTATGGGAGATGATGGAGCGGATGGATTGTTGCGATTACGAAACGCCGGAGCCATTACAATTTCAGAACACCAAAGCACCTGCGTGGTGTACGGAATGCCCGCTCGGGCTGAAGAAATCGAAGCCTCTTCCGAAGTGCGACGGTTGCCAGAGATAGGACCCTGTATTGCCGAACATGTTGCACGAACAAGTTAAGTTAAGCAATGTCCGAAGATGTTAGAAGGCTGCGACACATTGAAGCAGTACTTTCAAACGAATCTTGCACAGTCCGTTGACCAAACGAGTCTCGCAAAACTTTTTATTGAACTAAAAAATATGAATACCCTGGTAGTAGACGATTCTAGCCTGATTCGTTGTGTCATCAAGCGAGCCTTGGTGGAGCTAGGCGTTCCGGTTTGCGATGAAGCAGCGGACACACCACAGGCGTTGGACATGATTCAGTACACCAACTATCACTTGGTGATCGTAGACTGGAATATGCCTGGCGGCACTGGTATTGAAGTCATCCATGCACTGCGCGACGCAGGTAATAAGTGTCCAATCGTTATGCAAACCACCAATGCAACGAAGAGCTTCATTATGGAAGCTCTCCAGGCCGGTGCCAACGACTATATTTTGAAGCCGTTCAATACCGTGGATTTAGTGGAGAAGCTTGAGATTCACGTATGCAATGCCGCGATGGTGGCTCTTTGAGCCTCTACTTAGGACCGTTCGATCAATTAGTGTCGCCTCTCGCTCTGCGAAAATAGAGTCCGTCCGCGGATAGGTTGTGATTTATTAGCCGAACGGCATTAGCCGCGGTTTCTTCGGGCCCGCGTTGCTCCGGAAACCGGTGCTCGTATTCTAATTTTATCACGCGCATGGGGTTTTGATTACCCTGCTGATTGTCGTTCGTGAGGAGCGTTTACCCGGTGCTGTGGCTTTGACCACTTGCGTTAGATTGCTCCCTCCGAACTTCGACCCAACCTTTGTTACATCTTGGCACTCGATGCCTCATGACGAGCATTTTTGGTCGAAGACATACGCGGAGGACATTCACGACTTTACCTTCCAGTTTCGTTTTTGTTGGGTTGATCATGGATACTAAAGCTTTTTACATTGGTGTCGGAATTGACACGGCTAGGTATGGGCATCACGCCTCGTTTCTAAATGAAGATAAAAGAACGGCTGCAAAGTCGTTTCACTTTAAGGAGGGCAACGACGGATACCAGGAGTTCCGCCAAGTCCTAGATAGGTTGCGCGCTAAACACCCCGATGTCAAATTTCTTGTTCGAATCGATGCGGCGGGTCAATATGCAGAGAATTTGATTCATTGGGTACACAAGCAGAAGGACCTTCCGCTTTCGATCTCTGTCGGTACACCGCTCAAGAATAAACGCTATCGCGAGGCTCACTACGACAAGCGAAAGGCAGATCCTATTGAGAGTCTGGCCTGTGCTCGTTTCGCGGTCGTCGAGAGGCCCCTGCCAATGCCTGCTCCAGATCCCGCATTCGGGGCTCTACGGAACACTGTTTCAGCATTGGAGGCGTGCGCAACGAACTTGACCCGTTTAGTCAATCAACTGCACATGCTATTGGCTCTCAGCTTTCCAGAGTTTGCCGTCATCATCAGTGATATCTCCAAAGGCTATGCTTTGAAGATCCTTGAGAAGTATCCGACAGCTAAGAGGCTTGGTAATGCAAAGATTGATTCACTGGTACAGATTCCACATCTGACTGAGCAAGTTGCCTGTAAGCTCCACGAGAACGCTAAAACGTCGACTGCACATGCCAATGACCTGGTCCAAGAGGCGCTGATTAAAGCTAAGGTCCGTGAGATCATGGCAGCCAAAGCTCAATATGCCGACCTCCTAAAAATACTGAAAAATGCCTGGGATTCGTTGCCTAATGGGCCGCATCGACGCATCCATAACATCAAAGGTATAGGTCTCCAAACTGCCGCCTCACTAGTTGCGAAAATGGTGAGTATCGACCGATTTAAAAGCGACTCTTCGCTAATCTGTTACTTCGGTATCTTTCCTGAAGAGATAGATACCTCTGGGACCGAGCAAGACGGCACCCCGAAAAAAGCCACCAGCTTCCACATGTCGCGCAAAGGTAACGACCTCGTGCGACGCCTGCTCTACACAGCTGCGCAGTCGGCAGCCAGGCACAACCCAGCGGTCCGTGCTTTGTACGCTCGTCAAGCGGCCATGGGCAAGCCCTACAATCGGATAATCGGACACTGTATGGCAAAGCTGCTTCGACAAGTTTATGCGGTATGGGTGAAAGATGAAGACTTCGACCCAAATTATGAGCTCAGAGCGCAACAAGAGCAGCCTGGAAACGAAAATGTCGTGGGCCCCAAAGTAGTCAAGCCACAGAGTAAAGAGGTCACCACGACTAGTTCCAGCTTAGATGCCGCACCGGTCCCTCGCAAGCCACTAAATTTCTCCGCACTGAAAAGCCAAATCTCCATCGTCGACGTTCTTAAGACACATGGCTGGAAGGAGCATACATCCAAAGGTCTTCAACTTCGTGGGCCTTGCCCAATCCATCAAGCTGAAACTACCGATCGCAGCTTTGCAGTTCATTCTGGAAAGAACACCTTCTGCTGCCACAGCTGCGGCTGCCAGGGAAATGCAATTGATCTGATCGTTGCATTCTCCAAAGAGCCCTTACTGGAAGCTGTTTGGAAGTGGATAGAGCAAGCTGGAATCGAACCGACTTTGCTGGAAGCAAAAGCAAAAAAGAGAAAGGCTGATAAGCAGGCGTTGATAGCCTAACTCAACAACCTCCTCCTTTTTGGAACCAGTAAAAAGAACCCTGGTCAAAACAGGGCTGATCGCTGCACGCACTAGAATAGGGTAATCACATGGAAAAAAACTTCAAAAAAATCCGCGTCATGACGCTCGACGCACTTGAAATTAATCGTTACATCTCGCGCACTGCGGCTAATCAGCTTCTTAATGGCAACTCTAGGACTGTTATCCACCGCGACACCCCACATTTGCAAGCGACGAAAGAACAGGCTAGCTGTATTGAACTTCAATCGGGTAGCTGGTTTCGTCAGAAACCGGATGCATTAGAAAAGTCACCGGTGCGCCCGGTTTCTTACGAAACCAGCTACTTGTGCTCGCCAAAATGCTTCACAGCGTTGCCTGTTCGGGTGCTAACAAGTTAATAGGCCACGTGGTAAAAAGCTACCTGCGTGTGCGACGGTGTTGCGGTGACGCTCGCTTACGGATTTCCCTATATGATTGAAGCTGATCGAAACCTGCTTGTCGGTGTCCTCGGACTTCAACTGGAGCTGATTTCAGAGTCGCAGCTGATCACGGCGATGCAGACGTGGATCTTTAAGAAGTCATGCAAGCTGGAAGAGATACTCCTTGAGCTCAAGCTTATCGATCAGGAACGATGCCAATTTCTTACTGGGCTCGCGGACAAGCACATTGCACTTCACAAACAGGATCCGGCACAGAGTCTGGCAGCGCTCAGTTCGCTGGGTCCAGTCCAGAAGCAACTGAGAGCGTTGGAAGATACGGATCTCGATCAAACGATGACGCGAATGTCTGGTTTTCGCGAGCACCAATCGCACTCCGCGGATTTTTTCAACCAACCTACCGTCTCAATGCGACCTTCAGCCCATGAAGGCGATCCTCGTTTTCGAATATTACGACCCCATGCTAAAGGGGGCTTGGGTCAAGTTTCCATAGCGGAAGACCGAGAGCTGCACCGTGAGGTGGCGCTTAAAGAAATTCAGTCAGCGTATTCGTCCGACCCCGAAAGTCGAAATCGGTTTTTGATAGAAGCCGAAGTAACCGGACAGCTTGAGCATCCGGGGATCGTGCCGGTTTACAGTCTCGGAACAACTGGCTCTGGCAGTCCGTTTTACGTAATGCGATTCATCAAAGGTGATAGCCTGAAGGAGGCGGTCGATCGCTTATACGAAGAGAGGAGTCGCGTTTCCGCCGACGAGTTTCGTTTGTCACTTCGACGGCTTGTTCGGCGGTTAATCGATGTCTGCAATGCGATTGAATACGCACATAGTCGTGGAGTCTTGCATCGCGATCTCAAGCCCGGCAATATCATGCTTGGAAAATACGGCGAGACGCTCGTGGTCGACTGGGGGCTAGCAAAAACCGGCACGAAAGCGCCCGACTACCAGGCATCCGACGAACGCACGTTTGTTCCTCTGTCGAGTGATGCGTCGACGCAAACTCTTTTTGGGTCCGTGGTAGGCACCTTGGCTTACATGAGTCCAGAGCAGGCTGAGGGGCGGTTAGATGTTTTGGGACCTGCCTCGGATGTCTATAGTTTAGGGGCGACGCTGTATTACGTGCTCACTCACGAACCACCGGTTCCAAGGCTACCGGCGGAAGAAATGCTTCAACGCGTCCGGACGGGTCAAATCAAGCCGCCGCAGGAAGTGAATCCGGCCATATCCGCCGCCCTAGGTGCGATCTGTCAGAAGGCG